>JAVXCW010000016.1:0-46786 GCA_036659275.1 Bacteroidales bacterium | reverse complement strand
AATAGCTTTAAGAAAGTTCAACTATTTTATAATTCTTTTGCAATTTTTGCAAATGATAAAAGATAATTCATATTATTCTCTGATTTTTGAGGAGTGCTATACCGGCAATTTCCATAAGATACGCTCTTTTGTTCAGGGGTATCTGCATGATTATGATTCTGCAAAGTGTGTGGCACAGGAGACTTTTGTGGTATTATGGGAGAATAAGGAAAGGGTAAATTTTAATGAGAATCTATTACCGTATTTGTTTTTTATTGCAAAAAATAAAAGTCTGAATATTTTAAATAAAAAAGAATCTCAGAGAAAGTATTGTAATTATTCTCTTGAGCATACTAGAGAAACATTGGATATTAGTGCATTAACGCACAGTTCTTCTACCTCCGTTTATACAAAAGAGATTCAACAGATTACATTAGAGACAATGAACAGATTGCCGGCTAAAGTGCGGGAAACATTTCTTCTTTGTCGTGAAAAAAACATGAAATATAATGAAATAGCAATGGAACAGAATATTTCGGTTAAAACCGTCGAGTATCGTATTTCTATGGCTTTAAGGGAGTTAAGAAAAGATTTAAAAGACTATCTCCCTTTTTTTATAGGGTATTTGTTGAGTATATTGTTTACTAATTGGATAGATATTATATGACAAAGGAATTACTATTAAAATTTATTAAAGGAGTTACTTCGCAAGTGGAGGAGGCTCAGGTCCTTTCTTGGGTTAGTAAATGCAAGGAGAATAAAGAGTATTATATAGTCTTAAAGAATTTATGGTTGTCACAAAACTTATCGAATGATGCTGCTACAGAGCGGGAACTTAACGAGATAAGAGCATTAACAACACATAAAACGGAGGCTATAAAGGAGAGAAATATCTCTCGCAGGCTTGTTTTTTATAAATGGAGCTTTGCTGTGGCATCCGTTCTCTTGCTTATATCGGTGAGCTTAAACATGATTGATTTTGATATTTTTATTGATAAGGTAATTGAGACCCCTAATGTTGTTTCTTTGGCAAGTGTACCTGCCAATCAGAAGAATTTTTACTATACAGTAAAGGGGGCTAAGGCAAGATTAGAGCTTCCCGATGGTTCTGTTGTGTGGCTTAACTCCGATTCCAAAATAACTTATCCGTGCCGTTTTGAAGGGGATACGCGCGAGGTGGAGATAAGTGGAGAGGCGTTGTTTGAGGTGGTTAAGAATAAAAATATTCCCATGGTGGTAAGTACAAATAAAAATTTTAAGATAAAAGTGTACGGAACTACGTTTAATGTTAGGTCTTATGACAATGATATTAAGGCCGTTGCTACGTTATTTAATGGGAAGATAGATATTATTACTCATAATAAAAAGGGAGAGGAGACTATCATTGGAATACTCCCTAATCAAGTATATGAAATAGAAGATAAAACTCCTGATAAACCCATATTAAAACCTGTTGACAATATAATAGATGAAATTGCATGGCACGAAGGACGTTTGATTTTTGATAATACCCCTTTGAGCGATGTTATTAAGAGTTTAGAGAGATGGCACGGGACAATCTTTGAGGTAAAAGATGCTTCTATTTTAGATTATACTATTACGGCAACATTTCGCTCTGAATCAATTGTACAAATTATGGAGATGCTTAAGTTCTGTACTCTAATTGATTACACGGCAGATAAAAATAAGGTTGTGTTAAGAGAGAGAAAATAAAGAAAAAAATTAGGGTATATTTGGGAGTTTCTGTTTTACAAGAAACCTAATATGATTTTTATCATGAAAATAAAAAATGTACCCAAACTATTTTACAGGCTTTTCGCCTTGGTCGTGTTGTGTTTTGTTGTTAC
This sequence comes from Bacteroidales bacterium, assembly GCA_036659275.1. Lineage (GTDB taxonomy): Bacteria > Bacteroidota > Bacteroidia > Bacteroidales > UBA932 > Egerieousia. Next base: position 44,960 of record JAVXCW010000016.1, on the reverse strand, counting down.
AACAAACGTTTACGCACAAAAATTAAATCTAAACTTTAAGGATACTCCCATAAGTACAATATTAAAGGAGATAACCAAACAAACAGGTTATACTTTTGTGTACTCAAATGCTTTGAAGGAGGTTTCCGGAAAGATTGATTTATCTTACAGCACCAATAATGCTCCTATCTTAAAAGTACTTGAAGCAATTTTTTCTAAAAAGGAGATTTCATACAAAATTGATGGAACTCAAATTATCTTGGCTCCCAAAGGAGTTGCCCCAACATTGGCGACAGATAAGGAAACAGTTGTAATTTCCGGTATGATTGTGGATGATCTTGGAGATCCTCTTCCGGGGGTAACTGTTAAAAATAAAGCAACTGGAAAATTTGTTGCATCGGAGATAACCGGCAAATATTTTATTGAAGCAAAAGAGGGAGATGTTCTTTCTTTTGCTTCAATTGGTATGGCGGAGTATGAGTCTGCCGTTGGAAAAGGGGCTGTTTTAAATGTTTCATTAAAACCAGATGCTATTGCTTTGCAAGATGTAGTTGTAACAGGGTATCAGACTATTTCCAAAGAGAGGGCAACAGGGTCTTTTGCTAAGGTAGAAAGAAAAACCTTGGAGCTTGTAAGAAATAATGATCTTAAAAGTATGCTGGAAGGGCAGGTTGCCGGTTATACAAATGGTCAGATAAGGGGTATTACCACCATGAATGCTATATCCCAGCCTATGGTTGTGATTGACGGTTTTCCCGTTGAAAATACTACTTTTGATAAAAAAGGAATTGTTGAGAATATGCCGGATCTTAACCCTGAGGATATTGAAAACATTACATTTTTAAAAGATGCGGCGGCAGCTTCAATTTACGGAGCACGTGCTGCTAATGGCGTGATTGTTATTACTACAAGAAAAGCAAAAGAGGGTAAAACGGAGATTGAGGCTTCTGCAACGTTAACCGTAACCCCTTATAAATATTATAACGGTTATAATACAAATTCTGCAGATATTGTTGATATGCAGCGTGAGTGGGCAAGGGGGAACGCAGATTTAAATGCAGGAGGAATTGCGGCTATTACTAAAGCAGACCAGATTAGAAATGACGGTGCCTATCCCAGCGCAGGAGTTGATGCCTTATTGAAGTTGTATACAGGAGAGATTACACAATCTCAAGCAGATGCTATTCTAAATAATCTGGCTTCAAAAGGGTATAAATATACGGATCAGGTTAAGGAGTATACCAAGAGAAACCCTTTTTATCAACAGTATAATATAAGATTGGGCAAAACTACCAATAAAAATACTTTTAACGGATCTGCCACATATTGGAGAAATAGTTATGAAGATATTAATAGTAACGATAGTAAGCTAAGTATAAACTTATCTAATACAATAAAGATTACCAGTTGGCTTACTGCAGATGCCGGAGTATATCTCAAATACGGAGAAAGCAAGAGACAAACTTATTCTGCACTCTCTCCTGGTTTTTCATATCTTCCGTATGATGAACTTGTTAATGCGAATGGTGCTTATGTTACATCGGTTCATCAGAACAAAAAAGAGTATAGAGATAATATAGAGAAATACGGGATGCACAGCGAGCTTATTACCCCCATGGAAGAGATCAACTATCGTATAAAAAAGAGTAATGAATTTAATAGCCGTGCATACGGGAAGTTGAAGTTTGATTTAACATCATGGCTAAATTATGATGTAATGTTCCAATATGAAAATTCTTATACTGACGCTAATATGTTTGGAAATAAAGAATCGCAAATTACAAAAACATTAATAAATAATTTTACATCTCTTTCTGCAAATAATACCCTTGTGTATAATATCCCTAACGGAAATACTTATTACGTTGAAAATTATAAAACTAATGCTTATAACTTCAGACATCAGATTAATCTTAACAAAACATTTGCAAAAAAACATAATGTAATTTTTTTGTTGGGTAATGAAGTGCGCAGCACTAAATTATCATATGACGATCATTATTATTATGGGTATGATCCTCTGATTCTTACGTGGGCTAATATAGATGCTAAGGCTTTATCTGCCGGTGTATCGGGTATAAACGGCCGTCGTACATTAAGCAGCACAGCTGTCTCTTCCGAACTGATAAACCGTTTTGTCTCTATTTATTCAAATTTAGGTTATACTTATGATAATAAATATGTGTTATCGGCAAGTATGCGTTGGGACCGCTCAAATTTGTGGGGTAGCAATATTAAAGATCAAAACAAACCGCTTTGGTCTGTTGGTGCAAGTTGGCTGATTAATAACGAGAGTTTTTTTAATATAGACAAGATTAACCAACTGAAATTGCGTGCTTCTTATGGAATAGGGGGTAATATAGGGCGTAATACGGCTCCATATCTTGTTGCACGGTATTTTAATGACACGTTTAACGGCGCAGGTACTGCCGGATTTATTAAAACTCCACCGAACAAGGATATTCGCTGGGAGAAAACTACTACAACCAATATTGGACTGGATATTGCCGCTTTTAATAATCGTATTTATGGTACTATAGAGTATTATCACAAATATAGTGTTGATCTGCTTGCTAATATTAACGGAAGTCCTACGCAAGGGTTGTCTTATATAACATTAACTGCGAATAATGGTAAGATGGTAAACAGCGGAGTTGAGTTTACTCTCCGCGGAGATATTATTCAATCTAAAAACTTTAACTGGAATGCAACCGTATTGTATGCTTATAATAAAAATACGGTTAAGCACGTTGCAATTGAGCCAACTTCAATAAACATGATGTATGAGTTCCCTAATAGTTATCCCACTGTGGGAGAGCCTTATTCTGCCATTTATGCCTATAAATGGGCAGGGTTGGATAAAGAGGGTAACCCGCAGGTTTATAATGCTAAGGGAGAAATAACTACAGGCCCTATTTCCGATTCCGATGTTAACGCATTAGTATATTCAGGAACAACAATCCCTGTTCATAGTGGCACTTTCTCAACGGTTTTCTCTTATAAAAACTTTGATTTATCTGCAATGTTAGTGCTTGAAGCGGGCCATAAATTACGTGATTATAATATTGCATCAATTAATATGGTTTCAGGTTTTATACAGGAAACGTCTAAAGATATTGTGAATCGTTGGAGAGAGGCCGGAGACGAGTTAAAAACAGATGTGCCAAGATTAATGTATAACGATATGGATGGCTATAATACACATAGATCTTCTCTTTACTCCCGCTCGGATAAGTTTATATATAATGCTTCTAATATAAGATTACATAATATATCAATAGCATACCGTCTTCCTAAAGGTATTTGCGAGAAAATGAAAATGGGAGGAATTAAATTCAGGTTTAATGTGGAGAATGTTGCTATTCTTGCTTTTGATAAAAAAGCACTTCCTTCACTAAACCGGAGGATTAATCCTTATGGTGGGGGAAAATTAAGTCCTAATTATGTGTTCTCTTTAAATCTTAGTTTCTAATAAAAGTAAATATAACGGATATGAATAAAATTAATATAGCAAAACAAATCATTATAGGAGTTGTCTTCTCTTTGATAATTACCTCCTGTAGCGATTTTTTGGGAACGATTCCAAAAGGGGAAAAAATTCCTCAAACATATGAGGATTATAATGCTTTTATAAAGTATTATGAAAATCATTATTTTGATAATATGCAGCAAATTTGTCTGCTTAACGATATTTTTAAAACAGATGCCAATATGAATTCGGCAGAATTAATCAGGATTAATTATATGTGGGATGAGGCTGCCGATAGAAAAGTTCAGGATAATAATCCTATGCTTAGTTCTAATGCTTCTCCATATAATTACGGATATAAGGCTATTTCTCACTGGAATCTCATTATTGAGGATGCTGATAATTTAACAGAATGTACTATAGAACAAAAGGCAATGATTAAAGCTCAGGCTAAAGTTTTAAGGGCAATGACATATTTTCACCTTACAAATTATTTTGCCGATCAATACACAAAAGAGAAAGCTGCTACTACATTAAGTATCCCTTTAATTACCAGCGCAAGTGTGGAGGCAAAATCTCCTCAGGCTACAATAGAGCAGATGTATAAGTTTATTTTGAGTGACCTTGATGAGACCTCTTTTAATGCCCTTCCGCTTTTAGGAGAGACTCCATTCCACCCTACAAGGGGGGCAGGATATGCTATTTTAGCGCGAGTTTATTTACAAATGGGAGATTATGATAACGCTTTAATTTATGCCGATAAGGCATTGGCCATAAATGATAAGTTATATGATTGGCGTCCTTATTATGCGACAAATAAAGCTAATTATGACGATCCGGCTAACTATACGGCGGGTTATCCGTATGTGACTCTGGATAATCCAGAAAATTATATTTTTGCTTTTTCTAGTATGGCCTCTTATGCTTACTCATTGTCAGGTACCACTTTTGCTCTCCCTATAGAACGAGCAAACAGATTTGAAAAAGGAGATTTAAGGCTTAAAACAAAATGGAAATACAGAACATATTCAACAGGTAATAGATATACGGGTATCAGGAATGATAATTTCAACGGCGGAGGTATTACTACTCCCGAGATGTATTATATAAAGGCAGAGTGCCTTGCACGTAAGAATGATTTATTGGGAGCTATGGCTCTTGTTAATAAAGTTCGCAAGACACGTATTCTTGCTGCCGATTATAAACCTCTCTCTGCTGCATCTTTTGAGGAGGCTATAAAATATATCCGCACAGATAAAGAGAATGAATATTTACAAACTGCTATTCCTTTTTGGGAAATGCGCAGATTTAATAAAGATGCCAAATTTGCGACAGCCCTTTCTAAAGAGTATAAAGGTGTTACGTATACCCTAAAACCAGACTCTCACCTTTGGATTATGCCTTTTGCAGAGTCAGTTGTAAATAATCCCGGCAACAATGATATACAACAGAATACTGTCAGATAGAGGTGAATATTTGTGTCTGAATAATAAGGGTGGCTAAAAGTAATTTTTAGCCACCCTGTTATTTATTATATCTTCCAATAATTATTTTGTTACCTCTTCTAATAATTTTTTAATATTTTCTCCTCGTATCTGCTTTGCAATTATTTTGCCCTCTTTGTCCAAAAGGATAATGAACGGAATACCGGAGAACTGATAAAGTTTTGTGATTGTTTTTCCCGATTCCGGAGCCAAAACCTGAGGCCATGTCATTTTCTCTTGATCCATTGCGTTTATCCAGGCTTCAGCTTTACTATCTATAGAGACACTTAAAAATTCAACCCCCTTGCCCTTGAATAATTCATAATACTCTTTCAGGTGGGGAATTTCGCTGCGACACGGGGCGCACCAACTTGCCCAAAAATCTATCAAAAGGTATTTACCTCTAAAATCCAGAGGTCCCAAATTCTTTTTGCCGTCGGCAGTTTGAAATTTAAAATCGGGAGCCATATTGCCTATGTTCATCTTTTCTACATTCTCCTTTGCAATCTTTTTGGCTTCTATAATTTTTGTCAAAGGGGCATAGTTGGGATGTGCTTTAGTAATTTTATCTATAAGTTCTTGATCTTTACCATCTTTAAGTCTTTGAAAGATATCCGTAACACTTGTAAGATAATAATATTTATCAGCAAGAAATCTTTCACGTTCTGCTAAATCTGCATAAAGGGTACTATAAATGGTTAAACAGAATTTTCTTTTGGCGCCATCATCTTTAAAATCAGCTTTATATGCAATATCACCAAAACTTAACATCAGTTGATGGTTTCTGTATTCATTATAGTTCACAAGATTCATTAAGTGATTTTTTGGGCCGGCATTTATTATTTCAAGGAAAGGTGGGGGGGGCGTTTTCTCCATAGCAATAGTATCTATCCCCTTAAAATTAACCTCTATATTTTCATCTTCTGCCCAAAATTGGAGGTTTTCCCACTGATTATATGATAATGTATAGGTGCCCGGTTGTTCAACTTTCATTTGATAATTGAAAGTATTCTCTTTACCTATACTAAATTCACCCACAATTATTTTATCAGAATTTTCTATTCTGAATATTTTCATTTTGGACTTATCATCATTAAATTTAACGTTTCCCTGAATGGTTATTGTTTTTGCGGAAGTTTGAGCAAAAGCGGTAATAAAACATACTACTGTAAACAGTGTCAAAAAGATTCTTTTCATTTTTTTATTTGTATATTTTTTTATTTGTGTATGCTTTTTAGGACTTTTAATTTATTTCCAGTATTTTTTTGACTACCTGCTCAAATGCCTCAAACAAAGGCCCGTCTCCAACAGCGGCCGGAACACCGGCATCTCCACTCTCGCGGATACTCTGCACTAACGGAATTTGTCCCAGCAATGGCACATCATACTTGGTTGCCATCTCCTTTCCGCCATCTTTCCCAAAAATATAATACTTATTATTTGGAAGTTCGGCAGGAGTAAACCAAGCCATATTCTCAATTAATCCGTAGATATGTTTATTTATATCTTTATTGCGGAACATATTTATCCCCTTTTCAACATCTGCAAGGGCAACAGCTTGTGGAGTAGTAACAATTATTGCTCCCGATAGAGGAATATCATGTACTAAACTAATATGAATATCCCCTGTTCCCGGAGGCAAATCCAGCATCAAAAAATCAAGTTCCCCCCATTTTACCTGTAAAATCATCTGTTTAAGGGCATTGCAGGCCATTGGCCCTCTCCATATAAGTGCCTGTTCCGGTGCTGCAAAATATCCAATAGACATCCATTTAACTCCGTACTTTTCCATTGGTATAATTAATTCGGAAACAGTTTTACCATGTTTACCCACAAGAGGCGCTCCTGTCTTTGGATTAACACCCGCCTCAGCTGCAGCTTCCCCATTATCGCAATATCCATCTTCGTAGTTATATTCAACAGCAGGTATTTCTCCCTCTGTTCCTGTCATTTTTGGAATAGAAGGACCGTATACATCGGCATCGGCCAACCCAACTTTATATCCCATTTTGGCAAGGGCTATAGCTATATTCACAGAAACAGTAGATTTTCCAACGCCACCTTTACCAGATGCAACGGCAATAATTTTATCCACATTTTCTAACTGTTCCTGTCCAAGTTCCAAAACGCTCTTTTTCTTTGGTTTTGCCCCCTCTCTAACCATCTCTATAATGCTCACTTTAGCATTAGGATAGGCACGCATAACAACCTCCTCGCATGCGCGCTTAATACTAGAGCTAAGGGCATCGGGAGATTTAAATACTAATTTAAACTTTATCTTATTAGTTTTGTCATCAATAGTAATATCCTCAACAATCCCAAGACTAATTATACTTTTATCAAAAGCCGGATGGATAACTCCATCCAGCAATTTTTCTATTTCTATTGTTGTCATTATCGGGCAATTTTCATTTCGTCCAATAAATATCCGGCTCCGCCAAATTTATCTATAATAAACAATACGTAACGAACATCTACATTAATACATCTTTGTAATGAAGGTTCAAAAATAACATCACCGCTCATAGCCTCCCAATTACCATCAAAAGCAAGACCTAAAAGCTCTCCCTTTGCATTTAATACAGGACTGCCCGAATTTCCACCGGTAATATCGTTGTTAGACAAAAATGCAACAGGCATTTTACCGTTTTCAAGAGCATAAGTCCCATATTTTGCATTTGTAAAATCTTTTGCTTTATAAAGCTCTTTAAGTTTTGCAGGGACAACAAACTCCCAGTTATTAGGATCTTCTTTCTGCATTACTCCATCTAACGTTGTAACATAGTCATATTCAACGGCATCTCTAGGTGAGTAAGGAAGTATTTGGCCGTATGTAAGGCGCATTGTAGAGTTTGCATCGGGGTACATGGCATCGTTTCCTCTCATTTCCAAAATGCCGGCAACATATTCTTTTTTGCCATCCCAATAGCTATTTACATCTGCATTTAAAAGAGGAGTTAGCTTTAAAATAACCTCTTTTACGGAATTTACAACAACATTTACAGGATCTGTAGAAAGATCTGCCTTACTATCAATGGCTGCCTTATATTTATTAATATCGGAGTAAACAGATGTAGCGTATAGGTTATCTACATATTTATTAATATCTCCTCCAAAGTTAGAATCAATTATGCCATAAAAAGACGGAAGATACTCTTTTGCTGCTTTTTCCTTATAAATTTTAATCATTTCTTTAGCCAATTTTTTATCTAGCGGCATAGAATAATCTTTATAAAAAGCCTCATATCTAGTAGCATATCTAGGATTAGCCATTCTAGCTATTTCAATACTATTAAGCGTTTCGTTTAAATATCTTGAATTGTAAGTTGCGGCAGCTCTATTTTTAACAGCAGTATTTATTTTATCAAGAGCCTTACCATATTTAGCAATCCTTTGAGGATCAGCATTAACCCATTGCGTAAATTTAACCTCATCTGCCATGCGACGTTCCACAACTTTAAGCTTATCAAATGTCTCATTCATTCCAATCCATTTTTTCCAACCATTAGAAGAACCGGCGTATTTACTAGAATACTGTATTCTAACTTTAGGATCGGCCTGCATATCATTCATCCAAATATCTTGCTTAATTCCTCTTGTATAAATACTTATAGCATTATTAATATGTTGAGTCTCTTTTGCCTCCTCAGATGTCATAAACCTTGTAGTACGGCCGGGGAACCCTATTATCATTGCATAATCATTAGGCTTTACACCCTTAAGAGACACGGTTAAAGATTGTTTTGGAGTATAAGGAACATTATCTGCCGAATATTTTGCAGGATTATTATTTTTATCGGCGTAAATTCTAAATACAGAAAAATCTCCTGTATGCCTTGGCCACATCCAATTATCGGTATCTGCTCCAAATTTTCCAATTGATGAAGGAGGTGCTCCCACAAAACGGATATCTTTGTAGGTACGGGTAGTAATTAAATAATAAGCATTGCCATTATAAAAACTTGATACATCTGCATCTAATGTTTTATCGTTAGCCAAAGCCTCTTTGGTAATTGCTTTAACCTCTTTTTCATATCTTGCTTCTTTATCCTTTTCATCCTTTGCCTTTGCCAACGCCTTTTCTATACGTGCCGTAACATCTGTAAATTTGTCAATAAAAGTTACTGACAATCCATCTGCAGGCAGTTCCTCTTGTAAGTTCATTGCCCAATAACCATTATTTAAATAATCATGTTCAACAGTACTCAATTTTTGAATTGACCCATAGCCACAGTGATGATTTGTAAACAACAATCCTTTATCGGAAACAACTTCTGCAGTACATCCGCCTCCAAAATGTACAATAGCATCTTTTAGGCTAGAGTGATTAATACTGTAAATTTCCTCGGCGGTTAATTTAACACCTAAGTCTTGCATCTTTTTTATATTCAGTTTTTCGAGTAGTGGAAGTATCCACATACCTTCATCGGCCCTCATAGGCATGGAACCTAAAATAAGGGCAAAAATCAGTAAAAAGCTAATTTTTCTCATACTTTTATAAATAATTATATTATTAAAATTAAAATTCTTATTATTTATCTCCCGATAAAGATTCAAATATATAAAAACGAACGCAAATAAACAAAGAACGGAGAACAAATTACAGCATATTTTCCTATTTACAGATAAGTAAAAGGAGGTGTAAAGTCTCCTTAGTATGCTTTATTTGTAAAAAAGTATTTAGCATAATATTACGGATAACTATTTAAATACTAACACATATAACATAAACATTATAAGTAGTATCATAAACCCTATTAATAATAACTCACATGTTTTATGCGCTTACCTATAGTAGAGTAGGATATAATTTGTAGCTCATGCGGTGATATGGGGTAATACCAAATTTTAAGATTGCGTTGCGATGTTCTTTTGTGGGATATGCCATGTTTCTATTCCATCCATATTGAGGATACTCCGCCGCAAGTTTGAGCATGTATTCATCTCTATGAGTTTTTGCCAAAATAGACGCTGCCGCAATTGAAGCATATTTACTATCGCCTTTTACTACACATGTATGGGGAATATCCTTATATTTATAAAAACAGTTTCCATCTACTAAAATGGCTTGAGGCTTTACATTAAGCATATCTAAAGCTCGGTGCATTCCTGTAATTGAGGCGCGTAAAATGTTTATCTCATCAATTTCGGCGGGAGATACAGCGCAAACCCCCCATGCAATTGCTTCCTTTTCTATAATAGGACGCAAAAGCTCTCTTTGTTTAGCTGTAAGTTGCTTAGAGTCGTTTAATAAAGGGTGATAAAAATTTTGTGGTAGAATTACTGCGGCAGCATAAACAGCCCCTGCAAGGCAACCTCTGCCGGCCTCATCACATCCGGCTTCAATAATATTTTCTGCCATATACGGAAGAAGGTTACATTTTTTATCTTTGAACGTGTAATTCATTGCTTGTGCTTTTTCCAAAGGACAAATGTATATAAAAAACATTTACGCCAATATTAGCTAGCGTATATTATCTAGCTTTTCTTTTTGGAGGGCAATTAACTGTTCTAGAGTTGCAATATATTTTTTAAGAGTCTCAATGGTGCTAATAAGTTCTTCCCTCTCTTGTGCTGCCAAAGAATAATCGGGTTTATTATTTTCTTCGTCAAAAACTAATTCGTTGCAATTAACTTCTAATGCTTTAGCTATATCGTAAAGGCGTGTGCTAACTAAACTTGTATCTCCTTTCTCAATCTTTCGGTATGAATTTAACGATATTTTTAAAATGCTGGCCATGTACTCTTGCGAATATCCTTTTTGCCGGCGAACCTCATAGATTTTTTGTTTTATATATTCGTTCTTATTCATGGATGCAAAACTATGACATATAGACGTTAGTTGTAGAAATATAAAAGGTGCAAAATAAACAACTAATTAGTGTAATTGTTAAAGAGTCATTGCATTTTAGAAAAAAAAACAGTAAATTTGAATCTCTTAGTATAAAAAAAGAGTAACTAATTAACTATAAACAATTTAAATATAAATTTAAACCAAGATGAAAACTTATAATACCAACAATGTGAGGAACGTTGTCCTTTTAGGCAGTTCTAAGTCAGGTAAAACCACTTTGGCAGAAACTATGATGTTTGAAGGAAAAGTTATAGATCGCAGAGGTACAATAGAAGCAAAGAATACAATAAGTGATAATACGGAGATTGAGCAGATATATCAAAGATCTATCTATTCAACACTACTATATACAGAATTTATGGATACTAAATTCAATATTATAGATACTCCGGGCTCCGATGACTTTGTTGGTGGCGTATATTCTGCCTTTTCTGTTGCAGAAATAGGTATTCTCCTTGTAAATGCAACGCAAGGTGCCGAGGTTGGAACTGAGATTTTTGCGCGTCATGCAGCAAAACATAATAAACCAATTATTATAGGGGTAAATCAACTGGATAGTGAAAAACAAGATTGGCATACAACGCTAGACTCCCTAAAAAACATGTTTGGCAATAAAATAGTTTTAGTGCAATACCCTCTTAATCCCGGTACGGGCTTTAATTCTTTTATAGATGTACTTAAAATGAAAATGTACAAATTTAAAGATGATAATGGCACTAGAGAGTCATTTGAGATACCTCAAGAATACTTAGATGAGGCTCAGGCTTTGCACCAGCAACTTGTTGAGATGAGTGCAGAAAATGATGAGTCGTTAATGGAAACATTTTTTGATAAAGGGGTCCTTACAGAAGATGAAATAAGGGCAGGAATGAAAGTTGGAATGCAGAAGGGTGATATTATGCCTGTTTTTTGTCTATCGGCGAAGAAAGATATTGGAGTAAAGAGAATTATGGAATTTACTATTAATGCAGCTCCTGCTCCCGATAAAATTGAAAATGAATTAAAAGACGGCACTAAAGTTAAAGTTGATGTAGCAGGTCCAACCTCTATATTTGTATATAAAACAGCGTTGGAACAACATTTAGGTGATGTTTCATACTTTAAAGTAATGTCAGGAAAACTTGTCGAAGGAATGGATCTTGTAAATCCTGAGACAGGGGCAAAAGAAAGAATTGCAACAATTTACGCTGCTGCAGGAAAAAAGAGAGAGAAAATAACCGAAGTGTTGGCAGGTGATATAGCTTGTACAGTTAAACTTAAATCGGTTAAAACCGGGCAAACTCTTAACGCCGGTAATTGTGAATATGTGTTTAAACCAACAAAATTCCCTGCTCCTAAATTCAGAACAGCTATAAAGGCTAGGGAAGAAAAAGATGATGAGAAATTAGGCGAAATTCTTAATAGAGCAAACGCAGAAGATCCTACAATAATTGTTGAGTACTCAAAAGAACTTAAACAGATTATTCTTAGTGGACAAGGGGAACATCACATAAATATTCTTAAATGGCATATAAATAATATACATAAGTTAGAGATTGAATTATTTGCTCCAAAAATTCCATACAGAGAAACAATTACTAAAGTTTCTGTAGCAGATTACCGTCATAAAAAACAATCTGGTGGAGCAGGGCAATTTGGAGAAGTTCACCTTTTAATAGAGCCTTATGTAGATGGTGCTCCTCAAAACAATAAATTTAAGGTAAATGGCCAAGATCTTATCCTAAATGTAAAAGGGAAAGAAGAATATCCTTTAGAGTGGGGTGGAAAATTAGAATACTATAACTGCATTGTTGGAGGTTCTATAGATGCCAGATTTATGCCGGCTATTCTTAAAGGAATAATGGAAAAAATGACCGAAGGGCCTCTTACAGGTTCTTATGCACGTGATATTCGTGTTTATATATATGATGGCAAAATGCATCCCGTAGATTCAAATGAACTTGCATTTAAACTTGCAGGTAGACAAGCTTTTAAAGAGGCATTTAAAAAAGCCGGTCCTAAAATTATGGAGCCTGTATATAACATAGAAATATTTGTTCCGGGCGATTATATGGGAGATGTAATGAGTGATTTGCAAAACAGACGTGCTATGATTATGGGTATGAGCAGCGATAGTGGTTTTGAAATTTTAAAAGCTCGCGTTCCTTTAGCAGAACTTTACAAATACTCCACAACATTAAGTTCACTTACCAGCGGACGTGCAACATTTACCATGACATTTGCAGATTACCAACAAGTACCTACAGAAGTTCAAGATAAATTACTTAAAGCATACGAAGCAACCGAGAAAGAAGAATAGTAAAAAAATAAATAATAGCAAAGGGGTCATCTGCAAAGATGGCCTCTATTTTTTATCTCATTGTATATTATCAAAAGATAAAGCAGTATATTTGCCTATTGGGATTATAAAAAAGAGCAATATGATTGAGTGCAAAGAGATAATAAAATCTTACGGAGACTTAAGAGTACTTAAAGGGATAAACCTCTCTATATCAGAGGGAGAAATTGTAAGTATTGTAGGTGTGAGCGGTGCCGGTAAATCTACTTTACTGCAAATTATGGGCTCACTTTTGTATCCCGATAGTGGCGAAGTTATTATTAACGGCGTAAATATATTTTCTCTCTCATCAAATAAATTATCAGTTTTTAGAAATAGAAAAATAGGATTTGTATTTCAATTTCACCATTTACTGCCCGAGTTTACGGCATTGGAAAATGTTATGATGCCTGCCCTTATAGCAAAGTCAAATATGGGAAGAGGATGGAAAAAAGAGGTGGATAATGCAGAACAGTGGAGCGAAAAAGAGATACGAATAAGGGCAGCAGATCTTCTTGCTGACCTTGGATTAAAAGAGAGAATTGGTCATAAACCAGGGCAAATGAGCGGAGGCGAGCAGCAGAGGGTTGCTGTTGCACGAGCACTTATAAATAAACCGGCGGTATTATTTGCCGATGAACCATCGGGAAACCTTGACAGTAAAAATAAAGAAGAATTGCATAATTTATTTTTTGAGCTAAGACGTAAGTATGGGCAAACTATTGTAATTGTAACTCACGAAAAAGACCTTGCTAAAATGTGTGATCGTTGTTTAGAAATGAAAGATGGAGTTCAAATTTAAAAAATTTACAGTACAACAAGCTCACTCCGCTATGCGAGTAAACACAGACGGTGTATTGCTTGGGGCGTGGATGAGATTGCCACAGGTACTAGTAGATTTATCGCAAGATAAAACTGCAAGAATGTTAGACGTAGGAACAGGTACCGGTGTAATAGCACTTATGGCTGCTCAAAGAGTATCCCAAATACAAAATGGCAGAATAACAGTTGTAATTAATGCTTTGGAGATAGATTTGGAATCGTATAAAGAAGCCGTTAAAAATTTTGCAAATTCGCCATGGGGCAGTGGTACCGGGAGTATAACTCTTAAGGCAGAATACCACTCTCTGCAACAATATGCGCTGGTTATAGCGCCAACACTGTTAGCAAACAATAAATATGATCTCATTTTTTCAAATCCTCCATATTTTATAGACTCTCTTAAATCGCCGGTAGAAGCTAAATCAAATGCCCGTCATACAACAACCCTTTCACAAAGTGAAATTATACGGTATTCCACTATGCTCCTTAAGGAGGAGGGGACACTTGCTATTGTTCTTCCGGCAGATGAGGGAGAACAATTTTTATGTAAAATAAATTTTCTTTTAGCTGCTGCATGTAATAATTTAGATTTTAACCCTGTATTAGTTCCGGTACGGCTATGTAAAGTACGTACAACCGCCAATAAAATGCCTAAAAGATACCTTATTGAGTTTAAACTTACTGTTGCAATTAACCCTTTGCCTGTATGTGTAGAAGAAGAACTTATTATAATGGAGAATGGCAATTATACCCTACAATATAAGGAACTTACTTGTAATTTTTATCTTAATTTTTAATATAAAATTTAAAGCTAAGTTGCGGTAGATTTTTACTAGTATTATTAAGCAATTTATTATCTTTGTTGTATTAAACTTTAATATTATGAAACTATTATATCCCGAGGAACATATTTCGTGTGTAAATTATTTAAAAGATAAATCAATAGGATTTAGTATACAGTCTCTTAAAAAAGATGAGGATTTTGTATTGTTAGATAAAGAGATGCATTATATTATTTTTTTGCAAAGTGGAAAAATGAGACTTGCATTTAAAAATGTTGGGACTAAAGCACTATTAGGTGGAGAGATGGTATATATTCCAAGTAACCACGATGGTAAAGGCTTTGCAGAGGCAGATTCTGAGTTTATAGTCCTTGGTTTTGATAATAAACATCTTAATTTATGTGATGAGTTTGCTATAAAAGATCTTCTTAAATACTGCACAGTTGATACTGACCAGCTATCGGCATCTTTGCCTATATACCCCCCTATGCAAATGGTTTTAGATAGTGTAAGGTTTTATCTTAATAACAAGATAAGTTGTATACACTTGCACTCAATAAAACAAAAAGAGGTGTTCCTTATTCTTAGAACTTTTTATTCGCGTAGCGAAAACGCTAATTTGTTTGCCCCTATACTACTTCCCTCTTAATTGTTTTATTAGAATTACTCTAAACTTTTCTTCTGCACTAAATACCTTTACGGCCTTTCTTAACGGAAGTACTCGTTTAAAATTATTAAAGTAAGAGATATATAAATTGCCTTCTTTTTTAAAACTCTCTAAATAGGTATCTGATAGTGCCTGTATTTGTGAGTCTGAAACAGGAGGATTTGCTTCTAATGCCTCATTTAATTTGTTGAGGTTATTTATTGTTTCCCTTCTGGCTCTTCCGCGAGCGTGCCAACTTTCGTTATATACCGGCCAAAATTGCTCAGCTTCTTGTTGGGTGAGATTAAGTTCTTGTGAAAAGAATGCTATTTTTTGGCTCATAATCTCTTGCCTAGAAGGATGCTTGCGCTCTTGATCCTCTTGCCCGTCTAATTTAGCATCATTCCTATTACAGTTATTAGTAGTTGAAGTGCTTATCTCAGACTTAGATATATTAACTGTTGCATCCGATAATGATGTTTTAATATTATTTTGTGCAATTAATAACGTACTTGTTATCATAAAAAATGCAACTGCAATTAAAAGCTTCATATTTATATAGTTGTGTTAATATTGTTAGTTTATTCCAGAGCTGCAATTACTACAAGTGACGGAACATTACTATCTATTAAATACTGTTCTATCTCCTCTTTATTTACCGGATGCTCTGCTACTTTAATGTTCCTTAAAGTTTCTTGATTATACGAGGCTTCATCTCCAATATATTGTCCAAAGTGTTGCCCAAAATATTGTAAAAGTTCTGTATCTGATATAGGGTCTTCTGCTATGGTTGCGCTACTGGTAGTTGTATTAATACTATCTCTCCTGCTTTTTGTATTGTCTGTATTTGTAATATATAATACGCTGTACCCAAGTCCAAATATTAAAGCAAACATAGCGGCCATTGCCATTACGGTGCGAAGATTCGAATAGGTAGAATGAGACTCGCTGCCTCTACCATGTATTTTGGCATGAAGTTCATCCTCAATTCCGCTAAAATACCCTTCCTGCACTGTAAACGGATTTTCTTTAAGAGAGGGAGTTTGCAGAATATCAGTTGGTTTCTGCTTTTTATCCATTTTCCTTGTATTTGTTATGTTATTAAATTTCATTTTATTCTTCTTAGACTATACTTATTTCAAAAGGATTAATTTTATGAAATTTTATTCGTCAAATGTTTCTTCTAGTTCAGCTTTAATTTTTTGATAAGCATGATGATATGATGCTTTTAACGCACCCACAGATGTATTTAATATTTCCGACATCTCCTCATATTTTAAATCTTGAAAATAGCGAAGACTAAATACGGCTTTTTGTTTATCGGGAAGTTTTATAATTGCTTTTTGTAGGGCAAGTTGTAATTTGTCTCCATTAAAACTTGAATCATATTTAAGTTTGTTTTCCAAAATTGCTTCGTAGTTACTCAAAGAAAGTACTGCCGTAAGCCTTTTCTTTTTAAGGAATGTGAGCGTCTCATTAGTTGCAATGCGGTATAGCCACGTATACAGTTTTGATTCTTCTCTAAATTCTGGTAAGTATTTCCAAGCTTTTACTAAAGTAGATTGCAAAAGATCATTGGCATCATCATGGGAGCATGTAAGCTTCCTAATGTGCCAATATAATCTTTCACTATATTTTTTGACGAGAAGATTAAAGGCATACTCTTGTTTGCCCTCTTCTTTATATATAATAAGTATCTCCTTGTCTTCCACTAAAGTTTTTGTTTACTAGGTGTAACTATAACTGCAAAAATTGTGCAGCTATTAAACTACTTACGTGAAATAACTTTTTTGACAGACTTAATAATATTAACCGAATCTAGTCCGTATGCTTTCATAAGTTCTGCAGGTGTTCCGCTCTGTCCAAATTTATCGTTTATTGCAACATATTCAATAGGAGCAGGATTATTTGCGGCAAGAGTGCCGGCTATAAGTTCCCCAAGCCCACCTGCTATAAAATGCTCTTCTGCAACTACTACAGCTTTTGTTTTTGCCACAGATTCAAGTACCGATTTTATATCAAGAGGCTTAATAGTATGAATATTTATTACTTCTGCTTTTATTCCCTCTTTTTCTAGAGTTTCTGCTGCTTGAATTGCTTCCCATACAAGATGCCCGGTAGCAAAAATTGAAACATCTGTTCCCTCAATTAATTTAAGGGCTTTCCCTATTTCAAATTTTTGATCTTGCGGTGTAAAATTAGGAACACTAGGACGACCAAATCTTAAATATACCGGTCCTACGTGTTCACTTGCTGCAATAGTTGCAGCTTTTGTTTGATTGTAATCGCATGGATTTATAACAATCATATTGGGTAACATTCTCATGAGCCCTATGTCTTCTAGAATTTGGTGTGTTGCACCATCTTCTCCTAGGGTAATACCGGCATGTGAGGCTGCTATTTTAACGTTTGTGTTGGAATATGCAATACTTTGGCGTATTTGATCGTATACTCTTCCAGTTGCAAAGGCTGCAAATGAGCCAACAAATGGAATTTTTCCACCTAGCGACAATCCTGCACCCACGCCAATCATATTAGCTTCGGCAATGCCTGCCTGAAAAAATCTATCGGGATGCTCTTTTGCAAATGCATCCATTTTTAACGAACCTGTAAGGTCTGCACAAAGAGCAACTACGTTTGCGTTTGCGTTGCCTGCTGCAGACAAACCGGCCCCAAAGCCACTTCTGGTGTCTTTGTTACCGGTGTTTATAAATTGTTGTCTTTCCATTATAGTTATTTAAGAGATTTAGTGTTGTTTATTCCTCTAAAAGAGGGCTATATAAAGGCCTATATTAAAGTAAAAGGCCTGTCTGTTTTTAATATCAATATTTCCAAAAGTACTTTTATTACTGCTCCAATTGTACCCGGCTGTTATGTTTGCTCCCCATATAGCTTTGCTGCCAAATGGAATTAACATTCCAACCTCGGGAGCCAAAAGGAATCCCCAATTGTTATCCCAAACATCAATGTCTTGTATTACAACGTGTTCTCCGGCACTTAGTGCTCCTATACCTAATCCGGCATAAACCTTAATGAACCTATTGGGTGTAAAAAAGTATTTTATTTGAGCTTTAATAGGAAATACTTGTGTATACCTATATTGTGCAGCATTTATAGCTGTAAAATCATTTGGCCTATAAATTTTCTGTCCAAAATTTTCGTGATAATTATTGTATGTAAGATCTACTCCCACAGCCAAATTATTTGTTACGAAATAGGCCCAGTTAATATTTATTCCCTCAAAACTTGCCTTTGAAACAAAATCTTTTGAACCACCAAGAGGAATACTCATTTGATAATTAAGAGAATATATTTGTCTCATATTGTTGCCATAAGATTGTGCTTTAACTATGCTAACACAACTTAAGCCCATTGCCAGAATTAAAATTATTTTCTTCATATACTTAGTGTGTTATATTATTTAGGGGGCAAAATTGTAAATACTTCATCAATTGACGATAGTAGCTCTCCTTTAGGATGTGTGCCGTTAAGGATGCTCCTTATTAGGCCGTGCCACACAATAGGAATGCTAGATTCCGAAGCTATGTTAACCATATCGGCAATCTCAATTATAACACTGCCGGTTGTATAAGAAGAAATAACTGTTGGCATGTGATAAGGGTAATATGGATACCAGGATTGCCATGGATAATGGTAGGAATCCCACCACCAATCCCAATCATTCCAATATCCGGGATATATTGTTGTATTTGTAGATTGAATATAACTTACATCAACAACAAGATTTGGATTAGATTGGGCTGCAACTTGTTTATACCCGTTTTTGTTCATATTTTGAACAACTTGCGCAATTATAAGATCTGTTGTATCGTTCTGAAGTCTAAACTTCTTTCCCTTATATACAACGGAAATAGAGTCAGTAATTGCATAGCTCTGAAACTTTGAAAAATCTGCTGTTTCAGATTTATAGGCAACAGTGAGAACTTGATCTTGAGTCTCATCTAGTGCGCCGGGGCCCCAATCACATGAAGCAACGGCAACGCCTACAAAAGCAAATAGTGCTAATTTAATAATTTTCATACATTATTATATATTTGTTAAAACTTTATATAATAACATAGATTAAAGCGGGTTGTTCAAGTCTTCAAAGAACTTAATACTAGTAAAATAGGAGTTTAAAAATCGCCAAGAGTCTCGGCAAGCTGAGCAAGCGCTTTTTGGGCAACTTCGGGCTTTGGTGCTTTACCATGCCATTCGCAAGTCCCCTCCATAAAATCTACCCCTTTGCCCATGCTGGTCTTCATTAAAATCATTACAGGCTTCTCTTCTTTGCCTTCCATTAGCTTTGCCTGCTTAAATGAATTAAGAATATCTTCCATATTATGACCATCTGCAACAATTACATTCCATCCAAAAGCTTTCCATTTAGCCTCTAAATCGCCTACACCCATAACGGAATCGGTTGTTCCATCTATTTGTTGTCCGTTCCAGTCTGTAATGGCAATAAGATTATTAATTTTATTATGTGCCGCAAACATTGCAGCTTCCCAATTTTGTCCCTCTTCACTCTCTCCGTCTCCCATTAAAACAAAAACATAATTATTTTCGTTATTTAATTTCTTCCCGATAGCTGCTCCAGCCGCTACAGAAAGTCCTTGACCTAGTGAACCAGAAGCCTCGTAAACACCGGGAAGCCCCTTTTCTACACACGGATGCCCTTGAAGGCGGCTTCCAAATACCCTAAATGTAGAAAGTTCTTTAATAGGAAAATAGCCGCTACGGGCTAATACGCTGTAAAAGACAGGTGACATATGCCCGGCAGAAAGAAAAAACATATCATTCCCCTTACCATCTCTACTCCAATTTTTAGGCGAGTGCTTAAGCTCGCTAAAAAATAATGCCGTCATAATATCGGCACTACTTAAACTACCGCCCGGATGGCCGCTTTGTGAAGCTGTTACCATTCTTATGATGTCTCTTCTTACTTGAGACGCTATTTTATTGAGTTCTTGAATATTAGACATAAAATAAGATTTTTATATTAATTGCGAATTTACTCTATAATTTATTAAAAAACAAGCCGATTAAAAATAACGTAAAAATGTGTATATTTGCAAGCTATTATTTTTATAGAAAATTAGATACCAATGAAAAATATAAGGAACTTTTGCATTATTGCCCATATAGACCACGGAAAAAGTACTTTGGCCGATAGGTTGCTCGAAGCAACTAATACTCTTACAGCCAGAGAGATGGAGAATCAAGTTTTGGACTCTATGGACTTAGAAAAGGAAAAGGGAATTACTATTAAGAGCCATGCAATTCAAATGGAGTATATAGAAGACAATCAAAAATATATACTTAATCTGCTTGATACACCAGGCCATGTAGATTTTTCTTACGAAGTTTCGCGTGCAATTGCCTCTTGCGAAGGTGCTTTACTAATTGTAGATGCAACTCAGGGGATACAAGCACAAACAATTTCTAACTTATATCTTGCGCTTAACCATAATTTGGAAATTATTCCTATAGTCAATAAAATTGACATGGAAGCAGCAATGGTAGATGTTGTAAAAGATCAAATTATAGATTTAATAGGATGTAAAGATGAGGATATTCTTTTGGCTAGCGGTAAAACGGGGCAGGGGGTACCAGATATTTTAAAAGCAATTGTAAAGAGGGTTCCATCTCCTAAAGGAGATATTGCTGCACCATTGCAAGCACTTATATTTGATTCTGTATTTAATTCATTTAGAGGAATTATAGCGTATTATAAAGTAGTTAACGGTACAATAAAAAAAGGAGATAAGGTTAAATTTTTTAATACCGGTAAAGAGTATGTTGCCGATGAGGTTGGCGTTTTAAGGATGAAACTATTTCCTAAGGACGAAGTTTCTACCGGAGATGTTGGGTATATTATATCGGGAATAAAAAGTGCTGTTGAGGTTAAAGTGGGAGATACTATTACAAAATGTGTTAACCCGTGCTTAAAAGCCATTTCTGGTTTTGAAGAGGTTAAGCCAATGGTATTTGCCGGTGTTTATCCTGTAGAAACAGATGAATATGAAGACTTAAGAGCATCGTTAGAAAAACTGCAATTAAATGATGCCTCCCTTGTTTTTGAACCGGAAAGTTCTTTGGCATTAGGTTTTGGATTCCGTTGCGGTTTTCTTGGACTACTCCATTTAGAAATTGTGCAAGAGAGATTGTTTAGGGAGTTTGATATGGATTGTATTACAACTGTCCCCAACGTTTCATATAAAGTATATACTACACAAGGTGAAATTATAGACGTGCATAACCCATCGGGGTTACCCGCAATAACATTAATAGATTATATAGAGGAACCTTATATTAGGGCGCAAGTAATATCAAAAAGTGATTTTTTTGGTCCAATAATGAAACTTTGCCTAGATAAAAGAGGAACGCTTATAAGTCAGCATTTTCTTACAAGCGAAAGGGTTGAGTTAAATTTTGATATTCCTCTTGCGGAGATTGTATTCGATTTTTACGATAAATTAAAATCTATATCAAAAGGATATGCCTCTTTTGATTATCATCTTACAGATTATCGCCAGGCAGATTTGGTTAAACTTGATATTCTTCTTAATTCAGAGCCGGTGGATGCCCTTTCTAGTCTTATACATAAAGACCACTCCTTTGATTTTGGTCGTAAAATGTGTGAGAAATTAAAAGAACTTATTCCTCGTCAGCAGTTTGATATTGCCATACAAGCAGCAATAGGGGCAAAGATTATTGCTCGTGAAACCGTAAAGGCTGTACGTAAAGATGTTACAGCAAAATGTTATGGAGGTGATATTTCTCGTAAGAGGAAATTACTAGAAAAACAGAAAAAAGGGAAACGTCGTATGCGACAAGTAGGGAATGTAGAAGTTCCTCAAAGTGCTTTTATGGCTGTGTTAAAGTTGGACTAAAAAATCTGCAAATTTAGAGTAATTTTTTTGGCTGTTCCAGTTGGTTTCCCATTCTGTGCGAGCGGTTGCTCTAGCATGTTCCATATCGCTATCGGGGAGGAGAATAAATTTTTTAATAGCATTTTCTAACTCTATTGCGGTAATATCTTTTGGCAACAATGTGCCATATTCGCATTGCTGTGAATTTGAAAACAACTCGCTTACTCCCCCTACATTAGTGGCTATTATAGGTATACCATAAGACATTGCTTCCATTATTGATACAGGAACACCCTCACTACGGCTTACTTGTGTAAAGAGTTCTATGCGAGTATTATTATAAAATTCTATAACTTTTGTGTGTACCATGTATCCCTTAAAATTTGGGATAATAATAGAGCTGCCTAACTTAAAGAGTTGTTTTACATTATCTAGCAGTGGACCTGCGCCAATATGTGTCCACTTTATTTTTTTATATCCGTTCTCTTCCATCCGCTCAATAAACCCAAAATCTTTCTCAATATTAAGTAGTGCTTTTGCTATTAAATCAATTCTTTTTAATTCAATTACATTTGAACAACTAACAATATGAAAAATTTCATTGCCAATAGTATTAATTTGCTCATGTTCATAACTGCCAAGCCTATGTATTTCTATATGCTGTGGTTGAGAATTAGGATATTTTTGCTTTATATATTCTGCTCCGTTCTTTGAAATAGGAACAGCATAATCAATAGCCTTATATAGTTTATCTCTATATGGCAAGTATCCTTTTGCTTCTTCATAAATATCAGAACCATGGAATCTTACTACAAAATGAGGAGCCTTTTTTAACTTCTTTTTAAGATACGGTATAATAAGAGCCGATTTATCTCCCCAATAAAAATATGCAACATCACTCTTTATTAATGCAGCTTTAACCGCTAACATGGCTCCCTTATTGTTTAAAATAGAATTAAAGAGTAAAGTATAATTACAAAATATCCAAAATTTCTTTCCCGATAGAAATACACCTCTTTTAAAACACTCCACAATTTCCATAAAAAAAGCCTTAGGAATAATGCCATTGGTAATTAAATTCTTTTTATCCTTATGATCAAACCCAATTAAAGGATCCATAACTGTAACGTTTGTAGGAGTAAGTTGCTTTGTAATATCTGTAGTATTATTTGCAACATTTTGTGGAATATATAGCGGAAAAATAATTACCTCGGTAAATTTTTCTGCAACAATAGGAAGCTCCTCGTGTAGAAAAGTCTCTCCTGTACCATAAGGGTAAGTATTTGTAAATATAGTTAGTTTTGACATGCAGCAAAGATAAGAAAAATAAAAAGTAAGGAGCTAACCTTTTGGGCCAACTCCTTACAAAATTATTAACTTAAAAATTTGTATGTTAATGAAAACTTTAATTACAGTTAAATTTATAGTTTAGCAAATTCAATATCTTTTGCGCATCTAGCAGCAAGTTTTGAATCTTTTTTAGCTACCTCTAATTGAGCCTTAGCCTCAGCAACATTACCTTGACGAGCAGCTACAATTGCGCGTAGATAAGATGAATTAGGGCAAGCCTTTCCTGTAAGAATAGTAGATGCTTTAGCTAAATTATTAGTAAGAATATTAGCAAGAGCCTCGTTACAGCAATTAGTATTGCTAAGATTTGCTACAGCTTGTGGATACATTCCGCTAAGAATGTTAATAATACCCATGTTCTGTTTAGCCTCTTTAAGATCAGATTTTGCAAGATACTCTGCAGCCTTTGCTAAATCTTTCTCGTTAATAGCAACTACACCCATATTATTGTAGTAACTAGCAGTTTTGTTAGACATTTTTGAAAGGTTAGCCTTTGCGTCAGCAATTTTGCCTGCTTTAAGATTAAGAGCAGCAATATTATTGTATGCACGGCTACTGTTAAATTTATCAGCAGCTTTTTGGTATACAGCAATTTTTGCGTCATTTTTATCAAATAAGGTAGCACCATATAAAAGAGCTTCTTCGTCTAATTGATCAATATTATCATCAATAATTTGAGTAAGTTCCTCATCTGTCCAATTTTTGTACTCTACATTAGCAACAAATCTTGCTCTACGTAATGCCGGAAGAACTTTTGTAGCTAGAGTTTGGAATACGTTTGACATATTTCTTATCTCTCTCTCTCTTACTGTAGGATCTGAATACATAGAAAGAACGCGAAGGATAAGCTCTTTATCTTGAATATCGGATTGTGAAACTAACTCTTGGAACCCTTCCCAGTCTTCTGATATTTGATTAATGTTAAGAGGAATATCTTTTACATCAACTTTTTTGGTAATAGTTTTTACAAAAGCTGTTTTTGCAGATTTTGCTCTATCGCCCGAAAGCTTTTCATTTTTGTCATATACTCCATCTGGAGAAGCATAAGCAATAATGTCATTTGATGTAATTGTTCTGCGCTCGTCTGCTTTAGTGTTTTTAAGGAACTCTTCAAACTCTTTTATTTCAGAAGTTTTAAGCTCACTCTTTCTTACGTCAGAACGATTAATTAAATAAAGAATTTGAGATTCTTTTTTCTCATTAATAATTTTCTGATAATTGTCAGCCTCAAAAGAAGGGGCTCCATTAGTACAAACAAGCATGTAAGTACAGTTTGTACCGTCAGCTATTTTAAATGGTACAGGATAAGGGTAATTTTTTGTTCTAGAAGCATTTGAAACGCTTGCTCTTAACTCTAATGTTGCTTTTTCCATGCCGGGAACATAATCAAAAACAAGATCTTTGCTAATAGTTCCACCGTTTGCGTATGATATAACAGTATTGTTATCAAGAACTTTTTCTCCTTGTAGAGAAAGTATAGGAGCAGCTACCTCTCCTCCTTCATATACAAGTACAGGGGTAATGTCTAAAATAGCTTTTTTAATAAAATATTTTGCAGGAAATTTAACAGTGTAGGTTGCTTTGATTTTACCTGCATTTGCCTCAAGAACCTGTGGGTTACACTCGGTTGTAACCTGGCTTGCAAATTTTGCCATTTTTGATGGGTTGCTACATGCAACAATCATCAAACTTAAAAAAGCAAGACTTAATGATTTTAATAAGTTTTTTTTCATTTTGGTCTAAAAATTATAGTGTTGATTTATAAAAAATTCAATATACCTCGCAAATATAGTAATTTCATTTAGATTATGGAATTAAGAAAATCTAAATCGTGCGGTGTGTCTACTGCATAAGTTTCATATTTAGTTTCTTTTGTCCTGATTTTCAAGCCATTCTCTATCCATCTAAGCTGTTCTAATTTTTCTGTTTTTTCTAAAAAACTTTGCTCCATATTACAAATATGTAATAAAGTTGTAACGCGATATCCGTAAAGGCCTATATGCCTGTAAAAACTAGTATTATTAATAAAGTGTTCCGTCACTGCAATATCTCTTGGAAAGGGGATGGGAGTTCTGCTAAAATAAATAGCATCGCAATTTTTGTCTACTATAACTTTTGGCATGTTATAATTAAATAATTCCTCTTTATTTTTCACTTTTTTTATTAAGGTTGCCAAATTTACATTTGAGTCGTTAAAGCACTCGCTTAATTGTTTTAACTGCATAGGATGTATATATGGTTCATCTCCTTGTACATTTATTACAATATCAAATGTTTGTCCACTATCAGCAGAATAATTTTTTAATGCCTCTAGGCATCTATCGGTACCACTATTGTGGGCAGAAGAGGTCATAACAACCTTTCCTCCAAATCCAATTACGGCATCGTATATTCTTTTATCATCGGTAGCAACACATACGTTCTCAAATGCTTGTATTGTTTGCTCGTAAACTCTTTGAATCATAGGTTTACCTTTTATTATAGCTAATGGCTTCCCCGGGAAACGGGTGGAGGCATATCTGGCAGGAATAATTGCTAAAAATTTCATTATAAAAAATTCTAAAAAAAATTAAAGTGACTATATTTTGTGAACAAAAGTAGTTAAAATTGATTTATGCTATAGAAATTTTTTAACTTTGCAGACTATGGAATTACAAAGCATAAAACAAAGGTTTGATATTATAGGTGATGATTCGGTGCTTAACCGTGCATTGGATATTGCTACGCAAGTAGCCAATACAGATCTTTCTGTGTTGGTTACCGGTGAAAGTGGCGTTGGAAAAGAGGTTATTCCGCAAATTATACATCAAAATAGTGTTAGGAAGCATGGAGCTTATATTGCGGTAAATTGTGGCGCAATACCCGAGGGAACTATAGATTCAGAATTATTTGGGCACGAGAAAGGCTCATTTACAGGGGCAAATGAAACAAGAAAGGGATACTTTGAAACAGCTAACGGCGGAACTATATTTTTGGACGAAGTTGCAGAGTTACCTCTTACAACGCAGGTTAGATTATTAAGAGTGTTGCAAACGGGAGAGTTTATTAAAGTTGGGTCTTCAAAAGCGCAGAAAACAGATGTAAGAGTAGTAGCCGCTACCAATATTAATCTTACACACGCCATAAGTACAGGTAAATTTAGAGAAGATTTATACTATAGATTAAATACAGTTCCAATAATGTTGCCGGCATTAAGAGAGAGGGTTGGTGATATTTATTTATTATTCAGAAAATTTGCATTAGACTTTGCAGATAAATATAAAATGCCGTCTATTAAGCTAACACCAACTGCACAAAATTTACTGGAACAGTACAGATGGCCCGGGAATATTAGACAGCTTAAGAATGTAGCAGAGCAAATGTCGGTGCTAGAAAGAGTAAGGTTAATTGAACCAAAAATTTTGCAAAAATACCTCCCTGTAGATGGTCCGGAGCAACTTCCTGTTATAAAAACCGGAGCCTCTCAGCAGAATGATTTTATTTCCGATAGAGATATTTTTTATAAAATACTTTTTCAACTTAGGCAAGAAGTAGAAAAGTTAAAGGATCAATTAGATGCTCTTAGAGGCGATGCAAGTAGTAAATCACCTGCAGCTCAAACTATTATTAATAGGGAAGATGTTATGCCACCTCTTATACGTAAAGATTCCGATACTGTTCCTGCAATAATTCACAAGGATAATGCAGTAGAAACAGATTATAGTTATGCCGATGATGTAAAAGATAACGTATTGTCTATACCCGACGTAAACGCAGATTTAATAAAAAAGTGTTTAGAAAAACATGGTGGTAAAAGGAAAGCAGCAGCGCAAGAATTAGGAATTTCTGAAAGGACACTATACAGGAAAATAAAAGAATTAAATTTAGATATTTAGGGGATGGGAAAAAAAATTATATTATTACTTATTCTGTTACCGCTACTTAGCGGCTGTGGAATATATTCGTTTTCAGGAACCTCTATTGCTCCCGATGTTAAATCAATCTCAATATATACAATAGAGAATAAGGCCCAAAAGATTAACCCGTCGTTAAGTAATACACTAACTCTTGCTCTCCAAGATAAGTATAGGAAACTTACAAAATTAGAGATGTTTAATGATGGGGGAGATTTAGAAGTAAGTGGCTTTATTATGAGTTATGATGTAAGTCCTACATCTATAACATCTGCAGAGGTTGCTGCACAAAATAGGCTTACTATAACAGTAAAAATTATGTTTACTAATAATAAGCATCCCGAGGAAACTGGCGAAAAATCTTTTGCTGCTTTTCAAGACTATGATTCTAATTTAACGCTTGAGCAGGTTGAAGCTCAATTAGTAGATGATATTGTGGAAATACTTGTAGAAGATATTTTTAATGCAACAGTAGCAAATTGGTAAACTATGGAAGAAAGTGCAAAATATTTAAATATTAACTCTCTAGGAATTGGAGATTTAGAAAGGTTAGTTGTGGGGTTTCCATGGTTTTCGTATGCACGTCAAGTGCTCCTTTATAAACTTGCCCAAATTGGTGAGGAATGTTTTGACCAAAAATTTAGAGATTATGCAGCCTTCCTGCATTCTAGAGAATTGGTGTATTATAAAACTAGAGATATTTTAAATGGTAAAACTATTATAGATATTACCGAAACGCATCATATTAATGAAGATATTATTGAATTACCGGGCGCTGTAAATGCTGTAACTTCCCAAAAAGAGAATGTAAAAAATGAAAAACAAGTAGAAAATTATATACAGACAGAACAAAAGGTAGAGGAACAAACAGCAAAAGAACAAATAGTAGAGGAGGATATTGAATCTCAATTAAAAGAAATAAAGGAAGAGGAGATATTAGGAGAAGAAATACCAGAAGAATTGGAGGAGCAGCAAGAGTCGTTAGAAGTATTAGGTAATGATGAGGAGGCTATAGATTTTGATGAATTAAACAATGTTCAGTTCGAAGGGGAAGTTGACAGTAAACCAAAAGTTTATATTTTAGGTGGTGATTATTTTTCAAAAAATGATTTTGAGCAACTTAAAGAGGAAGAGCCGGTAGAAATGGTGGAAACTTTGTATACTAACCAAGAGCCCATTATGAGTATAGAGGATTTTGATTCGCCAGAGTTCTTTACAGAAACCTTAGCTAAAATTTATGCGGAACAGGGTTATTATGAGCAGGCTATAGAAGTTTATGCAAAACTTATTTTGTTATATCCAGAAAAAAGTACTTACTTTGCAACCCTTGTAGATGAAATAAAGTCAAAAAATTAATATAATATGTATACAGTTATTGCTATCCTTATTGTTATTGCAAGTATCTTTTTAACACTTGTAGTATTAGTCCAAAACTCTAAAGGTGGTGGATTAGCGGCTAACTTTGCGTCTGGTAATCAGACTTTTGGAGTTAGACAAACAGCAGATTTCCTCGAAAAATCAACATGGGCTCTTGCTATAATCATTATTGTTTTGTGTATTGCTGCAACAGCATTTGTTTCAACAAGAGTATCAGAAACTAAAACAAACCTTATTGAGCAACTAGAAAATACTGCACCTGTAACTCAACCTCAGTTTCCTGTTGAACAAGCTCCGGCTACTACTGCCCCTGCAGCAACAACAGCTCCTGCAACAGAAGTTCCTGTTCCAGAAACCCCGGCTAAGTAGTTTGTTTAGTAACAATCTTGTTACAAAATGTGGATTTGTTCTTATTTATTTTTAGCTGTTAATATTTAGTTATATATCAGTGTACTAGATAAATAAAAACGAAGATTACTTAAAGAATAAAGAAAAGCGCATAATAATATGCGTTTTTTTCATTTTTATACTACTATGCTATACAAGGTAATTAAAAATATTAATATATTTGCAGTACATAAATACATTGCTATAAAAGATAGCTACAAAAAAATAGTACTATAGAAAATAATTTAAACAAAATGATATGAAGAAAGTAATTAATGTAGGTATTGGTGGAAGAAGTTTTGTTATAGATGAAGATGCTTATACAAAACTTAAAAGTTATTTGGAAAAATTTAGGATTCATACTAAAATGGGTATTCAAACCAAAGAGGTTATGGATGATCTTGAAGGGAGGATAGCAGAGCTTTTTTTGGAGAGCCTTAATTCGTTTCAAGACGTAGTGAATATGGGTATTGTAAATAATGTAATTGGACAATTAGGAATGCCCGATGGTGAACCATTTGTTAGTGATGATAATGCAACCTCTAAGCAAGAAAATAGTGATAACTATTTTAATGAGAATATGCAGGTGACTAAGAGACTTCATAGAAATCCTATGAGCAAATCAATAGGAGGAGTATGTTCGGGGCTGGCTATCCACTTTGGGCTAGATACTGCATTGGTTAGAATTATTTTTGTTATTGCGTTTATTATGGGCTCGGCAGGTTTTTGGATTTACCTTATTTTATGGATTGCAGTTCCTTTGGCAAATACACCAACGCAAAAATGTGAGATGTACGGGCTTCCAATTACTGCCGAAAATTTAAGGCGTTTTTCTAATGTGAACTAAAAAGGAGGAGAGATATGATAGATTCTAATGTTGATAATGTAAAGTCTCAAATGCGTAAAGGGGTGCTGGAGTATTGTATACTTAGTATTTTAAGGAAGAATGACGCATATGCATCTTCGCTAATAGTGGAGCTTAAAGAGGCAAAGATGATTGTAGTAGAGGGAACATTATATCCGCTACTTACAAGACAGAAAAATCAGGGGTTGTTAAGTTATAGGTGGGAAGAAAGTCCACAAGGCCCCCCTAGAAAGTATTATGCTATTACAGATAAGGGAAAAGAGGCATTAGCAGAAATGGATGCTGCTTGGATAGACGTAGTTAATTCAATAGAGTACATTAAAAATAAATAGCTATGAAAGAGGTTTTAAAAGTTAGTGTAGCCAGAGTCTCATTTACGTTTGAGAAAGGGGCTTGTATTGAACTTGAGCAGTATTTAGATAAGCTGAGGGAATATTATAAAATGGAAGTTGGAAGGGAAGAGATTATAGATGATATTGAGGAGCGAGTAGCGGAACTTATAATAGAGAGAGGAGGAAAAGAGAAGGTTGTTACAATTGGTGATATAGAATCAATTATAAATATTCTAGGTAAACCTTATGAAACAGATGGAGAGCCTTTTGGCACTGGAGGGTCTTTTACTAAAGAGGGGGCTAAGAGATCTCTTTATAGGGATACTACAAATAGGGTTATTGGTGGAGTATGTAGTGGTTTTGCTGCATATTTTAAATTTGATTTGGTTTGGACTAGAATAGTATTTATTTTATTATTTTTGGTTACTTCTACTCCATTTATTGAAATAAACCATTTATTTAGTTCTCATATAAGATGGGTGCCATTTATGCTTCTTATTTATGTAGTTTTGTGGATAATTATTCCTCCGGCAAAAACCGTATCGCAAAAATGCGCAATGCATGGTGAATCTCCTTCTATTAATGAAATTGAAAGAAAATTTAGAGAAGGGGTTAGAAATGTTAGCAATGATGTAAGGGATTTTGGAGCAAGAAGGGGTGGTGGATTTTTTAACACATTGGGGCGAGTAATTCTATTCTGTATTGGTGCAATCCTTTCTTTAATAGCACTATCGGGAATAATTGGCGGCTGGCTTTTATTTTTGGGAATAGATTTAGGAGGTATTTCCTGTATTAATATGGTAGATTATATTCAGTTGAATATAAATAATACAATTTGGCTTAAAATTGCCGCAATAATGACCTATTTCCTTCCGTTTATAGGAATGCTTTATGCCGGAATTTGTTTGTGTTTTGGCTTTAAAGGGCCTAGTTGGAAACCCGGAGTTATAATATTTGTATTGTGGATTGTTTCGTTACTAATGTTTATGGCAATAGCTTTTACGTCATTTAAGCCGTACTATCATAATCATGAGGTAACAGATAATATGCCATTAGTTAAAAATTATGATACCTTATATGTTAAGTATAATAGAGTTGCAGAGATAGACCAATCTAAAATGTATATTAATGCTAATAGTTATAGCTTAGATTTATTTTACATAAATAAAATTAATAGAAAAGAGAAGGAATTTATAGTATATCCGTCCTTATATATTAATAGACAGTCTGTAGAGGAACAACCAAAGCTAGAATGTGATATGGATTATTTTACTAATTTATCAATTTTTAGTGGGATAGATAACAAATTAAGGATAGCTGATGTTGTTACAGTGCAAGATTCATTAATAACCGTGGAGCCGCGTATGTTTTCAAAAACAAATAAATTTAAAGGTAACTTTCAGTCTATTAGAATTTTTGTTCCCAATAGTACTGTAGTTATTTTACAAGATCCAATAGATCATGTTTTTGAGGATGGTCAACATTATAAAAGTAGTAATTGGTTTAGAAATTTTTGATTTCGTATTTAAGTATTAAGCAATGTGTTCCAATGGAAAGGTCAACTAATTTTTTGGTTGACCTTTTTAGCTATTTAAAATTTTTAGCCTATAAACAAATCCCGTATTATTGAATCGGAAATAAATAATTTGTTGAGTGGAATTTTTAAAAAATGGCCTTCTAAAATTAGGTTTCCCGATAGCTTTTCTCGGCTTATAATAGGTGCAATAGAATTGAACATAGCAGAATTAAGACACCTAGTATTAACCCCGGCAACAGTACGCAACCCCAGCATTATAGACTCATTAAACATATCAACATCCGACAAAATTTCACCATTACAAACCTGCACAGGAGCGCTCTCACAAGGCGATAAATAGTAATCACAATATTTTTTTACACTATCTGTATTCCAAAATCTCTTTGTGCCATTAAAAGAATGAGCCGATGGCCCTAAACCATAATATGGCGTTTTATCCCAATATGAACTATTATGACGAGAACAAAAACCTTTAAGGGCAAAATTTGAAATTTCATATTGCTCATAACCGGCTGAAGAAAGCATTTGCTGCAAAATTTTATATTGTTCTGCACATACACTATCATTAGGCAAAGTGTAATCTCCTTTTCTAAGTTTTACCGACAGAGCACTACCCGGCTCTACACTCATTTGATATGCCGAAATGTGCTGAGGTGCCAACTCTATAATTTTATAAAGATTATATCTCCATTGTTCAGTTGTAAGAGAACTATATCCAAAAATAAGATCTAAACTTATATTTTTAATCCCGGCTGTTTTTAACAAATTATAAGCATTAACGGCCTCTGCTGCTTTATGCCTGCGATTCATCCAAACAAGATGTTCATCTATAAACGATTGCACTCCCATACTTACCCTATTAAAACCAATCTCCACCAAGCCTTGTGCATACTCCAAAGAAATATCATTGGGGTTAACCTCTATAGTAACCTCCCTTAAATCTCTCTCCACAATGCTTTCTGCAATTAAAGGGAGCAGTAATTCTTGTAACTGTTGTATTGATAAAATAGAGGGAGTGCCTCCCCCAAAATAAATGGTTGAAGCACCCCTTAAAAAATCTTTTTTTAATTCAATCTCTTTTTTTAATGCCTTAATAAACTTACCCCTATATGTTCTACCCTTTACAGAATAGAAACTGCAATAGGTACAAAATTGTTCGCAAAACGGGATATGTATATAAATTCCGGCCAAAATACAGCTCTATTTTAACAACAAATCTGACGAAGCCAATTTGCTCTCAGATGTGTAAGCATCAACTGTATAAACCCCTTTAGTATACTTTTGTTTAGAAGAAAAATAAATACATACCTCTACTTCATCGCCCTGATAATCTACCTCGCGCGCCGCAGAATAAATCATTTGCTCCCCATTAATAGTAAATATTTGCTGTTGATCTTGTGTCATAAGAATTCCATCGGGACCTTTAATTCTTATATACACCGTTTTAGGCCCTTTGTTTGCTATTGTATTCTCAACCAAATTAAGACATGCTTTAAGTTTTGCCACGCGGCTACTGCGTTGCGATTCTTTACCGGCGTCGGTAACTCCAATCATAATTAGCCCTCTCCCTTTTACAACAGATCCCAATTCAACTTGCTTGCCCAATTCGTCGGTTGTTGTTTTAAGGGATTCATACTTAGTTTTACTTGTCTTAGCATCTTGTTTTGCCTCGGCGGCCTCGTGCCTAAGGCTTATATTTAATGTGTTTAAGGAATCTATTTGCTGAATATAACCGCGCATTATAGATCTTAAAGTTCCTAATTCTTTTTCATACTTGCGAAGTTTGGCTTTATTTGTAGCCTCTGTATTTTTAACTCGCTCTATAAGTTGCGCAACCTTTTCCCTCTCCACCATAAGCTCGGTATTAAGTGTATCGTTTGATGATGAAAGTGTTGAATAATCCGACTGCAATTGAACCATCTGCTCTGTAAGATCATCTTTTTCTACCGTAAGATTATCTATAAGACTATTTCTGTCTAACCACACGTAAATTAGTACTCCAACTAAAATAACAGTTACTCCGGCAAGAGCTCCAATTATAATCTTAAATTTATTTTCCATAATAGTTATAAATAGTATATTTTTATATCAATTCACAAAAATAGTAATTTTAGTTCTATTTTTTACTAATTTTGTCCATTATAATAAAAATCTTCAAAATATGAAACACCTTATTAGATCAGTTAAATACTTATTGTATTTTGTTATTCTTTTTAGCATTATTGTATTAATAATGTTTTATACATCGTCACGTCCGGCCGGAACTACTGTCTTTGACCTATTTAAAGAAGGTTCGGGATATCAAATTCTAGCATTTTTTCTTGTATTTGCAGGTGTTTATCCTTTAGTTGGATTCCAAAAAAAGAAAGTGTATGTAAATAATTTCGCCGATAAAAAAACAGAAATAATAGAACTTTTTAATAACGCAAATTTTATTGTTTACTCACAAACACCTACTACAATAACCTTTAGACTTAAAAACAAATTTTTAAGAATAATAAGAATGTGCGAAGACCACGTAACAATAGACTTCTCCGATAATCCCATTTTAGTAGATGGCCTTAGAAAAGATGTACTCCGTTTCTCTAGGGGAATTGAATATATTTGCCAGAAAGACAGCGAATAACAGATAGTTTACAAATAAATAAGGAGGCAATTATGAAAGTAGTTAAAAAATACACAAGCCTATTTAGTGCTAATTTAGCAAAAGGAATGTTAGAAAGCGCGGGAATACAAGCCGAAGTACTTAATCAAAATATAAATTTTGTTACAGGTACTTTTAATTCCGATCTTTTAAGCATTGAGCTAGTTGTTAATGATGATGACTATTCCATGGCTTCCAAACTTTTGGCAGCTTCCTCCAGCGAGGAGTAAAATTCTTCTCCAAATCTATGAATTAAAGGTTCTCGTAAAAATTTATAAACGGGAACCTTTTCTTTTTTTCCTTTTTCAAAAGCAGCAGAACAAATATCCCATCTATGAAGGTTAATAACAATTGTACCGTTTGAAAATGTTGAAACCCTTATTGGATAGAGCCAACATGAGATAGGTTTTTTAAATTTACTTTTTCCACAATAGTATGCCCTTTCAACTGCACATAAACAATTCATTTGGTTATCAAAACTTGTGTAGGCACATTTTTCATTATTTATTAATGGAGTAACCAAATCTCCATCTCTATCAACTACCCCAAAACCTTGCATCTCAATAACATCTCTTCCTTGTGGAGTCATATAATCCTTATAATTCTCATACTCAAACTTAAATGTCTTTTCC
This sequence comes from Bacteroidales bacterium, assembly GCA_036659275.1. Classification (GTDB taxonomy): domain Bacteria; phylum Bacteroidota; class Bacteroidia; order Bacteroidales; family UBA932; genus Egerieousia. Next base: position 9,715 of record JAVXCW010000016.1, on the reverse strand, counting down.
TCTCTCTTTTTAATTGGAGCACCACTATCACCTATTATGCAACAGCACCCTTTACAAACTGCATAATCGCACATAAAATATTCTGTGAATATCTCGGAAGACACTAAATGTTTTCCTATTTCAAAAATAAATAATTTGTCTTTTCCCATATAGTTACAATTACTTATAAATTATTTAAATTTACAATTCAAAAAAATCTTTTATAAACTTATTATCTTTAAATAGGTTTTTGGTTTTAACATCTTCTGTAGTTCCCTCCATAATTACCGTTATGTTATTACCATTCTCTTTAATATCCTTTACAAAATCACTAAATCTATTAGGAGTTATCTCCCCTAGTACTTTAAGAAAATTATTATGAAAATCTTTTTTTGTAATATATCTTCTCTCAAGAGCATTAATCCAGTAATTATTTCCCCTACTAACCACATTAAAATTGCCTCTAATATCTTGTATCATAGAATAGAACAATGTAGAATCTATTCCGCTATATGACACTTTGTACAACTCATTATTTATTACATTAACAATTTCACCTGCACTAATACTATCCGTTTCAAAATTAGACTCTGTTACCATTATTTCCTCGGGATAATAACGGAGCATGGTCTTCACATTGCTTTTTGAAGCCATGTTTTTTATTTGCCCATTTGTGTAAAGCTTCTCTAAATAGTTATTCATTATTTTTGAAAGCACATAATTTTCTATACTATAAGGCATTCCAGATGATAATGTTACATTAACATACGTACGAGGAATTACCATTTGATGTAAAAACCGTTTTTCTACATTCCCTTTTGCTAAATAATTAGGAACAACTTGCCAGTCTTCTCTTTTTGAAATATCTCCTGGTATATTGCCAAGATATTTTGTAGCAAGAGCAGCAAATTTTTGATTATCCATATTTCCGGTAAAAATAAACACAAAATCGGCAGCATTTGAAAACCTAGTACGTGAAGCATAAAGGACAGGAGAATATTCCATGGCATCAATTTCCTTAGGAGAGGAACTTCCAATGTACTTTTTATTACCACTATTATAATACTCCACCGAATCTTTAAAAACATCTAACGGCGAAAGTGAATGATATGCCGCCTCATATACTTTAACGCGCTTGTAAACATTAAAGGCTTTTTCATCTGCGCGACGGCTTGTAAGACTAAGATTTATCATCTGAAAAAGTTTCTCCACGCTCTCTATATTAGAAGAACCTGCTAACTCCTCTGTATTTGGAGAAATGCCGGCATTAAGTCTCAAATTATGATATGAATACAATTTTTCAAGGGTAGGTTGCGATATGTCACCTACACCTCCAAGGTTAAGAATATCATTAAAATATTTTTGGTCCCCAATACTAAACCCATTCATAAGCGATAGCCCACCTTTGCTTACCCCTTTAAAAGAGATTGTATCTTTTGATGAATATGTTTTTTTTAATACTGCGGTAGCTCCATTTGATAAAATAAGTACATAAGCACCGGTTATCGGGTCAATTATTTGTGATGTTATCTCAGCTGTTTGTTCTTGTGTATAAAACTTAGGCCACTTTACAACACCTGCCTCCAAATACGAAGATGGCGATTTTGCTAGTGCATCGTTAAACGCAGACAATACTCTCTCCTTTGAAATGCCCTCATCATCCTTTATTTGGGGCATTTTACAGGTAATTACAACATTATCCTTTTGTCCAACCATAGCTTTGGCATACTCATTTAATTGATCCTGTGTTAGTGAATATAATATCTCCTTCATTAACTCAAAATGCATTTCTATACTAGCCAATGAATAATTATCCAAATAATTATTTAATGCTCTTTTAAGAAATATGTCATTATCTAACTTAAATCTATTATCGTACAAAGTTTCTAGTAATCTAAAATAAATATCTCTAGAATTAGTAAACTCTTGATTATTAAACCCGTATTTAGCCATTCTATCTAATTCTATACTCAAATATGATATTGACGAATAAACCATATTAGGTTGAGTTTCAAATGAAATTGAAAATTTATCCAAATTATGGATATTCATAAAATTACCTTGCTCAATCTTAACATTTGATATAGGAAGATTCTGGGCTATAATTCCATCTTGTATTCTATTAAAAAGTAATTGTGAAATAGCTTTATCCATATATTCTTCTATATACGGAACAGATGTTTCCTTATATTTTGCAGGCAAAGGTTCCTTAAGTAAATCTATTGTTACTAGAGTTTTATTATACTCGGGATCTTTATGTATAATAACCTTTACACCATTAAATTGTTTTGGTTTATAATAATTTCTATCAACATTCTTAAGAGGCTTAGGTATTGTTGAAAAAACAGATTTTATGCGAGTTTCCATAGAAGTTGTATCAATATCGCCAACAACAAAAATGGCCTGCAAATTGGGCCTGCACCATTGATAATAAAAATTCCGCAAGTCCTTTGAAGAGTAAGATTCCATCTTTGCTATTTCACTTGGATTAATAGAACGTGCATAACTACTCCTTGGAAACAACTCCCTAAGAACAGATGCATCAATTCTCTTTGCAGCACCCCACTCGTTCATCATTGTGTTTTTGAGCAGAGGCATAACCTTTGTTATATCTTCCTCATCAATATTTATAGAGCCAAGCCAATTATATAATATAAGAAGCGAAGAGTCTATTGTATTTTGGTTCCCTATAGGAACATTCTTTATAAGATAGGTAATATCATCATCATTTGTATTAAATACAATATCACTATTTTCTACCCCTACAGAATGAAGATACTGTGTAATTGTAGAGTCTGTAAAATTCCTTGTTCCCCTTGTAGCTAGCAACTCCAATGCCTTAAACATTCCTTTTTGATTCTGTCCCTCTAAAGTAGTTCCAACCTTTTGTGCTATACAAAAATTGGCATACCCTTTATGAGCTTCATTTTTTATTATATAATATGTAAGCCCGTTTGCAAGTTTCCCTGTTTTAACTCTTGGATCATTTGGGAGCTTCTGCACATCTTGAGCAAATACCCTAATAGAGAGTGATAAAAGCAAAAATGCTGCAATAACTTTGATGAATAGTTGCATAATTATTATTTATATTGGCAAAAATACAAACTTTACTGATGTTTTTTGTTTGTATTCTTATTTTTTTTTATTTTTGTAGCAATTGAAGATTAATAACAATATAATTTTAAGATAATAACATTTATTAACACATAAAATAAAATCAGATGAAAAGAATCGGAAATTTTTTAATGGCGACAATGTTTGCAATGTTTATTTGCGCAACGGTGAGCGCTCAAACACTAAGTGAAGCTAACGAAATTTACAATGTTGCTGCAACAGCTCTTAACGAAGGTAAAAATACTGCAGCATTAGAAGGCTTTCAAAAAGCACTTACAATTGCAAAAACTGCCGGAGAGGAAGGTGCTACAATGGTTAACGATTGTAAAGGGATAATACCAAAGATTCTTCTTCAAATTGGCAAGGAAACTGCTAATGCAAAAGATTTGGACGGTGCAATTGCAAAACTAAAAGAGGCTGTGGCTAAAGCTACCGAATATGGCCAAATAGAAGTTGCAAAAGAAGCAAAAGAACTTATCCCTCAAATTGTTATAGCAGATGCAAATTCCTTATTAAATGAGGGCAAATTTGCAGAGGCTGCAACAGAGTACAAAAAAGCTGCTACTTTAGATCCCGAGAGCGGTTTAGCATATTTAAGGTTGGGAATGTGTCAATCTAGGATGAATGCAGAAACAGAGGCCATAGCTTCATTTAAAAAAGCTGCAGAACTTGGAGAAAAAGAGGACTCTGATAAACAAATGAGTTCATTATACGTAAAAAAAGTTGTAGCAAATTATAAAGCAAAAAATAATGCAGGTGCGTTGGAGAATGCTCTTAAAGCTTCCGAATTTGGGTCAAATCCACAAATTGAGAAGATTGGCGGTATTGCTGCTTTTAATTTAAAGAAAAATGATAGTGCTATTACTTTATTAGAAAAATCTCTTGCCGGCGACGATGATTCAAATGTAAAATATTATTTAGCAAGAGCTTATGAGGCCAAAGGTAATTCAGAAAAAGCTTGTTCATATTATAAACAAATTGTTTCAGACCCTAAATTTAAAGCGTTTGCCCAAAGTAAAGTTACTACATTATGCAAATAAAGCTTGAGCTTCTTGCTCCGGCTAAAAATAAAAGTATCGGCATTGCAGCAATAAACTGTGGTGCCGATGCTGTATATATTGCAGGGCCAAAATTTGGAGCACGGGAGGCGGCCGGCAATTCTATTTCCGATATTGCAGAGCTTGTTTTGTATGCTCATAAATATGGTGCTAAAGTATATATGGTTGTAAATACCATACTATATGATAATGAGCTTAATGAAGCTCGTAAAATAATAATTGAGGCACATAAAATAGGATGTGATGCCATTATTGTTCAAGATCTTGCAATAATTAAACTAGATCTTCCTAACATTACTTTTTTTGCTTCTACACAAACAAATATAAGAACACCTCAACAGGCAATGTTTTTAGAATCTTTGGGATTTAAAAGACTTATATTAGCCAGAGAACTAAGTTTACAACAAATAGCAGCTATAAAAGAAGCAACACATACTCCATTAGAAGCGTTTATTCATGGGGCATTATGTGTTAGTTACAGTGGGCAATGTTACCTTAGCCAAAAATTAGTTGGGAGAAGTGCAAATAGGGGTGCATGCGCACAAGCGTGCCGTTCAAACTATACATTAGTAGATAATGTGGGAACCGTTATTGTAAAAGACTCCCCCATATTATCGCTTAAAGATTTAAACTTAACCTCCAGCATACCACAGCTTGTAGAAGCAGGGATAACATCATTTAAAATTGAAGGGAGATTAAAAAATGAATCTTACATAAAAAATATTGTACTGCATTATCGTAGAGAAATTGACAAATTTATTACCCAAAACAATTCTTACTGCAAAGCATCTTATGGAGATTGTATTGGTGGTTTTACACCAAACCCTAACGCAACATTTAATCGTGGATATACAAAACTTTTTATAGATAGTAAAAGAGGAAAATGGAAAAGTACCGATGGGGCTAAATATCTAGGAGAATACATAGGAAACATAATAGAGAGCCACGTTGCCGCAAATGGTACAGTGCAATTTAAGTATAACTCTTCTATTCAAATACGCAATGGAGATGGATTATGTTTTGTAACAACAAAAGGAGAAATATTTGGAGCTAGAGCTAATAGCTGCCAAGGAAATTTAGTTTCAACTACAGAACGGCTAAGTATTCCAATAAAATCTAAAATATATAGGAATTATAATATTTCTTTTGAAAAGGAGTTGGAGAAGAATATGCCTAAACGTTCTATTCCTGTTAATCTTACATTTACAAATACTCCTAAAGGGTATGCTATTCTTGCAAATTGTGCAGATGATTTTTCATTTATGTATTATATTAATAATATAGGTGAAGATGCGTCAAACACAGAGCTTGCAAAAAAAAATATTGTAGCTCAACTAAGTAAAACATCAGATATTTTCTGCTTTAAGTTTAAAGAATTTAAATATATAACACCGCCATTCTACCCAATATCTACTCTTAATCAAATGAGACGCAATATTGCGGAAAAACTTTATAATTATATAGTTAAGAATAAAAACAGCGATAACTTTATTAAAACGGACACATCAACAGATAAGATAAGTATCTTAACACCTGCTTTTGCAGGCAAAGCACTCACTTATTTAGCAAATAGCTCAAATCTTCTTTCAAAAGAACTTTACAGTGCTTATGGGGCTGCCTCTATTGCCAATGCTTATGAGTTAGATGAGGTTCCGCAAGCAGAGTTAATGCGTACAAAATATTGTATAAAATATGAATATGGATTTTGTCCAAAAGAAAATCCAAAATCTGTCGGGAAATTTATAGAACCTCTGTTTTTAATTAATGGAAAAAACAAGTTGCAACTTATTTTTGATTGTAAAAATTGCGAAATGCTTGTAATTGGATAAAAAATATTAATTTTACCAGATGCAATTTTCAAATGTAATAGGACATAACGGAGTTATAGAAAACATTCGTAATATGGTGGATACCAATAGAATTCCACACGCCATTCTTTTTACCGAAAAGTTTGGTTATGGAGCTCTTACACTTGCTCTTGCAACCATAAAATATATGTTTTGTAAAGATAAGAACAATGGTGATTCCTGTGGAAAATGCAGTTCGTGCAGGAAAATAGAGAAACTTGTGCATCCCGATTTGCATTTTACCTTTCCAACAAATACGTCTACGTTAATTGGTAAAGATAAAAAAAGCAACATAGATGAATTTTATCCTCTATGGCGTGAATTAGTTATAGCAAATCCATATTTTAGTGAGCAAGAGCTCTATAAAGTTCTTGGTATTGAAAATAAATTTGGGATAATAAGTGTAAATGAGGCTAACACAATAATGAGCAAGCTAAGTTTAAGTTCTTATGAGGGGGGGAATAAGATAATGCTTATTGTGTTTCCCGAAAGAATGAACCAAGAGGCTGCAAATAAGCTACTTAAATCGCTGGAAGAACCACAGCCCGATACTTATTATTTTTTAATTTCTCATGCTCCCGGTAAAATAATTTCTACAATACTTTCTAGGTGCAGAATAATTGAATTGTTGCCCATCCAAGATGATGCATTGAGTAAAGAACTTGTTAAAAATTATTCTTTAACACAAGAAGAGGCGTTATTTTGGGCTAAATGCTCCGGGGGAAGTTATGGAAAAGCACTTGAATTAATAGAGCAGGAGGGAAAGAAAGGGGAAACATATACTGTGTTTATTAGTATCTTAGAGCTTGCTATTAATAAGGATCTTGCAAGTATGTTTGATATTTGGGATAGTGTATCATTATGGGGAAAGGAAAATCAAAAAGCTCTATGTGTTAAGGGGATAGAAATTTTAAGAAAACTATATATAATAAATCTTAATCTCAATAGTATTGTATATGCTTCGCCAAAAGAGCAGGAGCTGTTAAAGAAACTATCGGGAAAGATAAAAAATAATTTTTACGAAAAGGGGTATAATTATCTAAATTCTGCAATTGATTGTATTGAAAGGAATGTTAACCCAAAATTCATTTTCTGCGATTTATGTAATCGCATATATTATAATATAACTAACTAAATTTTTCTAAATCTGTATCATAAATCACGTTGTGTTTGAATTGTATAATCCTTTCTGCACATCTCATATACTAACTTAAACCAGATAAGCACACAGGGTAAAGCCTTAAGAGCATAGGGCTGCACAAATTCTTTCCTAATATATGTGGGAAAAAGATCTGATGGCGAAAAGCTAGTTAATATCATTGCAAATACCATTAGTCCAATATCTAATTTAGAACGCTTCCAAGGTGCTACAACATACCAAATAGCAATACCGAGTAACGCTATAATATAAGAACTTGACTCACTCCCGGTACTAAACAAGACAACAAATAACAAAATAGACGCAAGCAAAGTATAGCGGAATGCCTCATTTTTGTACTGTTTAGTACGAAGATAAGGTAATCCAAATAGGATTAATCCTGCTAGAATAAGCCAAGTATCGGAATAAAATGCACACTGTGTCGTTTTACGTATTAATCCAAGTAAAGATATATTTTGAGCAAACGAAAATATATTTTCACTATTTTTGGCAGATAAGCTCTTCCACCAATCGCAATACTGGGAAATAATATAATCTGGACTACTAATGAGCATTGGCATTACAAATAGTACTAAAGCCCATAATAATAAGGAGAAACTAAACTTCATTTTATGCTTAGAAAAAAAGAAGAAAGCAAGCCCCACTATTCCATAAATTTTTACAAATGTACCAAGTATAATAAAGAAAGCTGCACAAATATCCTTTTCTTTCTGAATACAGTAAAAGGAGGCAACAATAATAGCTGCAATTGCAATATTGAATTGAGACATAAAAAGAGCGGTTAATAGTTCGTGAGCACAAAACCAGTATATGAAAATTAATTGTTTTTGTTTCAAGGGCAACTTACGTATAGCATAATATAATGCAAATGAGAGGGAAACTAACCATAATAAAAGTCCTAATATCACAGGAACAATAGCAAAAGGAGCGATAACCAAGCTAAAAAATGGGCCATAATAGTTTGTATCCCAATACTCAGGATAAGCGACATAAAGAGGGACTTGCTCAATAGTATGCCAAAATACATATCTAAAAATTAGAAAATTATTATGTTTGGAAAGTTTAAGAAGAGTAGCAATGATTGGCAATAGCATCCAAAGTCCAAACAGCACACGATAATCGTGAAAAAAAGGTTTTTGTAAAAAAAGAAAAAAACGTTGCATTTGTTTCATATTCCAAGAATAAGAGAGATTGGTTTTGTAGAAAAAGAGCTAATTATATCTGATGCTAAAGTCAATATTTTTGCAAATGAGTACTTTGAGAGTACAGCTGTTCGCAAACTTATAACATCATCCGATGTCGTAGATTTATAACAAATTAAAAAAATATTGACACCATGTTCTTTTGGAACATCAAATTCTGCTATATAAAAGCTTAATAATATCATACCTAAATAGTCTTTTTATCTATTTATGGCAAAATTAGCAATAAAAAAAGGATTATTTTTTTTTGATTAAAAATCTCCTTACATTTGCCTTGGGCGTTTAGTAATAATCATTCATGGAAATAAATAAGAAGCTTTATAGTACATTGAAAATGAATGCACCATAGAACCAAAAGGTAATATAGTTATGAAAATATCAGTTGTAATAAATACTTATAATGCATCAAAATATCTGAGACAAGTACTAGAATCTGCAAAAAGCTTTGATGAAATTGTTGTATGCGATATGGAGAGTACTGATGAAACTATTAGCATATCGCATGAATATAATTGTAAAATTATTACTTTTAAAAAAGGAACATATAATATTGTTGAGCCGGCACGCAATTTTGCAATACAACAGGCTTCGCATCCTTGGGTGCTTGTTGTTGATGCAGATGAGGTGATTTCTGAAGATCTTCGGAATTATTTATATGAAAAAATTCAAAGGCCTGATTGTCCAGCAGGAATCTATATCCCACGTAAAAATTACTTCATGGGGAGATTTATGCATTGTCATTACCCAGACCATATTTTGCGTTTCTTTAAAAAGGAAGTGACTACTTGGCCTCCAATTATTCACGCCTTCCCACTAGTGCAAGGGCCTCTATACGCAATTCCAGCCAAACGAAAAGAATTAGCCTTTATACACCTTGCTAATGATAGCATGTCTGATATTGTAAAAAAAACTAATGTTTATACTCAGAATGAAGTAGAAAAGAGAAGGAATAAAAAATATGGATTTTTAGCTTTCTTTTATCGCCCTTGCTTTCGCTTTTTTAAGGCATATTGTTTAAAAGGTGGAATAAGAGATGGGAAAGAGGGATTTATAAAATCTTGCTTAGAGGGTTACTATCAGTTTATAATGCTAGCTAAGATTACAGAAAATACAAAAAACTAATATAGAAAGTTTGTACAAAATAGCTTTGTTTTGTAGCTCATTTTGTAGGTAACAAAATAAATAGTATTTTTGTTAGAGAAACGCTAATTTAAAAATAATAAATATATTGCTTTGTCGTTTATTGTTACCCGCTTACGATTAGCGGGCTTTTTATTTAAACAGTAGTGTTTACATGGTGGATATTATAATATATAATTATGAAAAAAAATAAAGAATACGACTGCCTTAGAGGTT
>JAVXCW010000015.1:0-47391 GCA_036659275.1 Bacteroidales bacterium | reverse complement strand
ACGCTGTCATGCGTATTGGCTTGATGAACAACGACACTCATAGGCAGTCCAAGTGTATCAACCACAATATGTTCCTTGCGTCCTTTAATCTTCTTATTTCCGTCAATACCTCTATCGACATCAACGTGATGAGAAGATTTAACACTTCTGGAATCGATGATTCCCACACTTGGCGACTCAGCTTTTCCTGCCAATTTCCGAATCAAACTATGAAGCATATCTGTAATTTGTTCAATACTTCCATCCTGCTTCCACTTGTTGAAGTAGTAAAAAACGGTGTCGTGTGGAGGAAAATCATTGGGTAACATACGCCATTGGCAACCGGTCTTATTCAGATAGAAAATTGCATTTATTATACTTCTTAGACTATGTTTTCGCTTTCTAAGTTGCGGTTCTAAGATATCTTTTATAACTTACTGGTTTTTAACAAATTATCAGCTCATATAACATTGTTTTTAAATTAAAACAGCTTCTTATTTTGTAACTGCTAAGAAATGATAGCAACAAATAATCTATCAACTACATTATTTTAATGTCTGCTGCCACTTCCATGCCGATGCTAGCACCTCACCAATAGGAGTTTTAGCTTCCCAACTAAGTATTTCATTAGCTTTTTTAGGGTTTGCCCAAACTTGCTCTATGTCACCCTCTCTACGCCCTACAATTTTATAATTAATTTTTACTCCGGTTGCTTTAATAAATTCATTAACGAGTTCTAACACAGATAATCCTGTACCTGTTCCAAGATTAAATACTTCCCACCTATTACCATTTTTAAGTAATCTATCAACCGCCTTTACGTGTGCTTTAGCAAGATCTACAACATAAATATAATCTCTAATACATGAGCCATCGGGAGTATTATAATCATTACCATATATACTAAGGCATTCTCTTATTCCAGCTGCTGTTTGAGTTATATAAGGGATGAGATTTTGAGGAACTCCATTAGGAAGCTCACCTATGTATGCAGTTGGATGCGCTCCAATTGGATTAAAATATCTAAGCGCACATACATTTAATGTATCATAAGCCTTTACGCAGTCTTGGAGCATATCCTCCGCCATTTGCTTTGTTCTTCCATAAGGAGATGTTGCAGGCTGTAATGGTGCACACTCGGGTATTGGAAGAAACTCAGGGGTAGGTTGTCCGTAAACAGTACAAGATGATGAAAATACAATATTTGCTCCAATTCCTTTTTCAACCATTAAATCTATAAGGTTAACAAGAGCGCCATTATTATTTCTATAGTAAAGAAGAGGCTTTTTAACACTTTCTCCAACTGCTTTACTTGCCGCAAAATTGATTGCTGCCTCTATATTAGGATACTTATTAAAGACTTTGGCAAAAGCATTATAATCTGTGCAATCTATCTCCATAAAATCTATCTCCTTGCCCAATATTTTAGCTATTCCATTAAGTACCTTAGGTGTTGAATTTGAGAAATTATCAACCCCAATTACATCATATCCGGCATTAACCAATTCCACAATAGTGTGGGAACCAATATACCCTGTTGCTCCTGTAATTAAAATACGTTTTTTCATTTATATTTTTTGTTGTTTATAGTTCAATTAATTATATGCAAATATAGGAAACTTGTAATTTATAAAACAAAAAAAAGGCAGATTCCTAAAAATCTGCCCTAAATGACTACTAAAATAAATATATATATATGATAATTATAATTATAATAGAATTTTCATTTAATAATTGCACTTATTATAAAAGTACAACGTTCACTGCATTAAGGCCTTTTTTGCCTTTCTCAACATTAAAACTAACTCTGTCGCCTTCGTTAATTCTGTTTTTAAGACCGCTTTTGTGAACAAAAACATCCTCACCACCCTCTGTAGGAGTGATAAATCCGAATCCTTTTTCAACATTGAAAAATTTTACGATTCCTTCTTTCATTTTGTAATTTGTTAAATTTTTAATAATACTCTTCGCATTGTGTAGAAAAGTGCTGCAAGATATATATAATATTTGGATAAGCAACAAAAATTTAAAAAAAAGATAAAAGTTCTTGAAAAAAAAATTATTGCGCTATAAATCTATAAACAATTTCGCCCACTTGTTTATCGGGAGCCGTAGCTGAAGCGGTAAATCTCGATTTTTTAGCAGCATCAACAGCGTACCTTCGTATGCACTCATCTCCGGCAGATGCTCCTTCTATAACTTGTGCATCAACAACATATCCTTTTTTATTTACAACTATTCTAATTGAAACATCACCACCTCCGTAACATTTATAAACCGGTATTGGAAGAGACATAGATTTTCTCCCATCCAAAGAATATGAAATTACAGAAGGCCCCTTATATGTTTCTGCTTTATTGTTAGAAACTTTATCATTACCACTCACAACATCATCGGCCCCCTGCTCTTTAAGAGCCTCTCGCTTTGAAGCATCTAGTTTTTTCTGTAATGCATTTGCCTCATCGTATACTTGATTGGGATTTTTAAATCTGTCATCTTTAAGTGTTTTAGAGCTCCTGTCTACTGCCACATTTCTATATTTGTTATCAGATGCTTTACCGCTTAATATATCATCAATCTCTTTACTCGCTTGCTCTTTCATCTGCACAATTTTTTCCACCTGCTCTAGTTCCTCTTGTTTGGTAAAATCTAATACAAAAGAGGTCTCCTCACTAATAAGTCCATGAATAGTAGTGAGGAGAAACGCTATAATTAGCAACATGTGAAAAATCACAGTTGAATAAAACCCAATTTTTTTCTCTTTTGAGTTAAGAAAATCCATATTTATATAGCCTTATTTAAGGCCTTCTCTATAGTTGCAGTAAGAATATCAATTGCTACTTTATTATGCCCTCCCTGCGGAATAATAATATCGGCATATCTTTTACTTGGCTCAATAAATTGTAGATGCATAGGTTTTACAGTATTTTCGTACCTGGCAAGTACCTGCACAACATTTTTACCTCGCTCTACAGTATCCCTAGAAATAACTCTAGAGAGTCTGTCATCGGCATCTGCATCTACATATACCATAATATCAAGCATTTTTCTCAATTTAGCACAAGTAAAAATAAGAATTCCCTCTACAATTATGATATGAGCCGGGCGCACGTGCACCGTTTCCGTTTGCGATCTAGAGCAAGTAATATATGAATATACAGGTTGCTCAATATCTTTTCCACTTCTAAGCTCCTTAAGATGCTGTATAAGCAGCTCAAAATCGACAGAGTCTGGATGATCAAAGTTCTGAACCGCCTTCTCTTGCGGAGTAAGGTGACTGCTGTCTTTATAATACGAGTCCTGCGGAATAACAACAATATCCTCTTTTTTAAGTAGACTTGTTATCTTCTTTACAACAGTTGTTTTACCGGAACCTGTACCGCCGGCTATTCCTATAATAAGCATATATTTAAATCATTTCTAAAAATCAGCACTCTTTGGAGTTCTAGGAAAAGGAATAACATCCCTTATATTTGCCATTCCTGTAACAAACAATAGCAAACGCTCAAATCCTAATCCAAATCCACTATGAGGCGCAGTACCAAACCTACGAGTATCCATATACCACTGCAAATTAGTTGTATCCATATTAAGTTCAGCAATTCTAGTTTCGAGTTTTTTAAGACTCTCTTCTCTCTGCGATCCTCCTATAATCTCTCCAATTTTTGGAAATAAAACATCCATTCCTCTAACTGTTTTGCCATCGTCATTCTGTTTCATATAAAATGCCTTAATCTCCTTAGGATAATCTGTTAAGATAACAGGCCTTTTAAAATGTTTTTCAACAAGATATCTTTCATGTTCGCTTTGTAAATCAGTCCCCCACGAAACAGGATACTCAAATTTTTCGCCACTAGCCATAAGTATCTCAACTCCCTTAGTATATGTAAGTCTTACAAACTCGGTATTTACAACTCCTTCTAAACGAGAAATTAGCTCTTTATCAAACATATCATTAAGAAATTTTAAATCATCCTTACAGTTTTCCAAAGCATATCTCACACAATATTTAATAAAATCTTCTGCAAGATCCATATTCTCAGTAATCTCATTAAAAGCAACCTCGGGTTCAACCATCCAAAACTCTGCAAGATGACGTGGTGTATTTGAGTTCTCAGCCCTAAAAGTAGGACCAAACGTATAAATTTGTCCCAAAGCCATTGCGCCAAGTTCACCCTCTAACTGTCCGCTAACAGTAAGCGCTGTCTGACGTCCAAAAAAATCATTTGAATAATCAACTCCACCCTCTTTAGTCTTAGGTATTTTATTAAGATCTAGAGTTGTTACCCCAAACATCTCCCCTGCCCCCTCACAATCCGATGCTGTAATTATAGGAGTATGCATATAATAAAAACCCCTGTCATTAAAGTACTTATGAATAGCAAAAGACATTGCGTGTCTTATTCTTAATACGCAGCCAAAAGTATTTGTACGAGGCCTTAAATGAGCTATATCTCTTAAAAACTCCATACTATGTCCCTTTTTCTGTAAAGGATATTTATCGGGATCTGCCAATCCATAAACTTCTATTTCTTTTGCTTGTATCTCAACATTTTGCCCCTGCCCCATAGACTCTACCAATTTACCTTTTACAGCAATACACGCACCTGTAGTGATATTCTTTAAAAGCTCCTCAGAGAAATTATTAGCGTCACAAACTATCTGTATATTATTAACAGTTGACCCATCATTTAATGCTATAAAAGCAACACTCTTATTACCTCTTTTGGTCCTAACCCAACCTTTAGCCAACACGTCCGCTCCTGGAGCCTCGCTGAGTAGTTGAGACACTCTCTGTCTTTTAATTTCACTCATTTTTATAAACTTTTAAAATATTTAAGTTTTTAACTCAGCAAAGTTAATAATTATTTTACATACTTTTTAATCTCATTAACCCAAATTGCATAGCCGTGGCTGTTTATATGCAATCCATCTGTTGTAAGCTGTGGTTTAAGCTGATTTCCACCCGGTATAGTAAAGTGCTCATACAAATTAATAAATTTAACTCCGTACCGTTTTGCCATAACCTCTAATCCTCTGTTTACCTTAACAATAGAATCTGTTTTTCCAATCATAGTCTTATACCTGCTCTTTGCCTCATTTGCCGGAAGCAACGATTGAATATACAATTTTGTACTCTTAGTATCCCTTATAATTTTTCCTACAACTTTATCAACTAATACCAAAACACTATCGGTAGAAATATTATGACTTATATCATTCACGCCCACCAATAAAAATATTTTTTTTGGGTTTTGCGGCAATATTTGATACAATCGTTCATACATACCAACCGCATCATCTCCAATAATACCTCTATTTACAATTGCGCCTCCTCTATTCTTAATTTTTTTAGCAGCACCTGCAAAATACTCCTCCCATTTTCCCCCTTCGGTTAAGCTATTACCCAAAAATACAATATCGTTATTCCCGATAGGCTTCTGGGTATTAAACTCAGTCACCCTTTTATAATAATGATCAGAAAACTTTTTTTTGCCGCCGCCATCCTGCGCAAAAACTCCGGTACCAAACAGCAAAAAGGTATAAAACAAATATATTATTAACCTACTCGAATTTATAAATCTCATTCTTTTAATTTTTAATTAAAACCACATTATCTTACTTGGCTTGCTTTCATTCCAACAACGATCAATAACGGTAATTACATAAGAGCAACCGGCAACATGTTGCGGATTTTCCTCAATAACATTAAATGTAGAATTAGGAGTTAATTTTAGCAAATACTTATTATTAGTAATATCGGCCTGTACCCCTTTTGGAAAACAATATATAGCATAAAACAGAGCTTGCTGCATAGGATTAGAAACATCCAATAAATTCTGCTGCCACTCAATTACCCTTCCCATTTTTGTAATATTCTCAATTGCACATGGCAAAACACTATCTAATTGGCTATACGCAGGAACAAGGGCCTTATATTTTTGATATTTAAGGCGCAAACTATCTGTTATTTTATTACTATTTGCAACAATAGACCACCCCGGCCACCAAACATTTCCACTAATATTTTTAAGATTCCTAGATAGTTCTATTTTATGCTTTATCTGCTTTTTCATTGTAGAAATACTTTGCCCAATATAAAGCTGACCTCTTATGTGCTGTTTATCCCACCACTTTATAAGAGTTTTAAAATCTGCTCTCTTATGTCCAATCTCCCAATAAAGCTGTGGAACATAATAATCTATATATCCCTTTGCAGCCCAATTGGGAACATCTGCAAATAGCTCGTCATAATTTGAGAGTCCGTTTGTATCACTCCCCGTACCATTAGGAGTATCTTTTTTATTCCTATGAATTCCAAAAGGACTTATTCCAAACCTCACCCATGGCTTAATCATTTTTACAGTATCGTTTATCTCTTTTATAAGCAACTCAACATTATAACGCCGCCAATCTGCCCTATTTAAAAAGCCCTGCTTTGCTGCATATTTTGCAAAAGCAGCATCATCATTAAATTTAACTCCGGCAATTGGATAAGGATAAAAATAATCATCAAAATGAATAGCATCAATATTATACCGCCGAACAATATCCGCAACAACCTTTACAGTAAATTCTCTAGATGCAGGCTCGCCAGGATTAAAATAAATTTGCTTACCATATTTTACAAAAATATTTGGATTAGTAAAATATATGTGATTACTGCACAACGTATCATAAGAATTTAATGTAACTCTATATGGGTTACACCACGCATGAATCTCCATCCCACGCTTATGGCACTCATCTATCATAAATTTAAGAGGATCCCAAAATGGCTCAGGCGTCTTTCCTTGAACCCCTGTAAGATACCTACTCCATGGCTCTATAGAAGAACTGTAAAAAGCATCTGCAGTAGGCCGTATCTGAAAAATAACAGCGTTACACCCCGCACTTTCTATAGAATCCAACGCCTCTACAAACATCCTCTGCACCTTAGCAGTACTCATGGTGCGAATAATATTATTCCCAACAATATGAATCCATGCCCCCCTAAATTCCCTTTTTTGAGCTCCGTACAAGGAAATACAAAAAAAAGATAGAACAAATGTAAATATTATTAATTTAACAAAACAAGGACGTTTTTTCACAATAATATAAGCCATTAAACACTAAAATTGCACTCCCATAGATTTACAAATCTTCCTTGGGATATCTGTATTATCCATCCTCCCTGCAAAATTACTACTCCCTGCACCAATGGCAAAAACAGGAACAGCACCGCCGGTATGAGAACTTGTTGTCCAGCCAATCATTGCTTTTTTTGATAATGTATCTGCAATATTTCCATCCATATATGTATCAACAGTAGCCTCAACCCCGGTACTATGCCCTACAGGAGAAGGAATAACAGATAAATCAAAATTATACCCGGCAGTACGTCCCAAAGAAACGCCGCCTGTCTCATGATCTGCCGTTACAACTATAAGTGTCTCATTAGGATGTTTAAGATAAAATTGATATGCAATTTCAATAGCAGCATCCATATCCAATGTCTCAAATATTGTTCCTGCAACATCGTTAGAGTGCGCAGCCCAATCTATTTTACCCCCCTCGGCCATAATAAAAAACCCATTTTGAGTTCCTAAAAAATCTACAGCCTCGCCTACTATTTGAGGCAATGTAAGATCTTTCTCTGTTCTATCCATTACATAAGGAAGAATATTATTTTCTTTCCCTTTCTCTTGAAACAATATAACTTTTTTAGCAGAAACTTTTTTAGCATTATAATCATCTAACCCATAAGCTACAGTATAACCATTATCAGCAACAATATCATACAGCGATTTAACATTATTACGCTCATCCTTAACCCCCTCAAATCCGCCTCCTGCAAAATACTCAAATCCCGATAATGGAAGTTCTGCCGCAATTCCGTAATAATCGCTTCTAGCAGAAGAATGCCCATAAAAAGATGCAGGGGTAGCATGATCTATTGTAACACTAGTCATAATGCCAACAGGAATCCCGGCTTCATGTATTTTATAAGATATGCTCTTTAATTTAGAAGAATCTGGAGCCATGCCCAACATGTGATTTTTTGTTTTTGTACCTGTAGAAAGAGCAGTACCGGCAGCAGAAGAACATGTGATATAATTACTTGCAGAATAAGTAGTTGCCATTCCCATTACAGGAAATTGAGTAAACCTAAGCGGATTACTTCCAATTTTACCCTCTTTAGTTGCAAGATACCCTTCAGTTAGAGCAACATGTGAAAAGCCCATTCCATCACCAATAAAAAGAAAAACATATTTTGCCTTTTTCTCTTGCTGTGCACAAGCTGAAACTATAAAAAGCACCAATACGCAAAGTATTATAGCCCTTAATTTGCTAATTTTCATAATATTATAAATTTATAAATTCATTTATTAAATAGTGTCAAAGATACAAAAAAAGGCGGATAAAACACCCGCCTCTTAAATATATACATTTAAAACCTCTATTTTACAGGTACTGCAGCACGAGCAGAATACATAATCTTAAGAGCAGAACAACGTCTTAACTCTTGTTTGATATCTGTAATAATACCCATACGTACAGCCTCATCAGCTTTAATGGTAACAGTCATAAACTGACGTTCGTCCTCAGTCATAGACTCTCTTTCAGATGCAATAAAATCTCTAATATCACTTACAGATCTAAATGAATCATTTAACTGTATACGAGCATCTGTACCATACTCAGCTTGCTTACTTCCAATAGGCTCCCCTATATTTATATAAGCAGCAAGGTCTTTTCTCTCTAGTTTAACAATCTCCGAAGCTTCTGGTAATCTCACCTTAACTAACTTCTCACTGTCACGCATTGTAGTAGTAACCATAAAGAAGAATAGTAACATAAAAATAACATCGGGCAATGAAGATGTATTTATTGCAGGCATTCCGCCTTTCCCTTTTCTTGCAAATTTAGCCATATATATTAATCTCCTTATTTACGTTTACCAACATCTTTTGGCTCTGCCTCAGATAAGCTCTGAGGTATTGCATCACGGACAATCTTTTGCTTATCCTCACTTAATTGAGCATATTTCTTACCATAGTTTTGCACTGCAAACACATCACGTACCTCGTTAAATGCCTTAACAATTTCGTTCTGAACTCTTAAATAAGAGTCATAACTGGTACCACGGTCGTTTTGCAATGAAACAATGCCTTGAGAAACCGGATATTGTCCAAACCCTGCAATATCGGTCATCTCCTTTTCTGGAAGAGTCTCGCTATTTGAAGGATTTGTAATGAATTCCACAATCTTATCTTTTAACTGAGACACATCAATAGGCTGACTTCCGGCAAGGATTCTATCACTCGAGCTAATCTTAACTTGAATGATGTTCCTACGGTTTACCTTTACATCAGCTTGTTGTTCTTTTTGATTTTCATCCGGCATGGGTGGTAAACGTCTCTGAAGACCTTTATCCGCATCCATGGTAGTTGTCGTTAACCAAAAGATCAGCAATAAGAAAGCAATATCCGCCATTGAACCGGCATTTATTTCTTGAACTTGTTTACTTGCCATAATCTTTTTTCCTAGCGATTTCTAATTGAACTAATAATGCCACCTGATAAAATTGCTAATACTGCAATAACAAATAAGAAACTAGTTAAAACTAAACCTGTATCGATAAGTTTTAACGTAGATGCAGTTGGCTCAACAGCTACAGATGCCTTTACAGGATCACCTGAAGCAAATATATATGAGACAACACATAAAACAACTACTATACCAACCTTTATCATAGAGCTTTTTGCACCCTTTCCTGTGCTAAAAAATAGAGGTAAGCAGGCAGCACTTAAAAGGCAGATGACCATAAGGACAATAGACCAATTAAGAGCCAATGACACCATTCCGTCTGAAAACCCTGTTCCGTAAAAAACTAGGATTATAGCTGATGAAATAGCAAGTAGTGTATATAATAAGTATTTAAGATATTTCATATCGTTATTTAATTATTTTTTATTGTTTACAAGCATATCAATAAGTGCGATAGAAGAATCTTCCATTGCAAGCACAATTGAATCTATTTTTGCAACAATGTAATTGTAGAACAATTGAAGGATGATAGCAACAACTAGACCACCTACTGTTGTAATCAAGGCAATCTTCATACCACCAGCAACAACGTTAGGAGAAATATCACCGGCAACTTCAATTGCATCAAATGCAGAAATCATACCTAATACTGTTCCTAAGAAACCTAACATCGGAGCAATAGCAATAAACAATTGAATCCAAGAAAGTCCGTTCTCAAGTTGGCTCATTTGAACGCCACCATAAGAAACAACCGATTTTTCAACAACATCTATCCCTTGATTCATACGACTAAGTCCTTGATAGAAAATACTAGCAACCGGGCCACGAGTAGTACGACAAACCTCTTTAGCAGCTTCTACACCACCATTTTTTAAAGCTTCTTCAACTTTAGCAAGTAGTTTTGTAGTGTTAGTTGTAGCTAAATTAAGATAAATTATTCTCTCAATTGCTATAGCTAAACCAAAAACAAGGCAAAGAAGAATAGATCCCATAAATCCGGCACCACCCTCAATGAATTTAGTTTTTAATTGTTGATAAATAGGAGCATCTGTTTGAACAGTTAGTCCATCTGCAGACAACTCTGGAGTTTGTGCAATTGCATACTGAGCAGCAAAGGCAATAAAGCCAAACACTGCCAAAAACATGAAAATTTTTTTCATAAATTTTTGAGTAATTAAAATATTAAACAATGTATTTAAATAGTTATAGTTTTATTTCATTTAAGAAATACCGTGCAATTTAAGTAAAATATTTTAATTAGATACTAATAAATTAATTAAAAGTTGATATTTCTCCTCTGAGGCTACTAGTTAAATCGCTACTAAAATCCTCTATATTAGAGCCTTGCCCTAGTAAAAAAAATAGTTTAGTAAGTGCTGCTTCTGTAGTGCTATCAAAACCACTTACAACTCCAATTTTTTTAAGGGCAATTCCTGTAGCATAAGCCTCCATATCAACACTTCCCGCATGACACTGCGAAATATTCAACACCACAATTCCATTGTCTATTGCTCTTTTTATACAAGCTAAAAACCACTCTGTAGTTGGAGCATTACCACTGCCAAAAGTTTCCAAAACAATAGCCTTAAGCCCGGGAATATCAATTATTGTATCTATCACCGATTTTGTAAGGCCGGGAAATATTTTAAGTATAGCAACATTAGTATCTAATTTATCACTTATTATTAACTCTTCTCCCCATTTTTTAGGATACCTTATTAATGAAGTATTATATTTAATATGTATCCCTACATCTGCCAAAACAGGATAGTTTGCAGATCTAAATGCTCTAAAATTCTCAGCATTATATTTAGTAGTTCTATTTCCCCTATAAAGTTGACTCTCAAAATATATACATACCTCGGGAACCATTGGTTTATTCTCCTTATCTCTTGCAGCAGCTATCTCTATTGAAGAAATAAGATTTTCTTTGCCGTCTGTTCTAAGCATTCCTATAGGAAGTTGGCTTCCCGTTAATACAACAGGCTTTTCTAAATTTGTAAGCATAAAGCTTAGAGCCGATGCAGTAAACGACATAGTATCTGTTCCATGCAATACCACAAAGCCATCATATAGCTTATAATTTTTTTTAATAATAGTAACAAGCTCTACCCAAAATTGTGGTACTACATCAGATGAATCAATAAGAGGTTCAAACGAATATGTTTCAATATTGTAGCCAAATTTTTTAAGCTCCGGTACTTCCTCTAAAATTTGATTAAAATTAAAGGGCTTAAGAGCCAATGTCTCGGGATCTTGTTTCATACCAATTGTTCCACCGGTATATATGAGAAGAATAGACCTGTTCATTATATATAATTAAATTTTAAATAATTTTATAGCATTTTGTGTTGTAACTGAAGCAACTTCTTCCAAAGTGACCCCTTTTATTTGAGCCACCTGCCTTGCAATATACTCTATGTATGTACTTTCATTTCTCTTTCCCCTAAAAGGAACAGGAGTAAGCCAAGGGGCATCTGTCTCTAAAACTATATCCTCCAATTTTATGTTTTCTAAAGTCTTTACCACAGAAGCATTTTTATATGTAACTACGCCCCCTATACCAACCTTAAAATTGCCGTACAACATTATTCTATTAAAAGTTTCAAGGCTCCCGGCAAATGCGTGAAACACACCCCGTATATTAAGTCTTTTAACTCTCTCTAACACACTAAATATCTCATTTGTTGCTTCTCTTGCATGTATTATTACAGGCAAATTTAGTTCATTTGCAGCAATAAGTTGCTGTTCAAACACATCCATTTGCTCTTTCATAAATTCACTGCTCCAATGCCCATCCAAACCAACTTCACCAATAGCAACATATTTTTTATCTCCATATAATTTTGACAGTGCAAAGTTAAGTTCCTCTTTCCAATTACTATCTACAGATGTGGGATGAAGTCCCATTGCCTCAAAAGCAAACCCCTTACATTTTTTGGCACAAAATTCTTGCTTATTAAAATACGATGAATCTATTCCGGGTAATACACATTTTATAACGCCACTACTCTTTATACGGCTAAGTACAGCATCAAAATCTTCATTATATGCCTCATCATAAAGATGAACATGAGTATCAATATATTCTATCATATTATGCAAAAATAACACTGTTCATTACAAAAATCATACTTATTTTCTTAAACAATAGCCTCGTCCACCCAGCGATGTAATTTTCCCCTCTAACTCCAACTCTAACAACAAAAAGGCTACTTCATCAAAATCAAGGCCAATATTTGTTACAATTTCATCTACGCTAACAGGCAAATTAATTTTTAAAGATAATAATATTTTCTCCTTATTGTTAATATTACAGGAAAATAAATTAGGCTGTAGAGTAATATCGCTTGTGGTTTTATGTGCCCACCCCAATGTCTGTGGAACAATTATCTCACTATTATATATAATAGCTATATTTTTTGAAATAAGATAATTACAGCCAAAAGAATTTGTATCATTTAATCTTCCGGGTAATGCAAAGATATCTCTGTTATACGAATTTGCAAACTCAACAGTACTCATAGCTCCCCCCTTTATTCTACTTTCTACAACAATTACCCCTTGCGATATTCCGGCAATAATTCTGTTACGCTTAATAAAATTTATTTTTCTAGGAAGAATACCCCTAGGAAATTCTGTAAGGAGACCTCCTTGTTTAATTATTTGCTTTGCTATATCCCTATGCATTAAAGGGTAAATAGTATCCATTCCATTGGGAAGTACCGCTATTGTATTTAGCCCCGCTGCCAATGCCTCTTTATGCACTGCTATATCTATACCATACGCCAAGCCACTAACAACAAGCGGGTTATAATTATATCTATTTAAATGATCAATAATTTTACTGCAACATCCTTTTCCATATCCCGATGCAAGCCTAGTTCCAACAATAGAAACAGTGTGCTTTTGATTAAGATTAGCACACCCCTTATAATATAATATAAGTGGCGCATCGTCACACTCTTTTAGCAATTTAGGATAGGCTTCATCACTATATGCAATTATTTCAACCCCTTTAGACACAGCCCACTTTACCTCTTCTTTAGCCCATAGTAATATCTCTTTACTTTTTATAGCTGCCGCTAATTTCTCATTTCCAAGCAAACTTAGCAACTCACTGCAAGGCAGTTTTAAAACATTAATTGCACTGCCATATTTTTCAATTAAATCCCGCGATGTTTTTGGTCTAAATAATAATATAGACGCCAAGGCGCACATACAAGTCTTCTCCTCTTCCATAATTATAATTAATAAGTACGGTACTAAAATAAATAATACCGTACTTATAATTATCATTTTCTACAGAAAAGAGTGAAATATGTACCTTTTTAAAAAAATAAAGCTAATTATAAAAAAAATTATATTATTAGCATTGAATCGCCATAAGTTCCAAATTGGTATCCCTCTTTAATAGCTACTTTATACGCAGCCATTACATTATCAAATCCGCCAAAAGCGGCTACAGACATAAGCATTGTAGATGATGGCAAATGAAAATTTGTAACAATTGCATTAGGAATTGAAAACGCATAAGGTGGAAATATAAATTTATTTGTCCATCCATTAAATGCCTTAACCTCTGCTTGTGTAGTTACAGGAGTTTCCAAAGCTCTAATAACAGTAATTCCAACCGCAAAAACCTTATGTCCCTCCCCTTTGGCTGTGTTAATTTTTTCGGCTGTCTCTTCATTAATCATCATTTGCTCAGAATCCATTTTGTGCTTAGAAAGATCCTCAACATCAACAGTTCTAAAATGGCCTAGCCCCATATGTAAAGTAAGAAATGCGCTATCAACCCCTTTTATTTCCATCCTTTTAAAAAGCTCACGGCTAAAATGTAAGCCTGCGGCAGGTGTAGCAACTGCACCCTCGTTTTTAGCATAAATTGTATGAAACCTCTCTTGGTCTATTTCCTCTGGTTTTGCCCTTATCCATTTTGGAACAGGAATCTCTCCAACGCCAAACAATGTAGCTCTAAACTCCTCATAGCTACCATCATATAAAAATCTAAGAGTTCTTCCCCTAGATGTTGTATTATCAATTACTTCGGCAACTAACGAATCATCTTCACCAAAATAAAGTTTATTTCCAATTCTTATTTTTCTAGCTGGATCAACAAGAACATCCCATAGACGCTGCTCTTTATTTAACTCGCGTAAAAGAAAAACTTCTATTTCGGCCCCGGTTTTCTCTTTATTTCCATTAAGCCTAGCCGGAAAAACTTTAGTATCGTTAAACACAAAAAGATCACCCTCGCTCATATAATTGATTATGTCCTTAAACACTTTGTGTTCTATTTCTCCGGTAGCTCTATTGAGTACCATGAGTCTTGATTCATCTCTGAATTTAGCAGGATATTTAGCAATCTGCTCATGCGTTAAAGGAAAATTAAATTGAGATAGTTTCATATATAAAAAAATTAACAGTAACCATTATACGTAAAAAAAGGAGAAAAGTTTCATTTTTCTCCTTTTTTTTATAAAAATTCATTAATCTGCTCTATTTTAATGGAATTATCTAACATAAAACCTCCCGATGCACTTCTAATTAATCCTGCAAGATGGCCGCCGCTTGCAAGAGCAACACCAATATCTCTTGCAAAAGATCTTATATATGTCCCCTTACTGCATTTTATTTTTACAACAAGCCTTGGTAAAGCAAATTCAACTACCTCTAAACTATAAATAGTTATAACCGACGGTTTCATTACTACATCTTCGCCAGCTCTTGCAATTTCATAAGCCCTTATACCATCTATAAGCTTAGCCGAAAATATAGGAGGAACTTGTTCTTGCTCTCCAATAAATTTTGTAAGAACATCCTCAACCATCTCCCTTGTAATATGTTCATAAGGATAAGTTTTATCTATCTCCTTTTCCATATCATAACATGGCGTTGTAGCACCTAGAGTAATATCAGCAATATATTCTTTTGGCTGTGCCTGTAAAGCCTCTGCCTGTTTTGTTGCTTTACCAATACATATAATGAGTATACCCGTAGCAAGTGGATCTAGCGTACCGGCATGTCCCACCTTTATATTTTTTGAACTAAAATGTTTTTGTGCAATAAATTTTATTTTCCTTACTACATCTGCGGAGGTCCATTTGTATGGTTTATCAAACGGTATTACAATACCTCCACCATAATCGCCCAAATTATTTGAGAGCATTTGTAAATTATCTCTCTGTATTATTAAAAAATCTTCGGTCATTAAGTGGCTATTTACAACAGCCTTTTACAGCAATTTTATCAACACGTCTTTGATGTCTTCCCCCCTCAAAATCTGCCGCAAAATAAGCTTTTACAATTTCTTTAGCTTGTTCTACAGTAATGAATCGGGCAGGTAAAGATAAAATATTTGCATCGTTATGCTGTCTTGCTAAAGAGGCAAGCTCTGGAATCCAACAAATAGCAGCCCTCACTCCTTGGTGCTTATTTAATGTCATAGATATACCGTTTGCAGAACCACACATAGCAACACCACAACAAACTTCGCCAGATTCAACTGCAAGAGCAAGTGGGTGAGCAACATCGGGATAATCCATACTCTCAACAGAATGTGTTCCAAAATCTTTAATTTCATAACCCATTTGCAAAAGCATTGGTTTTAGAGCTTCTTTTAACTCATAACCGGCATGATCTGCTGCCATCCCTATAATCTTTTTCATATTTTAAGTTTCATTAAAAATAAATACTATTTTTCCTTTTCTATTTTTTTAATAACATTATCTACTCTTAGTATATATGGATAAAATGCGTTATCATCCAACACAGAATATCTTCCAAATAAACCTTTAATCTGTAACAATAATACATCCCTAGATTTTTCCCACTCTCCCACCTTTGGAACAACACCATTTTCTTTTGCATAAGCAAGAAAACCTTTCTCTAAATTAATAGTAGAAATAAGCCGTTCTAATTGTGGAAAAGTCTTAACGTTACGCAATTGCGCTCTATATTTATCAGAAAGGCTAATACTGTATTTCATTTGCAAACTTTTTTTATTTACAGCCACTAAAAAATCTGTAACTCCAATTGTATCAATAGGGACAAAAACATCGGGAATAATTCCACCTCCGCCATATACAGTTTTCCCCTTAGGAGTTATAAATTTAAGAGAATCGTTTCTCTTTATACTATCGGCAACAGTCATTTCTCCATGTTTATATCTTTCATAAATGTCATATTGATAATCTTTGGAATAAGGTTTTTGAATACATCTGCCTGTTGGTGTATAAAACCTAGCTACGGTTAACCTTACTCCAGATTTATCGGTAAAATAAATAGGTTCCTGAACCAATCCTTTACCGTAAGAGCGACGCCCAACAATTGTTCCCCTATCATTATCTTGAATAGCACCTGCCAAAATTTCGCTGGATGATGCAGAATTTTCATTTATAAGTACATACAATTTAACATCTTGCCATTTTCCCTTACCATCTGCAAAGAAATCTTGTCTTGGTCTGTGGGTCCCCTGCATATAAACAATAAGATTACCTTTAGCCAAAAATTCATTAGAAAGAAGTAACGCTTGGTCTAAATATCCGCCGGTGTTATCTCTTATATCAAATATTAATTTCTTAGCCCCCTTTGCTTTAATAATCTCCATGGCAGAAACAAACTCTTTATACGATGTTCTGGTAAATTTAGAAAGCTTAACATAACCCAAAGTATCATTTATCATAAATGCAACATCAATACTTTTTACCGGAATTTTATCTCGTTTAATAGTAAAAGGGACTAACTCTGCAAGATTATCTCGTTTAACATTAATGGTTACATTGCTCCCTTGAGGCCCTTTAAGTCTCTTTACCAATGAATCTTGATTAAGCTTAACCCCTGCAACAATTTTTCCATCAACTTTAATTATTCTATCTCCCGATAGTAAACCGGCCCTCTCGGAAGGACCTCCCGGAATAACACTAATAACAATTGCAGTATCATTAGGAACATTAAATTGAATCCCTATCCCACTAAAATTACCCTCTAGCGACTCCTCTGCCTCTTCTAACTCCACAGGAGGCAAATAAACCGAATGAGGATCTAAACTTTCCATAACACCCGGTAAAATTTTCTCTACAATATCTTTATAATTAAGGGTATCTACATAATTTTGCTCAATTTGATCTAACACCAGCAATAACTTATCCCACTTATGATTAGTAACAGACAATTCATTCCTATTATTACTACAACGTGTAGTAAAATAACTAATAATAAGCAATATACACCCTATAAAAATAAGGATATTCCAATAAAATCTTTTTTTACCTCCATTTTCACCATTTTCCATAATAACTCTATATTTATAAAATATTTTCGGCCTCATCGTCCAAGGCTATGGCATCTATTTGATCTAAAATTATTCCTGCACGCTCTAATAGCTGAAGGCCATCGGTGAGCCTATAGGAATCTCTATAAACTACCCGTTTTATTCCACTCTGAATAATAAGCTTAGAACACTCCAAACACGGAGCTGCTGTAACATAAAGGGTAGATCCATTACTACTATTATTTGACTTTGCCATTTTTGTAATAGCATTAGCCTCTGCATGGAGCACATAAGGCTTTGTACACCCTTGTTCATCCTCACATACATTCTCAAAGCCACTTGGAGTTCCATTATACCCATCCGATATTATACTCCTATCCTTAACAATAAGCGCCCCAACTTGTCTCCGCTTGCAATATGAATTTTTTGCCCATATAGCAGCCATGCTAAGATAGCTTTTATCAAACTGCAATTGTTTTTTATCCATAATATATAATAATTATTTTTGATAAATATACCGTTTAATACTTCTCTTAGGCGTTTTTTCAAATTCCTCGGGCATAACTCTAACTCCCAAAATTTTTGAATAATTAGGCATATCAATATTAACTAAAGCTATATTCTCCTCCATCTTTTTAGTAATATCTTCTTTACTAAGCCCCTCTTTTGCAAAAAGTTCCACATCGGGATATATGAGAGCTATAAGTTGTCCTTCATCGTAAATAACAAGCGATTCAACAACATAAGGCATATTATTTATCACACTTTCAATCTCTTCGGGATAAATATTTTGTCCCGAAGAACTTAAAATCATATTTTTGCATCTCCCTTTTATAAAAAGAAATCCCTCATAATCTATAATTCCCATATCACCGGTTCTAAACCAACCGTCGGGAGTAAAAGCATCTGCCGTAGCCTCCTTGTTTTTATAATACCCAAGCATAACATTGGCACCTTTCACAAGAATCTCACCTGCAATATTTCTAGGATCCTGCGAATCTATTTTAATCTCCATACGGGGAGCGGCTTTACCACAAGAAAATAATTTTGTATTGTTCCAAGGTGCATAAGAAATTATTGGAGCACACTCTGTCATTCCATATCCTACGGTATATGGAAAAGCAATTCTTCTAAAAAATTCATCTGCCTCCCTATTAAAGGCAGCCCCACCTATAATTACCTCCTTAAAACGTCCGCCAAATGCTTTTACCAATTCATCCTTAATCTTACATTGAATCTTTTGGTCAATAACAGGCAGCTTAAGAAGAACCTTAACACTTGTCTTATTAATAATTGGTTGTAATTTCTGTTTATATATTTTTTCTATAATTAGCGGAACAGCAATAATTATATTAGGCTTAATGGTATCAAAAGCCTCCATAATAATTTTAGGGCTTGGTATTCTAGTAAGAAAATGAACATGCGCGCCAACAGCCATTTCAAACAAAAACTCAAACATCATTCCATACATATGCGCAGTAGGAAGCATAGAAACCACATTAGAAGTATTATTCATATGAGGCTCAACCTCTATTGCAAACAAAACATTTGAAAGAAGCGCCCTATACGGAATCATAACCCCTTTAGAAAACCCCGAAGTACCTGATGTATAATTTATCATAGCAAGCTCCTCTCCACTATCCTCTTTATGATAACAAATATCATCGGACCTAAAATTCTTTGGATACTTTTTACCAAACATCTCATTAAGATGCTCCCTAGTATCAACTATCTGCTGGCTATTAGCATACAGCAAAGAAAAATCATTAATTTGTATAACAGCCTCTAATTGCGGCATTTCGGTTTCGGAAAGCCCCTCCCAAGCAACATCTCCAACAAATAATATTCTGGAATCTGAATGATTTACAATATGATGTATATTACCGGGTTTAAACTCATGCAAAATTGGCACCGGAACAGCGCCATAAGTAAGACAAGCTAAAAATACAACACCCCAATTTGCCTGATTCCTAGAACAAATAGCAATCTTCTCTCCCTTCTCAACACCACATATTTTAAAAATAATATGCAATTTTTCAATTCTTCTAGCAACATCCCTATAATGAAGTGTTACCCCTTTATAGTCTGAAAGAGCGGGACAATCCCAATTTTTCTTAAAGCTCTCTTCAAACATTTTATTTAAAGACCTATCCATATATCAATTTATTAATAACCAACTATTTAAAATTCTGCAATTTACAAAGATGTGAATACATTCCACCCCCCTCAATAAGAGTACTGTGAGTTCCCCTCTCAATAATTTGTCCCTCCTGCAAAACAACAATCTCATCTGCATTCTGTATTGTAGAAAGTCTATGCGCAATTACTATAGAAGTTCTATTTTCCATAAGCTTTGTAAGAGCATCCTGTACTAATTTTTCGCTCTCGGTATCAAGCGCCGACGTAGCCTCATCTAAAATAAGAATAGGAGGATTTTTAAGAATAGCCCTTGCTATTGAAAGCCGCTGCCTTTGTCCTCCCGATAATTTTGCCCCCCTATCTCCAATATTTGTCTTATAACCTTGTTCCATTTGCATTATAAAGCCGTGTGCGTTTGCAATTTGAGCAGCCCTAATAACATCTTGTTCCTTAACATTTTCCATTCCAAAGGCAATATTATTATACACCGTATCATTAAACAAAATAGCCTCTTGAGTAACAATTCCCATAAGAGAAATAAGGCTCTCCAACTTATAATCTTTTATATTAACCCCATCAATAAGAATCTGCCCCTCATCAATATCATAAAACCTAGGCAACAAATCTGCCATAGTAGATTTTCCTCCTCCCGATGGTCCAACAATAGCAACCATTTTTCCTTTAGCAATATTAAGATTTATCCCCTTTAAAACAGGTTCATTAGCATAAGCAAAATTAACATTTCTAAACTCAATATCTTTTTTAAATTTGTTAATTTCCACAGCATTCTCTTTCTCTTTAATAGGATTATCAACATCTAAAATTGCAAACAATCTTTTACCCGAAACCATCCCCCTTTGAATACTAGCATAAGCACTAGACATCGCCTTAGCCGGCTCAAGCACCCTCCAATAAAAGCCAATATACACAACAAATGTTGGCATATCCATACCAAGCTCTCCATGTATCTGTAGCCACCCCCCATAAAACAACACAGCAGCCGCAACAGAAAGTCCCAAAAACTCAGAAAGAGGAGAAGCCATCTCCTGCTTATTAAACATAGCCTTACTACTTAATTTATGCTTTTCGTTAGTAACATCAAAGCAATCACCAACATATTTTTTAGCATTAAATGCTTTAATAATTCTTATTCCTGAAATAGCCTCTTCAAAATGGCTTACAATGCGCCCCATTAACGATTGGGTCTCTGTAGCGCCCCTCTTTAATGCCCTACTTATGCGCCCTATTATTATTGCGGAAAACGGAAGAGTAAGCAATGTTACAAGAGTAAGCCTTGGCGACATATAAAACAATGCTGCAAGAAAACCTATAACAAGTAGAGGCTCCCTAAATAACACATGGAAACTATTTGCTACGCCATTTTGCACCTCAGTTACATCATTTGAAATAGAAGAAAGAATATCCCCTTTTTTCTGACTATGAAAATAGCCTACATTAAGAGTTGAAATTTTAGCAAAAAGATCTCTCCTTATATTCTGCATTATATAAGTACGCATATTCACTAAAATTCTTTGAGATAAATACCTAGTTATATTTGATAATAATGATGCCAAAAGGAAAAATGCACATACAAAAAGCAACCCCTTTAAAACGCCATTAGTTGACATTATTTTGGTAAGATAAAACTGAAATACCAATTTAAAATACTCGGGACTTAAAGAAAATGCAGGTATTATGAGTTGTTCTTTTATTGTATTGGGCTCAAAAAGTACTTTAAGAAGCGGTTCAACTAAAGCATAATTTACCACACCAAAAATAACCGATAATATTGAGAGTACTAAATATCCCGGCCAAAATCTCTTATAAGGCTTTGCATAAGCCAATAGTCTTTTAAAATCTTCCATCAAATAGTTTTTTATTTACGCCCCATCATCCTTATCTTCTTCAAAATCTATATATTCCCCAATATTTTTCTCTATAATTTTCTCCTGTTCCTGAGACTGCACAACAGTTACATTTCCCTCCTGCTCCTTGCTTTTTCTCATCTCCTCCTCTTTTACACGGCGAGCGGCCTCTTCTCCCCCATTAGCCCAATTAAAACTTCCAAAAGAGTTTCCGCCTCCCCCCATCTTCTTAAGGCGTCTTTGAATATACCACGCAAGTAACCTTGGAAAAAACTTTCCAAAAAACCATATAACGCCAAAAAAAATTAATAAAAATGTTAAAAAAAATTCCATCTGTTAAAAAATATAATTAGAACCTATTACTTATTTGGCTTAATTAGCTCATTTAGCTTTCTTTGTCTTACCTGTTACAAGATTAAGAATAAAATCCTTGCCATCAACTCCTTTAACTCTAATTTCGTCTCCTGTAACAAATTTTATTCCACTTTCTCTATCAATTTTTCTCTTTTTATCAGCTATAATAATCTCCTTGCCATTTATTGTATATAATCTCAATTGAGAAGGGGCCTTTAACACCCAATAATTTTTACCCCCTATAATTTTAAATTTAGGTAATTCTTTTACAAACTCCGGTACTTTAATATCCTTCCACCCTTTAACACGCTTACCATCTATTCCGCACCAAGATATTGTATTATCCTCATTTAATACCATTATTGTATAATTTTTATCTCTATTTAAATCCATAACAGAAGGCCCATAAACAACTTTTTTTGGAAGAGTAACGGGATACCCCTGCACAAAACGAGCTAATTTATCCAACAAATATAATTTATCCTCCGATATAAATACCATTTGTAACTTTCCATTTTTAAAAAAATCAACTTGCCCTACCGCACCACAAATAAGAGTTTTAAAAGGAATTCCCCATAATGCTTTTTTATTTTCATCTGAATAGCCAAGCCATTTACTAGGAAGCTGCTCTAAATAAGCCTTTGTGTTTTTATCAATATCTTTTACTTCAAAAGGGCCCATAGGTAAATTTATAGTACTATCAACCTCAAACTTAACACTCCCATCATCATTAGACCTAACCCTAGGTTTAGGCACCTCTTTAAGTCTTGTAGCATATAATGAAATATCTATTTCTACATTTGAGCTATCATCGGGAAAAATATTTACGGTAGCATATTCAAAATTATTTTTTTTAAAACTGCTACTTAATAAACCCCGCATATATGGCTTAAATATCTGCAATACAGAATCTCCCCCCTCTTTAAGATTTATAGCAATCTTATTAGCACTCTCTTGTCCTAAAAAAGCAGAAGCAGGCGTTTGCTGAATATAATTATCAAAACTATAATAATTTGCATTCCCATTATTAAATTCTTCTATTATTTTTGTTGGTCCTATAATAGTCCAATCTCCAATTTTACAATACGCCTCTTCGTTACACTGCGCAAACATTCCACCAAACACACTTGCTACATACCCTTTATATTTAAAAGGCATCACTTTATTTTTATGTTTGCTAATTTTTGAAATTATACTACTAATTCCTACAGAAGATTTTTCTCTTATTAAAGTTAACCATTCACATTTTTCACCAAATTTGCAATACGCAGATACTATCTCTTCTGCTTTAAAAGAAGAAAACCAATCTATTGGAGACGGACCATTTTTAAGTTTTACAACTTGCTGATTATAATTATATTTCCCTAATTGTTTTCGCACTTCCAAAAACAACTTAAATGAAGCAATATACTTACTAGAAACAGTTGGCATAGTAAAAGCAAAAACAGTATTTGCAGGAAGAATATCGCCCATTAAACTTTTGCCATTAAGCATATTATAATATATTGTTGAATAATTAGCCTCATCTCTATTATTACTAAAACACCCCTTAAGTTTAAGTTCTCCCTTATTTTGTATAATTTCTAATACGCTCCACGAAGAAAGTTGCAAAAAGAAATCTGAAAAGCCCAGAAACCTCCGTTCAATTTCGCCCGAAAACAATTTACCTATTTGCTTATGGTTAATGTATATATTTTCTTTTGATTCATTTTTTAAAAGAATGTTCTTAAACTCTATATTATCCACTATAGAAGTTCCATTCTCCAGATGCCTTATAGAGCTCTCCAATACATAAGAAGAATTACTAGCCAAAATAAAGCTATTATGCAAAGAAACATTTAATCCATTTGGATAGGTATAAATATAAGTATTATTATATTTTCGCTTAGTAGCCCCTTGTTCATCATTTATTTTTTCAAAAAGTTTATTGGCATCTCCTAAGTTAGAAAGATTTATGGCTTGCAAAAATGACACACTGTTTTTAGCAGAATAATGCAATGAGTACACAAAAGGAAGGTTAGCTAGCTCCTTAAAAGAGGCTAATTTTTGATAAAATAGTAAAAGTGGATTTTTATCTTCTAAAAGCTTTGTAGCAAAAGATGCCGTATCATTAAGCATAGGAGCAAAGTGCGATAATGATTTAAAATCCAATATTATAATGGCATCACTGGGAACTCCGTAAAAGATAGAAATTCTCTCTGTATTAGGCTCAATATTAATCTTTCCCTTAGGCGCAGAAAGCTTTATAAAAAGCACTATAGCAGCAATAACAAGTATTAAAACAGCAATGGAACCATATATTAGGAACCTTTTATTATTATTCATTTTTAGCAACATTACAACGCACAAATATACAAAGTAAAAGTCCAAAAAACATCAAAAAAATGAATTGTTTTTTGGACTCTCTTAAAAATTTAAATCTTTCAAAACTATTTGTTAAAAAGGTAAATCGTCTTCACCCTCTTCCTCAAATTTGGAAGCATTATTATCTACGGTGTTCATAAAAGGATCCCCTTGTTGAACAGGCTGAATAGGTTTAGCATTATCAACAGCAGCAGAAATGCCACGCTGAATTTTCCATGCACGCACATCGGTATACCAACGCCCGTTAAATTCCCTCGACTCTATATTAACGGATACAGTAAGTTCTTCTCCTGTATTATATCCGCCAAGCTCCAACACTTTATCTGCCCCCCACACATTCATACATATTTTTTTAGGATATGTCTCCTGTGTTTCCACTATAAAATCTTGTTTACTCCATGGACCTCTGGCACTGCTCCCATTTTGCACTTGTAATTTGCTTACAAGATTACATTTTATCTCTATAGCCATCTCTAAATACCGGAACTATTTTGCAAGCTCTGCTTGTGGTTTAGCCTTAATAACTTTAATTAATTCAACTTCAAATACTAAAGTAGAATAGCCTGGAAGTGTAGGGCTCATTTGTCTTGGGCCATAACCTAGCTCGTAAGGAATCCAAAGAGTAGCTTTTCCCCCTTCTCCAAGAAGTTGAAGACCCTCTGTCCATCCTTTTATAACAGCATTAAGCGGAAACTTAACGCTTTCTTTTCTATCATAAGAAGAATCAAATACTGTTCCATCTAATAAAGTTCCTTTATAATTTACCTCAACAGTATCTGTCTCAGCAGGTCTAATATCATTACCTGCATTCTCAATTTTATATTGAAGGCCTGTTTCAGTAACTTGTACCCCTTGGTTAGTTTTATTTTTTGCTAAAAAATCTGCTTGCTCTTTCTCTTTTACTTTTGCGCTAGCCTGTTCTACTTTCATCATGTAGTTTTGAATTACCATTCCTGATTTTTGCTCATCAACCATAAGTTCTTTACCTGCAACAACATCTTGCATTGCCTTCATAACCTGAGTATAGTTAAGACCTTCTAATTTTGCCGATTTAACCATAGCTCCAAATGATACACCAACTGCATAGCTAACCGAGTCAACCTCTGCTTTAGTTACACCGGGTAATGAAGTAGTTTTTTGTCCACATGACGCAAAGAGCATAGCTCCCACTGTACAAATTGTTAAAAATTTTAATGTTTTCATTCTTTTTATTTTTTTAAATTATCTATTTCTAAATTTATATCTTCTGTCTTTTTAGACGTTAACAAAATAGCTATTAAGCCTAATATAGCGGCTAAACATGACGTACACAAAATTGCCACTTTGCCTATATTTGCTATTTCCACACTTTCAAAAGCAAGCCCATCAATAAATATTGACATTGTAAAACCTATACCTGCAATTACACCCAAAGCAAAAACCTGGCTCCAAGTTGTACCGTGAGGTAATTCGGCAAATTTCAGTTTTACTGAAATTAAGCTAAATATAAAAATTCCTATAGGCTTACCAAATAATAGGCCAAAAAAGATTCCGGCTGCAATATCGGGAATAGGGAAACTAAATAAATCTCCCGAAATTTTTACACCTGCATTAGCGAGGGCAAATATAGGCATAATTATGCAAGTTACCCAAGGGTGTAATCCCGCTTCAAACTTATGCATAAGAGGATTTATGTTTTCTACCTTTTCGTGCATCTGATGAATTATATTTTGCTGCTCAGGATTGGCCAACACCTCAACTTCGCTATTACCCGCATTTTTAAATTTTTCTATCAGACTCTTTACACTCACATAAAATCTAACCTCATTTATTGCTGTCTTTGAAGGAATTGTAAGTGCAAGTATAACACCTGCAATTGTTGCATGCACACCAGATTGAAGAATAAAATACCAAAGCACTAACCCCGGAATTATATAAAGTAACGTACTATGTACTTTATTTCTATTAAGGAAGTATAAAAACAGCACAACAACGGCAGCATATAGCAACATATCAAAATGCAGTGCATGAGTTGGGTAAAATATAGCAAGCACTATT
This sequence comes from Bacteroidales bacterium, assembly GCA_036659275.1. Lineage (GTDB taxonomy): Bacteria > Bacteroidota > Bacteroidia > Bacteroidales > UBA932 > Egerieousia. The sequence goes on along the minus strand of JAVXCW010000015.1, from coordinate 20,847 downwards.
ATTGCCCCTAAGTCATCAACAATTGCCAATGCTGTAAGAAAAATTTTAAGCCCTAATGGTGCCCTCTTCCCCAATAACGATAATATTCCAAGTGCAAATGCAATATCGGTAGCCATTGGTATTCCCCATCCGTTTACACTATCGGGATTACCATAATTAAAAAAAGCATATATACACGCCGGAACAATCATCCCACCTAATGCCGCAAAAATAGGAAGAGCAGCATGCTTAAACGATGATAGCTCTCCAACTAACATTTCTCTTTTAATCTCTAGCCCTACCACAAAAAAGAATACAGCCATAAGACCATCATTTATCCATTGCTCCATTGTCATCTCTATTGAAAAATTAGCAACAGAAACCCCTGCTTTCTGTGCCCACAACTCATGGAAAGCACTTAACGAAGGAATATTTGCCATAAGTAATGATATGACGGCACAAATAAGCAGCAAGATTCCGCCAACAGACTCATTATGAAGGAACGATTTGAAAAAGTTTTTCATTTCTATACCACTGCCAAGTACGTTTTTCGAAAATTTTATACTCATTATTTTTACTGTAATTTTAGCTGTTTTATAACATTAATATGCAAATATAAGTTATTTCTTTAATCTTTTGCTATTTATTAAGGCTCTGAGTAGCATAAAGACATAGTTTAAATAACACTCTAGCTCCAACATTAGCATCCCACTCCCCTTCTTGCGCAGGCGCAACCTCGCATAAATCGAAACCTATAATTTTTTTTCCTAACTTATTAATTCTTTCCAATAAATAATCTGCCTCCTCGTATGATAGCCCTCCCGGAACAGGAGTTCCTGTGTTTGGACATAACGCCGGAGACAAGCCATCAATATCAAAACTTATATAAACATTATCTGGCAGAGTTGAAATTATTTTATCACAGGTCTCTCGCCATGTAATTCCCTCAAATTTATCCCTACATAAATCATTATTTGTAAAAGAACATACTCGCCCCCCCTCTGCTCTCATTATAGCATACTCATCACTACAAAAATCTCGTACAGCAACCTGCGTTATTTTGGAAACATTAGGCACCTCTTTAAGCACATTATACATTATAGAGGCATGAGAATAGGTAAACCCTTCGTAGGCATTACGCAAATCTGCATGAGCATCTATATGAAGTATTCCAAAATTATTATATCGCTCTGCTAAGGCCTTTATTAAACCAAGAGGAACACTATGCTCTCCACCAACAACGGCAACAAATTTGTTTTTCTTTATAAATTCTCCCGATAACCCATTAACATACTCATTAACCTCTGTAGAAGCTTCGTTAACCTCATTAATCTGTTTATCCAACGTTTTAGGATCTACACCCAAAGAAAGATCTTCAATAACCTCCTCGGCAATTTTCCTAGCCCTCCTATTATGCTTAAGCACATTTTTATCAATAGGAATAGTTCCTATTTTTATCTCCCATGCCTGCGGTATATTTTGGTCAAAAAGATCTACCTGCACAGAAGCATCAATTATTGCTTGTGGCCCATTAGAAGTACCTGCACAATAAGATGTTGTAACATCCCATGGAACAGAAAGCAAAACTATATCACTCTCATTTGCACTATAAGGCATTCCGTAGTAATTACCATTTGCAATGCCTATATCATTTGGATTAAAATCGCTCATAATACTTTATTTAAACTTCCCTTTTCCTTTATATTAAACTATTCCTTCGCGTAGAACATCATGTATATGTATTAGCCCGGCGTATTTATCATTCTCAGTAACAACAACAGATGTTATTTTGTTTTTTTCCATAATACTAAAAGCACTTACCGCAAGCTCATTTTTATCAATTATCTTTGGATTTTTTGACATTATATCACAGGCACAAAGAGTATCTAACGGCTTTCCCTTTTCAACCATGCGACGTACATCTCCATCGGTAATTATCCCTAATAGATTCTCATCCTTATCTAAAACAGCAGTAGCCCCTAATCTATTTTGAGATATATTTATTATAGTATTTTGTATTGTTTCAGACTCTTTAACCCACGGCCTAACATTTTTATCAAACACATCCTCAACCCTTAAATATAACCTTTTACCTAAAGACCCACCCGGATGATATTTTGCAAAATCTTCTTGCGAAAATCCTCGCATTTTAAGGAGACACACAGCAATAGCATCTCCCATTACAAGTTGAGTAGTAGTGCTTGACGTAGGGGCAAGATTATTAGGACATGCCTCTGCATCTACGGTTGCTCTTACTATGTAATCGCTATGCAGGGCCAAATAAGATTTATCATTTGAGACCAATGCAATAAGTTTATTGCCCATCCTATTTATAAGAGGAACCAAAACTTTTATCTCTGGCGTATTCCCACTCTTTGAAATACACATTACTATATCATTAGGTTGTATTATTCCCAAATCTCCATGAATTGCATCGGCAGCGTGCATAAAAATAGCCGGTGTACCTGTAGAATTAAGTGTTGCAACAATCTTATTTCCTATAATTGCACTTTTCCCTATCCCTGTTATCACTAATCGGCCCTTTGAGTTATAAATAAGGTTTAGCACATTAATAAATACGTCGTCGATATAAGGTTTTAAATTATTAACTGCCTTTGCCTCCTTGTCTATAACGCTAATAGCTAAATCCTTAAGATTATTTTTTGAAATTTCCATAAAAAAATTTTGTAAAGAATAAACTAATAAGTAACTTAGGGGCACAAAGGTAGAGAATTTTATAATCTTAGCCTTATTTATTTTTATATAATTAATTATGCAGGTAACATCTGAAATCTTGCACAGCAAGTTGAAAGAATTTTTTGGTTTTGATTCTTTTAAGGGCGAGCAGGAAGCCATTATAAAACATCTGATTGAAGGAAATAATACATTTGTATTAATGCCAACCGGTGGAGGTAAATCGTTGTGCTATCAACTGCCGGCATTAGTAATGCCCGGAACAGCAATAGTAATATCACCACTTATTGCACTAATGAAAAACCAAGTTGACGCTATAAGAGGGTTTGTAGAGAACAGAGAAGGAATAGCCCATTTTTTAAATTCCTCACTAAATAAAGCACAAATACAAGAAGTAAGGGATGATTTATTAGCAGGAAACACAAAATTGCTTTATGTGGCACCCGAATCACTTACTAAAGACGAAAACATACAATTACTTAGGCAGTGTAACATCTCTTTTTATGCAGTAGACGAAGCTCACTGTATTTCTGAGTGGGGGCACGATTTCCGTCCGGAGTATAGAAAAATACAACCTATTGTAAATGAAATAGGAGCGGCACCAATAATTGCACTAACTGCAACTGCAACGCCAAAAGTACAGTCCGATATACAAAAAAATTTAGGAATGAGCGATGCAACCGTTTTTAAATCCTCATTTAATAGAGAAAATCTTTACTACGAAATACGTCCTAAAATAAATGCCGAAAAAGAGATTATTAAATTTATCAAAAACAACAACGGAAAATCGGGTATAATTTATTGTCTTAGCCGTAAAAAAGTTGAAGAATTAGCAGAACTGCTTAACGTAAACGGAATAAAGGCTCTACCATACCATGCCGGGCTCGATGCAACTACCCGTGCCGGTAATCAAGATAAATTTTTAATGGAAGACGTAGATGTAATTGTTGCCACAATTGCTTTTGGAATGGGGATAGATAAACCCGATGTAAGATTTGTTATACACTACAATATCCCAAAAAGTTTGGAAGGATACTATCAGGAAACAGGGAGAGCAGGAAGAGATGGCGGAGAAGGACAATGTATTACTTTTTACAGTTATAAAGATATTCAGAAACTGGAGAAATTTATGCAAAGCAAGCCATTGGCAGAGCAAGAGATTGGGAAACAGCTTCTTAGCGACACTGTTGCGTATGCAGAATCTAACCAATGTAGGCGTAAATCGCTCCTTAATTATTTTGGAGAGGCTTACAAAGTAGATAATTGCGGAAACTGCGACAATTGTCTTTATCCAAAAAAACAATTTGAGGGAAAGGAATTTGTTTCTACTGTTATAGAGTTAATAAAAGAGATGAAGGAAAATTTTAAATCAGATCATTTAGCAAATATTTTAGGAGGGGTAAATAATTCAATAATTAAGTCGTATAACCATCATAAATTAGATTTATTTGGAATAAACCCAAATAAGGATTATAGATTTTGGTTAGCAGTAATAAGGCAAGCTTTAGTTTTACAGTTTTTGCATAAAGATGTTGAAAAATACGGGCTTATAACTGTAACCGAAAAAGGCGAAGAGTTTTATAAAAATCCAGTTTCTATTTTGCTAACAGAAGATAGGGAATTTTTAGAGGCAGAAGAAGAAGAAGATTCTGCAACAATAGGTACCGGTAAACATCATGGTGGTGGTGGAGACGAAATTTTACTTGCAATGCTTAAGGATATAAGGCATTCTCTTTCTAAAAGGCTTAAACTCCCTACATTTGTAATTTTTGGAGATCCATCTCTAGAAGATATGTCTATTATGTACCCAACAACACTAGAAGAATTAAAAAACTGTCAAGGTGTTGGAGAGGGAAAAGCTAAAAAATTTGGTAAAGAGTTTGTACAATTAATTGCAAAATATGTAGAAGAGAACGATATTACCCGTCCTTCCGATTTTGTGTTAAAATCGGTTGTAAACAAATCGCTTAATAAAGTTTATATTATACAAAACATTGATAGGAAACTCCCTTTAGACGAAATTGCAGATGCCAAAAACATGGAATTAGATCAAGTTTATGATGAAATTGAGGCTATTGTAAATTCCGGTACAAAAATTAATATCGATTATTATATTCGTCAAATAATAGATGAAGATAAAATAGATGAAATTTATGAGTATTTTAAAGAAGAGGCTACATCGGATTCTGTAAATGAAGCTATGAAAGCTCTAGGTCCAGATTACACAGAAGAGGAAGTAAGACTTATTCGTCTTAAATTTTTATCTGAGCTGGGCAACTAAGCCACTCTATATTTTTATCGCGTCCCCAATAAGTTAGTTGCCGTTTAGCATAACGGCGACTATTTCTTTTTATAAGGTCTACTGCAATTTCCAGCGAAATAGTACCATCTAAATAGTTGAATAACTCTTTATACCCAACGGTATTTAAAGCAGGCATATTACGATATGCTGCAAGTGATTGCACCTCTTGTAAAAGGCCTGTTTCAATCATAACATCTACACGGCGGTTAATTCGCTCATATAAATCTTCTCTATTACGGTTTAGCCCTATCTTTTTTATTTCAAACGGACGTGCCTTTTTAGGAGAACTTTTCCAATCGGAGAATTTCCTGCCCGTTTGCAAAGTAACTTCAATTGCTCTTATAACTCTATGTGGGTTAGCTATATCAATTCCATCATAAGACTCTCTATCAATAAGTTTTAATTGTGTCCGCATGCTCTCCAATCCCTCGTGCTCTAATCGTTCCATAAGGTTAGATCTTAACTCTTGGTCGGCTTGCGGAAAATCATCTAATCCATTACACAAAGCATCTATATACATTCCACTCCCCCCAACCATAACTAGCTTATTATGTGTCTTAAACAACTCTTCAAGCAAAGCTAACGCCTCAAGCTCATATTTTCCTGCTGTATAAAGCTCTTGCACAGAATGTGAAAAAATAAAATAATGCTTAACGGCTGCTAGTTGCTCCACAGAAGGGGGCGCAGTCCCTATCTTTAATTCTTTAAAAATCTGTCGGGAATCACAATTAATTATAGGTGAATCATATTCCTTTGCCAGTTGAATTGAATAATCTGTTTTGCCCACCCCTGTAGGCCCTAAAATAATTGTAAGTTCTTTCCCCATTTTACTGCTAAGACTCAGTTACTTCTCCCTCCGGCAGTTCGTCTTCCATAAATAACGCATCATCACCTCCGTCATCTATTGGATCTGCAAATTGGTCAAAATCATCATACCCATTTGCAAATTGCTCTGGATTACGTCCTTTTTCAGCTACAAGACGTGGATATGATGCTCTAATTGCAGGCTCTACCTCCTCTATAAAAGTTAACTTTATAAACTTGTCTTTATGTAAATCAAACACATACAAAAGACTAACCTCTCCTTTAGAAAGAGATTTAGCAATAGTTACTGTATCCATTGTACCGTCACCCATATCAAACAACCCATACTCACTCATTACCTTTTCCTTATCATTAAGCCCCCTAAAAGCTACCATTTGATCTGGCGCAAAACCTAAGTCGTTAAGGAGGTAATCATGCAATGAATATAAAGTTGTTTCACCCTTAATTTCATATTCTCTTAAGAATACTTTACTTCCGGGAATTGTGGCCTTATATTTATAAATCATTTTGTATTGTATTTATAGGTATAAAAATCTAGTTATTTAGTGTATCGCAGAATGTTCCAAAATAAACTCCATTACATTAATTCCATCTGCATATTCATCAATCCGTGGGGCTTGAGCCATGCCAAAGGTACGATATTTTTTTTGAATATGATTTGCATTTTCCTTTTCAAAGGTCAAAATATCCATCTCCGATTTGTATGTAATAAACCCAATCTCCCCAATAGGCTGATATACATTATTAGTTTCTCTCAACAAAAAAAATTCTCCATCAATAAATTTATCCCCCTCCATAATGTGAATAACCTTTCCTCTATTATAAATATTCATATAACACTCATTTGCAACAAGCGTTTTCATACAGGAAAAACTTTCTATCAAATTTTTAAAATTATAACCTATAGGAACAAATAAATAATTAATACTTCTACATCCCAACCCGTAATAAAGGAAAACATCCTTAGCCAACATCTCTAATTCTTGCCTACTTTCCTTCCCCGATAGTACTGCAAAACTAAATCGTCTCCCCCTCAATAACATAGGGACCTGCGCATACTTGGCAGCAACTGCCTGCACCGTAGAATTAGAACCTGTAGAAATAAGTGCAGCAATAGGGGTTAATACAACATTAATATTCTCCACAAATTGCACCCTTTCTTGCCACATTGAATTTATACCGCACAAAATTTTAAAAATTGCAGGCAATAGGTATTTATCCTTTGAAGAGAGTTTAATTACCCCCCTTCTTCCACTAGCCATTACACATAAAAAATCGTGAAAACCAACCAATGGAATATTTCCTGCCATAATTATCCCAATACTCTCTAAACATCGCTTTTTATCTTTATCACTATTAATAACAGAATGGTTTCCTACCCATTTTTCTAACTCAACCGTAACAAGAAAAGTTTCTGCTATTGTTCTAATTGCATAACGCTGCATATATGGCAAAAAAAACGGATTTACGCTATAGGACATAGCTATTGCACTATCTAACAACGGCTCAACAGCCATATTATTAAGCCACCTAGTTAAACATTCCCCCAATTGAGAAAAATTATCTTTAAATTCTTTTTCGAACATTTTGCAAAATTAGTAAAAAGAGGGTATATTTACAACCCGATATGGATATACAAAACACACCAGTTTTGGATTGTTATAAAAGCATAACAACCCTTTCAACCGGAATTTACAAGGACAACGGAAGTAAGTTTTTGGCGTTTGCATATCCCGTTGTAAAACTAGAAGAAATTAAGCCAATTATACAACAACTTAAAAAAGAATATTTTGACGCCTGTCATCACTGCTACGCATATAGGCTTGGGTATACGGGAGACATTTGGAGATTTAATGACGATGGCGAGCCATCCTCAACCGCAGGAAGGCCTATCTACGGGCAAATACTATCGGCAGAGCTAAGTGATATTTTAATTGTTGTAGTAAGATATTTTGGCGGAATAAAATTAGGAATTCCCGGCTTAATAAAAGCATACAAAAATGCTGCTGCTTATGCTATTACAAACGCTCAAATAATAGAAAAAATAGCTACCAAACAATATATTATTACATTTAGTTATACACAAATGAATAATGTAATGAAAGCTCTAAAAGATTTATCAATAATTCCATATAACCAACAATTTAACCTTAGTTGCACACTACAAGCAGATATTAGGCTAAACTACATTAATAAGTTTGTAGAAATTTTTGATAAAATAGATGAATGCAATATTCAATTATTAGATAACAGCAAACAGACATAAAATTAAAATTAACACATATGCCAAAAAGTCTAATTTCTATTCATGATTTTACAAAAGAGGAGATTTTACACATTCTAGACCTTGCGCACGAGTTTGAAAACAACAAATCGCAAACAATCTTGCATGACAAAGTAATAGCATCCCTCTTCTTTGAACCTTCTACTAGAACAAGGTTAAGTTTTGAAACGGCTGCCAACCGGCTAGGCGCAAGAGTTATAGGATTTTCCGATGCAATAAATACTAGTGTAAGCAAAGGAGAAACTCTTAACGATACCATAAAAATGGTATCAAATTACGTAGATCTTATAATTATGAGACACCCATTAGAAGGGAGTTCACGATACGCATCAGAAGTTGCATCCGTACCTGTAGTAAACGCAGGCGATGGAGCCAATCAACACCCATCACAAACATTATTAGACCTCTACACCATTAAACAGACACAGGGCAGATTAGATAACATTCACATAAATATGGTTGGAGATTTAAAATACGGCCGCACAGTACACTCTCTATTACAAGCACTTTCTCACTTTTCTCCTCATTTTACATTTACGGCTCCCGATGAACTAAAAATGCCTCAAGAATATAAAGACTTTTTAGATAAAAAAGGAATTCCATACACAGAGACAAAAGAACTTGAAAGTGACATAAATAACTGTGATATTCTATATATGACTAGGGTACAACAAGAGCGTTTTACAGATCCAATGGAGTATGAGAAAGTTAAAAATGTATATAATCTTACCGCCTCAATGCTTAAAGGGGCAAAGCCAAATATGAAGATTCTTCACCCACTTCCACGAGTAAACGAAATTAGCCGCGATGTAGATGACACAAAACATGCTTGTTACTTTAAACAGGCCGAAAACGGAATGTATATAAGAATGGCAATAATTGCTTATTTATTGTTAGGTAAATAATTTTTAACAATAGAAAATTATGGAAAATAAAACTGAAGAGACAAAAGAACTTAAAGTAAGTGCAATAAAAAACGGCACAGTATTAGATCATATCCCTGCCAACCAACTATTTAAGGTTATAAATATTCTTAATTTAAGCAATTGTAAAAATCAGATTACATTTGGCACAAATTTAGACAGTAAATTACTAGGAAAAAAAGCAATTATTAAAATTGCCGATAGATATTTTAAAAATGCTGAAATAGACAAGATTGCATTAGTTGCGCCCGATGCAAAAATAAACATAATAAAGAATTTTGAAGTAATTGAAAAGAGGGTAATATCTGTACCAAACGAAATAATTGGAATTGTAAAGTGCTTAAACCCAAAGTGCATAACAAATCACCAACCTATTACAACAAGATTTAAAACGGTTTATGAAAAATCCACGTTACAGCTACAATGTCATTTTTGCGAAAAAATTACAGACTCCAACAATTTGACAATTATTAGTGAAAATTAATTTTTTCTTAACCTTTTACAATAAAAATTCATACCTTTGAGTAATTTTTGTACCAATTAATTTAAAAAACAAAATATAACAATATGAAAGTAGCATACAACTTTAACGCAGGCCCTTGCGTATTGCCAAGACAGGCAGTAGAATCGGCTATAGAAGCTATTCGTAACTTTGATAACACTGGTATTGGCCTTTTAGAGATATCTCACCGCACACCGGGTTGGGAGCGCATAATGGCAGAAACAGAACAATTATGGAAAGACTTATTACATATTCCAGAAGGATATGAAGTAATATTTGTAGGAGGTGGAGCTTCATCTCAATTCTTCCATGTTCCTGCAAACCTAATGAAGAAAAAAGCTGCATACCTTCAAACAGGTGTTTGGGCTAAAAAAGCTGCTAAAGAGGCTAAATTTTACGGAGATGTAGAAATAGTTGCTTCATCAGAAGATAAAACTTACTCGTACATACCAAAAGGATACAAAATCCCTACAGATGCAGATTATTTCCACATTACTACAAATAACACTATTTACGGAACCGAATTACACGAGGATATAGACTGCCCTATTACACTAATAGCAGATATGTCATCAGATATTATGAGCCGTCCTGTAGATATTAAAAAATATGGTTTAATTTACGGTGGTGCACAAAAGAACGTAGGCCCTGCAGGTGTAACATTTATTATTGTACGTAAAGATCTTCTTGGTAAATTAGATCGTAAGATTCAAACAATGGTAGATTACCGTACACACATTGGAGAAGAGAAGAAAAACCAATCAATGTTTAACACTCCTCCCGTATTCCCTATTTTTGTAATGCACGAGACTCTTAAATGGGTTAAAGAACTTGGTGGCCTAGAAGTTATGTACCAAAGAAATAAAGAGAAAGCTGCTCTTCTTTACAATGAGATTGACAGAAACCCTCTATTTGTAGGTACAGCTGCTAAAGAAGACCGTTCATTAATGAACATCTGCTTTGTAATGGCTAAAGGACACGAGGCTTTACAAGACGAGTTTATGGCATTTGCTAAAGAACGCGGCATGGTAGGTATTAAAGGACACCGTTCAGTAGGTGGCTTTAGAGCTTCTGTTTACAACGCATGCCCTATAGAGAGTGTTAAAGCTCTTGTTGCTTGCATGCAAGAATTTGAAAAGCTACACAAATAGCCTAAAGCTTTTTATAGCATCAAATTAAAGAAAATAATAGAAGCTGCTAGAAGTTAATTATAGCAGCTTCTAAAATATAAAAACACTAAAAACATAAAAAATAATAATATGAAAGTACTTGTTGCAACAGAAAAACCATTTTCAAAAGTTGCTGTAGATGGTATAAAAAAAATAGTTGAAGGAGCCGGTTATAAATTTGCCGCTCTAGAAAAATACACTTCACCACAAGAATTATACGCTGCCGTAGCAGACGCAGACGCTTTAATAGTTCGTTCTGATAAAGTTACAAAAGAGGTAATTGATGCTGCTAAAAATCTTAAGATTGTAGTAAGAGCAGGTGCAGGTTTTGATAACTTAGACCTTGCAGCTTGCACAGCTCGCGGTATTGTAGCAATGAACACTCCCGGCCAAAACTCTAACGCAGTAGCAGAATTAGCTATTTGCTTTATGATTTTTATGAGCAGAAACCAACTTACAGCAGGTACAGGTATGGAGCTTAAAGGCAAAACACTTGGTATTCAAGCTTACGGTAATGTTGGTCGCCTAGTAGCAAACCATGCAAAAGGATTTGGCATGAACATTATGGCATTTGACCCATTTGTTCCTGCAGAAGCTATGGAAAAAGAAGGGGTAAGAGTTGCTAAAGATTTGGAAGATTTATACTCACACTCAAATTTTGTTTCTTTACATATTCCTGCTACAGAGCAAACTAAAAACTCTATTGGATATAACCTTCTTTCAAAAATGCCAAAAGGCGGTTGCTTAATAAATACAGCAAGAAAAGAAGTTATAAACGAAGCAGAACTTATTAAAGCACTAGAAGAAAGAGAAGACCTTAAATACATTACCGACGTAGCTACAGCAAACCACGAGTCAATAGCAGCAAAATTTGGAAAACGTGTTTTTGGAACTCCTAAAAAAATGGGTGCAGAAACTGCAGAAGCTAACATTAACGCAGGCTTAGCAGCTGCAAACCAAATTGTAGATTTCATTAAAACAGGGAATAAAAAATTCCAGGTAAATAAATAGGCCTCCATCATTAATTTAAAACAACAAACAATATGGTAAAAGTAAAACCATTTGCGGCTATCCGCCCTCCAAAAGCAATTGCACATGAGGTAGCATCTCGCCCTTACGACGTTTTAAACTCAGCAGAAGCAAAGGTAGAAGCCGGCGAAAAATCATTATTACACATTATTAAACCAGAAATTGACTTTGATCCCATAGTAGATGAACACTCTCAACCGGCTTACGACAAAGCCGTAGAGAACTTCAAAAAGTGGCAAGCAAATAAATGGCTAGTTCAAGATCCACAAGAGAATTACTATGTATACGCTCAAACAATGGGTAAGAGAACTCAATACGGTTTAGTAGTTTGCGCAAGCGTAGAGGATTATCTTACAGGTAAAATAAAAAAACACGAACTCACCCGTAAAGATAAAGAAGAAGACAGAATGATTCACGTAAGAAATCAAAATGCCAACTTAGAACCTGTATTCTTTGCTTATCCCGATAATTCCCAAATTAATGCAATTGTTGAAAAAACAATAAAGGCAAAACCTGCAGAGTACGATTATATTGCTCCCGTAGATGGCTTTGGACATCATTTTTGGGTAATAGACAACAAAGAAGATATTGCAAATATCACTAAAATATTCTCTACAATCCCTGCATTTTATGTAGCTGACGGACACCACAGAACAGCTGCTGCTGCTTTAGTTGGAGAAGAAAAGAGAAAAAACAACCCTCACCACACAGGAAACGAAGAATACAACTTCTTTATGGCAGTAGTATTCCCCGAAAGCCATCTTAAGATTATAGACTATAACCGTGTTATAAAAGATCTTAATGGTTTAACCCCTGCACAATTTATTGAGAAACTTAACGTTGATTTTGATGTTGTTAAAAAGGGTAAAGAAATTTACACCCCTAACATTCTCCACAACTTCTCTATGTACATTGGCGGCGAGTGGTACTCATTGCAAGCTAAAAAAGGAACATATAACGATTCCGATCCTATTGGAGTACTAGATGTAACTGTCCTTTCTAACCTTGTATTTGATAAAGTACTTGATATTAAAGACCTAAGAACATCTAAGAGAATTGACTTTATAGGTGGTATTAGAGGCCTTGGCGAACTTAAAAGAAGAGTAGATTCAGGCGAAATGGTTGCAGCATTTGCACTATACCCTGTTTCAATGAAACAACTTATTAATATAGCCGACTCAGGTAACATTATGCCTCCAAAAACTACTTGGTTTGAGCCTAAATTACAAAGTGGGTTAGCAATCCACAAATTAGAAAAATAGTTTATTTAATAACTATAAATAAAAGCTCGAGATTTACTCTCGGGCTTTTTTTATGCGCATACATTAATATACAATACACTAAACATTATACAATGCACTAAATATTTAAAAAAGCCTCTGAGCACACAACCTTTTAATAATCTGTATGTTTAATAAATATTAATATTTGAATAAGTTCAGAAACAATTTTAAAATTAAAGCACAATGAGAAGAATTTTATTTATGGCTATAGCAGCCTATTCTATGTTAGCTTGTAATAAGCAAGAAATAGTGGATAGTAGTAATATGGAAAATGGGAACACACTCACTCTAACTTTACAACAATCCACTGCAACTAAGGGGGTATCCGATCAAAAAGGAGATTTGGAATTTTCAGTAATAGGATCGGGAAAACTATATTTTATTGATGCACAAGGGACAAGTATTTCTCAACGCGAATTAACAGACGTAGAAATACTCGCTTTAGCAAACACCCCAACTACAGAAGGTGGAAAGACCGTTACAATAATTGGCATTCCAAATACAGCCACCACATTATATTTTATGTCAAATATTAGAACCGTAGCTGCCCCAAGTTACCCTGCAGTAGACGGAATAAATAGTGCAGATGCACGGTTAAGAATTGATAAATTACAAGCCAACGCTACAAATGTACCAATGTCGGGGCAAAGCACAACTTTCATAAAAGTTGGGAATCAATATACGGCATCTGTAGAACTTACCCCCATTGTAGCCCGTTTAGAAATTGGTCAAATAACTTGTGAAAATCAAAATGGATCTGCAGCAACAGCTATTTCTGCAGATATTGTAAATTATCGACTTGCAGGAGTCTTTATTAACAACATACGTCAATCGGTATTACTAAGTGGCACTCCGTATTTAATAGGTTCAACACTTGATATAAAGGCTCAATTAGGTTGGAGTAGTGGTTGGACTAATTATTTCTCTAGCAATACTGTATTTCCTTATTTTGCCGGTGGAAACCCTCAAGCTCCAAGTGACTGGGTTGCAAACTCAATGGTTACTTATTGCCAATCAAACATACCGGTATCAAAATCGTTCTACCCCGATTCAAATAATGGTGCAACAAATATAACTCCAACCATTACTCCTAAACAGGTTTGGGGATATCAAATTTGTCCAAGCACAACTGCAAGCGTAGGATCTGCACCAGATCTTCCACATATTATATTAAAACTAATTGATGTTAGCTATGTAGATAATACATTAATAGGTTCCGTCAAATATGTTACAGTAACAAAGTACAAAGATATTTCTAATAATTCTATTTCTGAATTTAAACGGGGCAACGTATATCGTATTCAAAATTTAACTTTTACACATAACGAAGCTACAAATCAGCCATACGAACAAAACATAACCGTTACCGCTACCGTTACCGTAAAAAAATGGGATATTAATAATATCACCCCCGATTGGAACTAATTATAATTAATAAATAAAAAATATATGAAACGTATATCAATCTATATCCTTATAGTTTTTATGTTACTTCAGCAAAGTTGTACATGTGTAAAAGATGATTTAGCACAATTCAACAGCGAACTATTGCTTAGGTTTAGATATACGCTTAATAATAAACATGTAAATCTTTTTGGGTCAGATGTTAAAAGCGTTACAATTTATATATTTGACAGCAATAATAAATATGTAAATAATTTTTCGGAACAAGGAAATAAACTAACGAACGATTATGTAATGCATATACAACTACCCAAAGGGAAATACAGTGCAATAGTATATGGTGGCCCTTTTACAACTTATTCTGTAGGAGAATTAGATAATCAATCAAATATACTCAACAAAACACTCCGGAAAGGAATTACTGATATTAACGATTTTAGGGCAGAACTGCAACACATAGCCAATGCAGACACCTATCTTTATCCGGCAAATACGCCAGACGATCTTTATGTAGGATTAGCTACAAATGCAATTTCTGATATTGATAATAAAAATATTACAGATATAGAATTAATTAAAAACACAAAAAAAATAAAAGTAAAAATAACAGGCACAGATTTCATAAATTCACCGCTTAGTGTATATATTACAGCTCTAAATGGAAGGTATAAGTTTGATAATAATATAGATATAAAACACGGAACATTAAAATACACTCCAATAGCTACCTCCTCGCAACCAAATTACATAGAGGTAGATTTAAAAACAATGCGATTAATGTTGGGACAATTATCTATGCTTACAATTAAAAACAGTGTAACCAATGAGACTCTATACAATGAAGAGATGATAAGCCAAATTCTTTTAAATCCACAATATATTTCCCAAGCCGATTTTGATTGTGCAGATGAATTTATTTTTGAAATATTAATAGTTAATAATATAGTCATCTCTATTACAATAAACGGTTGGATAATAAATAATATAAACTCAGATATATAATATCCATGAATAATAGATTAATAATTATATTAATGAGCACTCTTTTATTAGTAACATGCTCAAAAGAGCTCAAAACAGACGATGTATCACAGACAAAAAGTGTATCACTTAATTTGTCAATAAACACATTGTCGGTTGCCGATCCATTATCAATTAATAAAGATGAAACATTTGCAAGTCTAGCGATATATTTATATAACAACGACTCAAATTTTACACTAGACAAATCTGCATTACTCCCATCATTTGCCTCTATTAGTACAAAGGATATCCCAATTCAAACTCAAATTGGCACCAAAATACTATATTTAATTGCAAATTACACAGGAAAAACATTCAAACTCACTAACGGATTATCCCTTACATTAAGTCCAACAACAACCAAACAGCAATTAGATAATATAATTACAGAAAGCAGTAGTGGATTTGCCCCAAATACGTTACTTATGGTAGGAAAACAAACACTAGCAGTAACATTAGCCAATAACGGAACAACAATAGGTGTAGATTTACGCCGGCTGCAATCTCGTATTGATGTACATATATATAAAGGAGCAAACTTTGGCTCTAACATAGTAACATTAGAATCTATTACTTTTAATAATCAAGTACTTAATAGCGAAGTTAAATTTGATTACACTGTTAACTCGGCACAGATGCTTAGTACTCCAATGCTAAACACACAAATTATTACAAATAGCTCATTGTTACTGCCTAATATTAACGGTACAATCTTACAACCCATAAATTCACAGGCAATATTTTATAGCTACCAAAACTTAGTTACCACACAATCTCCATTACAAGCAACTGCGCCATATCTTCAAATAACAGTAAATTCAAACGGAGTAAAACACACCTATAAAGGATATTTCACCGATAATAATCAAATAATAAATAAATACTCATTACTCCAAAACAATATATATCAAATTACCGCCATTCTTAATACTGATTCAAAAATAGCATTAAATATGGTTGTTTTGCCATGGAATAAAATAAATATGGAATATAAAAGACCAATAACAGCAAATGATTTTTCGTTTGGTCCATTTGCTAACTCATGGGGTGGAATAAATGGCAAAACAATGAATACAAATACAGGAGAACTAGAAGATGCAGTGTTTAAGTTTGAGCTAAAATCTCCTATTGGAGCAGAATGGACAGCAACACTTACCAACGGGCTAAATTTTTCATTTGCAACATCAACCGCAGGCACAACAACCACTGCCGTTTCTAAAGGTTTTACAAATTTGGGCTACCCGTATCTAATTGCTATAAGAGCAATAAAAAAATGGGGAGGCAACGCTAATGATACTGAATTTTATATTACAGTAGAGGGCGAGGAAATACCTATTAATCCAATAGTTGGTACACAACGGGTATATGAAGGCACTAGCACAAGAATAAAAATTAGACAGGTAGCATCTTATAATTAGTTAAATTATGAAAAAAATATTATATATAATTTACACCTCTATACTATTATTCTCTTGTTCAAAACCCTATAATTTTGATACAAATAGTTATAGTAATGGCTCAATTGTACTAAAAATAAAATCAAACGACCCATCGCTCATTACCCGCGCCACAGAGCCGGGCGATGATTTACTAAATGAAAATAAAATTGAAAACATACATATATTTTTCTTTTCGCAAAACGCAACAGATAACCAACAGTGCATACAGTATGAATCTTTTAGTGGATTATCATTTGTAGGGACAGAGGTATTTTCAAAAGAATTAACAACACCACAAAATTTATTTACAGCTGGCGTAACATACGACATATACACAATTGTAAATTTACCGACAAACATAACTATACCAAACCAAATTACTCTTGGAACAATAAAGTCGCTACATACAATTATCCCTATTACAAGTACAAGCATACAAAATAATTTTATAATGGACGGAAAAGTTTCGGCAGTACTTAATCCTGCCACCGTTACACCAATAGTAAACATTGACATGCCACTTAAACGTGCTGTTTCTAAAATTAGGGTAAAATTTATTTTAAGCCCCACGTCTAGTGTGGCAAGCGCCACTGTGGCACAAGTTTCACTTAAACATTTTGCAGAAATAGGGTCTTTACTCAATGGAAATCCTTATATATTAACAGCAACCAATTACAATAATTCTTCCTATGTTACAGGAACTCCCGCTACAATATTTACATTCTATTGCTATGAAAATAATTGGGGCTCTACAGCATCTGGCGAGACTTATTTAATGGTAAATTTACCTTACACATTGCATCCATCAAATTACTATCGGGTTCCAATAAATAAATATGCTAATAATATTGGTAGTGGAATAATTGAACGCAATATGATTTATGATGTAACTGCATATATTAATAATAACGGCACCGATAATGAGAATAGTAGTATTGCCATTAACAGTAATTGCATAGTAACAGATTGGACAACCAAAAATGTTGTATTAAAAACTATAAGCCAACATTATTTAGGAATAAGCGAATATAACATAGTTATGCCAAATATTTCCACTTTTACCCTTAATTATGTTTCAGATTTACCAATAAGCATAACAAATATTACGGCAACTTGTACACAATACAGCACCACCGGCACCCCGTCTACAATAACTTACACAAGTGGGCAAACGCAATTTCCAACATTTACATTAAATGCAGGAACAAGTACAATTAATATTAACAGTACAATTCCCATTAATTACGTGCCCAAAAATATGACTTTTACTGTTACTAATAATCAGGGGTTAAGTTTAAATGCTAATATCACTCAATACCCGGCAAGGTATGTTACAGCTCGCCCTTCTACAGGAAACATAAAACCAGAGTGGTATACCGGCGGAACAAATCTAAATTTATTTACCGTAAATACATTAGTTCCAAGTTTAGATGGATCATATACATTAGGTGATCCAACAAACGGATTTGCAAAGACAGACTCTACAGCTATTGGTAATAAGATGGTTTCACCAAGATTTATTATTGCATCTCAGTATGGTGTATATTTACGTGTCGATTATCCAACAGCACAAAATCGTTGTTATTTATACGGCGAAGATATATATCGTAGCGGTTGGAGAATGCCTACTAAAGCAGAAATAGAACTTATTAATATGATTCAAGATGATCCAAATAGTGCAGTAAAGGCACTATTAACAGGCGATGCATACTGGAGCGCCTATAAATACGACTACTATAACTTTGTAAACAACACTTGGACAAGTGTTAATCAAACAGGGACTGCGTATGTAAGAGCCGTTTATGATCTTTATAAATATGAACAATAAAATGTGAACCAATTATGAAACAACTGTTATATATTTTGGCATTACTCTTATTTAGCTGTGCAAAAGAGAGTTCGGAGGATAAAATTAAAATTACTTATGGTAATATTGACGTGCAATTTAAGGTAGATATTCCCAACGTAAAACCTATAGCTACACGTGCTATTAATGAGAATCTTATTATTAATCTCCAGTTGTTAATATTTGATGAAAATAATCGCTTTATTAGTCGTCATGCGGCAACGCTTCTTAGCGGTAATAATTATACGGCAAATATACCTCAAAGTAATAATAAACGCACCATCCATTTTATTGCCAATTATGATTGGAATAGTTTTAATGATGCTATAGCAGTAAACAAAGATGAAGGTGAAATAATTGCTCCATTGCAATCTACAAGCTTAACATTTTGGCAACGTATGGTATTTAATAACGGTATTAATGCAAGTATATTTACAACACAATATGTATCACTTATTCGTAATATGGCAAAATTCACTCTTGTAAATAATGCTAATTCTGGCCTGACAAATGCTAAATTTGCATTATTTAACCAAGCATCTGCAGGGAGTGTTGCCCCCTTTAATACCATTAATAAAGCATTTGAATTAGTAGTTACAGAGCCGTTAAATGTTACTTTTACAAATACTAATGCAATGGGGGTTGCAGATATATTTACTTTTGAGCGCAAAAACTCAACTGTTACAACTAATCCTACTTATGTAATTATTGAGGGTATATATGCCGGTGCCACTTATTATTATAAAATTGATATTATTGATGATAATAAAAACATGTACGATATACAGCGAAATGTATGGTTTAATATTGTAATACAAAGTGTAACTATGGCCGGTTATACTACTATAGAAGCAGCACAAAGTTCTCCGGCATCAAACAATATATCTGCTTCTGTATTACTACAATCATATCCTACAATTTCGGATGGATCTTATGTATTATCGGTAGATAAAACTATTGTATCTTTTACATCTAATGGGCAAATTTTGCATGCAAATGCCACATATAAAACTATTACAGGAGTTACACAAAACTCGTCTATTGTAGTTACGTTAGTTCAAGATATAAATTTTCCGGTTGTAAACGGGGCTGTTACTTACGATATAGCAACCGGGAATATCACCGCAAATATTAATAATATTCCTCCTGATGGAGTAGCATATTTTGCTACTATAAAAATTGAAGCTGGATACCTATCTAGGACAATACGTCTAATGCTTCACGTCCCATTTAAATTTACTAATATAAGTTTATTACCAATAGTAGTAAATAATGTACTGCAATCTCCGGCAACTCTTAAATTTACGGTTCCGGCAGAATCGGAATACCTTTTACCTTTTAATTGCTACATAACTTCGGCCTATCTAACTCCGGCTTTTGGGAATATTGAGGTGATACACAAAAACGGATTGTATAAATATAAATGGAAAGTTACTACAGTAGGCGAACAAATTATAAATTTTAATACAAATACAAATAATGCAGCAGAGACCATCTTTATTGATGCCGACTTATTTAAGCGCGGACAAATTGCATACACCAATACCAATGGAGTGTATCGCTTTTCAAATGTTGTAATTACGCCTAATCCTGTAAATTTTGGTATAGGCAATGCAGTTGTACTAAAATTCACTGTTCCAACTGCAGGAACATATAAAATATTCACTTCAAATTTAACACCTGTTAGTGGCGTGGCAGTTGGGGGTATATACACATATACAGCAACAACAGCGGGAGAGCAAATTGTTAACTTTACTACAAATAAACAAAGTATCGCCGAAACAATAAAACTTACTGGGGTAAACTATATAGATTACACTATAGCTCTAAAAAATCAACTAGTAAATATTTTAGGAACATTAACCTATAGCAATTCAAATACAATAATAAATAGTGGAACAGTTACTGTTTCTATTGGGCCAAAGGTAGTTGGTATTTTTACAACAAATAGCACCGGAGTATATCAAGCTTATATAGAGGCAAATATAGGTGATGTTCTCACTTTCTCATACACCAAAAATAGTACATACACGGCCACCCAAACAATAACATCTACACCAATGGTTATAAATAAAAAATTACTATAATTTATTATTCTTTTAGCCACTCATACGTTGTATAGTGTTCTCCATTCATGCCAATTGC
>JAVXCW010000014.1:0-48885 GCA_036659275.1 Bacteroidales bacterium | reverse complement strand
ATGTAGTTTAATATTATAATTTGTACAATAATATTTTTCAATTTATTTATAAAATATATTGATTAGTAAGAATTATTATTTAATTTTACAACAAAATAATTAGTCTATAGCTCTATGGGTAAAGTGCGGCAAATAATAAATTTTTATTTAACTGGTTTTAATAGTATGACAATTGGTAAAACTTTATGGATTATAATTTTTATAAAACTAGTTATTCTGTTTCTTATTTTAAAGTTGTTTTTTTTTAAACCTGCGCTAAAAGATTATAAAACTGATGAGGATAAGAGCAATAAAGTAATTGAAAATCTTATAAGTAAATAAATATTAACTTAAATTCTTAATTATGATTTTAACGGCAGATTTAATTGAAGCTTCCAGATTGCAATTTGCACTCACCGCTATGTTTCACTGGATTTTTGTTCCTCTAACTCTTGGGCTTGGTTTTATAATAGCCTTTATGGAGACAAAATATTTTATAAGCGGAGATGAATTTTGGAAGAAAACCACAAAATTTTGGATGCGTATTTTTGCAATAAATTTTGCAATAGGGGTAGCTACCGGAATTATTCTAGAGTTTGAATTTGGAACTAATTGGAGTAATTATTCATGGTTTGTTGGTGATATTTTTGGTGCTCCGTTGGCTATTGAGGGTATTTTTGCTTTTTTTATGGAGAGTACTTTTTTTGCTGTAATGTATTTTGGCTGGGATAAAGTATCTAAAAAATTTCATCTTATGTCAACATGGCTAACAGCAATAGGAGCTAATTTATCGGCAGTATGGATTCTTATAGCTAATTCATGGATGCAATATCCTATTGGAATGGAGTTTAATCCAAATACAGCTAGAAGCGAAATGGTAGATTTTTGGGCTGTAGTGTTTTCACCGGTTGCTATGAATAAACTATTCCATACAACAACAAGCGCTTTTGTTTTAGCCTCTGTAGTTGTAATAGGTATATCGGCATGGTATATTCTCAAAAAGAGAGATGAACAATTTGCTCGTAAAAGCATGAAAATAGCAGCTGTGTTTGGACTAGTTTCTTCATTATTACTTGCATATAGTGGAGACGGATCGGCAGTTCAAGTTGCTAAAGTACAACCAATGAAGCTTGCCGCAATGGAGGGATTGTATCATGGACAAAATGGAACTCCACTAGTTGCTATTGGAATTCTTAATAATGAAAAGAAACACGATAACAATGCTAGTGAGTATTTATTTAATATATCACTACCAAAAGGTTTATCGTTTTTGGCAAACAGAGACGGAAATTCATTTGTGCCGGGAATAGCAGATATAATTAATGGTGGATATGAGTATAAAGATGATAGTGGCAATACGGCAGTAGCAATTTCGTTTTATGACAAAGTAGCAAAAGGCCATATAGCTATAAAAGCATTGGAGGCTTTTCAAAAAGCCAAAAATGTAGGGAATGATATAGCTATGCAACAGGCACAGAATGCATTAATTGAAAATTTTAAGTATTTTGGCTATGGATATCTCAAAAATCCGCAGGATATTATCCCCCCTGTTGCACTAAGTTTTTATTCATTTAGAATAATGGTGATTTTAGGAACTTATTTCATTGCATTTTTTATTATGGTACTTGTACTTTTAAATTTGCATGATAGAGAAAAATATAAGTTATTGCAACAAAAGTGGTTTTTATATATTTCAATAATAAGTGTTCCTTTAGCATATATATGTTCGCAAAGCGGGTGGATTGTAGCTGAGGTTGGCAGGCAACCATGGACAATACAAGATCTTTTACCGGTACAAGCTGCTGTATCAGGAATTTCGGTAGGAAATGTATATACAACTCTTGTAATTTTCTTTGTTTTATTTACAGCATTGCTTATTGCTGAACTTAAAATTATGTTTAATCAAATTAAAAAAGGTCCCGATGGGATAGAATAATATGGAAACACTAAATTTTTTGCAATTATATTGGTGGGCGTTAGTATCGCTACTGGGAGCTTTATTGGTATTTCTTCTTTTTGTACAAGGGGGACAGACTCTTATATACGAAACTGCTAAAACGGAGAAAGAAAAAAAATTTCTTATTGCAGTGCTCGGACATAAATGGGAAATAACATTTACCACTCTTGTAACATTTGGTGGGGCTGCATTTGCTTCATTCCCTCTTTTTTACTCAACAAGTTTTGGGGGAGCTTATTGGTTGTGGCTCTCTATTTTATTCTTATTTGTGGTGCAGGCTGTTTCGTATGAATATAGGAACAAAGCTTCAAACTTTTTAGGGGCAAAAACTTATGATTTTTTCCTTTTTATTAATGGAGCATTAGGTACTATATTATTGGGTGTTGCTGTAGGTACTCTTTTTTCAGGTGGGGCATATTGTATGGATAAACTTAATATAACAGAGCCTTCAAATCCCACAATCTCTTATTGGGCAAATGATTGGATGGGGCTCGATGCTATTGTTAATCCTTTTAATCTACTTTTGGGATTTGTAGTTTTCTTTGCTGCACGCACATTAGGTTTACTTTTTGTAAAAAATTATAAAGACGAAAATTTAAAAGATTTTAATGAAAGGGTTACTATACAACTAAAAGTATCGGGAATTGCATTTGTATTATTTTTTGTTGTATTTTTATTAATGTTATTCCTTAAAACAGGCTACTCTGTAGATTATGCAACAGGAATTATATCTGCTGTGGAATATAAATATTTTTTTAATTTTATAGAATTGTTGTGGCCGCTTGCACTCCTTCTAATTGGCGTTGTCCTTGTACTTGTAGGGTTGGCTGCGGCAATGTTTTTTACCAAAACATTATTTGCAAAAAGGAGTTTTTATATAACAGGAGCCGGTGTTGTACTGGCTGTGTGGCCTATTTTAATATGTGCGGCATTTAATAATACAGCATATTTCCCATCACTTATTAATTTACAAGATTCTTTAACGCTATATAATAGCTCATCTAGTTTGTTTACACTTACTGTAATGGCTTATGTATCATTAGCTATTCCATTTGTTCTTTGGTATATAATAATAGTATGGCGTAAAATGAGCGGAAGTAAAGCAAAGTATTAGAAACTGTAATGTGTTTTTTTATTATCTTTACCACTCATTTTTAATAAAATTAATAAAACCAAATACTATGTTACACTTATCTTACTTTTGTAAAGGGAAAATTATACTTTTAGCATTATTAATTATTTGCACTTCCGGTAAAAATATTCCCGATAATAATGATAATAATTCTAATAGCAAATGGGCTATAGTTGTGCATGGAGGCGCAGGAGGAAAACAGAAACCTTTAGCAGACGGTACAATACCACCTTTAAAAATGAGTGAAGATAAAAAAGCACTGTATGAAAAACATCTTACAGAGGTTGTAAATTTAGGCAAGAAAATGCTAGTAGAAGGTGCTGATGCATTGGATGTTGCACAAGCCGTTGTAGTTTATATGGAAAATTGTCCGCTGTTTAACGCAGGACACGGTGCTGTAATGACATCGGATGGTGTACATGAATTAGATGCTGCTATTATGGATGGAAGCACTTTAAAAGCCGGTGCCATTGCAGGAGTTAAAGATGTTAAAAACCCAATTAAATTGGCTAGGGAAGTTATGGTTAATTCGCCCCATGTGTTTTTAATAGGAGAAGGGGCTTCTTATTTTGCAAAGGAAAGAGGCTTAGATATTGTAGATAATTCGTATTTTTCAACACCTTCTAAATTAAAACAATATAATAAATTTAAAGTAGATAGTGTTCAAGGAAAACCAATGGGAACTGTAGGATGTGTTGTTTTAGATACAAAAGGAAATTTGGCAGCTGCAACATCAACGGGGGGAATGAGCGGTAAAAAATGGGGGAGAGTTGGTGATGTTCCTGTAATAGGAGCAGGTACTTATGCTAATAATAACCAAGTAGCGGTTTCTGGAACAGGCCATGGCGAACTTTGGATAAGAAGGGTTGTAGCTTATGATATTTATGCACAAATGGAGTATAAAGGACTTTCGCTTAAAGAGGCTGCACACGATGTTATATGGAATAAAATAGATAAAATGGAGGGCTCGGGTGGTGGAGTTATTTGTGTAGATAAAGATGGTAATGTAGTTATGGAGTTTGATACAGGGCTTATGCACAGAGCTTGGGCAACATCTAATGGCGAGTGGGGAGTTGGTGTTTTAGCAGGAGAGGAGAAGATTTTTGGCAGTGATAATTTTAATAATAAAGCTAAATAAAGAAGATTGAAATGAAGAAATTTAAAATTGGTTTACTTCCTAAAATTATTATAGCTATTATATTAGGTATTATTTGTTCTACTTTTTTTCCTAATTACATAACAAGGATATTTACTACAATAAATGGAATATTTGGAAACTTTTTAGGATTTGCAATTCCCCTTATTATATTAGGGCTTGTTGCTCCCGGAATTGCTGAATTAGGTAATGGTGCTGGGAAATTGCTTGGCATAACAGCGCTAATAGCTTATGGTTCAACGTTATTTGCCGGATTCTTTTCTTTTTTTACTTGCGAATGGAGTTATCCGTTGATATTAACTAAAAGTGAAGATTTAAAAAGTATTGGCGATTTAGCTGTAAATAATGTACAACCATATTTTACCGTAGATATGCCTCCTATAATGGGGGTTACTACATCTCTAGTTATGGCTTTTGTCTTAGGTCTTGGATTATCTGCCGTAAAAGGAAATAATTTTAAGAATGTCCTTTTAGAGTTTAGAAATCTTATAACAATACTTATTGCAAAGGCTATTATACCATTTTTACCTCTTTATATTTTTGGCATTTTTCTTAAGATAGGGGCAGAGGGACAAGTTTCAACAATTCTTCAACTATTTATTAAAGTAATTGTTGTAATTTTTGTAATGCATGTGCTGCTTTTACTTATACAGTTTACTATAGCCGGAATAATTAGTAAAAAAAATCCTATAAAAGCACTTATAACTATGCTTCCTGCTTATATGACAGCTTTGGGTACTCAATCTTCTGCTGCTACTATTCCGGTTACCCTTGGGCAGGCAAAAAAGAATGGAGTTAATGAAGAAATTGCGGATTTTGTAATTCCGCTTTGTGCAACAATTCATCTATCGGGGAGTACATTAAAAATTGTAGCTTGTGCTTTTGCTATTTTATGGATGATGGATATGCCTTGTGGATTAAATATATTTGCAGGTTTTATTTGTATGCTGGGAATAACAATGGTTGCTGCACCGGGTGTGCCGGGAGGGGCTATTATGGCGTCATTGGGGCTACTTTCTTCTATGTTGGGGTTTGATGAAACTTTACAGGGCCTAATGATTGCTCTTTATATTACAATGGATAGTTTTGGAACAGCTTGTAATGTAACAGGTGACGGAGCTATAGCTTTAGTGGTGGATAGAATATATAAGAAAAAATAGTAAAAATAACTTTGTTATGATTATTACACTTTGTTCAACCGATATTGCTTGGGAAAATAAGGCGGAAAATTTTAAAAGACTAGATTCTCTCTTAGATTCATTAAATTATAAGAGTGACGTAATTGTGTTTCCCGAGATGTTTTCAACTGGATTTACTATGGATGTCTCTTTAGCTGAAGATATTAATGGTGAGTCTTTTAAGTGGCTTCTTGGTGCTGCTGCAAAATACAAAATTGCTATTATTGCTTCTTTCCCATTTAAAGAAAAAAATGGAGAGGAAGAAAATATATACAATAGAGCTTTTTTTGTTTGTCCTAATGGAAAGTATTTCTATTATGATAAGCGACATTTATTTAGAATGGCTAGAGAGAACGGATTTTATACTTTTGGAAATAAACATACTATAATTGAGTATAGAGGAGTGCGTTTTTCTCTTAATATTTGTTACGATTTGCGTTTCCCTGTTTGGAGTAGAAATATTGGACTTAAATATGATGTATTAATAAATGTGGCAAATTTTCCGGTATCTAGAGTCCCCATTGTTGAACCGCTGGTAAGAGCTAGGGCAATTGAAAATATGGCTTATGTAGCGTTTGTAAATAGAGTAGGACACGATGATGAGTGCGAATATATTCCAAGTTCATTTTTTGCAGATTATAAAGGCAATAATGTTGGAGAGGAGATAACTCTTTCTAATAATAATGTTATTCAAATAATAAAAGGAGAAATTAACATTGAAAAACTAAGAACCTTTAGAGCAGCTTTTCCTGCATGGATGGATGCTGATGATTTTACAATTACATTATAAATAATATATGATATTTACTTACAGGAACTCGTCTTTAACAATTGTTACTATTTCTTTAATATGTTTATTTAGCTCTTGCGGTGCTGGTAGACCAAGTGGGGAGTATAATATTGAAATTTATTCGCAGAATGATGTACATGGCCGTTTTTTTGACAGTTTATATGTAGAAAAGGCGGAGCATAAATCATCAATAGCAAATATATCTCAATTTATAAATGAAAGACGTATAGCTATTGGAGAAGAGAATGTTCTCACTATAGATAATGGAGATAATTTGCAAGGCGATAATGCAACTTACTATTTTAATATTGTTGAACAGGAGACTAATTCTGCAAAACATTTGTTTAGCCGTATTATGAATTATCTTAAATTTGATGCAGTGGTTGTGGGTAATCACGATATTGAAGCCGGACACCCGGTGTATGATAGGGTTAAAAAAGAATTAAATATGCCATATCTTGCTGCTAATGCAATTAAAACAAATGGAGTAGGTTCATATTTTTCCCCATATACACTAATTGATAAAAATGGCGTAAAAACAGCAATAATAGGAATGACAAATCCTAATATAAAAAAATGGCTCGCACCATCACTATGGGAGGGGATTAATTTTGTTCCTATTAGTTATATTGCAGATTCTATTGTTAATGCTGTAATTAAAAAAGAGAAACCTCATATTGTTGTATTAGCTATACATTCTGGCTTGGGAGATGGAATTAAAGATAATTATGAAAATCAGGCTCGTTACCTTGCCGCAAGTCTAAAGAATGTAGATATTATTTTTGCCGCACACGACCATTTAAAAGCATGTGAAAAAGTTTGGAATGGAGTTGATAGTGTCCTTTTATTAACCGGCGGATCCAAAGCAGAAATGCTTTCACAGGCAAATATAAATTTAGTTTTAAAAAATGGTAATGTAATTTCTAAGAATATACATGGAAGATTAATAAGTATGGCAAACACGCCAAAAGATACAGCATATATTAACCATTTTAAGGGAGATTTTAATAAAGTTAAAATTTTTACAAATAGAAAAATAGGCTCATTATCAAACAATATTATTACATCTGATGCTTATTTTGGTTCTTCAAATTATATGGATATAATTCATTATGTTCAACTAACAGAAACAGGAGCAGATATTTCATTTTCGGCTCCGCTTGCAATGAATGCCGTAATTAAAGAGGGAGATATTAATTATCAAGATTTATTTACCCTATATCCATACGAAAATCAATTATATGTAATTAATCTTAAAGGAAAACAAATAAAAGGTTATTTAGAGTTTGCCTATAATACATGGATAAACACCATGAATAGTAAAGATGACCATATTATGAATATTATATATGATGATAAAACAGAAAAATATAGATTTAAAAATATGTCATTTAATTTTGACTCCGGAGCAGGAATTAATTATGAAGTTGATGTTACAAAACCTTATGGAGAGAGAATAAATATTTTAAGTCGCTTTGGTGGTAAGGTGTTTTATGCAGATTCAACATATAAAGTGGCTATTTCATCATATCGTGCAAATGGGGGCGGAGACATAATGGAAAAGGGAGCAGGTATTGCTTCTAATAAGCTTAACGATATTATAGTTGGGCATTATCCCGAGGTAAGAGATCTTATATATAAGTATTTTTTAAACGATAGTCTAAAATCGCTTCCTAAATATTCAAATTGGAAATTTGTTCCTGAGTCTTATACAAAACAGGCATTAAAAAAAGATAGAGCTTTAATATTTATGTAAATGAGATACCTTTTTTATTAAAAATGCACCGCAATCATATACAATTTATATTATGATTGCGGTGCAAATTTTTATGTTGTATTTAACGCCTGTGACGTTATTTAGCAAAACTTACAGATCTTGTCTCTCTAATAACTGTAATTTTTACTTGTCCCGGATAAACCATCTCATCTTGTATTTTCTTAGCTATATCAATTGAAAGATTTTCTGCCTCTTGGTCTGATACCTGCTCACTTCCTACTATTACTCTCAATTCCCTTCCTGCTTGAATAGCATAAGTTTTTGTAACACCTGTGTGAGCAAGGGCTATACTTTCCATATCTTTAAGTCTCTTTATATATGACTCAATAACTTCTCTTCTTGCTCCAGGTCTTGCTCCGGAAATAGCATCACTAACTAATACAAGAGGAGAGAGTAACGATGTCATCTCTACTTCCTCGTGGTGTGCACCTACTGCATTACATATTTCTGGCTTTTCTTTATATTTTTCTGCAAGTTTCATACCTAAAATTGCATGTGGAAGTTCTGGATCTTCGTCGGATACTTTCCCTATATCATGTAAAAGTCCTGCTCTTTTTGCTGCTTTGGGATTAAGTCCAAGCTCTGATGCCATAGTTGCACATATATTTGCAACCTCTCTAGAGTGCTGTAAAAGGTTTTGTCCATAAGAAGAACGATATTTCATTCGCCCAATGAGCTTTATAAGTTCTACATGTAAGCCATGAACACCTAAATCTATACAGGTTCTTTTACCTGTCTCCATAATCTCTTCTTCTAACTGCTTTTGCACTTTTGTTACAACCTCTTCAATTCTTGCAGGATGTATTCTACCATCTGTAACAAGCTGATGAAGTGCAAGACGTGCAACCTCCCTTCTTACAGGATCAAAAGCTGAAAGTAAAATAGCTTCGGGTGTATCATCTACAACAATTTCAACTCCGGTTGCAGCCTCAAGTGCTCTTATATTTCGCCCTTCCCTTCCAATAATTCGTCCTTTAATTTCATCACTTTCTATATTAAATACAGTAACAGCATTCTCTATTGCGGTTTCTGGAGCAGTCCTTTGAATTGTATTTATAACAATTCGTTTTGCCTCTTTAGACGCAGTAAGACGAGCCTCATCCATGGCATCATTTATATAAGACATAGCTTGGGTTCTAGCCTCATCTTTCATTGTTTGTACTAACTGTGCTTTAGCTTCCACAGCAGTCATGCCTGCTATATTTTCAATTTTTTCAATTGCCTCCTGTCTTAATTTATCGTATTCTTCGCTTTTTTTATTAACTATATCAACTTGAATTTTAAGATTTTCCTTAATAGTATCGGCCTCTTTTTGCTTTTTTACCAATTCAGAAGTTTGCTGATTTACAATAAGCTCTTTTTGTTTTATTTTTGTTTCAGTTTGCTGAATTTGGCTACTTCTTTCATTAATAAATTGTTCGTGTTCGCTTTTTAATTGTAAAAACTTTTCTTTAGCTTGAAATATTTTATCTTTTTTTATGTTTTCACCTTCTATTTCTGACTCCTTAAGAATTTGTTCTTTTTTCTTTTTTAATACAATATTGTTAACGATATAGTAAGCAGCGACGAACCCCGAAATCGCCCCTAAAATTGATAAAATTATAATTGTCAATATTTCCATGAGTATATATTATCTATAGTTAATTTGGTTAATTATTCTTTTTTATTTGGCTTTTAAGTTTTTAAACAAAAAGCCGTTAAACATGCTATTTTTAGAAAAATCTTAATAATGTAAGATTTGAGCTCCGATTTAGATGCAGACTTCCAACGTCCCATAAATGGAATCCCCCAAAGGGTAACCTAGGCCTGCCTTTATCTGTCGAGTAACTCGATTCTGTTTAAAGTGTTGATTTTCGCAAAGAGCTGCTGTCTAACGGCTAAAAATAAATATTTCTGTTAAATTAATTTGGTGACTAAATATTTTCTATGTATTCACCCAATTGATTATCTAATAATTTTAAATCATTTAACAAGCCACTTAACTCTTCATTCTGTTCTGCTTCAACCGTTTTTAATGCAAATTGAAGTAGTGACATAGAAAGAGCATCTTGAATATCACGCCCGGCAAACCTTTGTCTGTAAAACTCAATCCTTTCGTTAATTCTTTTTACTGCAAGACGTATCTTTTCTTCCTCTGCAGGATTGATTTTAATAGGGTACACCCTATCCGCAATACCTATTTTAATTGATTGTTGTTCCATTATCAGTCATTTAGCATTGAGATACATTTATCTATTTCTTTCACTATCCTTCCAATTTTCTGCTTTGCCTCTTTTACATCTTTAGAGGAACTCCCAAATGCTTTTGTTAGTTGTAATTGCTCTAATTTTATTTCTAATTCGTCTATAATATTTTTATTTGTTTCTAATTCATTTTTACACTGCAAAAGTTCATCTTTAAGAAGAATATTATCGGATAATACTGATTCATATTTTGAAATAATATGTCCAATATGATCTTTTAATCTTCCAACTAATATTTGGCTCTCACCGCTCATGTTACAAAATTTTATGGAGCAAAGTTAACAAAATTATTTAAAAAAAAATAAAAGCTCTTATAATTTATAAGAGCTTTTATCATTATTTTACAAGTTTTATTATAAAGTGTTAACTTCTAGTATTTTATCCATACCTAATTTAATTGCTTGTTCATTCATAGGAACTAAATGGTGATGGCGTTCTGGAAGTGATTTTTTAAGTCCTTTTATTACACTTTCCATGGTTACTATAGGTTTTTTCTTTAAAAAAGCACCTAGAACAACCATATTAAATGCCTTAGAATTTCCCATAAGGGCACTTTCATCTGCTGCAGCTATAGAGCATATATTAATATCTTTTCTCTGAGGGTGTCTTGTAATTCCGTTTGGATCGTATATTAGATATCCTCCCGGTTTTACTAAACTTTCAAATTTATCCATAGACTGTTGGTTTAGGATAATTGCAGTATCATATTTACTTAAAATAGGGGAGCTTATTTTGCTATCGCTTAAGATTACAGTTACATTGGCAGTACCACCACGCATTTCGGGGCCATACGATGGCATCCATGTAACTTCTTGTCCCTGCATAATTCCGGAGTAAGCAAGAATCTTGCCCATAGATAAAACACCTTGTCCTCCAAATCCTGCTATAATTAATTCTTCTTTCATCTTTTCTTATTTTATTGCGTTAATGGTTTACCTATCCTTCATATCACCAAGTGGATAGAATGGGAACATATTATCTTCCATCCATTTATTTGCTTTAACAGGAGTTAATTTCCAACCTGAATTACATGTACCTACTACCTCTACAAACGAAGTTCCTTTATGCATCATAGAGTTTTCAAAAGCTTTTCTTATTGCTTTTTTTGCTTTTCTTACAGCTAAAGGATTCTGTGCAGATTGTCTTGTAACATAGCATGTTCCTTCTAATTGTGCTATAAGTTCTGTAATTTTAAGTGGATTACCGTTAAGTTCAACAGATCTTCCGTAAGGAGTAGTTGCTGTAACTTGCCCAATAAGTGTAGTAGGGGCCATTTGTCCACCTGTCATACCGTATATAGCATTATTAATAAAGATTACTACAATGTTTTCACCTCTGTTACAAGCATGCATAATCTCTGCTGTTCCAATTGACGCTAAATCGCCATCACCTTGGTATGTAAATACGTATTTATCGGGATTAAGACGTTTTGTAGCTGTTGCAAGAGCAGGAGCTCTTCCGTGTGCAGCTTGCTCCCAATCAATATCTATATAATTGTATGCAAATACAGAACATCCAACAGGAGAAATACCTATTGTTTTATCTTGGATACCCATTTCCTCAATAACCTCTGCAATAATCTTATGTACAGTACCATGAGTACAACCTGGACAATAGTGGAGTATTTTTTCTGTAAGAAGAGGGGTTTTTGAATATACCTTATTCTCTGGTTTGATTATATCTTTTATATCCATAGTTCTTATTTATTAATAGATTTAACAAAGGCTTCATAAATCTCTTCGGGAGAAGGAATCATGCCGCCTAATCTTCCGTGAAAACTAACAGGAACTTTACCGTTTACAGCTAGTCTTACATCTTCAACCATTTGCCCTGCATTCATCTCTACCGACATTACACTCTTTAAATTAGGCAGAAGTTCTTTGATTGGTTTTTCGGGGAAAGGGAATAGTGTAATTGGTCTAAGTAAACCAAGTTTATATCCATGTTCTCTTGCAATATTTACAGCAGCTTCACTTAACCTTGACATACTACCAAAGGCAACAATAAGATGTTCTGCATCTTCTGTTTTATAAGTTTCGTATAAAACTTCCTTTTCTGTAATTGTTTTATATTTTGCTTGTAGTTTAAGATTAAAAGCTTCTTGTACCGGAGCTTCTAATGCTAACGAAGTTATTACATTTTGTTTTCTCGAT
The DNA here is from genome assembly GCA_036659275.1 of Bacteroidales bacterium. Taxonomy (GTDB): domain Bacteria; phylum Bacteroidota; class Bacteroidia; order Bacteroidales; family UBA932; genus Egerieousia. Next base: position 36,520 of record JAVXCW010000014.1, on the reverse strand, counting down.
TTAGGCTTACCTACAGTTGCCCAAGGACATTCTTTAATAATTTGCTCTTCGGTTCTACGTGGTTTTATCTCTCTTAATTCAACTTTCTCCATCATTTGGCCAATTATACCATCTGAAAGAATCATTACCGGAGTTCTGTATTTAAATGCAAGTTCAAAACCTTTGTCAACAAAATCATACATATCTTGTGCAGAAGCAGGGGCAAGTACAATCATTTTGTAATCGCCGTGTCCACCACCTTTTACTGCCTGAAAATAGTCTGCTTGGCTTGGTTGTATTGTACCTAAACCGGGACCACCTCTTTGTACGTTTACAACTACGCATGGAAGTTCTGCACCGGCAAGATAACTTAATCCTTCGCACATTAGACTAACACCAAGACTACTTGATGAGGTCATAACTTTTTTGCCTATACATGCACCACCGTAAACCATATTTATTGATGATGTTTCACTCTCTGCTTGGAGTACAACCATTCCTGTTTTTTCCCAAGGTTTTTCTTCCATTAGGGTCTCCATAACTTCTGATTGTGGAGTAATAGGGTAGCCAAAATAGCCGTCGCAACCATATCTGATTGCACCATGAGCAATAGCCTCATTACCCTTCATTAATATTTTTTCAGCCATATTTCTAGTTTTTTAGATCTTAACTCTATATACTGTTATTACTGCATCTGGACAAACTGTAGCACAATTTGTACAGCCGGTACAATTATCCGGATTTGCCATAAATGCAAAATTGTACCCTTTCCTATTTACTTCTTTGGAGAGGGAGATTGTTTGCGTTGGACAATTTGCAATGCAAACGCCACAACCTTTACACCTTTCGGTGTCTACTACTATAGCTCCTTTTAATGCCATATCGCTTTTATTTTAGTTTGGTTACTATTTTTATTTATAATAATTATCTGTTAAAAAAATTAAAGCCTCTCATAATTTCATCAATAATATATTTCCATCTTATGATTATTCCAACTGCCAAAAGGATGCTCAATATTATAAATCCTTGTGATGTTGGGGACAAAGCCTTAAACTTTGCTACAAAATTAGTAAAAAATCTATTAATCATTAAATATTATTTGACAATTATTTAAAACTATTTATTTCTCAATTCTTATTCTTGCATCAACAGCTGTAACAGTTTTGCTGTTTCCCAAAAGTGGGTTTAAATCCATTTCTGCAATTTCGGGAGCCACAGTGCAGAGTGCAGAGACTCTTCTTATTGTTTCGTTAAATAATGTCTCATTAACTCCTTCTAATCCTCTTATGCCTTTTATTATTTTATATCCTTTTAAGTTCTTAATCATTTCTTGTGCTTCTTCTTTGGCTATAGGGATTAGTTCTGAGTTTACATCTTTTAGTGCTTCTATAAATATTCCACCTAAGCCACACATTACTATTGTTCCAAAATTACCTTCTTTTTTAGCCCCTATAAATATCTCAGTCCCCTTTAGCATTGGTTGTAATAAAATAGCTGTAGTGTCTTTAATTGTCATCATTCTTGTAAACTCTGTTGCCATTGTATTATCATCCGCAATATTTAATGAAACGCCACCTACATCTGTTTTGTGTATAGGCCCAATAACTTTCATAACAATTGGATAACCTATTTCATGAACAGATTCCAAAGCCTCTTCTATAGTGTTTACAACTGCCTCTTTAGCTCTGTTTATTCCTGCTGCATCTAGTATTTGTTGTACTTGCAAAGGGAGAAGATAGCCATTTTCGCATGAATCAATTATGGTTCGTATAATTTGTTTATCAACCGCAGGTTGTATTACATCTTTTTGGGGAGCCGGAGTATTTACGGTATCTACAAAAGCTTTGCCAAATGCAACTTCTTCGTTAAATGAAATTCCCCCCATTGCTTGGTATTTTTCTATTGCTTCTTTTGCATTTACTATTGATGGAAGAATTGGATAGATGGGTTTTTTTGTAGTTTGTAGTTTTTTATAAAGTACTTCATAAACGTCTGAAACATCTGTTAGCCCCGGGCTGCCAAATATAATTGCCATTGCGTCAACATCAAAATCATTATTGCAAGCATCAATTATATGTTCTAATTGCTCTGCGGTGCCGGTTGCTAAAAAATCGATGGGATTATTTACAGATGAACCCGGGAAAAGTTTCTGCAATAATTCTTCTGCTTTAGGCCCTGCTATTTTAGGAATTTGTATTCCATTTGAGCTTAGAATATCTGTAAGCATAACAGCAGGCCCACCGGCATGTGTTATTATAGCAATTCTATCTCCTTTTGGTTTAGGAAATTTAAGGATAGATGCTATATTTACAAGCTCGCCTCTGCTATATGCCCGTATTATCCCTGCCTTACGAAATAAGGCTGATACGGCTTTATCGGGAGATGCTAATGCGCCTGTATGTGAAGATGCAGCACGGCTTCCTGCCTCGCTGTATCCTGCTTTTATAGCCGCTATTTTTGCTCCTTTTGAAATAAGCGACTTAGCATGTTTCATTAGCATATTAGGGTTGTTAATGCTCTCTATGTATAATAATTTTACTGGAGAGCTAACTCCGGGAACATAAGTTTCATCTAAATATTTTAAAACATCTTCTACACCAATTTGAGCGCTGTTTCCAACGGAAAATACATGCGAGAATGTGAGCCCGTGCATTATTGCCGCCTCCATAATAAAAACGACAGTTGCTCCCGAACCCGAAATTATATCTATTCCATTTGGCGAAAGATTAGAAATAGGATGGGTAAAGACACCTGCATAATTTGGAGTAATTACCCCTATGCAGTTTGGCCCAATTAGTGATGCATCGTATTTATTTACGCTTTCAACTATTTTCTTTTCTAGTATGGCTCCTTGCGGCCCATCTTCGTGAAAACCTGCGGAAAATATAATTATAGCTTTGCATCCTTTTTTGCTGCATAAAGATTCAACTGCGTCTACACATAATTTAGCCGGAATAGCTAAAATTGCGCAATCTACTTGTGGCAGGTCTTCTATAGATTTATAGGTAATATGACCTTGGACATTTGCAGATTTTGGGTTTACAACATATAATTTCCCTTTATAATTTGTTTTAAGAAGGTTGGCAAGGGCATTTCCACCCGGTTTGGTGGTATCGTCTGATCCTCCAACTACAACTATGCTTTTTGGAGATATTAATTGTTCTGTAATCATTGTTTAGAGCTTGCGTTTTGTATTTCCTGCAAAAATAATAAAAAAGATTAATATTGCGAAACTTTGTTATAAAAAATAATTATAGATAATAATTAACTTACAATCTTAAACCTAAATATGCCTTTTTACTAATTCAAATATGGGTATGTTTCTATTGGATTCATTATTGAATGAAAACCAATATATTAGATTGTTATGTATTGTGTAATAGTATTTATTTCTACTATCATTTTCGTTAAATATTGGATTTTCTAATGATGATGTACGGCTATTCCACGATTTTAAAATATTTGCAGGCTCTTTTTTTATTGAAAGTCCATTATGTATCCATTGTATAGAAATGTCAAATAGGCTATCGGGAGCATTATTTTTGCAAAAATTGTATAAGAGTAAAGATTTTGATTCAAAACTAATTGTTTGAATTAAAAAGTCTGTAATATATAATTCGTCAATTAATTTAATTATTAATTCTTTCTTTTCTGCAAAAATATAGATGAATACATTGCGCCATCTTTCATCATTATACCAATATTCAATTATTCTAGATAGCACCATGCTTTTTTGGAGCTCTACATAAGAAATTGCCGGCGTTTCCAATACTTCATAAGGCGGAATGGGAGAAAATTTTATATTTAATTTATCACTATTTTCTCTAAAATATGTTCCCGATAGTAACTTTAAAAGCTCTAATTGAATTTCTTGAGGTTTAATTAGCATTAATGAAAGGGTATCTTCAATTAGCTCATTGTAAGAATATTGCGGTAAACCTGCTATTAAGTCGGCATGTACTTCAAATTTTTTAATTGAAAGGAGATATTTAAGTCCGGCAATTGCGTCATTGGTTTTTCCAAATCGTTTACATTCGTTAATAACATTATCTCTTAAACTTTGTATTCCGGCCTCTACATGCAGCAGTTTTGATGGAATATTTGTTAAAATTTCTTTAAAAACAGAATTTAAAATAGCAGGGTGTACCTCTATGTGGAATTGAATATCACCGGTAAATTCGGCAAAAAGATTTAGCATTTCAATACCTCTGGTAGGGCTTGCATTAAAGGTTCTATCTAATATTCTCACCTCTTTTATGCCGTGGTTACGAATATTTATAAGCCTTTTGCGAAGTGTTTCTACAGGGATGTTTTGTGCCGGGGTTTTATTTATTCCACTAACACAAAAGCGACAACTATTAAAACACCCACGCGAGGTTTCTATTTGTACAAAAGCTTTTTCCCAATTAAAAAAACATGAATCCTCTGGAATATTTAAGGTCTCAAATTTTTTTACATACTGCAACTGTGATTGTACATATTTTTCATTAATAAGATATTCAAAACCGGGAATATTTTCTAATAAATTAATTATATCTTGCTCTTTGTTATTAAGTCCATCTATAAATTTTGGAAACATCTCTTCGCCTTCGCCCTTAAAAACAGCTGTAATAAACTTATTTCTAAGGAGAAATTGTTCGTTATTTCCCATAAATTCGGGGCCGCCAAGGAATATCCCGATAGATTTGTCTAACGCATTTATTCGTCCCAATATATTTAATAAATATTCTATATTAAATAGCCATCCGGTGGCAAATATATAATTAGGGGCAAACTCGTTAACTTGTGCTATTATTTGTGCCGGATTAGTTTTTAAGGTGCCATGTACAACATTCCATTTGCTTTGTTGTAGTATATTATCTCCCAATTGAGCATGCAAAGCAGGTAATGCAAGTGAGGAATGAGAGAAAGAGGCATTTATATCGAGCCAAAGAAATTTCATTAAAATTATATTTTCTGCTAAAATACAGTTTTTTTGGTTATTTTTGTTAAATTTTGAAATGAGATGAATATAAAGGGAATATTAGTAAAAGGCGTTTTGCTTAAAGGTGAGTCAAAAGATATCCTTATTGAGGGGAACATAATAAAGAAAATTTCTAATAATATTTGTGATAATAAATATATAAGTTATGATTATATTATAATTAATGGAGCCGGTATGGCTGCCATCCCTGGTTTTATAAATATGCATACTCATACTGCCATGACTCTTATGCGTGGAGTTAAAGAGGATGAAAAATTGAGTTTGTGGTTGCAAGCTATATGGGACATTGAACCAAAGTTAGATGAAGAACTTATTTATTGGGGGACAAAATTAGCTTGTTTGGAGATGATAAAGACAGGGACTACTTGTTTTAATGATCAATATTGGATGATTGATACTGCTGTAAAGGCTGTGTATGAAATGGGGTTGCGTTCATTTCAACCTTATGTTATATTGGATTTATTTGATAAAAACAAAGCTGCCTTTCTTAAAAAAGAGTGTGAAAGAATCTATCGGGAATCAAAAAATTGGGATAGTTTAAATAATTTTGCAATAGCTGTACATGCTCCATATAGTGTAAGTGAAGAGATGATTGTTTGGGCAAGTAATTTTGCTAGAGAGCATAATTTGCTTTTACATATACATTTATCAGAGACAGAACAAGAAAATATTGAATCAATTGAAAAACACGGTGTTACCCCAACTGCGTATTTAGAGAAATTAGGAGTTTTAGGGCCTAATATTATTGCAGCGCATTGTGTATGGCTTAGTGATGATGATATAAATATTTTGGCAAAATACAACGTTAAGGTTGTGCATAATATAAATTCTAATCTTAAGCTAGCTAGTGGATTTATGTTTAAGTATAATGAATTAAAGGACGCCGGAATTACGGTTTGTATTGGGACAGATGGCTGTGCATCTTCTAATAATTTAGATATGTTAGAAGCAATGAAAACATCTGCTTTAATACAAAAAGCTTGGCGCAAAGATCCTACAGCTATGCCACTTGTAGAGCTTATGAATATGGCTACGCTAAATGGAGCTCATTCTCTAAATTTGAACTGTGGCGAGATTAAAGAAGGTGCTCTAGCCGATATGTCATTAATTGATATTAATAATTATGCGTTTACTCCTAATATAAATTTTATGGCCAATTTAATTTATTCTGCAAATTCAGGGTGCATTAATACAGTTATATGCAACGGAAGAGTACTTATGAATAATAGGAAGGTAGATGGAGAGCAGGAAATATTGGATAATGTAAATAAAATTTACACAAGACTTTTAAAATAAATAACAAAACATAATATATTATGGACGAAAGAGTTATAAAAATTGAAGAAGCAGCTAACTATATAAAAGCTAGGTTAGAAAATAGAGCTCCTCTTGCCGGAATAGTTTTGGGTAGTGGACTAGGTAAACTTGCCGATAAAATAGAAAATAAGATAGTAATCCCTTACAAAGAGATACCAAACTTTGCTACATCAACTGCAATTGGCCATAAAGGAAATCTTATAGCAGGGATGTTGGGAGGGAAGTTTATAATTGCAATGCAGGGGCGGTTTCATTATTACGAAGGATATCCTATGGATTTGGTTACTCTTCCAATAAGGGTACTTAAGGTGTTGGGAATACAATATTTATTTGTGTCAAATGCTGCAGGAGGGGTAAACTTAAATTATAAAGTTGGAGATCTTATGGTTATAAGAGATCATATTAATTTATTACCTAATCCTCTAATTGGAAAAAATATGGATGATTTTGGTCCGCGTTTTTCTGATATGACACGTCCTTACGATCTTAATATGATAAAAGATATGGAGGCAATTGCTTTAAAGAAAGGGATAAAACTGCACAAAGGGGTTTATCTTGCCGGCACAGGTCCTACTTATGAAACCCCGGCGGAATATAAATATTTTAGATTAATTGGAGCGGATGCGGTTGGTATGTCAACTGTTCCTGAGGTTATTATTGCCCGTCATTCAAATATTCCGGTGTTTGGAATGTCTGTAATTACTAATGAGGCACACGATGATTATGCAGACAATTATGTTAATGATGGAGATGATGTTGTAAGAGCAGCCAACGCTGCCGCCGATAAAATGACATTACTTTTTACAGAGCTTATTTCTACACTATAGTATGATTAAAAATATAATATTTGATTTAGGCGGAGTTTTAGTATCTCTTAGCAGAAGAAAGTGCCTAGATGCATTTAGTAATGCATTGGGGTTTAAAAGTTTTGGAGACTATTTAAATACCTATGCTCAAAAAGGTTTTTTTGCGGAGTTTGAAGACGGTGCAATAGATTCAGATGGCTTTAGGTGGTGTGTAAAGCAATATTCTTTAAATAAGGATATTACAAACGAACAAATTGACGATGCGTTATGTGCTTTTTTAACAGAAGTTAAAAGTAGTAAAGTGCAATTATTGCTCCAACTTAAGGAAAAGTATAATTTATACTTACTAAGTAACACTAATCCTATAGCAATGGAATACGCAAAAGTACTTTTTAAGAAAGCTGGAGGAGTGCCTATGGAAGATGTTTTTATTAAAATGTTCCTCTCTTTTGAAATGCAAAAATCTAAGCCCGGGAAGGCTATTTTTGAACAAGTATTAGATGAAACAAAAATAAAACCCTATGAGACACTTTTTGTAGATGATGCCGATGTTAATATAGATACGGCAAAAGAGATGGGATTTAAAACATTATTATATAATGTAAGTGATGATCTCACAATTGAAGTTACGGAGGCATTAAAATAAATGATAAAATTTTTTAGTATATCAAGTGGAAGTAACGGTAATAGTTATTATATAGGTAATGAACACACGGCTCTTCTCATTGATGCAGGAATAGGACCACGAACAATTAAGAAAAGACTTGCTGAGCATAATATTGAATTAAATACAGTTGAATTTATCCTTGTTACTCACGATCATATAGACCATATAAAAAGTTTGGGCGTAATTGCAGATAAATATAAAATACCTGTTTATGCAACCGAGAAACTTCACGTGGCTCTCGATAAGCATTCTTGCACAAGATGCAGACTTAGCGGTTGTGTAAGAAAGACCATATTAGGTGTAGAAAGTGAATATAAAGGGGTTAAATTCACTCCGTTTTTAGTGCCACACGATGCAACAGAAACTGTAGGCTATTTTATAGATTTCTATGGAGTAAAATTTACTTTTATTACAGATGTAGGGACAGTTACCGATGACGTAATTAAATATAGTCAAATGGCTAGTACCCTTATTTTTGAATCTAATTACGATTTGGATATGTTGCTAGGCGGATCTTATTCGTCTGATCTTAAAGTGCGAATAATGAAGGGGTATGGCCATTTAAGTAACGAACAAGCCGCCTCTGCTATAAAAAGAGTATATAATAGAAACTTAACTAATATATTTCTTTGTCATCTTAGCGAAAACAACAATACACCCGAGCTTGCATATAACCAAGTTTCTAAAGGACTTTGCGAAATAGGAGTAAGGGTTGGAATAGACGTAACCCTTACATGTTTACCAAGAACAAAAGCATCTAGATTATATACGTTTTAAACTGAGTTCAAACTGTTCTGCGTAGTATTTGGCCGTTAGTTTTTCTCCGGTGGCTCTTTTAATAAGATCGTTCCACTGATAGGTCATTCCGGGAGCAAAAATCTTGTTTTGTAACCATTTACCAACTTCTTTATTACCAAAATAATAATCATCTTGCATATTACCTGTTTTGGTAACATTGTTTACAATGTAATGGTGCATTTGTGAGGCAAATAATTCGCCAAGCTGATAGTTATGGTAGTAGCAGGGGTAGAGGGCAACATGGATTTTGGTAGCATAATCGGGCTCATTTCTCCCAATAGGTTTTTTTAATCTCTGGTATTTCTCTACCAGTGTCCACCATAAGGCATTCAAATCTTGATTAGGATTTGCGTACATCTCTTTTTCAAACCTATACATTACCTGATTCCAGCGACAGAGTACAACTTGTTGTAACCTTGTTGCCTTTACGCAATTAGCCTCAATTTCCTCTTTCTCTTTATTGGTGAGATTAAGACTTTTTTGCATCCAACCTGCATGTCTAGAAAATCTTTCAAAAAGCATGGCTACACCCTCTGTGGTAAATGGATGTGCTGCTTCTCTCAAAAAATATGGCAAGTTTAAATTACCATCATGCCCTTTAGAATATACTCCATGGCCAAATTCATGTAGCATAGTTCCCATCCATTGTTCATTAGAGGCCAAGTTACATAAAATTCTAACATCCCCTTTACCATCTATGTCTGTACTAAAAGCATGTTGATTTTTGCCTTCTTGTGGATATAGGGAGCTATTTTGTAATATAGAGGATGTTTCTAAACCTATGCTTGTATAAAAATCACCGGTTAAGGTTTCAAGATTTTTACCAACGTAATATTTATCAAGGTCTACAGGATATAAATTAGGGGCTTCCTGAAAATATCTTCCTTGGAAATGCCAAGGCATAAGATCCTCTTTTTTTACTTTATATCTTTTTGCAAAAGCCTCGTCCATCTCATCTTTTAGCTGCGCAAAGCTGGCAGAGGTTAAATTATCTAATTCATCAAAAATTGCGGAAACCTCTGCCGGATCTTGTCCCAATAATTTTAAAGTCATGGTATGAAAATTATCAAATCCAAGAGATTGAGCAACTTTATTTCTAAGTTTAACTAGTTCAATAATATCCTTTTCAACAAGTTTACCAATTCCTTTATGAGAAAGCCAAACCTGTTCCAGTTCTTTATTATTGGTAGAGTTTCTTAAAATATCCTCTACCTGGTTATCGTTAATAGGCTTACCATTTAGTTGAGCTCTATATTCGCCATAAACTTTTTCGAGATTAACCGATTTTTGAATAATTTGTTTTAACAAGGTAGTATCTGCCTGATTACTCAAAAAAAGATTATAAACAATATCTAATTGTCTAAGTAGGAGGGAGTCTGTAATTTTGTTACTCTCTTTTAGTTGCTTTAATTCTGCAAATGTTTCTTTGTTAGAGAAATACTCTGTCATTTTCTGCTGCAAAGCGGCACTTTTTGCAAAATCTTCCTCTCTCCCAGATATACTGCCGTTCCATTGAGCCAAAGCAGATTCTGTTCTCATAGGCTGTACTTTAGACTCAATTTTAATTAGCAATTTTTGTAACTCCATAGTCTCATTTTTACAGGCCGTTACATTTAGCAGCCCCAATGCAATTAATCCGTAAAATAGTTTTTTCATAGTAAGTTATAATTTTATAAATTATTTATATTCGTCCCAGCTTTTTATTTGTATTTTATCCATAGGAATAGAGCAAAAAGCATTAATGAAAGCACTTGCCAAACGAGCATTTGTTATAAGAGGAATATTAAAATCTATGGATGCACGTCTTACTTTATACCCGTTTTCAAGTTCTTCTTGTGTAAGGTTCTTAGGAATATTAACTACCATATCTATCTGTCTTTTATGGAGCATATCCATTGCTTGTGGCTCCATAGAAGCCTCGCTAGGCCAATAAACTCTAGTTGCAGGAATATTGTTTTCTACAAGATATTTATGTGAGCCTCCAGTAGCGTAAAGATTATATCCCATTGAGGCAAGAAGTTTAGCCGCTCCTAAAAGTTCCGCTTTTTGTTTAGCATCTCCTGTAGAAAGAAGTATATTCTTTTTAGGAACTCTATAACCTACCGAAAGCATAGATTTTAATATTGCCTCGTTACTGTCATCGCCTATACAGCCAACTTCACCGGTAGAGGCCATATCAACACCAAGTACCGGATCTGCTTTTTGTAAACGAGAGAATGAAAACTGAGATGCTTTAATTCCAACATAATCTAAATCAAAGGCATTCTTACGTGGCGTTTCAACCTTTTCTCCTATCATAGCTCTAGTTGCAAGTTCAATAAAATTTATTTTAAGCACTTTTGAGACAAAAGGGAAACTCCTAGATGCTCTTAAATTACATTCAATAACCTTAATATCGTTCTCTTTTGCAAGGAATTGTATATTAAATGGTCCGGTTATGTGTAACGCTTCAGCAATTTTACGAGAGATTTTCTTTATTCTTCTTGCCGTTTCTACGTAAAGTTTTTGTGGAGGAAATTGTATAGTTGCATCACCGGAATGTACTCCGGCAAACTCTATATGTTCTGAAATAGCGTATGCTATAACCTCACCATTATTAGCAACTGCATCAAACTCAATTTCTTTTGCATTTTGTATAAACTCACTTACCACAACAGGATGTTTTTTTGAAACATTAGCCGCAAGTTTAAGAAATTGTTCCAGCTCAACTTTATTAGAACAAACATTCATTGCAGCTCCCGATAGTACATAAGACGGCCTTACTAGTACAGGGAAGCCTACGTGATCAACAAAATTATATATATCAGATAACGTTGATAGCTCTTTCCATCTAGGTTGGTCTATCTCTAGCTTATCTAGCATTGAGGAGAATCTATGTCTATCCTCCGCATTATCTATGCAGTCTGCCTGAGTTCCTAGTAATTTTACGCCAGTGTCGTTAAGGCGCATAGCTAGGTTATTTGGAATTTGTCCTCCAACAGAAACTATTACTCCATGAGGATTTTCTAATTCGTAAATATCCATTACTCGCTCAAACGTAAGCTCATCAAAGTAAAGTCTGTCGCACATATCATAATCTGTAGAAACAGTCTCGGGATTATAGTTTATCATAACACCCCTCCAACCACATTTGCGAATTGTTGTAAGTGCATTAACACTACACCAGTCAAATTCTACAGAACTACCAATTCTATATGCACCCGATCCAAGAACAATAATTGATTTATTATCTCCTAAATAGTTTACATCATTGTGAGTCCCATTATATGTGAGATATAAATAATTTGTTTGTGCGGGAAATTCGGCAGCTAGTGTATCTATTTGTTTTACAACAGGAACTATACCTAATAATTTTCTATAATCCCTTATTATACCCATTGATTCATCGGTATCAATGTCTTTATAAACAAGTCTTCCTATTTGAAAATCGGAAAAACCTTGACATTTTGCCTTTTTTAGTAGGTTGTAGTTTAATTGAGATTTATCGGGAATTAGTAATAGCTCTTTACCTGTTAAAATTATATTATAAAGTTTATCAAGAAACCATTTGTCTATTTTGGTAAGATTATGTATTTGATCTACAGTATATCCTGCGTTAAATGCTTTTGAAATTACGAATATACGATTGTCGGTTGGTTCATTAAGAGCTTTATCTATATTATCAACTTTAATCTCTTTATTTGCTACAAATCCATGCGCTCCTTGACCAATCATGCGTAAGCCTTTTTGAATAGCCTCCTCAAAAGTACGTCCTATGGCCATTACTTCTCCAACACTTTTCATACTACTCCCTATTTCACGGCTAACACCTTGAAATTTAGATAAATCCCAGCGTGGAATTTTACAAACTATGTAATCTAAAGCGGGCTCAAAAAATGCAGGTGTAGTTTTAGTAACAGAATTTTTAAGCTCAAATAACCCGTATCCTAGTCCAAGTTTTGCTGCAACAAATGCTAAAGGATAACCTGTAGCTTTTGATGCTAGAGCAGAGGAGCGGCTTAAACGTGCATTAACCTCAATAACCCTATAATCCTCGCTCTCGGGGTCAAACGCATATTGCACATTACACTCTCCAATTATTCCTATATGCCTTACAATCTTTATTGCAATTTCTCTTAATAAATGATATTCGCTGTTAGTAAGAGTTTGTGATGGTGCTACAACAATACTCTCTCCTGTATGGATTCCAAGAGGATCAAAATTTTCCATGTTGCAAACCGTAATGCAATTATCGTATTTATCTCTTACAACCTCATATTCAATTTCTTTCCATCCTTTTAACGATTTCTCAACCAATACTTGAGGCGAAAACGTAAATGCTTTTTCTGCAAGTTTATTAAGTTCTTCTTGGTTATTACAAAAACCAGAGCCCAGCCCTCCAAGTGCATAAGCGGCTCTAATAATAACCGGATAACCTAGCTCTTCTGCCGCAAGTAGAGCATCTGGTAAATTTTCTACTGCATGGCTTTTAATAGTTTTTACACTAATCTCGTTAAGCTTATTTACAAATAATTCTCTGTCTTCGGTATCCATAATTGCTTGAACAGGTGTACCTAATACTTTGAGATTGTATTTTTTAATTACACCGCTTCTGTAAAGTTCAACACCGCAATTTAGTGCTGTTTGTCCTCCAAACGCAAGTAATAATCCTTGTGGTTTTTCTTTTTTAATAACCTGTTCTACAAAGTATGGAGTTACTGGTAAAAAATAAATTTTATCTGCAATTCCTTCCGACGTTTGTACAGTTGCAATATTTGGATTAATGAGAATAGTCTCTATTCCCTCCTCCTTCATGGCTTTTAAAGCCTGAGAACCGGAATAATCAAATTCTCCAGCCTCACCAATTTTTAGTGCGCCCGAACCTAATAATAGAACTTTAGTAATCTTCTCCATTTTATATTACAACATTTTAATAAATTCATCAAACAAAAATTCGGTATCGGTAGGGCCGCTAGATGCCTCAGGATGGAATTGAGCAGAAAAAAACGGTTTGTTTTTGTGCTTAATTCCCTCATTTGTTCCATCGTTCATATTTATAAATAGTGGCTCCCAATCTTCCCCAATAGAGCTATTATCTACCGCAAATCCATGATTTTGAGAGGTAATAAAGCACCTGTTTGTACCTACCATCCTTACAGGTTGGTTATGGCTTCTGTGCCCGTATTTTAATTTTAATATTTTAGCTCCACCTGCTTTTGAAAGCAATTGATTTCCCATACATATACCAAAAATAGGTTTGCTCCCTTTCATTGCAATTTTAATGTTCTCAACTGCTGTGGTACATAAATCGGGATTTCCGGGTCCATTTGAGATAAATAAACCATCATATTCCAAAGCATTAAAATTATAATCCCAAGGGACCCTAATTACTTCTATATTTCTCCCTATTAAACATCTTAATATATTATTCTTTACTCCACAATCTACTAACACAACCTTTTTCTTTTTTTTGCTTTCATCTTTTCCATAAACTATTACCTCTTTACAGCTTACAATATCTACTTGATTTTCTAAATTAGGATTGGGTATAGTAAAATCTCCGTTACAGCCCTCTGGAACAATTTTCCCCAACATAGCCCCATTTTCTCTTAGAGTTTTTGTGAGTTCGCGAGTATCTATCCCAAATATCCCAGGTATTTTTTGCTCCTTAAGCCACTCATCTAAACTCTTTACAGCATTCCAATGACTGTAATTGAATGAATAGTCTGATATAACAAGAGCCCTTACATGTATCTTTTCAGATTCAAAAAATTTAGAGATGCCATTTTCAACAACATCTGTTGGAACACCATAATTACCTATAATAGGGTAGGTGGCACACAAGATTTGTCCCGAATATGAGGGATCTGTTAAACTCTCGGGGTAACCAACCATTGCAGTACTAAAGACTACTTCTCCATGCGCCGGTTGATTATAACCAAACGAAAAGCCCTGAAATTCAAGGCCATTCTCTAGTATTAATTTAGCTTTTTTATTTGATTGCATCTGTTTAAAATGTATGGTTTACAAAATTGAGCAAAAGTACATAAAATTTACATAAAAAGTGTCCTAATATTGTAGTAAATAAAAAAATGACGACTAATTTTTTAGTCGCCATTTTTATTTTTTATTTTTTAGGTACTTTAAATTATTTACCTAATGCTTCCTTTACTGCTTCTTCCATTGCTACGTCACGTAATCCGCGTTTAACAATAGTTCCATCAGGCGCAAAAAGGATTATATGAGGAATCCCATTTATACCATATAAACTTGCAGGTTCTTCTTGCCCATTAATTATTTGGTTCCAAGGTAATTTTTCCTCTTCTATAGCTTTAAGTGTTTCTGCTTTTTCGTCCCATACAGCTACACTTAATACATCAAATTTATCTCCTTTGTATTTTTTGTAGATATTTAAAATATTAGGAATTTCTGCACGACAAGGTCCACACCAGCTAGCCCAAAAATCAACTAAAATATATTTACCTTTTCCAACAAAATTAGAAAGAGAAATATCTTCGCCTGTTAGAGAGCCTCCTTTAACTGTAAAATCGGTAAATTGTTGTCCCTCAGCTGTTTTTTGAAGTTGTTCACCAGCTTTAATGAGATTCATTATTGGAGTAAAATTTTTAGCATATACATCTTCTTCAACCATAGCTTTGTTTGCCGTAAAAAACGAATTATCATTATCGCTAAGGAGAAGTTGCCATATAGCAAATGTACTAATAGAGGTATTTAGATATTGTTTAGCATAACTTGCTAAAATATCTACATAAGCCTTTTTGGTTGCATCGTATTTTGGCATGAATAATTCTTTAAATTGTACTGGAGTTAGTGTAGTGTCCTTTCTTATTTCCTTAGAGGTAGAGTCTAAGATTTTGCTAAAGTTTAAACCTTCCATCTCAATTGCGGCAAGTAGATCATTATTAACAGTTCCTGACATTTTATATTTATCGGGTTCCATATTTAGTGTAATTACACCGGGCTCAAGGATAAAATTTGCATAATATCTTGTCTCTTTTATATCTATCCTTCTTATAGAATCTCTCTGTATAACACCTGTAAATGTAAATTTACCATCAGTTACAATTGTACTATCTATAATTTCCTTGCTGTTATTATAATCTTTTATGTATACCGTTTTTCCATTAGCTGTAGTATCGGCAAGAATGCCTGTTACTGTATAGGCATTTTTATTACCACATGAGGCTCCCGATAGTATAATTACTGCCGCAAAAAAGCCAAATACTGTTTTTTGAGTAAATATTTTCATTTAATTTATTTTATTTAATTATGCTATTACATTCCTCTTGCAAAAATAGTCCATAATTCAGCACGGATATCTTCCCATGTTTTACTAGTTGCAGCTGCAATTTTTGCAGTGTAGTTATTTAGTAATTTAACAGCTTCTCCTTTTTTACCCTCTTTTATTAGCTGTGCAGCCTGTGCTTCAACTACAGGATTTTCTTGCATCATTTGCTTCTCATAGTATGCAACTTGGTCTTCTATAAGATGCCTAGTTTTATCCCAATTAATTGTAGCTATTCTGTTTGTTTCTCTATATGCCCATATTGCAGCGTCTTCTCTGTAACGAGCCTGTCCGCAAACATCAAATCCTTTTGGAAGCTCTGTTGAACCCGAATAAATAGGAATTCTTGGACTCTGTGCAGGATTATCAAATGAAAAATAACAAACTCCACCAATTTCGTCCGGTAACCAATTACGTAGTTGAGTAACATGAGAATATGCACATTGAATAACTGCTATTGTTCTTATTCGTTTAGTAGCCCCTTCTTTAAGAGTGTTTAATAATGTTCTCATATCGCCGGGCATAAATGTTGATACAGGATATACAGTATCTTTATATGATACACTCTTTCCGTTTTCGTCTCTTCTTCTTCTATCAACTGCTACTGCAAGATTTTTAACTTGGTCCCATTCTGTTCCTTGGTAAGTTTCTCTATAGAAAGTAAACATTTGTTCTGGAGAAACTTTTTTCTCTGGCTTTACAGAAAATGGAAGTTCTTCAGAATCATATTTAAGTCCTAATGATGGAGCTAATGTATTAAGCACCCAATATTCTCTATATGAGAAAGGTTTCCCTTTTGATACTACTTTGTAGAATTTAAATTCGCTTTTACCATCCCATAATCCTAATTTTTGTGTACGCTCTTTAATATCGGATGAATACATAAAATAATCGGGATTATTAAAATCAACTGTGCTAATTCTTGGAATGTTTGCAGAGACACCTACGTGATCATCGGGAATTCTTTGGGCTACCCAAATTGCACCGGGTTTGTCTGCTATAACTTTTTTATTTTTTTTATTTTTAACGGCAGGATCCTCTTTAATTTTGCCATTTCCGTAAATTTCAAAATGCCACACTTCGTTTTTATCGGCAACAGTAAGGCATTCTCCGCCATCACCATAACCGTATTCTTCTGCTAAAGCACCCATTAATTTTATGGCATCTCTTGCTGTAGAACATCTTTGAAGTGCAACTCTTTCTAATTCTTCAATTAAAAATAGTCCATTCTCATTTTCTAGCTCACCTCTTCCACTTGTTGTTGTTTCGCCAATAGCAAGCTGTTTTTCGTTAAGGCATGGATAGGCAACATTTAAATATGAATATGTTTCTGCAACTGCTGGAATTCTCCCTTTTTCTGTTACATTTCTAATATCGTGAGGCTCTTCGGTATGAAGTTTCCCCCAATATACGGGTTCGGTATCGCCTGCATTGGCCTTTTTATGTTTTTCTATGGTTAGCCATGTTCTGTAATTAGAGTCACAAGAGTGGGCCGTCATTACCGAACCATCGGTACTGGCTTTTTTTCCAACCATAATTGAGGTACAACTTTCAGCTGTATTTTCGTCATCGGGATGATAGGCATAGGGTTGCGCACAAAGAATATTTACAACAGTAAATGATAGCGCAATAAGTAAACTTTTTTTTAAGTCCATAGTGCTTTTTAAGTATGTTTAGTATTAATAAATAGTTTAAATGCAAAAAAAATTTGACATTTAGGACAAATGTACAAAAAAAAGCAACACAATATTATTTTATGTAAAATATCTATTTTCCGATGTTTCTATTCTTAAAGGATAAACTAAAACAAAGCTGTGCTCTTTGCAATATAGATCTAAATAGCCTGGGATACGGCTCATACTATAATCAATAGCTAACTTATTTTGTCTATTCATAACCACCCATAAAGCATCGTCACTATGTAAATATTTAAAAATAATAAGGAAATCACTCCAATTGTTAAATTCTATAAATTCTGTATCTGAGGTTGTCTTAGGGAGAATAGTTTTAAGTTTAGCTAATGTATTTGCAGAGGAGTAAAATATCATCTTTTGACCTATATTTTCTTTTACATTCCATATACGTGTTACCCATTGTTTAAAGCCGGCCTCTTTTTCTGCTCTATCGGGAATAACAATTATATGTCTCTTTATTGTTGATAACGGCTGTACAGATTTGTATATAAAGGTAGTAACATCACTATGGTTAAGGACACTTTCAGTTATATCTCCTAAAATAGATCCCGACAGCCCTTTAGTTTTATTTAGTCCTAATACTAAATATGTAATTTCTTGTTCTAATATAACACTTAAAATTGCATTTGTTGCACTAATATCGTAGCGAAGCAGTTCTTGTACGTGAGTATCTGTTGCTGCTGCCGTAATAGCTGCGTTTTCTAATAATTTACGTGAATTTTTGTACAACTGTTCATCTGTTGTAGATTGGTTATTTAATACACTTAGTGCATATAGATGATGATTTCTCTTTGATTTAATAGCAAGACTAAGATTAACTAATTCTTCTGTTGTTCCAGGATTACTTACAGGAATAAGAATGCGTTCCTTATGTTCTTCCATTTCTTCATCTTTATTAGTGTGATTATCAGATGCTATATTTTGCGCTCCTTTTTGTGCAGAAAAAGAGGCCATTGTGCATGTAACCAAAATCATTAAAATTGTTCCGTTAAGAACACTTTCATTTAATAGTCTAATTGGCTCTCCTGCATCTGTTTGTCCAAGTATTACATTGTAACCTACCATTACGGCTGCTAACGTTGCAGCCGCTTGAGCATTACTAAGCCCAAATATTACTCTCCTTTGATCTATAGAGAGTTTAAATGTTTTTTGGGTAAGCCAAGCTGCAATATATTTTGCAGATGTTGCAATAATTATCATAACAACTCCAACCTTAATAGTTTCAAAACTAATAAAAAATGCCCTGTAATTTATTAGCATACCAACCCCTATAAGGAAAAAAGGAATAAATATAGCATTGCCTATAAATACTACGCGATGCATAAGCGGAGAGGAGTGGGGAATAAGTTTATTTAATGCTAGTCCTGCAAGGAAAGAACCTATAATAGCTTCTAAACCAGCTAATTGAGCAAGGAATGCCCCTAGAAACACCATTACAAGAACAAAAATATACTGTGATATACTGTCTTGGACTCTTTTAAAAAATAATCGGGAAATAAGTGGAAATACAACTATTACAAATGCCGCGAAAATAACTACAGAAATAGTTAGTTTTGTCCAAAAATTGTCTCCTGTTGCACCGGTAGCAATACCAACTATAGCTGTTAATACAAGTAGTGCCAATGTATCTGTTATCATTGTTCCACCAATTGTTATGCTTACAGCTTTATCTTTAGCTATACCAAATTTGCTTATTATAGGGTAGGCAATTAATGTGTGTGAGGCAAACATACTAGCAAGTAATATTGATGTATTTAGCGAAAAATTAAGAACATATAACCCTGTAACTAGGCCCAATCCCATTGGTACAAGAAATGTATACAGTCCAAAAACAAGACTTCTACCGCTGTTTTTCTTAAAATCGCCCATATCAATTTCTAGTCCGGCAAGGAACATAATATACAACAATCCGGCGGTTCCCGATAGAATTATACTGCTGTCTCTAAGTACTAAATTAAATCCATTTGGTCCTATAATTGCACCTGCAATAATTAATCCTAATAAATGTGGAATTTTGAATCTATTTAAAATTAGCGGTGCAGCTAAAATAATTACCAGTATGAGGAGAAATTTCAATACCGGATCTGCAAACGGAAGACTAAACGAGGTTGCTAGGAATACCATTAATCATTTTTTTGACAATTCTCAAAGATAAATATTTTATATTAAAAAGCAATAAAAATAAGTTACATTTGCATACATAAAAACATGATAAAATGAAACTTTTTTATTTTTTTAGAGTGCTTATTACCGTAGTAATGTTTATCCCTTGTTTTACAACATTTGCTACAACAAACAATACAGTAATAAAAATTTATAAAATTACTCTTAAACAAGAGATTAACTCTTCTGCCTTTAAAATTATTAAAGATGGATTAAATGATGCTTTAAAGCAAAAAGCAGATTTCTGTATTATAGATATTAATACTTACGGAGGTGCTGTTGATGCTGCTGATAGTATTAGGGGAGCAATAATAAGATATCAATTACCTGTAATTGCATTTATAAATACACAGGCAGTATCTGCCGGGGCACTTATTTCAATTTCGTGTGATTCAGTTTACATGCGCAAAGGAAGCTCTTTTGGAGCAGCAACAGTTGTAGACCAAACCGGAGCCGTTATGCCCGATAAATATCAATCTTTTATGAGAGCTATGATGAGATCAACCGCAGAAAGCCACGGTAAAAAAATAGTTGTAGAAAATGGAGAAACAAAAGAGGTATGGTATAGAGATCCCAAAATAGCACAAGCCATGGTAAGTAAAGATAGTGTATTAAGCTTTACCCCTATGGAAGCAATTAAACATGGATATTGTGAGGGAATGGCAGATAATATAACAGAAGTAATAACACAAATAACGGGTGATAAAGAGTATGTATTAATTGAGCAAGAAATTTCTATATTGCAGAAAATAGTCTTGTTTTTAATGAGTCCATTTATACAAGGGATACTGCTCATGCTTATTATAGCAGGACTTTATTTTGAGATACAAAGCCCAGGTATTGGGCTTCCATTGGCTGCTGCAATTACAGGGGCAGTTTTCTACTTTGCTCCTCTATATTTAGAAGGATTGGCGCAAAATTGGGAATTATTTATGTTTATAGTTGGAGTAGGATTATTGTTTGCAGAAATTTTTGTAATTCCAGGGTTTGGAGTGGCTGGAATAAGCGGAATTATATTAGTGCTATTTAGTCTTACATTTGCCATGATAGATAACAACACAGTATTTAATGGTGGCGATTATAACATTAAACCAATAATACAGCCTTTGGCACTAGTGCTTATATCAACAACATCCTCATTTTTTATATCCATATTTTTAGCATCAAAACTGTATGGCACAAAAGCATTTTCTAAAATTATATTGCACACTAGTCTAGCCAATAATAAAGGGTTTGTGGGAATTGAACAAGACTCTCTTCAAACACTCGTAGGTGAAATAGGCATTGTTACTACCGACCTTAAACCGCAAGGAACAATAGAGATACACAGTAAAAGATATCAGGCACAGTTAGAATATGGCTATGCTAACAAGGGAGAAAAAGTTACTATTGTAAAGGTTGAAGGGGGGCGCCTTTTTGTAAATCGTCTTCTTTAATAATTTTAAGGAGGGCATCAATAGCCTCTTCTTGTGGCACAGAGCGCATTACAGCAACTTTACCTCTATATATGGCAACTTTACCTTTGCCTTCGCCAACATATCCGTAATCTGCATCTGCCATTTCGCCGGGGCCATTTACAATGCACCCCATAACGGCAATACGCATTCCTTTAAGGTGTGAAGTCCGTTTTTTTACTTCGTTAAAAGTTTCCTCAAGATTATAGAGTGTTCTACCACATCCAGGGCAAGCTATATATTCAGGCTTTGTAAATTTTCTTCTTGATGCCTGCATAAGATTATCCTTAAATTCCTCAATTTTAGCAGGAGCTATTTCATTATTGGCTACTATTGCTGCAACATTAAAATCATCTATTACCTTATCTAATAAAAGTGGTCCAAAGTCGCAGGATGCCTTTATAATAAATTCCTCCCAATCACTACAATTATATGTTTGAGCAGGGACATTACCCTCTGATATAAGTTCTTTAATTTCTTTATAACTTTGGTTATAGTCTCCACTATAAAAATACTCTGCAATAACCTTAGCTGCAGAAAGTTCATTTACTGGATTTTCTGTTAAAGAGACTCTTATTGTATCCCCAATATTATCTTTTAATAAGGCACTTATTCCAACAGCCGATTTTATTCTTCCAATATCTCCGTTACCAGCCTCTGTAACACCTAAATGAAGAGGGAAACGGAGATTCTTATTTATCATAGCCTCTTTAAGTAACCTATATGCTGTTACCATTATAATTGTATTGCTGGCTTTTAGTGATACAACTACATTATAGAATTTATTCTCTACACACATTTGTATCCACTCCATTGCTGCTTCTTTCATTCCAAGAGGAGTATCTCCATAGAGATTAATTATCCGTTCTCCAAGCGAACCGTGATTTAGGCCAATCCTTATTGCCGTACCATATTCTTTACAAACATTAATAAATTTGGAGAATTGTTTTTTTGCTTCTTCATGTTCTTTAGCAAAATTACCCGGATTTATTCTAACCTTATCAGCTACTTTTGCAACTTCAATAGCTACATCTGAGCTAAAATGAACATCGGCAACTAATGGCGTTAAAATATTTTTGGCACGTAATTGTTTTTTTATCTCTTTTAGCGCCTCAATTTCTTTAGGTCCCTGTATAGTAAGCCTTATAAGTTGTGCTCCATTTAATGCCATTTGGATACATTGCTCAACAGATAGTGCAATATCCTGTGTGTGTGTGTTACACATAGTCTGAATTAAGACAGGAGAATCGCCTCCTATTGTAATGTTTCCAACTTTAACAGCAATAGTACTCATTTTATTTTTTTTTATTTTTACCTAATCTATAAAATAAACCAACAGAGAACTTTAATTGAGTTGAATGTGTATAAATCCAGTATTCTGCAGAGTAAATTTGAGGGTCTAAAAAATGTGATAAGGAATATTTATAATTACATTCAACATGTATTTCAAACGGCTTTAATATAAAAGCAAGTCCACCACCTGCCATTATTCCATAACCGGTTCTATTTGTTGTTTCCGGAATTCCCCCTTCCATATTGGTTGATATAATATATGATCCAAAAAGTCCTGCCCCTAACATAATTCTCATTTTCCAAAAATCTACCCTAAATTGTGTTAAAAGGGGTACTTCAATTGCTCTATATCTTTGTTCAGTTTCAACTATGGTTTGTGGGTCTTTGCCGGTAATTTCTGTAAATCCTAATTCTGTAACTTCTATTCCGGTATGTAATCCAAAATAAGGCATAGATTTCCACAAAGAATGATAGTATGTATAATATACCCCAAAGTTTACAGGCGATTTTATTGATTTATGCTCTGTATCTTGGCTAAAGCCAACATTTGAAATAGCGTATCCCCATTTTACTCCTATAAGATGTTGTGTGAGTAATGTGCTGTCTATTATTTTTTTAGGCATTGCTTTATCAAAAGAATTTTCATCAAATTCTTTCATGTCTACCTGCTTATTTTTATTTGGAATAGTATTTTGTCCTTGCAATATTGTAAAAAAATAGAGGCAAAGTAATAGAGATATGGTATATTTTATATTTTTCATGTTTATTTTCCAAAAAGAGTTTTTATGTCAACAGATTGTTCTATATCGGTCCTTTCTTTTATTTCAATTGCATCTTTTCCATCGGCGAGTCTATAAAGAAGTACTTTTTCGGGTTGCCTTTTTTTAATTATATCACCCGGATCTAGTAGCCCATTATTATTTTTATCTTCCATTATTCTTATTGAATAAATTCCTTTTTGTAAATATGGGAACTGTAAATTTACATCTTTGGTTATAATATACGATCGTAAAACTTTATCTCGTTTTTCAGTTATTAATTCTACTATATATCTTGCATTAACATTTTTCATTTCTAAGGTTAAAGAACTAAGTTTATCGTCGGTAGGCAGTGATAATTTATTGTATGTAGAATCGTTTGTAAATCCATTAATATCTCTAAATATAGCTTTTGGAATAATCATTTCATAATCATTTCCTATTTTAAAGTTTTGGGTAGGACGTAAGATATATCGTCTTAAATCAGTACTATCTTGTTGTACAGTAAAGTTTATTTGTGATACAATTTTTTTAGGAGTACTAGTTTTAAATATAATAGAATCAAATTGATGTTTTACAAGTGGTTCAGTAAATTCAAATACATAGCCGTCTTGTTCTACTTTATCATTAGTTGCCACAAGCGAAAATTTAAGCAAATCTTTTCTCTCTCTATTTTTTTGTGCCTCGGCATTCTTTTTCTTCTCTTTTTTTACAATAGGTGCTACAAGCTTAAAATTTTCTACCGTAGGAACAAGAACTCCAAGTGAATCTGTTTTATGATATTTTACTCCAAGTAAAAGGGTATCCTGCATCCTCCCCCCCTCATTTACCCAAAAGGCAAGGCTGTCAAATGTCTTATTGAATTGTTTTATAAGTTTGTCTTGTCTTACTCCACGTATCGAAAATGAATCTATTATGGCATCTGGTGCATTAAATTTAAGAAAAGCACCTCGTAGTGTAGGACGGCCTGAGTTTCGGATATATTGATTACTTGGTCTCTCTTTAAATATATATATATCAGCTTCGCATGGCCTTGTAAGACAAGCTAAAGTGTCTTTCATATTATATGAGGCAAGTTGTGGCATTCCTTTTTTCATTACTACAGATGGCGTAAATAGGGAATCTAAAAAGCCAATCTGCTCGCTGCCAGAATCGTATTTATTATTTCCGTTATCATCCTTAAAAGCATAAACTGCATAAGGGATTTTTTTTAAGTTTCTAACACAAAAATAGCCCCATTTATCGTTTCTCGCAACTGCACTTGGAAGAGTATTAAATACGCAAGAATCAGTTGGATTTGCATATAGTGCAATTGTAATATCGCTCATTGGTAACAACGTTGCATAATCTACTACAGTACCACTCATAAGCATAGAATCAATAGAATTACCTGTAGAAAAACTATAAACAAAATTTTCCAAAATATTTCCTTCGTTATTATCAGCAATTGCAGATCCAAAATTTATTGAGTAGGTTGTTGCAGAATCAAGGTCTTGTGGAAAAGTAACTACAATAGTTTTTCCTTTTATTTTAGTTATAGGTTTCTTCTTTTGTGGAGGAGATAATACTATATTTTTTACTGCATCTTTTAGCTGAATGTATTCGTTAAATGTAATTACTATTTTTGCTTTGTGCGTAGGTACATTTAGTGCATTTGAATCGGGCAAAATAGAAATAACAACCGGCGCAAGTGAATCTTTAGGCCCTCCACTCGGTGCCCCTTTTGTGTTTGCACAAGAACTCATGTGTAAGCAGTATAATCCAACTAAAACAAATGTAATTACTTGTAGTATGTTCTCTTTTTTGAATTTCATTTTTAGAAACCGTTTAAATTTAGAAATCTTATTCTTTTATATCTACTCTAGCTATATTTTCAATCCCTTTTATTTTTTGAATTCTTTTCATTAAAACATCAAGGTCTTCTGTATTATGCACATACAATTCTATATATCCTTCAAATATTCCGTCATGTGTTTCAAAATGAATCTTTCTTATGTTTACATTTAAAACTAGGGTTATATACTTTGTAATTTCATTTACAATTCCAATTTTATCTATCCCTTTCATATCTAACCGCGCAAGAAACGAAAGTACTGTATGCTTTGTCCATTTTGCACTTACAATTTTTCCGCCTTGCCTTGTGGCTAATGATATAGCATTTTTACACACTTTTTTGTGTACAATAACATTATTATTTTCATCAACAAAACCAATAACAGCATCTCCCGGAATAGGATTGCAACATTCTGCTACTTTGTACGAAAGTGTATTATCAATAGGATTTTCTTGCAATAAATAATCTTTCTTTTTATCTATGTCTGGCCTTTTTTCTACGTTTACATCATCCTCTTCTGCCTCTTTATCTGAGTCATTTTTATTGCCAAAGAAAAACTGTAGGTTCCAATATTTTACTATTTTATTTTCTGAATTTTTCTTTAGAATCTTTTCTAGATCTACTAAGTCCACAAGGCCGGCACCAATTTTACTATATAGTTCTTCTTTATTATTTAAATTATATGCTAAAAGAAGTTTTTTTATAACTCTTAGTTGTGGTTTTACCCCATATTTTGCTAATTCTGTTTCTAGTATTGCTTGGCCTTCTTTAATAGAATTTTTTATATCAGATTTAAGGGCATCATATATAAGACTCTTTGCTTTTGCTGTTATTGCAAAATTAATCCACTCGCGTTGTGGCTTTTGCGATTCAGCAGTTATTATTTCTATTTGATCACCATTTTTAAGAACTTGTGAGAGTGGAACCAATTTTAAATTAACTTTTGCAGCAATTGCTTTATTGCCTATGGCAGTATGAATATTATATGCAAAATCTATTGCGGTGGCACCTTTTGGAAGAGATTTAGATTCTCCCTTAGGGGTAAATACGTAAATTTCGGAAGCTAATAATCCTTCGTGAAATTTATCTAAAAATTCGAGGGCATTTACATCGGGGCTTTCTAGTACTTCACGTACCATATTAAGCCAATTATCTATTTCATTTTCACTTTTATTTATTCCTTTGTAACTCCAGTGCGCAGCAACTCCTTTTTCTGCAATTTCATTCATTCTTATTGAGCGAATTTGTACTTCAATCCAATTTCCTTGCGGGCTCATAAGCGTGCAATGTAATGCCTCATATCCATTAGATTTAGGTGTACTTACCCAATCTCTTAATCTATCTAATTTTGAAATATGATCTTCTGTTATAAGAGAGTATATATCCCAACATTGTTTTCGTTCAGTAATATTTTCTTTGGCTTCAAAAATTATTCTTACCGCAAATAAGTCGTATATTTGGTCAAAAGGAATCTCCTTTGTTTGCATTTTTCTCCAAATAGAGTAGGGGGTTTTTGTCCTTTTACTTATTGTAAACGTATACCCGGCATCTTTTAAAAGAGTTTCTATTGGCTCAATAAATTTATCAATTGCACATCCTTTAGTTTCTAGCAGCTCATTTATTTTTTTAGTTATTACAGAAAAATCTTCCGGCTCTCTATATTCTAGCCAAATATTTTCCATCTCAGATTTCATGCTGTATAATCCAAGACGATGAGCTAAAGGGATAAAAATATACATTGTTTCACTTAATATCTTATCCTTTTTCCTTTCTGGCATTGATCCTATTGTGCGTAAATTATGTAGCCTATCGGCGAGCTTTATAAGAATTACCCTTACGTCGTCGTTAAGTGTGAGGAGAATACGTTTAAAATTTTCTGCTTGTAAAGATTTTTCTTCAGCTTCGGCCTTTGAGTGCTGATTATCCATAGCAGACTTAATTTTGGTTAGTCCGTCAACTAATGAAGCTATTTTTGCTCCAAAAAGCCTTTCTATATCTTCTACCGTGTATTCTGTATCTTCTACAATATCGTGTAATAGGGCTGTGACAATAGATTTATATCCAAGCCCAATTTCCTGTACTACAATTTTAGCAACAGCAATAGGATGGATTATATAAGGCTCGCCAGAACGTCTTCTAACGCCTTTATGTGCCTCATTTGCAAATTCAAAAGCTTTTATAACGCCTTCATATTCTTCTTGATCTGCACACCGTTTTAAACTCGCTAATCTTAGCGATTCAAACTCTTTATAAATTAAATCATTGTCTTCTTTTGTAAACATACTCAAAATAGTAAATCTCTTTTTCCCGTTTTAATTGCTTCTAGTTTAGCTATTATACTTTGTTTCCGTTCACCCTCAGGTAAATTATTTAGCTCTTTTTCTATAAGATTATAACCTAGTTTTTTTGTTTCATCACTTGAATAATCTTGTAGATATTCGGCTAGTGTAAGCATTGCGTTAGGTGTACAGAATCGTTTTATAAATCCCGGGATTGCAAATTCCATAAAATGTTCTCCTGTTCTTCCTACCCTATAACAAGATGTGCAAAAACTTGGAATAAAATTGCGTTTAAGAAGCCAATTTATAACTTGGTCTAATTCTCTTGTATCACCAATCATAAATTGTTCTTTATTAAGCTCTTGCTCTTCTCCTTTTGTTTTTTGATATCCCCCTATTTCTAGTTTAGTTCCTGCATCTATTTGAGATACTCCAAATTCAATAACTTCGTCTCTTATTGCTACACTTTCTCGTGCTGTCATAATAAGTCCCGTATATGGAACGGCTAAACGAAGTACTGCAACAAGTTGTTTAAAATGTTCATCTGTTACTCTATATGGGAGTTCAATATCAAGATCATTAGCAGGTTGTATTCTTGGAAAACTAATTGTGTGTGGGCCAACTCCATGCACTTTTTGTAAATGAAGAGCATGTGAAACAAGTCCCAAAACCTCAAATCGCCAATCGTATAGACCAAATAAAGCTCCTATACCCATATCGTCTATTCCTCCTTCAAACGCTCTATCCATTGCATTTAAACGCCACATATAATTCCCTTTTATATCATCTTTAGGATGAAATTTTGCATAAGTTTCTTTATGATAAGTTTCTTGAAATACTTGGAAAGTACCTATCCCTGATGCTTTAACAGTTTTAAACCCTTCTACATCTAATGGAGCAGCATTTATGTTTACTCTCCTTATTTCTCCGTTCCCAATTTTTGTTGTATAGCATGTTTTTACACATTCTGCAATATACTCCGGACTGTATTTAGGAGATTCCCCAAAAACTAGAATAAGCCTTTTATGTCCATAGTTTTCTAAATTTACAATCTCTTTTACTAATTCGTCTGGAGTTAGGGTTTTTCTTATTGTCCCTTTTGCACTTTTTCTAAATCCACAATATTTACAATTATTTACGCAACTGTTGCCAACATATAAAGGGGCAAATAGAACAATTCTATTACCATATACAGAGCGCTTTAATTCTTTAGCTGCATTAAATAGTTCATTAAGACCTTCTTGCGATTTTATTGCAAGTAAAGTAGCTGTTTCTTGTAAATTAAGTGGTTGTTTATTTAAACTTTTTGCAAATATTTCACGTGCTTTTGGGAGATCTTCTTTTGTGTTTTTAATTAAAGACTGCAGTAGATTATCATCTATAAAATCTACGGCATCCTTTGTTAATTCCATATTTAGTTTCATACTTTGGTCCATCACAATTATATTTTTTAATTAGGTATTATTTTTTTCTTTATATCATCATCAACATTTTTGTAGTTGTCAATGTTGTATATATCTGCATATTGGTATGCATGAGAAATTTCTGCGCCAATAAGTATTATAGTCCAGCTTATATCCATCCATATAAGGAATAGCGGAATTGCAGCAAAAGCTCCGTAAATTGCATTAAGACGCGATACAAATAGTTGCGTTTCCATATAAAGGTATTGTACAATTATAAATGCAAGTGACGTTATAATGGCAGCACTAAATGACGCCGAAAAATGCACCTTTACATTTGGAATATATTTATACATTATTGCAAATATAACAAGTACAATGCCGTAAAATAACAACCATTGTAGAGCAAAACCAATTGAGTCTACATGCTTTAACCCGTAACCAATTGAGTCTAATGCATTGTTAAATACTAGCGTTACCGATAGAAAAATTGTTATTATAAAAGGGGCAACTACCAATATTCCAATGTAATATAAAAATCTTTTTGCTATGGAACGTGCTCTTTCAACTTTCCATATATCATTAAATGCTTTTTCTATACTTAGTATTAGCCACACAACAGTACCAATAAAAAATATAAAACTAATTACTCCAAATAAGCCTTGTCTGCTACTTGCAACAATATTATCTGCAAACTGTATAACCCACTGTAATACTTCTGTATTCTCGGAAAAAGATTCTAGGAGTAATTCTTGTAGTCTCCGTTCTAGTCCAAGCCCTCCAGTAACCACAAACGCAACAGCAGCAAATGGTACAACAGCCATGGTTGAAAAAAAACTAAGAGAGACTGCATATAGTCCCAACTTATCATTTCCAGATTTTTTAATGGTAATTATAGCTACTTTTAGATATCTTATAAACCTCCTTTTGGCTTTACCAAAGTCATTGATATTAAGGTTCCAAATATCTAGGGTGATAAATTTAATAAACCACCTATAAAATCCCATTATTTCATCTAGCAGATCTTTCACAGTTTTACAACTCTACTTTGCGAGTTTTGATATAAATTTATTTGCATCAATAATATATCTAATATGGTTCCCTTTTCCTATTTCTCCTTTATTATCGTATGCTACAATATTAAAGCCTATTTTATTGCCACTAACTAATGTTACAGTTGCAATTGCCCATACATTTGTTCCAACTAAACATGCTCTAAGATGTTGCACATTAATTTCTATTCCTACGCTATCTACATTTACAGGTTCATTTTTAAGTAGCGTAAATGCGGCACATTCCATAAGAGCAATCATCCCGGGAGTAGCAAACACATCTAGGCCACCAGATTTATATGATTTTGCTGTATCCTTTTCTAAAACTGTTAAATCTACCCTGTAAGTCATTCCAACTGCAATATTCTCTATCATACTCCTTTATTTTATATTTTTTAACTCTTCTACAAACATCTCAACCATTTCTAAAGCAGTATTCTCCATTTTTTCAATTGTTGGTGAACCACTAACCTCCAATATTGGTCCTGTAATCTTAAAATCATTTACCTCTACAAATTTTGTCAATTGCTTTACTCCGGCACAATTCCATGAGGAACTGCCAAAGATAGAGAGAATTTTGTTTTTAGGAGCCGATAATTTTATTTCATTACATAAATGTTCCATCATAGGGTGCATTTGATTGTTGTAAGCACATGTTCCCAAAACAAGTCCTTTGTATTTCCATATTTCACTTAGTAAATAGGAGACATGAGTTTTTGAAACGTCATGTATTCTTACATTTATACCATGTTCAGCAAAAAGAGAGCCTATATAATCTGCCATCCTTTCTGTATTGCCATACATAGAAGCGTATGCAATAACTACACCATCTTCAGCTTGATATCTACTCCATTTATCATATAATTCAATTACCTTTCCCGGGTTTTCTTTCCATATAAGACCATGTGAAGGGGCTATAATTTTAATTTGAAGCCCTGCTAATTTGGCAAGGGCATTTTGTACCATCTTGCTATATTTTCCTACAATATTTGAGTAATATCTTCTCATATCTTCTAGGTAATATGTCTCAAAATCATTTCCACTATCAAATATGCAGCCATCTATTGTTCCAAAACCGCCAAAGGCATCGCAAGAGAAGAGGGTTTTTGAAGTTATTTCGTAAGTAACCATTGTCTCTGGCCAATGTACCCATGGAACAAGGGCAAATTTTAGTTTACTAACTCCTAAATCTATTTCGTCTCCATCATTAATTTGCATAAAATTCTCATCTTGGATTTCGTAGAACGATTGTAATAGCTTGTAAGTTTGAGTATTACCTATGATAAGTATTTGAGGATATTTACGTAAAACACTTTTTATCATACTAGAATGATCGGGTTCCATGTGGTTTACAACAAGATAATCTAATTGTTTGCCGTTAAGGAGATCATCAATTCTTGATAGGTAATTATCATCGCTTCCAAATTCTATAGTATCTATAAGTGCCGATTTTTTATCAGCAATAAGGTATGAGTTATACGAAACTCCATTAGGTAACGGCCAATTATTCTCAAAAAGATGTTTCTTTCTATCATTTGTTCCAACATAGTGGATATGGTCTGTAATTTTTATTGCTCTCATTGTATTATAATGTTATCGTTTTTTTATTAGTATTGTTTAATAATATTTTTAAACTCAGCTTCATTTATTATTTTAACTCCAAGTTTTTCGGCTTTTTGCAGTTTTGAAGGGCCACTTTTGTCTCCAACTACAAGTAAATCTGTTTTACTTGTTATACTATTTCCAATTTTACCGGAGTGTATTTCTATTAGCTTTTTCATTTCCTCACGAGATATTGAAAAATTACCGGTAATCATTATTACTTTGTTGCTAAGTATACTAGATGTAATAATTTTATCTTGCTCATTAACTGCAAATTGCAATCCTGCTTGTTTTAACTCTTCTATTACCTTAATGTGTATTGGAACCAAAAAATAATTTATCAATGAATTAGCTAGCTTTTCGCCAACTTCTTCGGTAGCAAGTAATTCTTCTTTTGAGGCTATTGCTATATTATTAATATTTTTAAATTCTCTAGCTAGATTTTTGGCGGTTGTCTCACCAATATATCTTATTCCTAAACCAAATAGAACTTTTTGAAAAGGAACTTTCTTACTCTCTTGTAAAGAGTTAAGGAAATTAGACACCGATTTTTCTTTCCATTTATCTAAAGTAAGGAGTTGTTCTCTTGTAAGTTTATATAAATCGCTTAATTCAAAAATATACCCTTTATTATAAAGTTGTTCTATTGTTGCCTCTCCGGCATTTATATCCAATGCCTTTCTCCCTATAAAATGGATAAAGCGGCCTTTTATTTGTGGTGGACAGAAGTCTTGATTAGGACAAAAATATTTTGCTTCATCCTCGTCTCTTATAAGCAATGTATTGCACACAGGACATCTATCGGGAAATACAACTTCTTTTACATTATTATCCCTTTTTTCAGTTTCAACTCTAGTTATTTTAGGAATAATTTCGCCTCCTTTTTCTACATATACATAATCGCCAACGAAAATATCCATAAGCTTTATTTGATCTGCATTATGTAGTGTAGCTCTTTTTACTATGGTTCCCGATAGTTGTACGGGTTCTAGGTTTGCTACTGGTGTAACTGCTCCTGTACGACCAACTTGGTAGTCTATTGAGAGAAGTTTTGTAAGAGCTTCTTCGGGCTTAAATTTATATGCCGTAGCCCACCTTGGAGATTTGGCAGTAAAGCCTAAACTCCGTTGTATATCAAGTTGATTTATTTTAATAACAATGCCATCTGTAGCATAGGGGAGTGTTTTTCTTTTTATATCCCATTTTTTAATATATTCTATAACTTCATTTATATTAGAACATACTTGCAAATATTCCGATACAGGAAGCCCCCATTGTGCAGCCATTTCTAAAGATTGAGATTGTGTCGTAAAATTTATTGTAGGTGCTATTAAATGGTATAATTTACACTCAAGTCCCCTTTCTTTAACTATTTTGGAATCTAATTGCTTAAGAGAACCTGCAGCTGCATTGCGTGGATTTGCAAATGGTTGTTCTTCATTAAGTTCCTTTTGGTAATTAAGTCTGTCAAATGCCTCATATGGCATATATATTTCTCCTCTTATTTCAAATTCCTGTGGATATTGTGAGCCTTCTATAAGTTTTTGTGGAATTGAAGGGATTTGTTTTATATTTTGTGTAACATCATCTCCTATTGTGCCGTCTCCACGAGTAAGTGCTCTAACAAGTTGCCCATTATTATAAGTTAGGCATATTGCTGTACCGTCAAATTTAAGTTCACATGAATAAGTGAATAAAGAATCTGTTGCTTTTATAATTCTTTCATTAAAAGCAAAAAGCTCTTGAAAATAGTAAGTATTTCCAAGTGAAAGCATTGGATATTTATGAGGAAATTGCTCAAACGATGTTAAAATGCCGCTTGTATTAACAAGATCACTCCCCACTATTTGAGTAGGGGAATTCTCTTTAGCTAGTTTTGGATACTGTTTTTCTAGCTGAATAAGTTCTTGCATTAGAATATCATACTCAAAATCTGAAATTACAGGATTATTTAAAACATAGTAGTTATGATTATGAATATTTAACTCATTAGTTAAGGCCTCTATCCTTATTTTTGCATCGCTGTTTCTCACATTCAAAAAAATTATCTAACAAAAATACATATAATTTTAATATTTATCATAAATTTGCCACTCGAATCATATATAGATCTTTAAATATAATGAAAAAATCAATTGTTATCCTTACAGGTGGCGGACCTGCGCCGGGAATGAATACCGTGGTTGCCAGCATTGTAAAAACATTTATTCAAAAAGACTTTAGAGTTTTAGGGTTACACGGTGGTTATAAAGGGTTATTCTCACCCAAACCAAATTTCTGCGAGCTTGATTTCTTTTGCGCAGATTCCATTTTTAATAGAGGCGGCTCTTACCTTATGATGAGCCGATACAAACCAACAGATATAGATTATAAAGAAAATTTTAACTTAGATTTTTTTAGAGATAATAACATACAACTTCTTGTAACAGTTGGTGGAGATGATACAGCTTCTACAGCAAATAAGATTGCTAAGTTTCTAGAAGAAAAAAATTATCCTATAGCAAATATTCATGTTCCAAAAACTATTGATAACGACCTCCCTCTTCCTCAAAATATTCCAACTTTTGGATATCAATCTGCAAAGGCCGAAGGGACTAAAATAGCGGCTACAATATATGAGGATGCAAGAACAAGTGGAAATTGGTTTGTTGTTTCTGCAATGGGACGTTCTGCCGGGCACCTTGCATTAGGTATTGGTGCTACTTGTCATTATCCTATGATTGTTATTCCCGAAATGTTTAATAAAACAAATATTACAGCTGAAAAAATTATAAATATGGCAATTTCCTCTATTATTAAGAGAAAAATTATGGGTATTTCTTATGGCTGTATAATGATTTCCGAGGGGGTATTTCATGAATTAAGTCATAAAGATGTGGAAGAATATGGAGTGAAATTTACTTATGACGAGCATGGCCATCCCGAGCTTGGAAAAATATCAAAGGCTCAAATGTTTAACGAGATGCTTGATAATAAGCTAAATTCGCTTGGCATTTCCGTTAAATCGCGTCCAGTTGAGATTGGTTATGAAGTTAGATGCGTTACTCCGTTTGCTTACGATTTAATGTACTGCTCACAACTTGGTATGGGAGTATATAAATTATTTTCCGAAGGAGCTACAGGGTGCATGGTTTACTTAGACCTTAATGGAAATATAAAATCTATGTACCTAAAAGAGATGCAAGATCCTAATACAGGTAAAATTCCGCCAAGAGGAGTTAATATTCATACAGATAAAGTACAGCAGATTTTTAATAATCTAATGCACTATATTACGCCGGTTGATTATGAGGCTGCTAAAAAATACGTTAAAAACCCCGAAGATTACGATTTTAGAAAAATACTTAAATGGCGTTAAGAAACTGCTTAAATATATTAACTAAAATTAGGCGTATAATTACTCTATGAACGATAAATTTATAATTTATCAGCTCTTACTTAGAGTCTTTGGAAATACTAACGATAAATGTATTTCCAATGGCTCTTTTCAGTTAAATACATCAGGTAAATTTAGTAGTATTACATTACCCATTTTACAAAAGATAAGAGAATTAAATGTTACTCACGTATGGTATACCGGTATTATAGAGCATGCTACAAAAACTGATTTTACAAAATATGGTATAAAAAAAGACAATCCTGCAATTGTAAAAGGTGAGGCCGGTTCTCCCTATGCTATAAAAGATTACTACGATGTTAATCCATACTTAGCAGATAATATTTCCAACCGAATGGCAGAATTTGAGAGCTTATTGGAAAGAACTCATAAAAGCGGATTAAAAGTAATAATAGATTTTGTGCCAAATCACCTTGCTCGCTGCTACAATTCGGATTCTCTTCCTGTAGGTATTGAAAATTTTGGCGCAACAGACAACCCATATAATACAATTAAAGAAGGAAGCTTTGGCTTTAATCCCAATAATAATTTTTATTATCTTCCCGATAGTAAATTAAATTTATCTCCTAATTATATCGAATTTCCAGCAAAAGTTACAGGTAATGATTGTTTTACAGCCTCCCCTACAATTAACGATTGGTACGAGACAATAAAACTAAATTATGGGATTGATTATTGCGGCGGAGCTAAAAAGTATTTTAATCCAATCCCTAAAACATGGAGTATGATGTTACAAATACTACAGTTTTGGAGTGCTAAAGGAATTGATGGATTTAGATGTGATATGGCAGAAATGGTACCGGTTGAGTTTTGGAAATGGGCTATTGATGAGTTAAAAAAAGAATATCCTAAAATTTTATTTATTGCCGAAGTTTACAACCCTATGCTTTACAATTCTTACTTACAATATGGTGGTTTTGATTACTTATATGATAAAGTTGGATTATATGATAACCTTAAAGCAATTACGAAAGGATATGCAGCAGCTTCCTCAATTACAGGTAATTGGCAGGCACTGGGAGATATGCAAAATTCAATGCTTAATTTTTTAGAAAATCACGATGAACAGCGCATTGCTTCAGATTTTAATATAGGTAATCCATTTAAAGCAATTCCGCAATTGGTGGTTTCACTAATGCTAAATAGAGCTCCATTTATGCTCTATTTTGGACAAGAATTTGGCGAAAAAGGAATGTTACAAGAAGGTTTTAGTGGAATAGATGGCAGAACTTCAATTTTTGATTATTGCTCTGCACCAAGTACTGTTAGATTTTTAAGTTCTTTAATTACACCATCTAAAACTAAGTTGTTACCACAAGAAAATGAGCTTTACAAAATTTATACAAAATTGTTTTCTATAGCAATGGGGGAGAAGGCCATTAAAAATGGTGATACTTACGATTTAGAATATGCTAATCTCAATAACTCATTATTTAATTCAGCTACGCAATTTGTATTTGCCAGAAGAACTAGAAAATCTATCACAAATATAACAGCGCCCGATGAATTAATTATAATTGCAGTTGACTTTAGCATTGTGTATAATAACTTCGGCTCATTTAGCTCTATAAATAATCATTTGCAAATCTCAGTAAACCTTCCTAAACACTTCTTTAATTTTTGGAATATTATATCAGGAAAACAATATAAATGCGTAGATCTTTTAGATAACACATCATATAGCACAATTCTCACTTCCGATTCCATCTTTAACATTAAAATTTGCCACTATGGAGTTGGTATCGTAAAAATAGT
>JAVXCW010000013.1:0-49093 GCA_036659275.1 Bacteroidales bacterium | reverse complement strand
AGGGGTCAGCATTAATTATTATAGGGGGTCAATTCTAATTTACTATTTACATAAAAGACACTAATTAAAAAAATAACGAGAAATGAAAAACTATTTATTCTTATTTTTAGCAGGTTTAGTCATGTGCTCCTGTGTAAAAAAAACGGAACGCATAGAGACTGTTGCGGTAGATTTTAATGTGGAATCTTCTGACTCGTTTATAGACAAAATATCAGGCATCACGTTAATTCCGTTAGAGACAAATGATAGTTTATTTATAGGGGCTGATAATGAGCTTATTATGGCAGATGGTGAGTATTATCTGGTTAATCTAGAAGCCAACAATAAAGTATTCCGTTTTTCCGCACAAGGGAAATTTCTTAATTCCATAGGGACAAAAGGGAGAGGCCCGGGTGAATACCTAGGATTAAAAAATGCACAGATAGTGGGCGATACTGTTATTATTTATTCTCGGCCGCAAATGATTCTTAATTTTTACACAAAAGATGGAATATTTATCTCTCAACAGATTAATAAAGAGAACGAAGGAACTTATTTTTATAAAATAGAAGGTGATTATCTGGCATATATCGGATATGGAATGGAGGCTCCGGGGAGGCTGTGCTTGTTTTCACCCAAAGATAACAGTAAAAAATTTTTCCTTGAAACAGACGCAGAAGTTCTGAATATTGATGATGTACCTGCTTTTTATGTAAATGGGAATGACCTTTATATTCGTGAGAATTATAATGATACGGTTTCCCGATATGATATAGCAAGAAAAACAGTAACGCCTTATTTAAAATTTGATTTGGGCAAACATGCTTTGGACGAAAAGTTCTTTCAGTTTGCAGATGCTTTTAAGGCAATGGAGTATTTTATGTCGTTGGAATATGCTGCTGTTCACCGATATATGGAAAATGATAAGATGCGCTTTGTTGAGATTACGGTAGCCAAAAAACCAATGCCGGATATGCTTTACGGTTTGTGTTTGAATGGAGAAAGCAAGTGGGTATGGTTTTCAGGCGGGAAAATAGATACAGGTTCTCTGGCCAATTCATTTCGCCTACTTTCCGGAGATAAACTCTATTGTTTAATGGAACCGTTCAGACTAAAGAATCTTACTCCTGCAGAAAAGGCAAAAATCACTAACCCGCAAGTTTTGGATACCCTTGCGGAGAATAGTAATCCTGTAATAGGAATTGTGGAATTCTAATTCTAAGAGGCTGTTTTAATTTATTTACGAATCGTACTTAAAATTTTCTGCGGCAAAAGTACCGTTTGCCGCAGAATTAAAACTTAATTATCTATGAAACCGAGCATTTTAATACTGGTGCTTTTAGCACTGATTGGTTGCCGAAATTCGGCGGACACACTTTTAGAGCAAACAATCACTTTTGATCTAAACGCAAATTACCTGAATTAGCAAACCTAACCCGCACAAAAAGTTAAGCGGCATCGTTAACTATTCCAGGGGGGAGCTACTTAAACGCAGTTTCACTAAGTCCGTTGCCTTTGAGTCCCATTTCTTTAAAATAATCCGGCACAAGTTTGCCTTGTAGTGAGTCTACGTAAAGTTTTGCTGTGTATTGTGATAGCATAAAACCGTGGCCACGCATTCCAACAAATAAACCTGCTTCGGGGTCTATAATATATCTTGGCTCTGTATAATAACCACACCAAGTTGCTTGGAACCCTACATCTTTAAGGCAAGGGAACCATTCGGTAAATACTTCCGATACTATTTCCAAAAATTCCTGGGTGCTAAATTTTAAATTCTTTTCTACTCTTGTGGCTTCAAGAACAGGAGAGGCACAGCCTATAATTTGTCCTGTATCTGTAAGTTGTTGTCCGTAGACAGCGGAGAAACCTTTGTATTTTCTTCTATCTATTAGCATATCTATGCAAGCTCCGTTTTTGCCCATTAGTGGAAGCCGCTTTGTAATAAATGCTTGATGTTTTACAGGGAAAAGATTTGTCTCTATTCCAAGTTTAAGCGCAAACTTGCCTGCATTTGCCCCAAGTGCATTAATAAATAAAGGTGTTTTTACAAGAACATATTCTGTATTTATCTCTTTTCCTGCTATTTTTATAGGGCGTTGAGATAAGTTTGTAATCCTTAAAAGTACCAAATATTCTTTTCCGTTTTTTTCTAGTCCCACAAGTTCAACTCCCTCTAAAAGGGTTCCGCCTTTACTGATACCTATGTTTCTTATTGCATTTATTGTTTTACCGGGAGATGCTTGCCAGCAATTACGCGAAATAAGGGCGTGACTATAAATATCCAAATTGGGATTAAAAAATTCAGAAACTTCTTTTTGAAAATCTTTTCGCTCTACCATAAAGGCATCCGACCATGCGCGGGAGGCATCCAGTTGCTTGTATGTTTGCTCGTCATGCGCAAAGTTTACATAATTTGTAAGATGAAAATCTATTTCTGCTTTTTTAGATAGATCTTTAAATATTTCAAGATTATGGTTTGCTAAATCGGCTAGGGCAGGAAGACTAAAAGCGGGTCTTCCACCTGCAATGTTTCTCCAAGAACTGCCTGCTTCATAATTTATAAGAATAGGATTGTATCCGGCTTCAGACATATATCTAAAAAGAGATGAACCTCCTATACCTCCTCCGGCAATAAGAGCATCAACTTCTATTCCTGTACTATGTTTTACATTATTACTTATAATAAGATTTTCTTTAGTTGAATACTCGTAGTTACTACTATTAGTATCACGTAAATTCTCGGTTGCATTTACAATATCTCCTAAATTTACAAGGTTTGCCATAGGTCCTCTTGGGGTAAATTCACCGTTAACCTCTATCCCATGTTTACGTAATACTTGTTTGGCCCTTGCAATGCACCTTTTTCCGCGACATGCTCCCATTCCTATACGGGTAATATGTTTAAGTTCATCTGCTGTAAGCGACTTACGTGTTCCAACAAGCTTAATAAGAACGTTTTCCGTAATATCTTCGCAGTGGCAAACGTATGTTTCGGCATTATCTGCTTTATTGGTAAATGATTCTATATTAAGTTTAGGAGGATAGTTTTCTTTTAATATAAAACCTTTTATATTAGTAATTTCACCATTAGTCTTTAATACTTTAACTCTGGCTATGTTTGTTTTATTTGGCTTAACCAATATTTTTTCAACAATTCCATTACCAACTTTACTTCCGTTATCATTAACTAAGATAACTTCTGCCCCTTCATTTACTTTATACTCAACAGGCAAAAATACCTGTTCTTTAGCTTTGTTATAGCCAAATATTGCTAATCCGGGACATTGATAAACACACTCCATACACCCTATACATTTGGTGTAATCTATTGTAGGAACGGTAGATGTGGAAATTTTAGTAATAGCTCCCTGTTTACAGGCAAATGTGCATGGGTTACATGCAAACCCATAAAGGCAGTTTGCAACTACAAACGGCTTTTCTGCAGCTCGTGCAGGAGTTGGAGCAATAGGTTCATTTAATATTTTTACCGGATGTTGCTGTGAATCTATATATTCCTTTGATATTTTAAGAAATTCATCATAATTGTATCTTGTTCCCAACTCCTCCATTATTTGGAATGCACATTGCCTACCTCTTAGAACGGCACTGGTCCCCTCGCCAATTCTTACAGCATCTCCAACTCCGTAACATGCTCTTCCAAAAACTTCTTTTCCTTTTTTTAATAATTGGTTATCGGAAACTAGGCCTGTACAAATATTAATACAATCTATTCCTGTTATTATTTGCTCGGTACCGGGGATAGCCTTAAAATTCTCGCATTTTGCAATTATTGCCCCTGTTACACCGCTATAATCTTTGTTTGGGATAGCTTCCAATAATAGATGTGATGTTATAATTGGAATTCCTAATCGTTTTATTCTATTTGCTTGTACAGGGAAACCTCCTTCATTGGGCGCTGCCTCAACAATAGCTTTAATATTTGCTCCTGCCTGCATTGCTTGGTATGATGTAAGATACCCTATATTTCCGGCCCCAATTGTAAGAATATTTTTACCTAAAAGAGTAAGTTCGCTATTCATCATTCTTTGCACCACGGCTGCGGTATATACGCCAGGCACATCATCATTTTTAAAAGGAGGCATAAATGGAATAGCTCCTGTTGCAACAACAAGTTGATCTGCAACTACATAAAAAACCTCACTCGTGTTTATATTTTTTACGGCTAAACGTTTATTATCTAAAATATCCCATACAACTGAATCTGAAAAAATTCCTTTTTTATCTTCTCCCGCAAGTCCTTTTGCAATTTCGAATCCTCTTTTACCTCCAAAACGCTTCTCTTTTTCAAAGAAAAAGAATTGATGGGTTTGCATATTAAATTGTCCACCAATAGAACTGTTGTT
This sequence comes from Bacteroidales bacterium, assembly GCA_036659275.1. Lineage (GTDB taxonomy): Bacteria > Bacteroidota > Bacteroidia > Bacteroidales > UBA932 > Egerieousia. The sequence goes on along the minus strand of JAVXCW010000013.1, from coordinate 44,747 downwards.
ATCAATAAGAAAATTATCAATTCCTGCTTTATTAAGTTCTTCCCTAACTGCAAGTCCACTTGGACCGGCACCTATTATGGCAACAGTTGTTTTATAGGTATTTCTTTTATGACTATTTTCAGATTTATTTTCTTCTTCTAATTTAGCGCTTTCTCTTAATTGATTGAGACTGTTGGCCGTACTATCTTGTATTCGCTCTACACATTTAACATTATCTACTTTAGTTATACAAATTCTAGCAACTTTTCCATCTACAATCATTTCGCATGCACCACATTTGCCTATTCCACATTGCAGGGTTCGGTTTCTACCTGTAAGACTATGGTTGTGAACAATATATCCTGCTCTATGCAGGGCGGCTGCAATAGTGTTGCCTTTTTGCCCTATTACTTTTTTTCCATCAAAAAGAAATTCAATTGGGTTATCTTCCGGAATTGGAAGGACAGGGTGCTCGGAAATCTTATACATAATAATAAATAATTAAGTTAGAAGTTTATGAATATGAGCTTTTACCATAAAAATGGTACTAACAAATTTAAGAAAAAATATTAAAAAGGTTTAAAAATTTTTAAAAATATTTTTTACAAATTTTAAAATCAGCAATACTTAAGTATAAATTTTATAATTAACAATATTTTATAACCATATTAAAATTTGTACTTTTTTGTAGAAGAAAAAGATTTTTAGCAGCTATTTTTGACCTAGAAATTTATTAACAAAAAGTGGGAGGATTTATTATGAAAACTAAAATGGGAGTAGTTATTATGCTTGTGCTATTTTTTACTGCTTGTGATTCATTAAGTATTAAAGAGCAGGACAAAGTACGAATATCATTTATTATGGGAGAGTTACCGGCCTCTTATTATAGAGAAGGAGCATTACTTAAAAGTAATGATTTAAAGATGGATACAAACAACTTTATTTTAAAAGTGTATTCAACGCAAGGGAATAAGGTGTATGATGGGAAGTATGGCTCAAAGCCAAAAGATTTTATGGTGTTACCTGGTGGTTATGAGATAAAATTATATTCAAGAGACTTTAAGTCACCTCTATTTGATACACCTGTTTTTGGGGATACGTTAACAGCAATTGTAAATGAAAACGAGCAACTAAATGTAAAATTTAATTGTAAACAAATTAGTGGAGGACTTAAAATTTCTTTTTCGGATGGATTTAAGAAAAGATTTCCGGGAACAGGGATAAATATTACGCAAGAAGGGGGGAAATTAGAGTATACGTATACAGAAACCAGATATGCCCATATAAATTCAAGTTGGTTTACTTTGGTTTATAGTGGAAATGGTAAAGACACAGCATTATTGCAAAAAAAAATAGAGGCTAGTCAGATGGTAAATATGAACCTTACTTACTCTATTCCCGATGGCTATAATTCAACATTTGCAGTAAAAATAGATACAATTAGAGAATGGATTAGCGAAAATAATAATATAGGGCTACGGATTCCTACTGGCGTTTTTACTATAGAAGAGGCAAAGAAGAGTGTTGGACAAAAAAATATCTCTGTATTTGGATTCATTTATGGTGGTGATCCAACATCGGTTGCTGTGAGAATAGCTCCACCATTTACTTCTGCCGCAACTTTTGTTATTGCTCCAAGTATGAGTGATAGAAATAGGAATAATTCTTTTGTAGTAGAGCTACCAAGTGGAAAAATAAGAGATGAGCTTAATTTGGTGGGAAGACCCGGACATTTAGGACGTGCTATAGTTATTACAGGCGAAATAGTTCCTAATTATTTTGGACACATAGGGATAAAGGGAACTAAATCGTATGCGTTTATAAAATAGATTATTAATTTTTAATTGCCAGATATACACCTAAAGGTTATTTTAAGGTAGGGTGTGGGTGTGATCTTAATTAGTCTTAAAAAGGAGCTTTTATGTTAGTTGAGCTTTTAGGGTATATCGGCAATTTTTAATTATTGTGGCAAATTATATGCACTTTGTAGCACTTTATTCTTTAATAATTGAAGCATATTTGGATTTTCTGCAAGATATTTATTTACAATTACTCCTGCTTCTTTTGAATGATGCCCACTTAAAGTGCTGCCTATCCAGCCTTTTGGAAAGAATATATCACCGGTTGCTTGAATATCTTCCATTGCTGCAAGCGCAGGCTTTATATATTTAACAGCGTGCTTTTGTCTCAAAGAATGGTTTAGTAATACAAGTAGACTTTGTGTCCATGGTTCAATAGCTCTATTCTCTGCCATAAGTAAAGAGTTAAAAATATTATCTAACTCTGTAGTATCTGCAAGCGTGCCGCGCGATATATATTCAAATTCTCTTATTTCATCGGCGTTTTTTAATCTTGCTTTTTGCGTGGCTGTAATATAATCTCTGATATTTACTCCGTTATCTTTGCTGTTTTTTAGGGCAGTTGTATTATTAGAAGCTAAAAGAGGCATCTTTATGGCAAGTTGGTACGACATTTTTTTATAATCGCCATCACTTAATTTAAGGTTTGGAATGTAGTGTTTAGCAATTTTTGTTTTTGAGGCATTAGAAAAATTTTCACTTTCCCATATATTGTAAATATAATCTAATATGGTAGGGTTTTCTGCAATTCCAACAAGTGAACGGAAAGCTTGTGTAGCATATTTCTTGTTTTTAGTATTTGTTACATATGCCCAAAGTTGTTCTTCTGTATAGCGCTGTAATTCACTTCCGTGTGCGTTTATATTGCTAAGGCTTTTTTCAGATATTTCTAATATATATCCTAAAATAGATGGATATATTTGTGGGTCTTGTTCAATTTTAAGGTAGTTGCAGAGATGTTTTATAAACTTTTCTCCCGATAGATTATTATTTAACCAATTTTCGTGAAGGGTAATTAAAAGTGATTTTTTAACAACTCCTTTTTGTGGCAGAATTGTGGAGTTATATAAGTTTTCTAGTATAAAATCTATAGTCTTTTCGTCTAGTTCTATATAACCGTAAAATTTACCGTTAAGATTAGGAATAAGGTATTCTTTAATAGTGTCTATTTGTATTGTTTGCATACTCTCTGCAAGCCCTATAATGTTTTTATTGTTAATGGTTATGTGTGGCATTCCTTTACCGTATACCCAATATTTACTCCATTCTTTTATGTCATTTGCACTCCCTTTATACTCTTGTGGTTGATGTTTTACAAATATATCTACCAAATTATCCCATGATGCGTTTCCATAAGCGTAAGTAGTTAAGTACTCTCTTATTGCTGTTTTAAAATTTTCGTCTCCCATTTTATCGTAAAGCATGCTCATTACTACAGGAGATTTTTGATATACAATATTTCCGTATATTAATCCGGCATATTTAAGGTTTGGCAATTCTTGTTGTATAGATGTTGTGCCGTTAGTTCTCTCCTCGGCATAAGCTGCAGAATAAAAGCCCAAATCATTTATAGCAAAATCTACATTTGGGTAAAGTGGCCTAATCATTTTTGAAGCAAAGAAATTTGCAAAAACTTCTTTAATCCATACTCCGCTAAACCAATCCATTGTAACAAAATCGCCAAACCACATGTGAGCTGTTTCGTGTGCAATAAGTTGAGTCCTTGATAATTCTTGGCTTAATGTTGGATTTGGAGGTAAAAATAATGTTGAGTTTTTATATAAAGTTGCTCCAGTATGTTCCATGCCTCCATATTGGAATCCCGGTAATATTATTAAGTCATATTTAGAAAACGGATATGGTACAGCTGTATAATCTTCTAACCATTCTAAAGAGGCAAAAACTTGCCTTGCAATTTCGGCTAGTTGTGCAGTTTTTTTCTCGTCATTTTCTCTGTGATAAATATTTATTGTCCTATCTCCTTTTGTATTGGTGCTTTTTGTAAATTCTCCTGCTACAAATGAAAATAAATACGTGCTTAGAGGTTCTGTGGGAGCAAACTCCATTATTTTATATGTTGTATCCTTACAGGTGGTTGCATTTGTGCAAGTTGAATTTCCTATTGCTTCCCAATTTTTAGGTATTTTAAGTTTTAGTTTATAGGTAGCTTTCATATTTGGCTGATCAAAGCATGGAAAAAGGGTGCGAGCTCTATCGGGAACTAGTAAAGTGTACATAAAATCTTTATTTCTGTTAAGCGATTGCTCTCCTGCTATAAATTGTATATCAATTGTATTTTGCCCTGTTATTATGTGTTTTGCAGGTATTATAATATGCTCATTCTCAAATTTATATTTGGTTTCTTTACCATTGGCCTTAATATCAATTATATTATTGGCATTTTCCTTAAAATCTATTATAAGGTTGTGCGGATATTTATCTTTATCTAATTCTATTTTTAGAGACAATTTGCCTAATATTTTTTCTGTTTGTTCTTTAGGCAATTCAAAAGAAAGATTGTATTCAATGTTGGAAATTGCACTTTTTCTAAGTGTAGCAAGTTGATAGCTTACTCCATTTTGGGATAATATTAAACTTTCACTATTATTGCAACTTTGGATAGTAATAATGGCTAAAAATGTGCCAATAATGTACTGAAATATGTTTTTCATGCGGTAGTTTTTTATTTGAGGTTAAAGATAGCAAATATTGTATATTTTTGTGTGTACTTATAAAATAAAACAATGAGAAAAGTTATTATAATAGGAGCTTCATCAGGCATAGGGGAAAAATTGGCTCTCCATTATGCGCAATGTGGGTGTATGGTTGGAATTGCAGCACGGAGGGAGGAACTTTTAATTAAAATAGCAGAGAGGTATCCACATAGAATTATTTATCAAGCGCTTGACGTAACAGAGGTGGAAAACGGTTGCGTAATTAATGGTTTTAAAAAGCTTGTAGAGAGAATTGGAGGGTTAGATTTAATAGTTTATTGCTCTGGCGCGGGCGAGCAGAATACTATGTTAGACATTACAAAAGAGCTTAATACGGTAAGAGTGAATGTAGAAGGGTTTATAACTATAACTACGGCGGCTCTAGGCTATTTTCTTAGGCGTGGAAATGTAAATGGGGAGGTGCCTCAGATTGTTGCAATATCGTCAATAGCAGCTATAAGGGGATTAGGGATTGCCTCATCTTATTCAGCATCAAAGCGATTTCAGGTTACGTATATGGAGGGGCTCTCGCAGTTGGCGGTAAAAGAGGGAACGAAAATAACATTTACTACAATTTTACCGGGATTTATTAAAACTGACTTTATAAAAGGGAAAAATTACCCTCTTACAATGTCGGTAGATTATGCTATAGCGTGTATAGTAAGTGCAATAGAGCATAGATTTAGATATAAAATTATAGACTGGAAGTGGAGTATTGTTGTTTTCTTTTGGAAACTTATCCCGGGTAGTTTATGGCGTAGAATGAAATTGTAATTTTATATATACCTTTGTCTCCAATAAGTTTAAATAATTTCTTATATTATTAATAATTATGCAAAGTAACGGCAAAAACATAGATGAAATAATTACCAAAATTTATAATACATACCAAGATTATATTGGAGATGGAGAACTTGCAGATTATATTCCGGCTCTAGCTAATGTAAATCCTAATAAGTATGCGATATCTGTTTGTGGAATTAATGGAGAATGTTTTAATATAGGAGATTGTAACACAAAATTTAGTATACAGAGTATTTCAAAAGTGTTTACTTTGGCAATGCTTGTTCCAAAATTGGGTGATGATGTTTGGAAGAGTGTAGGTAGGGAGCCATCGGGAAATCAATTTAATTCCCTTGTGCAATTGGAGTACGAGCAAGGTATTCCGCGTAACCCTTTTATAAATGCAGGGGCGCTTGTTATTACCGATAAATTATTAAATTATAATAAGGAACCAAAATATGAAATTATTTCTTTTGTGAGGAAACTTGCAGGTAATGATGATATTAATTTTAATAAAGAAGTTGCAGAATCTGAGTATTATACAGGAGAAAGAAACAAGGCGCTGGCACACCTTATGAAAAGTTTTAATAATTTTGACAATAGGGTAAAAGATGTAATAGATGTATATTGCCATCAATGCAGTATTGCAATGACAACTAAGGAGTTGGCTCAATCATTTATGTTTCTTGCCAATGGTGGAGTAAATCCTTTAAGCAAGGAGCAGATTGTAAGTGCTAGGAGTACTAAAAGAATAAATGCACTTATGCTTACTTGTGGCTTATATAATGAATCGGGCGATTTTGCATACCGTGTGGGCCTTCCTGGGAAAAGTGGTGTTGGAGGGGGCATAGTTGCAGTAATTCCGGGTAAGTTAACTATAGCTGTATGGAGTCCGGAGTTAAATGCTAATGGAAATTCTTATAGAGGTATAGCAACCTTAGCCGATTTTACCACAGAGCTTGGGGTAAGTGTGTTTTAAATTATAATTAGCGGAGTAATTTTAAAATCCTCAAAAAATTTAAAATTACTCCGCTAATACAATTTTACACGGTCTATTTTACACTACACTCTGTACCAATAACTTAAGCACCTATATTCTTTATTATCTGCTTGCTTTAAGCCCTTTTATAATTGCAGAACTAAATCCTTCTTCTTCCATTTTGTTAAGTCCGCGAATTGTTATACCTCCCGGAGTTGTAACACGGTCAATTTCTGTCTCTGGATTTGTATTATGTGCGTTAAGGAGATCAACTGCACCTTTAACGGTTTGAACAACAATTTTTCTGGCTTGTTCGGGGTAGAAGCCCATCTCTACACCTCCTTCGGTTGCCGCTCTAATATATCTAAGGGCAAATGCAATACCGCATGAGGCAAGTGCGGTTCCGGCTGCCATAAGTCCTTCATCTATTAATATTGCCGAACCTAGTTGATTAAATACAGATATAACCATCTCTTCTTGCTGTGCTGTTGCTTTAAAAGAGGAGATAAATGTTAAGCTGCTTTGAACTTCAATTGCAATATTTGGAGTAACTCTAAATAGGGCAGGAGTTTTTTCATTAGAACCATTAATTTCAAAATATCTACTCATTTTTATAAAATCTATCCCTGCTGCAAAAGAAATGATAATTTGTTTTGCAGGATTTAAATGTTCCTTAATTTGATTAATAGATTTTTCTACCATCCAAGGTTTTACAGCTATAATAATAATATCTGCATCGTGTATTGCATCACAGGCGTTTACTGTAGTTTTTAATCTTTTTTCTACGGCTAATATTTTATCAAGATTTTCTTGTTTTAAATCTGAGCATGTAATATCTTCGGCTGTTGTAATGTTACTTTTAGATAGGCCTATAGCAACGGCACTACCTATATTACCTGTACCTATAATTGTAATTTTCATATATTTATAATTTTATTGTTATTTGTATACGTAATAATAACCTGCAATAAAATTGCAAGTAAATATTGATTATTTATTTTTATTAAAAAAGAAAATTATTGCGCGTGGAATCAGCACATAAGACAATTAAAAAGCCCAATACCTATGTTCCCGTATATTTTTAGTATGAATGTATATTCTTGCATTAAGCTATGACAAATTTTGTGTGCGAAAGTATATAATTAAAGCGGAGATGCCAAATTATTTTTGAATATTTGTGCTATTGTAATAATTTTATAATTATCTTGCGAAACATTATTAGCCAAAAGACATAAATGCATAATATGTATGTAATAGGTAAAAAACACATGATAGTTAATAATACCCTATACTATAAGCTTATAAATCAAAAAATAATTATTTTTTATTTTTTGATTTTGGTGTTGTTATTGGGTTCATGTAGAGGTAAAAAGGACTATAATGTATTGGTAATACAATCTTACGAATCAAGTTTCCCTGCTTACGAATATATTAATTCTGCTATAAGCAAAGAGTTTAAAAAAAATGATGTTAATGCTAATATAACAACATATTTTTTAGACTGCGAAAGTTATCTTGCAACAGATGAAGTCATTGTCCTTGATAACTATTTAGATTCAATAAATAAAAGCGGTAATATTCCCGATATTATATTGGTTAATGACGATCAGGCAACATACTCATTACTAAAAACTTTTAATCCCTTAATAAAGGAGGTTCCTATTGTTTTTTTTGGTATAAATTATCCTAATTGGGAATTAATAAGTAGTTACGATAATGTTACCGGTATATGGACTAAACCAGATTTTGCAGCAACTGCTAGAATGGCCGAATCTATTTTTGGCAAAGTGAGGATAACTTATATGAGTGATTCTACATATTTAGGTAATATTATAACTAGTGAGATAAAAAAGCAGATAGCCGGTACAAATATAAAATATGTTTCAAATTATGATTTAACAGGTAACAGTTTTATGTTTGATGTGATAGTAGCAAAACAGAGACCAGATTCTCTTACAATAAATGAAGCACCAATAAGGGCAATAAAGGGAGAAAATACGCTTTGGCTTATAAGTGGGATTGATGGATATAGAGTGTTTATGTTTACAAAAAGAGATATAACAACTGTTAAAATGGGAATATATTCCAATTATCCTTCTTTTATAGCAATTAACGAAGGACTTGGATTTCGCCAAGGGCTATTAGCAGGATATACAACTCCACTTTCAACCGAGATAAAAGAGGTTGTATCCATAGTGTCTAAAATATTAAAAGGGGCTGAAGTTAAGGATTTTCCTATATCTCAAACAGATAAAATCCATATAATAGATTGGAATGAGATGAAACGGTGGAATATACCTAAAAAGGATATTCCGGTAAATTGGAAAATAATAAATATTCCGGCAATAGAGGAGTATCGTACATTGTTTATTGTAGGCGCATTAATTACTTTTTTTATTTTAGTCCTTGCTGTTGCTTCTATGGTTTATCTTTTTAAAAGGGAAAATATAAGAAAGAAAAAAGTACAAGAAGATTTAAATTGGAAAAATAAGTTTCTTACATTAGCATTAGGCAGCGGCAATATTTTTGCGTGGAGATATAACCTTAAAACCAAAATAATTACATTTGATAAAGACTTTTTTGAATATCTAAAAATAGAACCTAGGCAATATGGAATAGCTCAATTAGAGAGTATTGTGCATCCCGATGATTATAAAAAAACAATAACTGATTTTAAAAAACAAGTTGAATTAGGCATTGAAAAATCTACAAGTAAAATAAGAGCCAATTTTTTAGGGGAAAATTATTCATGGTGGGAGTTTAGGTATGCCCCTACGGTATCTAATAGTAATGGAGAAGAGCCTATTATAGCAGGATTATGTTTAAATATACAAGAGTATAAAGATAAAGAGCAGGAACTTATTGATGCTAGAGACTTAGCCGCAAAAACTGAACTAAAACAATCTTTCCTTGCCAACATGAGTCATGAGATAAGAACTCCGTTAAATGCTATTGTGGGTTTTTCTAATTTGTTAACAGGGGAAAATGATGAATTTTCGCAAGAAGAGAGAATGGAATTTACAGATTCAATTAATAAAAATTGTGAGATACTATTAAAGCTTATTAATGATATTTTAGAACTTTCCAGAATAGAATCTGGAAATATGTCGTTTAAATTAGAGCCGGTTTCTATTAATGGACTATTAAATGATATATATACTACTCACATGCTTCTTATGCCTGCTAATGTGAAACTTATTAAAGAGATAATGCACAATGATATTACAGTTAATATAGATAGGGTAAGGCTTACACAGGTTCTAACAAATCTTATAAATAATGCCACAAAATTTACTGAGCAAGGACATATAATTGTTGGATATAATATAGGCCTTTCTCAAAAGAAAAATGAATTGGGTAATTACTATAATGAACTTGTAATATATGTTAGCGATACAGGAAAGGGGATTCCAAAGGATCAGCAGAAGGCTATTTTTGAACGTTTTTATAAGCAAGATGAGTTTGTACAAGGGACAGGGCTTGGATTATCTATATGTAATGTTATTATTAAGCATTTTGGTGGGTATATTGCACTTGACTCCCAAGTTGGAAAGGGAAGTTGTTTTACAATACACATCCCGTTTAATGATAATTATAATGTAATGTGTGACACTAATAATTAATTTTACAATGTTATTAAATGGATTTTAGATTAAGAGTTTTTGTTGCAGTGGCTAAACATTTAAGTTTTACAAAGGCTGCAAAAGAATTATTTATTTCGCAACCGGCAATATCAAAACATATAAGTGAATTAGAGAGTTTATATAAGGTAGAACTCTTTGAACGCCAAAGTGGAAAGATTATTCTTACGCATGAGGGGGAAATATTTTTAAACCATGCATTAGCTATTTTAGAGAGATATGATGCAATGGCTTTTGATATGCAGTTGTTGAGCGGAAATTTTAGTGGAGAAATAAAAATTGGAGCTAGCACAACAATAGCGCAATATTTGATATCTCCATTACTTGCAAATTTTATAACCCGCTTTCCTTCTGTAAAAATAACACTTGTTACGGGTAATTCTTTGCAAATAGAGAATGCTCTTATGGAGCATAAAATTGATGTTGGACTTGTTGAGGGGGATAAAAAGAAATCTAATTTAAAATATACTAATTTTGCAAAGGATGAACTGGTGCTGGTAACATCGGTTCATAATAAATGTATGGATAGTATTCCAATTTCTTTTTTAACATCAATTCCTCTTGTATTAAGGGAGATGGGCTCGGGTACTTTAGAGGTAATAGAAGAGGCTTTAGCTCCGTATGATATTAAATTTAATAATCTTAATGTATTATTGCAGATAGGAAGTACAGAGGGGATAAAACAATTTTTAGAAACTGCTACAAGTAGCTATGCTATAGTTTCAATAATCTCAATACTTAAAGAACTTAAGCAAAATGTACTAAAAATTATTGATATAAAAGAACTTGATATTAAAAGGGAGTTTTGTTTTGTGTGTAGGCAAGGAGCTAATAATGAAAGGGTTGAAAAGTTTATTAATTTTGCCAAATTAACGTTGTATAACTTTAAGTTATAATCAATAAGATATTTGTATAAACAAGCTACTGCTTACTGTTGTAGTTTTGTGCTAAATATTTTAATGTTATTAATTATGAAGTTTGCGTTTATTATTGGGAAGGGAATATTTTTTGCTCTTCTTATATTGTCTCTTTTTATTTCTCCTGCTCTAGCACTATTTAGTGGAATTATTTATGCGTTGGCTGTAGGAAATTTTTACGTAAAAGCCACAAAAAAAGTTTCAAAATATCTGTTGCAGGTGGCAGTGGTTGGGTTGGGCTTTGGAATGAATTTACATAACTCATTGGCCGCCGGAAAGGAAGGAATAGAATTTACTGTAATTTCGGTAATTGGAGTTATGGTTACAGGTTGTATAATTGGACGGCTAATGGGACTAATTCCTAGACTCTCGTATCTTATTTCTGCAGGAACTGCTATATGTGGTGGAAGTGCTATTGCTGCGGTATCTCCTGTTATTAAGGCCGATGATAATGAGACTTCTATGTCGCTCGCTGTAATTTTTACTCTTAATGCAATAGCGCTTTTTATTTTTCCTCCAATTGGAGAAATATTGGGGTTAACGCAACATCAGTTTGGAATTTGGGCTGCAATTGCAATACACGATACAAGTTCGGTTGTAGGTGCTGCTTCTATTTACGGAGAAGAGGCTTTGCAAGTTGCTACTACTGTAAAACTTACTAGGGCATTGTGGATTATTCCTTTGTCTATAGTTTCTATTTTTATATTTAGAAAAATGAATAGGGCAAATGGCGAAAGTACTAAAATTTCTGTTCCATGGTTTATATTTTTGTTTATTTTGGCAATGATTATAAATACTTATGTTAACATTCCTGCCTGGGTACTCTCTGCTATAAAAGTAGCTTCACATAAAGCACTTTCTGTTACGCTGTTTCTTATAGGGTGTGGATTATCTCTTACCGCCATAAAACAAGTTGGAGTTAAGCCGGTATTACTTGGTGTTATATTATGGGTTATAATTGCGTTAGTAACTCTTGCAGTAGTGATATAGATAATAAACTTTTAGTATATTTGTTGAAAATTTAGACTTACCAATGAAAAAATTATCTATTCTTATTATAACCGTTCTGTTATGTGCTGGTTCTAATGTAATAAATGCTCAAAGTAATAATAAATATGTTAACCCTTTTATAGGGACATTAAATATGGGCCATACATTTCCCGGGGCTTGTGTACCACATGGTTCTGTGCAGTTAAGCCCCGATACAGATACTGTTCCACATAATGTAAATGGGGCATATCAAAAAGATGCTTATAAGTATTGTGCAGGGTATCAGTATTCCGATAATACAATAGTAGGATTTAGTCATACACATTTAAGTGGTACCGGCCACTCAGATTTGGGCGATATTCTTTTGATGCCTATTGCCGGTAAAAATTTTAAGGAGGCATTAAAAAATGGGAAAATGCTTAATCCCGGAACAAAGGAGAATCCCGATAGCGGCTATCGAAGTAGTTTTAGTCATGAAAAGGAAAAAAGTTTACCTGGATATTATGAGGTTTTTTTAGATGATTACGGAGTAAAGGCTAGGCTTACTGCAACAGAGAGAGTTGGAGTGCATGAATATACCTATCAGGCAGGGGCCGAGCAATTATTGATATTAGATCTTATTCACGGAATTTATAATTATGACGGCAAGGTGCTTTGGGCAAGTATGCGTGTTGAAAATGATACGCTCATTACTGGATATAGAATTACAAATGGTTGGAGCAGAGCTAATTATACATATTTTGCAATTTCTTTTTCAAAGCCAATTGTGGAGTACGGATATAGGGATAAAGAGAAAGCAAAATATAATGGTTTCTGGTATAAATTTAATGTAAAATCAAATTTTCCCGAGATAGGAGGGAAAAAAATTGTGTCGTGGTTTAATTTTAAAAATAATGATGATAAGTTAGTAGTAAAGGTTGCACTATCGGGAGTAAGTACTAATGGTGCTGTAGCAAATTTAAAGGCGGAGACACAGGGAAAGAGTTTTAATGAACTAATGGCTCAAGCGGAGCAAAAATGGGGAAAAGAGCTAGATATTATTCAAATAGGGGGTGATGTTAAGGATAATAAAAGAAAAATGTTGTATACGTCATTGTATCACACTCTTATAAACCCTTCATTATATATGGATGTTACGGGGGAATATAGAGGAGTAGATGGAAATATACATAAGGCCAACGATTTTAAAAATTACACAGTGTTCTCGTTATGGGATACTTACAGGGCATTGCATCCTTTATTTAATCTTATAAATAGGGAGCGCAATACAGATATGGTAAAATCTATGTTGGCTCATTATAGCCAAAGCGTACATAAAGCATTGCCTATTTGGTCGCATATGGGAAATGAGAATTGGTGCATGATTGGGTATCATGGAGTTTCGGTATTAGCAGATGCTTTAGCAAAGCAGATTGCAATTAAGAATAAGACAAATAACAGCGGTGGCCTTTATGGGGAAAGATATAATAAAGAGATTCTTAATGCAATGGTAAGTAGTTCTAATATAGATTACTATGAAAATATTTACGACTATAAAAAACTTGGCTATGTTCCTTATGACAAAAATAGAAGTGGTACTTCTGTAACGTTAGAGTACTCTTATGACGATTGGTGTATTTATAATACAGCAATGTTATTAAAAGATGTTAACACAGCTACGTTGTACAAGGAGAGGGCTGCTAATTATAAGAATGTATTTGACAAGTCGCTTGGGTTTGCAGTAGGAAAACTTTCCAATGGAAAAACAAAACCTAATTTTAATTTATTATCTACCCATGGACAAGGGTTTATTGAGGGAAATTCGTGGAATTATTCTTTTTATGTTCCGCAAGATGTTCCGGGACTTATAAAACTTATGGGGGGTGATAAAAGATTTATAGAGAAATTGGATTCTCTTTTTACAATGGATTTGCCGGATGAATTTTTTGCCGGAACAGAAGATGTTACTCGTGATGGATTAATGGGAAACTATGTGCATGGTAATGAACCTAGTCATCATATAGCATATTTGTACGCGTGGAGCTCGCAACCTTGGAAAACTCAATATAGGGTTAGGGAGATTATGAATAAAATGTATAGGGATGGAATTGATGGGTTATGTGGAAATGATGATTGCGGAGCTATGAGTGCGTGGTATATATTTTCGGCTATGGGATTTTATCCGGTATGTCCCGGCTCTAATCAATATGTTTTGGGAGCCCCTTATTTTCCTTATATGAAGGTTAAATTAAGTCCTATAGAAGAGAATAAAGAGATTTATTTAGAGATAAAAGCCCCTAATGTTAGTGATAAAAATGTATATGTACAACAAGTAAAACTTAACGGAGAAGTAATTGAAGGGCAGTTTGTAAATTTTGCAGATATTATGGGTGGTGGAGTTCTTGAGTTTGAGATGGGGCCAAAGCCTAGTGTAAAGAAGAATTTTGCACAAATGGCTAAAGATGTGCAAAATTCAATTCTTACTTTAGATACTCATACCGATACTCCAATGAGACTTTGGAATGAGAGTTATAGTATTAATGAAGATAATCCTAGTGGTTGTATAGATTTTCCAAAAATGAAAGCAGGAGGGCTTAAAATTGAGTCATTTGCTGTATTTACGTGGCAGGGGGGGAGAGATTCAGCTTTTGTAAACAATGCATATAAAAAAGGAATGCAAACTTTTGATAAAATAGCTGAGCTTCCTATAAAATATCCAACCGTTGTTGGAATTGTAAGTAGCCCTGCTGATATGTATAAATTAAAGAAAGAGGGGAAGTTAGGTGTATTGCCAACAGTTGAGAATTTAGCCCTTATTGGAACTGATATTTCTAAAATAGAAAAATTATATAATAAAGGGGCAAGAATTTTTGGCCTGGTCCACTCTTATCATAATGATATTTCCGATTCTTCGTCAGATAAAAAAGAGAAAGAGCATAATGGTTTATCACCTTTTGGTAAGGAGGTTGTAAAAGAAATTAACAGAATAGGGGGAGTAATTGATGTTTCCCATGCCAGTGATAAAACGTTTTTTGATGTTGTGAGTTTGTCTACTAAGCCTGTAATTGCATCTCACTCTTCAGTTAGGGCAATTGCCAAACACGATAGAAATTTTACAGATAGTATGCTTTATGCACTTAAAAAAAATGGTGGGGTTATTCAAATTTGCATATTACAAGAGTATGTAAAAACAGCACCCTATAATAAAGAATATAGTGAGGAACTTAAAAAATTAAAAGATGAAATGGCATTAGTGCCAAAGGAGGATGTGGAGCGGAGAAATTTTATAAGAAAGGAGATGATGGTTCTTAAAGAGATGTATCCTAGTCAATTAGCTTTTATTAAAGATTATGTAGATCATATAGATTATGTGGTTAATAAAATAGGGGTTGATTATGTTGGAATTGGAACCGATTTTGATGGTGGAGGTGGAATTTATGATTGTATGAATGCGTCACAGCTTACCGGAATAACAGAGGAACTTTTGCGTAGGGGATATGCTAAAAAGGAGATAGAAAAAATATGGGGAGGTAATTTTGCCCGGGTATTTAAAGAGTGTAGTAATTTATAGTAAATTAATAAATTATATATTACGAAACTTAATTAAAGCAAAGAATGTGGAGCCGATAAAGAACTAAAGAAGCTATTTTATTGTTATTCATGAATTATAAGTAATTTAAAATTTACTAACTCATGAATAAGATTGTAATAGGCTTAATATGTATATGTTTTTTCTCTTGCAGTAAAACAGAGATTGTTATTAACGGCAATGGACAACACAAATTTAGACGAATGAATTTGGTTGTTAAAAATACAGATATAGCTGCTAAGAATTCGGTGTTTGCTGTTAAAAATTCAAATAGCTCAATAATAAACTTACAGGTATTACTTCTTAATGAAGCAGGAATATGTATAAATGTAATTCCTTTAAACTCGGTGATTTTTGATGAGAATAATATTTATGCTACTACTTTAACTGTTCAAAATACAACAAAAAAGGTAACTGTACTAGCAAATGCTATTGGGTATACATATCCGGCGCAATTATCTTTTGTAGGGATGACATTATCCCAAATATTTTTAGCAACCACTCATTCGGCTACAGTACCACCTCATTATTATCAACAGCCAAATATGTTTTACGAAGGCACTGCAGTAATAGATAACATTATTGATGGACAAGATATTCAACTTACTGTAGGAATATCAAGAGTAGTTTCAAAAATTGTAGTACAGCTTTCCAATAATTTAAAATTTACCGATAACGGTGGAAAAGGATTTAAAGTTGTTAATTCTGCCAGTACAGTATATGTTAACGGCATAGATTCTATGTTTGTTGTTGATACACCAGCAGGGGTAAATCTCTCTTTAACAGAGTATTTAAGCGATGCTATAGGATTTGAATATTGTCAAATATATAAAGCAACTACATTTCCTTTGGGGAGTAATGGATTATACGGCGATGATATTTTAACATTTCCACAAGTAAATGGCACAAAGCTGCCATTTCTTATTTTTAGTGTAATAGGATTAAAAGGGGCGCAATCTATTGGATTTGGTAATCCTTTATATTACGGAATGAGAATTAAAAATGTAATGTTTAGCTCGGGGCTATCTGCATCATTAACGTCACTCCCTAGAAACGTAGTAATTATTGTAACTATAAATAATTTTGTTGGCGTTGGATCTTCAACTCATCCTAATCCCGATTCCCAAGACATGCTTAATTTAACCGTTGAGGTAAAATCGTGGAATGAATATTATACATCGGGCGGCACTGCTCAATAATGTTAATGTAATTTTTTTAGGGAAAGATACAATCTCGTTTATTTATATTATCTTTGTTAGCTTAATTTAATGGTTAACTAATGTAAGAAATGGGAGCATTTTCGGTATTAATAATGTTACTATTGGGCGTCTTATTTGCTGGTATGGCTATTGGTGTTGGCAAAATACTCTCTATAAATAGACCCGGAATAATAAAAGGTGAGGGTTACGAGTGTGGTATTCCTTCTCAAGGAAATACTTGGACGCAGTTTAATGTGGGGTACTATCTTTTCTCGGTGTGTTTCCTAATTTTTGATGTAGAAATGGTATTTATGTACCCGTGGGCAGTTACGCTTACACAAATAGGATTACCGGCCCTAATAGAAATTTTCATTTTTATTATGTTTCTGTTTATGGGCCTTTTATATGCATTTAAGAAAAAAGCGTTAATATGGAATTAGAAAGCTGCTTTTTACCACCCCTTCCTTCTCAATTTAAAACAATGAAAAAGGATAATCCATTAATATTTGCCGTAGATTGGGTGGCGGCATGGGCTAGAAGTAATTCTATATGGCCACTTACATTTGGTACAAGTTGCTGTGCTATAGAGATGATGAGTGCAGCCTCAGCAAAATACGATTGGTCTAGATTTGGTTTTGAGGTAGCACGAGCTACGCCTCGCCAAGCCGATCTTATAATTGTGGCCGGAACCATTACAAATAAAATGGCACCGGTATTAAGAAGGTTGTACGACCAAATTCCCGAACCAAAATATGTAATAGCCATGGGATCATGCACAATTAGTGGTGGACCATTTGCAAAAGGCAGTTACAGTGTTGTGTGTGGGGTAGATAAAATTGTTCCGGTAGATGTGTTTATTCCCGGTTGCCCTCCAAGACCCGAGGCTCTTCTTTATGGAATGATGGCATTACAAAAAAAGATAAAACAGCAACAACAATATACCTTGTTAAAGCCTAAGCATAATGGAAATAAATAATAAGGAAATAATCTTAGCAAAGATACAAAGTAAATTTCCCAGTGTATCTGCTACAACAACGTTTGGCTGCAACTCTTTTATTATTACTTCATCTATATGGAAAGAGGTTTGTGCAATGCTAAGACACAATAAAGAGTTTAATTATAATATGCTTGTAACAATCTCTGCAATAGATATGGAGAAAGCCGGAATAGTACTTTTTGCTCATTTGCGTTCAATACCATGTAATGATGAAATAATAGTAAAATGTATACTTACAGAAGAAAACCCACAGGTAAATTCTCTTTGTGAACTATGGAAATCGGCAGAACTTTACGAAGATGAAGTATATGATTTATTTGGAGTAGAATTTCTTGGGCATCCTTTTTTACGGAGAATATTTTTAGAAGAAGACTTTGTAGGACACCCATTGAAAAAAGATTATGTAAAAGTTGTGGAACAGTAGTTATGGAAAAGTATTGGAATATAAGCAACGATAGTGGAGAAGGCTTTATAATAAACATAGGTCCACAACACCCATCAACTCATGGAGTACTTAGGCTGGCAACTAAGGTAAACGGAGAAACCGTAGAAGCTATGGAACCATATCTTGGCTACATACACAGAGGAATAGAAAAAATTAGTGAAAGCCTTACATATAAACAGATAGGATATCTCACTAGCAGAATGGATTACCTCTCTGCTCATATGAATAACCAAGCTGTAGCTTTATGTATAGAACAAGGGGCATCTATACAAATACCACAGAGGGCAAAAGTTATAAGAACCATTATGGCTGAATTACAACGTCTTGCGTCACATTTATTATGGTGGGGATGTATGGGATTAGATATGGGAGCTGTTTCGCCATTCTTTTATGCTTTTAGAGAGCGTGAAATGATTCTCGAAATTTTTGAAGAAACAGGTGGTAATCGTCTTACAATGAATTACATTGTTCCGGGTGGAGTTATGCACGATTTACATAAAGATTTTGTAAAAAAAGTAAATGTAGTTTTAGCCTCATTACACTCACATACAAACGAATACGAAGAATTGCTAGGTGGAAATGTAATATTCAAACACAGATTAGGGGGAGTTGGAGTACTTTCGTCACAACTTGCATGCGAACTAGGATGTACAGGCCCGGTTGCAAGGGCAAGTGGAATAAGTTGTGACATTAGAAAACACAGACCATACGACGCCTACGACAGAGTTAAATTTAATGAAATAACAGATACAGTAGGAGACTGCATGGCCCGTTATCGCGTACGTATTGCAGAAATAAAGGAGAGCATATCAATTATAGAACAGCTCATTAATAATATTCCCGATGGCGATTATAGAACTCCAATTAAAGGGCAATTAAAACTTCCAACAGGAGAATATTACCAAAGAGTAGAAACAGCACGAGGAGAATTGGGGGTATATATAGTTTCTAATGGAGGTGCAACTCCGTATAGAGTAAAATATCGCACACCAAATTTTGGAAATTTATTAGCTCTAAAACCTTTGGTATTAGGGGCAAAAATTGGCGATCTCGTTGCTATTATGTCAACATTAGATTTAATTATTCCCGATATAGACAGATAATTATATGGAACAAATATTTAATTTTTCATTTTTAACCATGCTATTATGGGTATTAGCGGCAATCTCTGTAGTAGTGATGATTGTGGTAATGGTGGTTATGATGATATGGATGGAGCGAAAAGTTGCAGGCTTTATGCAATTGCGCCTTGGCCCCATGCGAGTAGGTAAATGGGGACTTTTACAGGCTGTTGCGGATGTGCTTAAATTACTATTTAAAGAAGAAGTAACACCATCAAGTTCAGATAAATTTCTATTTAACCTTGCCCCTTTTATTGTTTTATGTGCAAGTTTTCTTGCTTTTGTTCCATTCTGTTACTCTCCCGGACTTCAATTATGGGATATTAATATAGGGGTATTATACATAACGGCAGCAACCTCTATAAGTGTTATAGGAGTAATAATGGCCGGATGGGCTAGCAATAATAAATATTCTCTTATTGGGGCTATGCGTAGTGGTGCACAAATTGTGAGTTACGAGTTATCAATAGGAATGTCGTTGTTAGTTATTATAGCCATGAGTGGTTCACTTTCTATAAATGATATTATTGCTTCTCAAGCAAATGGATGGTGGATATTTAAAGGACATATTCCGGCAATAGTAGCATTTGTAATATTTATAATAGCCTCAACAGCAGAGCTTAATAGAGCACCGTTTGATTTAGCAGAGGCAGAACAAGAACTTACGGCCGGATTCCATACAGAGTATTCGGGGATGAAATTTGGAATGTTCTTTTTAGCTGAGTATGCAAATTTATTGGTAGTATCGTTTATGGGAACTACGGTATTTTTAGGCGGGTGGCAACCATTTTATATTGGGGGATTAGATGGATTTAATACAGTGATGGCTTATATTCCCGGTATTGTATGGTTCTTTGGCAAATCAATGATAATAATTTTTATGGTAATGTGGTTTAGATGGACTTTTCCCCGTTTAAGAATAGACCAACTTTTGAGATTAGAGTGGAAATATCTTTTACCAATAAGTATTTTAAATGTTTTAATTGCCGCAGTTGTTGCGGTGTATAAATTGTATTTATAAATTTAAACAGTGTCACAGTTATGAGTAAATTTATTACATATACATCTTCTATAGGAAAAGCATTTTTTTCTCTATTTGTGGGGATGCACCGTACAGCACACTCTTTGGTTCATCCTAAATTAATTCTTACGCAGCAATATCCCGAGAATAGAGCAACTCTATATATACCTAAAGCTTTTAAAGGAGAATTAGGTTTGGCTAAAGACCAAATAGGAGGAATTAAGTGTACTGCATGCGGATTATGTCAAATGAGTTGTCCAAATGGTTCTATCTCACTAACCAGTAGAACTGTTACGCTAGAAGACGGAAGAACCAAAAAACAATTAGATTCATACGTTTATCATTTAGAAAGTTGTACTTTTTGCGGGCTGTGTGTAGATGCCTGTCGCTTTGGTGCAATTGAATTTAACAATAAATTTGAACAAAGCCAATATCTTAAAGAGAACATAACAATAGTCCTTTATAAAAACACTACACCAACTAATAAAGTAGAAAACTAATGGGAACGGAAGCTATTCTTTTTTATATACTTGCAGGTATGATTTTAACTTTTGCCGCAATGTGCGTATTTAGCCGCCGTATTTTTCGTTCGGCTCTTTATCTGCTCTTTGCTCTTATAGGAATTGCCGGGATATATCTTCTTATGGATATGAATTTTGTGGCAGCCTTGCAGATTATGATTTATGTTGGAGGTATAGTGGTACTTATCATTTTCTCTATTTTCCTTACACATAACACAGGTGATAAATTGCAATTGCCTCCTAAACGCAGAATGTTTGTCTCTTTATTATTACCATTAATAACCTTTGGTGTAATATTATGGGTATGGCTACAGCATCCTTTTAAAGTAGAACAGTTACAAAAATCGAGTACACTTAATGTACGCCATATTGGATTGCAACTTTTTAATTATAACGACTACGGCTATATCTACCCTTTTGAAATGGTGAGTATATTATTATTAGCAACATTAATAGGAAGTATAGTTATAGCACAAAAAAATAAAAAATAGTTATGGAAAATGTCCCTTTATCACACATAATAATACTGAGTTCTGCTCTGTTTTTTATAGGCGTATATGGTTTCCTCTCCAGAAGAAATCTTATAACAGTATTAATTTCCGCAGAATTAATTCTTAATAGTGTTAATATAAATTTTGTAGCATTTAATAAATATTTATATCCAAATCAATTGGATGGTGTATTTTTCGCCCTTTTTACAATTATTGTTGCTGTTGCCGAGGTTTCACTTGCAATTGCTATTGTAATTAATTTATATAGAAAATTCCATACTGTAGATATAGACCAAACAACAACACTAAAATATTAATATATGGAACTTATATTGTGGATTATATTGGTGGTACCGTTATTACCGTTATTGGGATTTATATTTCTCTCTTTTTTAGGAAAACGAATTCCTAAATTTGCAGTGAGTTATATTCCTACTTTTATAATGGCAATATCTATGTTGTGCGCATGGTCTTTGGCCATTAAATTCTTTTTTGTAGAAGATACAAGTATAACATTTAAAACAGATTGGCTAAGTTTTAGCCGCACACTGCAAATTAACATGGGAGTTGAGTTAAATAAACTTACTATCCTTATGATAGTTGTTGTTTCTACAATTTCGTTTATGGTGCATCTTTATAGTATTGCATATATGAAAGGGGAAGAACGGCTATCTGCTTATTTTTCTTATTTACAATTGTTTACATTCTCAATGCTTGGGTTAGTACTCTCAATAAATTTATTTCAACTGTATTTCTTTTGGGAGTTGGTTGGCTTGTCTTCATTTTTATTAATAGGGTTTTATTATAAACGTAAGGCTGCCACAGCGGCTGCAAATAAAGCTTTTATAGTAACAAGGTTTGCAGATTTTGCCATGTTATTGGGCATTTTAGTGTTAGGAACAACTGCTCAAAGTTTCGATTTTACAACACTTATTAATAATCTTACCTCTCCTCAATTTTTAAGTCAAACACATGTCTCATTTTTAGGATTGTCATCTATTTCGTGGGGTGCACTACTTGTATTTATAGGTGGGGCAGGGAAATCAGCTTTGTTTCCATTACATATATGGTTGCCCGATGCTATGGAGGGGCCTACACCTGTTTCCGCCCTAATTCATGCAGCAACAATGGTTGTTGCCGGAGTATTTTTAATAGCAAGGCTTTTCCCTATTTACTCAATTTCGGCTCCCGATATATTACTTTTTATAGCTTATATAGGTTCTTTTAGTTATCTTTTTGCAGCGTTAATAGCATGTGTACAAGACGATTTTAAGAAAGTATTGGCGTACTCTACGTTATCTCAAATTGCTTATATGTTTTTGGCATTAGGGGCAGGAGGTTATACAGAGTCTTTGTTTCACCTTTTTACGCATGCGTTTTTTAAGGCTGCATTGTTTTTGTGTGCCGGAGTAATTATCCATGCACTAGGCAGTGGCAAACTAGCTAATTTAGGTGGACTTAGGAGAAGTTTTCCTATAACGCACATTGTGTTTTTAGTTGCAGCTTTTTCTATTTCGGGTGTTCCGTTATTTGCAGGTTTTTTTAGTAAAGAGGCTATTTTACATGTTTTATATCCATCACATCCGGTGCTTTTTGTTATGGCATTGTTTACGGGGGGGCTTTCTGCGTTTTACATGTTTCGTCTTTACTTTATGGTTTTTTACAATAAAAAGGCTGAGGTTGTAAAGGTAAGTACTTTGCATAATGAGCCATGGCAGATGGCTGTGCCTTTGCTTTTTTTAGGTCTCTTTTCTATTGTGGCGGGGTATTTAAATTTTGGCATTAAAACTCATATTGGCTTTGCTGTAGTTCCTGTATGTGTGGCTGTTGTAGGCATATCTATGGCATTTTGGCTTTATAGGACAGAGAGTTTATTACCTAAGAAAATTTCTGGGGTATTAGGACAATTTTATCATATAATTTATAAGAAATTCTATATAGATGAGATATATCTGTTTTTTGCAAAAACAATTATGATAGGCTGGGTTGGAGGAGCAGCTGTTTGGTGTGAAAAAAATATTATACTTAGAGTGGTTGAGGGGGTAGCTTGGGTAACTGAATTTATTAGCGAAAGAACAAAAGAGGTACAATCGGGAAGAATACAGGCTTATTGTCTTTATTTTTTGGGAGGTATTTTAACCATTATTTCATTATTATTAATCCAATTTATTAAACTATGAACTTATTAATTATACTGCTCCTAATCCCTTTGGCTGTTATGGCACTCCTTGTAATTTGCAGAAAAAACACATGGGGAATTGCTGCAGTAGGGAGTGGAATACAATTACTATATACGTTTTTTTTAGCGGGAATATTTATTAACAATCCAAATAGCAATTTAATTATTGGTGCCGGCTTTACATGGTTTACGCCGCTTAATATACAATTTAGTTATGCTTTAGATGGCCTTTCTATGTTAATGATACTGTTAACGGCATTGGTTGTTTTTGCCGGAACGTTGGTGTCATATAACATTAATGCCAAGAAAAAAGAGTTTTTTGTCCTTTATATGCTTTTGGCTTTGGGCGCATTTGGATATTTTATTTCAACCGATTTATTTGCCCTTTTCTTTTTCTTAGAAATTGCAATTGTTCCTAAATTTTTACTTATAGGAATATATGGTAGTGGAAATAAAGAAAAAAATGCAATGAAACTTGCTTTAATGTTATCGGCCGGTTCTGCAATGGTATTTGTTGGGCTAATAGCATTTGTCTTTTTAGCATATAGCCAAACAGGTGTTATTTCATGGGATCTTACACAACTTGCAAATATACAGTTGCCTGCTGCCTATCAAGGGCCACTATATTTATTACTATTTACCGGTTTTGGAATATTTACAGCAATGTTCCCTTTTCACTCATGGGCTCCCGATGGCCACTCTTCTGCCCCAATTGCTGCCTCAATGTTTTTGGCTGGAGTTTCAATGAAACTTGGCGGATATGGATGCTGGAAAGTAGCTACAGTTCTTCTTCCATTAGGAGCTGCAGAATATTCATGGGTGTTTGTTGTACTTGGTACTATTGGTGTTATTTATGGAGCCTATGCTACATTAAGGCAAAAAGATATAAAATACATGAACGCCTTTTCATCGGTGAGCCATTGTAATTTAGTAATATTTGGTATTGCTATTATGACTTCGCTCTCTATACAAGGCGCAATGTTGCAAATGATTTCGCACGGAATGATGACTGCACTGTTTTTTGCAGTTATCGGGATGATATATAACCGTCTCCATACTCGCGATATGGAGAAAATGGGAGGGCTTATTAATAGAATTCCTTTTATTGCCACAGCTCTTATATTGGTGGGATTGTGCTCGTTAGGACTTCCCGGAATGAGCGGTTTTGTTGCAGAGATGACAATTTTTGTAGGAGCTTGGGAAAAAATGGAAATTGGTTACAGAATAGCTACTATAATTTCTTGCTCATCTATTGTAGTTACTACTGTATATATTATGAGGGCAATTGGAAAAGTTACGTTTGGGGAACCACATTCAGCTAATATAGAGCCTTTACAAGATGCAGATATTAGAGAAAAAACAGTTGTTATTCTTTTAATGACTTGTATATTTATAATGGGGCTTGCACCTATGGGCGTTAAATTTTTATTGAATATAAATTAAGAAACTTAAAAAGTAAGACTTAATATGGAAGTGTTGTATTTGCTCAGAAATGAGATGTTTATAGTAGGATCTATAATACTGTTGCTTATTCTAAAGCTACTTGATGCTGATAAAAATACCCGGCGGTTTCTAAAATTTGTAAACTGGTTACTGTTTGTAAATCTTATAATATCATTATTGCCGGTATCACAAGGGGAGTTATTTCATGGTTTTTTTAGGACCAACTACTTAATTGATATGGAAAAAAGTATACTAGATTTAGGAATATTACTTATTTCTCTCCTCTCTTCTAGGTGGCTTGGAAAGCATCCCAATATTTTAGTTGAGTTTTTTATATTATTGTTAAGTTCACTTTTGGGCGGTTTTATGATGTTATCGGCAGGTCATCTGCTTATGTTGTATATTGGAATAGAAACTTCTGCAATTCCATTAGCTGCTTTGGCAAATTTTAATAAAGATGAGAGACGTTCTTCCGAGGCCGGAATTAAGTTTATTCTCTCTTCCTCGTTTGCGTCGGGGCTTCTGTTATATGGTATATCTATGTTTTATGGCGCCTATGGAAATTTAAGTTTTAGCTACCTACAATATGCTATTGTTCCCAATTTGCTTACCATAGTTGGATTCTCTTTTGTAATGGGTGGATTCTTTTTTAAATTATCTGCTGTTCCTTTCCACTTTTGGGCGGCCGATGTTTACGAGGGCTCCCCAATGCCGGTAACTACTTTTTTAGCTGTAATTTCTAAAGGGTCTATGGTTTTTATATTTGTATCGGTATTGGTAACGGTTTTTCAACAATTAAGGGCAGAATGGGAAATAATTATTGCTATTGTAGCTGCTCTTAGTATGACTATTGGAAACTTATTTGCAATGCGCCAGACAAACCTTAAACGATTAATGGCATTTTCTTCGGTATCTCAAGTTGGTTTTATATTGGTTGGAATTACCGGATATAGTGTATTGGGAGTAGATTCTACAATATATTTTATGCTTATTTATATGTTTAGTAATATTGTTTGTTTTGGGATAATTGGCGCGGTAGCCGATAGCACTAGAGGAGAAAATTTAGAACACTATAGAGGATTTTATAAAACAAATCCGTTTTTTGCCATATTATTTGCAATAGCTCTATTTTCTTTAGCCGGTATCCCTCCAACATCTGGGTTTTTTGGAAAACTTTTACTGCTTACATCCTCTATGAGCTACGGAATGTATGTACTTGTAGGTATTGCCGGAATAAATATTATATTCTCGCTATATAACTATATGCGTATAATTAAAAGAATTTTCTTTATGGAGCCGCAAATAGAATTTAAAGTTCCAAGGTTCCGCATTATGGATATTACTTTGGTATTTTGTGCTGTATTAATTATAATAATAGGGTTTATTCCTATTATATATCAGTATATAGATTATATAGTAAAAATTTGTATATAAAAACACTATACTTATTTTACGAATAACCCTACGTATATTGCACAAAGAACGGGGGTTTACCAATTACAAAAAGATGAGGTACACTCTACTTGTGCTTGTGGCGCTATCCCAATTTTAGAACGTTTTGAAGCTTGAGGTACATGTATGGTGATTGTTATGGCTATAGTGGTAACTTTGCCCACCGTGGTGGTAATTATTCCGTTTGGAATGGTTACTAAGAGCTCTTGTGGACCATTTATGGTGAGTTTTATATTGCTCAATGTGTCGCCGGGTAGCACTATCCATTCTGCATTAACATCCGTTGGAGTTGCGTTTACCAGTTGCTCCATGCTTGCTTTATTTAGGCTAACACTGTTTCCAGTGAGATTGGTAACATCTCCATTAACCACGTTATACGTTCCTGTTGAGTGCTTCATTGTAAACTCTATTTTGTTAAGCACGGTGGAATTGTTTTGTTGGTTTAGAGAAACTTTAAACCTCACTTTTGAGAGTTTGTGTGTAAAGTTGAGTTGTGCAGTTGCTGTTGCACCTGTAAATTTACAGCTCTCTATATTGGCGTGCATAACATCATCAACAATACCTGTATCCCTTGCAACGGTGAGTGTTGTGGTGGGGGTTATGTTGTTTCCACCTGCGGTAATATTTAAGTTGCTTGGATAATATGCGTAGAAATTATGGAACTTGCCCAATTGCCAATAAGCATTGGCGTTTGGTGCAGAGGAGAACACGTTATTGCTACCGTAAGTGAACTCCATTTTATTTAAGAATGGATCCGAAAAGTCAGTTATTTTTTCTGCATTATCAGCGCGGTAGCCAATAATGCCTATTTTATCGTTAGCAGCAAACTGCGTAGCAGTGTTGGCAATAGCTCGTGTAGTTGCCTCAATGGTACTGCCAAAGACTATCGGCACACGCTTTAAGCTATCGTTGTTTAGGTCATGCTCCTTGGAGCATGATGCTAGCATTACTGCGATACCTATTATACCTATTGTACATAGTATTTTTTTCATATTGTATATGTCTATGTCTATGTGTCAAATTTATATTAGCCTACAGTGCCATCTTTAGGATCTTCAACCCAAGGTGTAATGGCGCTAGTTATCTCAATTCCAGTAGCTTTTACGGTAATTGTGATGGTGGTAATTTTACCGGCTGCTGTTATTGTGCCTGCTAAGTTAGTTGCTGTAAGCTCCATACCGTTAATGGTTAGCTTCACATCACTAATCTTATCTTTAGGAAGAACAACCCACTCTGTTTTTAAAGCCAAAGCAGCGGTAGTGGTAATCTCTTGTGTTTCTGTTTCTGTTGCTGTTTTGCTTAACACAACATTACTGCCACTATTTGTAACTTCACCGGTAGCAACATTGAGTGTCCCGGTATTATTTGCCATTGTAAACTTTACTACGGTCAAATTAGATAAGGGAGCATTTGCCTCCTTAATTACATTAAATTTCACTTTAGAAAGTCGGTGGGTAAAAGAGAGAGCTGCCGAAGTTGATGTTTTATCAAAAACTGCGGTCTCAGCATTGGCTTGCATAACATCAAAGCCTATACCGGTATTAGCGGCAACGGTGAGTGTAGCTGTGGGGGCAGTAGCTGTAAGTGCATTGATAGTTAAATTGCTTGGGTAGTATGCATAAAAGTTATGTGCCATACCACGTTTCCAAAAAGCAGTGGCATCTGTTGATGTGAATTTACTATTATTGTACGTAAATTCAGCCTTATTCATAAACGGAGTAGCGAAGTTGGTAGTTGCCGTTGCTGTTGCTTCACGATAACCGATTACGCAAATTTTATCACCATTTGAAAATTGTGTATCACTGTCTGTAACGCGTGTTACAGCTTCGATAGAACTCCCAAACACTATGCGGCTATCGCCGATGCTGTCTATTTTTTCGGTCTCTTTTGAGCAACTTGCCATTGCTGCAATGGTAAGCGCTGTTAAAAATATTTTATTCATTTTATTTATTCTATTTTTTATTATTCTACTTCACCGGTACCTGTGCCGTTTGTCCACGCTACAACCGAGGTTTTTAACTCTATAGCAGACTGTTTAAATGTTAGTTTAATAGTGTAAGCTTTGCCGGCCAATAAATTAGCATCTGTCTCTATTATTATTGGAATATTAGTAAACGTAGTTGTTGAGGTAACAATATCTAGTACAAGGCCGGTGCTTGTGCGAGGAATAATCATAATAGGATTACCAACAATTGTGGCAGTTGTACCAATTGCACTGGTTGAGATGCCTTGTATTGTATAATCGGTTGCTGCTGCTGCATCCAATGCTCCCGTTGCAATATTTAGCGAAGTGGGTATCTGTACGTTCTTTAACTTTATGCTGGTAAGTGTTGTTCCTGTTGCAAGACCTGTCCCCTCTATAACCTCAAATTTGAGCTGTGTAGTAAGGTGGTTGAATGTTAAAGGCGTTACTATTTGTTCTAATTTACTGCCAAAAATTTCGGCAGCATACATCACATCTACGTTGCCTGTTGTGTTAGTGATAGCTACTACACCTTTTGTTGGCGTGCCAATAGGGTACCATGCCTTAACATAACTTTTTATAGTATTGTTGGCATTGTAATATTGTGGTGTTGCAAGGATGAGATTAGCACTAGTTGCTCCTCCCAAAATCTTTGAGGTTGTTTGCCATTTGGTATCTGCGGTATAATCAACAGTTGAGTTGCTCTCCCATGCAGCAACCGAAGCCGTAAACTCATTGTTTGTACCTATAACGTCCTTGGTGCTTACCTCGTTTACTGCACCAATTAGCTTAATCTCATTGCTATTATCTTCTTGTAAATTTCCTTTTGAACAAGAAGCAAGTGCAGCTATGGCTAGAATTGCAAAAAATATTTTCTTCATATTGTTTATGAGTCTAAAATTAGTTAATTAAATTACTGTCCCAGAACCTGCTCCCTGCTTCCAAGGGGCAATGGTAGCTTTTGCTACTATATCACTTAACTTAAAAGTAAGTGCTACGGTGTATGCTGTGCCGGCTTGTGGTGTGGTGTCTGAATCCATGGTAATTGCTACATTATTGTAGGTTACACCGCCTGCAATAATAGTAAGCGTTATTGCTTTGCCAGGTTCAACCATAACTGTTCCCAATTTACTAGAAACAGTTTTACTGATTGTCATAGTGCCTGTAAACGAGTTTATAGGAGTTGCGTTAGTAGCATAAGTAATTGCGCCTGAAGCAATGTTCATAGAGATAGGTAACTTTGTGCCATTTACAATTATGCTTGTTAGTTTGGTTTCATTAGGGAAATAAGTATCGGCAACAACAGTAAAATTTAATTGTGTTAGGCAGTGATTGAATTTAAAACTCTTGCTAGCTTGGTCGAAACGGTCTGTAATGCTGCCGGTTTGTTCGTTGGAAAGTAAAATATCCTGCGTACCATTCATATCCGAAAAAGTAACAGCGCCGGCATTAAATTTACCTTGCGGCGTGTAGCCTTTTAAGTAAATTTGCGCGCTTATTGTATCTTTGTTTGTAGGGTAATACATTGCAGGAAAAAAACTTACATATCCGGTAGAGGCAACCGTAGCATTCCAAGCCTCTAAATAGGTAGCCGTAGCAGAGCCTTTGGCAAAGCTTACGGGAGTATTAGCCCAAGCATCAATTGCAGCCTTGCTTTGGAGGTTGTTGACACCTGCCAAAAGTTTAATTTCTACCTGAGAAGTTTCAGCAATTTCTTGTTTTGAGCAACTTGCCAAAAGAAAGAGAGCTAAAATGAATAGTGAAATCTTTTTCATTGTTTATACAGGTTTAATTATTATTTATTATTTACCACCAACAGTACCACTTCCGGTACTAACTTTCCAATCTGTTATTGTAGCCTTTAAACCAATAGGGCTTATATCTATTTTGGTATCAATCTTAATAACGGGTTTTATATTTATACTACATAGTGCATCTGTAACATCTGCAGAGGCACTTAATACTGTGCTATCGGAAAGGGTAACGCCTATAGTCATTATATTTTTAGTGTTAGCTATTCCTAAAAATGAAAGTGTTAAATCTTGTGACTTATGCGTTGGCATCTGCACCTGTCCCGAATTAACATTATAATTGGCGTTTGTAGTGTCTGATAGGCTGTTGCCTGTAGCTAAATTTATCCCAGATGCAATGCCCGAAAGAGATACGTTGTAATTATTTATCTGTGAAGTATCGCCCGAAAAATTAATATTTACCTTAATCACTTTAATATAAGGTTCAAGTGTAATAAAATTAGAAGCTTCGGAGACTGGCTTTAAAATAATCGCTTCTTTTTTGGCTGCATATATACTGCCGGGCTGCAACAGCACTGTATCCAATGATGCTTTTGTGACAGTGTTCGATTTTTTGGCGTGGATTTCTGCAGTATTGTAGTTGTTAAGCCCTTTGTACTCCACATTCTTTACATTGCTGCTAAATACTAACAGTTGGTAAGTGCCATAAGGGATAAACTGTTTGGACCCATCTTGATTGCCATTGACAACAATGTGTTCACCAGTCTCCTTGTTGTAATAGTGCAACTCCATAGCGGTGCTCTTAGTATCTCCACTCATAAGGTTTTTCCAGTCAAAAACCATCTCAGTATTGGTGTACGTGTTAATTTCTCGGTGCTCGCAACTGCAAAGCACTGCAATTGTTATTATTGACAATAATATTCCTTTCATTATTTGCCTCCTCTCTTTACGTTGTGGTTAATAATCCAAACCAAAGATACTTTGGCTTTTGTAGGGAAAATGTTACGGTAGTGCTTTGTTTCTCCATTATCAACTAACTCACTGCTTATTACATTGTAATGATGATAATTTGACATCATATATCCCACGCCAAGAGAAAATTCTAGGTTTAGATTACGGGCGATAGATGTAGTGTAACCGCCCGATATACCCGGAATTATAAAATTGCCTTGGTAGCCGTTATCTTTTTTGAGTTGAAAATCATAAGTTCCGCCATTAACAGATATACCTGCAAACCAACCGCTGAGCGATTTGTGTTTTTCACGGTTGCCAAACCAGTAACGAGTCTCTATTCCTGCGGCATTAATGTGCCAACAGAATGAGTTATCTTTTTTATTCCACCATGCTAACTGATACTCGGCGTTAATGCTCCAACGCTTACCAATAGGTATCTCAAGTTCTAAGTTTGGTGTTATTGCAGCATCGTATAATAAATTGGTTTTAATTGCAAATATTATGGATTGTTTCTCTTGTGTAGGTTGGATTTGTTGCTCTTGTGTAGATTTGGGTTGTTGCTCTTCTTGTGTAGATTGGATTTGTTGCTCCTCTTGTATAGATTGGACTTGTTGCTCTTGTGTAGATTTTGGTTGTTGCTTTTGTGGTTGCTCAGCAGGAGGTTGAGTTGGCACGGGTGCATAAGGTAAAATGAGCTCAGTTACTTGCACTATATCTACACGACGTGCTTTTTTGTCTAATATCGCTTGCGTGTCTATACCTTCTCCATGTGTGGTGATGCGTTCTGCCGCTATCCCATTCTTAATAAGGTAACGTTTTATGCAATTGGTCCGTTTTAGAGAGAATATTCTGTTAAACTCATTAGTACCTTTTGCATCTGTCCATCCAATAAGACGTATTTTTGTTTCTGGATTTTCCTTAATGCATTTAAGAATTTCACAGACTTTAAGATCTTGCGATGGAGCTATTTTATCGCAGACGTTATAGTCAAAGTAGAGCGTACTTTGCATAATAACTGAATCGCTTGTTTTACCAACAGCGGTGGTTGGAAAGGATACTTGGGCCTGTAATGCCAACGGAATTAACAGCAGCAAACTAAAAACAACGTTTTTCATCTTAATTATATAATTTAGATACTTACAACATGGGACACAATTTGCTTCTATTGGAGAGATAAATATCACCTCGCCTATTTTTATGCAAAAGTATATAATTTTTAATTAATATTGTTATCATTTTATAAAAAAAATAATTAATTATTAGAAAATAATTAATTTAGGCAGTAGGATGACAAATATAATGTTGAGTGTAATGTTTTAATATTAGTTTCACCACATAGCAATTAATAATATAAAATAGTTAAATTTGCCAAATTTATGTATTACAAATTATTTTTAGAATAATGAATATTGGAGAATTTTATAATATTGTATTTAACGGGCAAGAACAACTTGTAAACAAATTAGATATTAAAAAGGTTGATGAGTGTTATAACTTTTTGTGCTCGTTTTCAAAAGACAAGGTTGTATACGGTATTAATACCGGTTTTGGACCAATGGCTCAGTATCGTGTAGAAGATCCTAAAATTAAACAATTACAGTATAATATTATTCGCTCGCATGCTTGTGGTGCCGGTATTCCTTTGCCTCAAATATATGTTAAGGCAGCTATGGTAGCACGGCTTCAAACATTTATACAGGCTCATTCGGGCGTTCACTCTTCGCTTGTTGAGCTATTAGCTAAGTTTATAAATGCAGGAATATATCCTATTGTACCGCAACATGGGAGTGTTGGGGCTAGTGGAGATTTAGTGCAGTTATCACATATTGCTTTGGCTCTTATAGGAGAAGGAGAGGTTATATATAATGGGGAGAAAATGGCTGCATGTAAGGCTATGCAGGCGGAGAAAATAGAGCCTCTTAAGGTGTATTTGCGTGAGGGATTGGCTGTAACTAATGGCACATCGGTAATGACAGGAATAGGACTTATTAATTTAATATATGCCAAAAAACTCCTTAATTTAAGTATTGCCGCGTCTGTAATGATGAATGAAATTGCCTCATCTTACGGCGATTTTATGTCAGAGGAACTTAATGAAATGAAATGTCATAGTGGGCAAAAAAATATAGCTCGCATTATGAGAGAGTTTTCTAGGGATAGTAAATGTGTATTAAAGCGTGAAATAGAATTATATGGGTCTAAACATACAGAGAGTGTATTTAAGCATAAGGTGCAACCATACTACTCTTTAAGATGTGTGCCACAGATATTAGGACCAGTATTTGATGAATTAGTAAATGCTGAGCAAGTGCTTATAAATGAGTTAAATTCGGTGGATGATAATCCGGTGGTTGATGTTAAAACTAAGAATGTGTATCATGGTGGAAATTTTCATGGTGATTATGTCTCTTTTGAAATGGATAAGCTTAAAATTGCAATAACAAAGCTTACTATGCTTACAGAGCGTCAGTTAAATTATTTGTTTCATGATAGAATTAATGGAATTTTGCCGCCGTTTGTAAATATGGGGGTGTTAGGACTAAATTACGGATTACAGGCTGCTCAATTTACTGCAACTTCTACAACAGCTGAGTGCCAAACGTTATCTAATCCTATGTATATTCATAGTATCCCTAATAATAATGATAATCAAGATATTGTAAGTATGGGAACAAATTCTGCTCTTATTGCAAAAACTGTTATAGAAAACTCATACGAGGTTATGTCTATTCATTTTATGGCTATTGCTCAGGCTATAGATTGTTTGAATATTAAGGATAAAATTTCTGCTAAATCATTGAAAATATATAATGATATACGAGAGATATGTCCAATATTTATTGAGGATACCCCAAAGTATAAAGAGATTGAGACAATTGTAAAATATTTAAAAATGACGGATTTTAATTTAAATAGTTTATAAATGAAATGTGCATTAGTAACCGGGGCAAGTAGAGGAATTGGACGTGCTATAAGTATTAAATTAGCTAAAATGGGCTATTATGTACTTATTAATTATAGCCATAATGTTGGCGAAGCGCAAAAAACTTTGGAGGCTGTTAGGGAACATGGCTCAGATGGGCAGTTATTGCCTTTTGATGTTTCTAATTTAGAGCAAAGTACAACTGTACTAAATAATTGGCAAAAAGAGAATGAGCAGTTATATATAGAGGTATTAGTAAATAATGCAGGGATACGTAAGGATAATCTTATGGTATGGATGCAGCCTATGGAGTGGAACAATGTAATTAATATAGGATTAAACGGGTTCTTTAATGTTACGCAGCCACTGCTTAAAAACATGTTGGTTAAACGTTTTGGACGAATAATTAATGTTGTCTCTCTATCGGGAATTAAAGGGTTGCCAGGGCAGACTAATTATTCTGCTGCAAAAGGTGGGATTATAGCGGCTACTAAGGCATTGGCGCAAGAGGTTGCAAAAAAAGGGGTTACGGTTAATGCAGTTGCTCCGGGGTATGTGCGGACAGATATGACCGATGGGTTAGATGAAAAAGAACTTAAAAAGCTTATTCCGGTTGGCCGTTTTGCAGAGGCAGGTGAGGTGGCCGAATTAGTTGGATTTTTAGCGTCTGAAAACGCATCATATATTACAGGTGAGGTAATTTCTATTAATGGAGGATTATATACATAGATGAATAGAGTTGTTATAACCGGCATGGGGATTTACTCATGTATTGGAAAAAATTTAGAGGAGGTAACTGCCTCTTTATATAATGGTGTTTCGGGGATAGGGATTGATCCTGCTCGTAAGGAGATGGGGTATAGGTCTTCATTAACAGGATTATTGGAGACTCCTAATTTAAAAGAGGTATTAGATAGACGGAGCAGAATATGTCTCCCGGAGCAAGGTTATTATGCTTATGTAGCAACGAGCGAGGCGTTAAAAAACGCAAATATTAATAAAGAATATCTTGCGGAAAATGAGGCCGGTATATTATATGGCAATGATAGTACTGCACGGGCAGTAATAGAGGGGATAGATATTATGCGAGAGAAGAGGAATACACAGCTTATTGGATCGGGAAACATTTTTCAATCAATGAATTCTACAGTATCAATGAATTTATCTGTTATTTTTAATCTTAGGGGGATAAATTTTACAATTTCAGGGGCTTGTGCAAGTGGTTCGCATGCCATAGGAATGGCCTATTTGTTGGTTAAAAACGGATTGCAAAATTGTGTAATATGCGGTGGCGCACAAGAAGTTAATTTATATTCGGTTGGAAGTTTTGACGGATTGGGTGCGTTCTCGGTTAGAGAAGATGAGCCAACAAAGGCATCTCGCCCATTTGATAAAAATAGAGATGGGCTTGTGCCTAGCGGAGGTGCTGCTACAATTATAGTTGAAAGTTTGGAGCATGCAGTTAAGCGTGGAGCTCCAATTTTGGCAGAGGTAATTGGGTATGGCTTTTCATCTAATGGAGAACATATATCGGTGCCTAATGTTGATGGCCCGTGTAGGTCACTTAATATGGCTATAAAGGATGCAGGAGTTGCAATTGAGCAAATAGGGTATTTAAATGCTCATGCTACTTCAACTCCTGTAGGAGATTTTAATGAAGCGCAGGCAATAAATAAGGTTTTTGGAACACATAAACCATACGTTGCATCTACAAAATCTATGACGGGGCACGAGATGTGGATGGCTGGAGCGAGCGAAATAATATACTCCACTCTTATGATGAAAAATAATTTTATTGCTCCCAATATTAACTTGATAGAAAAAGATGTGGCGTCTGAACCGCTTAATATTCCTAGTGAGAGAGTAAATACAGAATTTGATATGTTCCTTTCAAACTCATTTGGCTTTGGGGGAACTAATTCAACATTAATAGTTAAAAAATATAAATAAATAGTTTACGCATGACAGATTTAGAGATTATTAAAAAAATTAATATAGTTTTAGCCGATGAGTTTGAGGTGGACGCATCTATAATTACCCCCAATGCGCAACTTATGTCTACATTAGATCTTGATAGCCTAGATTTAGTTGATATTGTGGTATTGGTTGAACAGAATTTTAATGTAACATTGGTAGGGAGCGATTTTATAAATATTAAAACATTCCAAGATTTTTATGATTTAATTATAGTTAAAACGCGTTGAATAAAAAAGATGGATGGGGAATATTAAACAAATAAAATGGAGCGGCAGGTCTAGAGGTGGTTCGTTGGGTCACCTCTGTTTTATTCTAACGATAAGGTATCTTGGAATAAGGGCAGCGTATGCTCTATTGTTTGTAGTTGTTCCTTATTTTGTCCCTTTTTCTAAAAAATCTTCTATTGCAATATGGAATTATAACAGAAAGATATTAAAATACGGTAAATTATTGGCCTTTATTAAGATATTTAAACATTACTATCGTTTTGGGCAAACTATAATTGATAAAGTGGCAATTGTTAATGGTAATGAAGGGAGGTATAAATTCGATTTTGATAATTATGAGTCATTTTTAGAAGTTTTAAATAGTGGTTGCGGTGTTGTAATGATTGGGGCGCATGTTGGTACGTGGGAAGTTGGGGCTCCGTTTTTTTACGATTATGGAAAAAAAATAAACATAGTTATGTATGATGTGGAGTACCAAAAAATTAAAGAGGCAATAAATAAACATTCAAGAAAGAACTATAAAATTATTGCGCTCGAAAATGATTCTATTGAGAGTATAATAAAGATAAAATGTGCTATTGATTCAGGGGAATATGTGTGTTTTCAAGGTGACCGATATATTAGCGAAAAGAGTACGTTAGAGTACAATTTTATGGGAGGAAATGTGAAATTTCCTGCCGGTCCGTTTTTAATTGCGTCTAGGATGCATGTTCCTGTTGTATTCTATTTTGCAACTAAAGAGCCTAATTTTAGATATAAGTTTCATTTTGTAATAGCAAATAATGTTGAACGGAAAAAAGACATTTCTATAGAACAGCAGTTATTAAATGAATATGCTGTTGCATTGGAAAATATAGTTAGAAAATATCCGCAGCAATGGTTTAATTTTTATAAATATTGGGATTAATGAAAACCATACTTCTTGTTTCTGCTAATCGTCTTACAAATCCGTATCCTGTTTATCCAATAGGACTTTCATATTTGCGTGCTTATTTAGAAAAATATTTAAATGGCTTTTCGGTACAGATATTTGATTGTAATATTGGTGATACTGTGCAGCTTGCAAATATTGTTAAATATGGTGGATATTCATATATTGGGGTTTCGTTGCGCAATGTTGATGGGGCTAATTCGTTAGATACTACTAGCTTTATTAGTGGATATAAAGAGATTATAGATTTAATAAAGGCAAATACAAATATTCCCATAATAATTGGAGGGGCTGGATTTTCAATTTATCCAAAGGCTATTTTTGATATTTTAAATCCAAATTATGGAATTATAGGGGAGGGGGAAAACTCTTTAAAATTACTTATAGAGGCTCTTGAGTGTGGAAATGAGGTTAAAGATATTGAGGGTATTGTGTGTTATGATAATGAAAAGTTTATTTGTAATGCGCATGTTAATTATCTTAAATCTTTAGATGTAAAATTTGAAGAATCTTTAATTGATTATTATTGGAAGCAAAGTGGAATGCTTAATATTCAAACTAAAAGGGGATGTCCGTATAATTGTATTTATTGCTCATATCCAATTATTGATGGGAGATGTGTGAGGACGTTGGATATAGATTTAATAGTTGATAATATTAAACGTTTAAAAAAGGAAACTGGGGTTAATTATTTGTTTTTTACGGATTCGGTATTTAATATTAATAGTAATTATAATGCTAAATTAGCAGAGAAACTTATTGAGAGTGGAGTTAATATAAATTGGGGAGCCTATTTTTCTCCGCATAATCTTACAGATGATATGCTTGCGTTGTATAAGGCATCGGGACTTACTCATGTTGAGTTTGGAACGGAATCGTTTTCCAATGAGCAACTAAGTAATTATGGTAAAAATTTTGAATTTTCGGATGTTTTATATAGTTCAAATCTTTGTCTGAAACATAATATATATTATGCTCATTTCTTAATTTTGGGAGGATATGGTGAAACGCAGAAAACTATTTATGAGACAATGGAAAATTCTAAAAAGATAGAGTATAGTGTGTTTTTTCCATATTTTGGAATGAGAATTTATCCGGGGACAAGGTTGCAGCAATTAGCTATTGAGCAAGGGGTTATTTTTAAAGAGGATAATTTACTTAAACCTACATATTATATTGCAGAGGGGTTTAATATTAATGAAACAAAACAGGCTGCATTAGAAACGGGAAAGGCTTGGATATTTCCCGATGTACCGTTAAATCCAATGATGGAGATGTTAAGGACAAAGCGAAATAAAAAAGGGGTATTATGGGAGTATTTGAGAAAGCCATAGCGCAAGGGGAAGAGATTTTAGATTACATTCCTCAGCGTAAACCTATTGTAATGGTTGATAAATTGTGGAGTGTTAATAATGAAGTTTCGTACAGTGGTTTAACTGTACTTAATGATAATATGTTTTGCAAAGATGGTTATTTGCAAGATGTTGGAATTATTGAGCATATAGCACAATCGGCAGCATTAAGGATTGGATATATGTATAAGGTTAAAAATAAAGAGGTTCCACTTGGTTTTATTGGCTCTATTAATAAAATGAGAATAGAGATGTTGCCTAAGGTAGGGGATGAGTTAATGACAGAGATAGTTGTAATGCAGGAGGTGTTTGGAATTACATTATTAGTGGCAAAAGTATCTATCGGGGAGCTAAAAATTGCAGAATGTGAAATGAAAGTTGCAGTTGCACAAAATTAAGAATGTTTCTAATTATATGGAAAGAAGAAAGAAAAACAAAGCAAGCCTTGTAAATAGAACAACCATTAGGGTTAGGTTTAGCGAGGTGGATTCTATGCATATTGTATGGCATGGTGAATATGTGCGCTATTTTGAGGATGGGAGAGAGGCTTTTGGGCGTGAGTTTAGCGGATTAAATTATATGGAGATATATAATAGCGGTTTTGTTGCACCGTTGGTAAAATTGAGTTTAGATTTTAAGTTACCATTAAGGTGTGGAGAAACTGCAATTGTTGAAACTAGTTATATTAATTGTGAAGCTGCAAAAATATTATTTGAGTATACTATTTTTAGGGAGCGTGATATGCAGGTGGTGGCTACGGGAGAGAGTATACAGGTGTTTTTGAATAGTGATGGGGTACTGGAACTTGTAAATCCAAAATTTTATTTAGATTGGAAAAAGAGATGGAACGTAAAATAAATAGGGCGTAGATGGGTAATATTGTAACAACATATATTGGGGCTACTAATATAATTAGTGCATTGGGCTTTACAACAA
The DNA here is from genome assembly GCA_036659275.1 of Bacteroidales bacterium. Classification (GTDB taxonomy): domain Bacteria; phylum Bacteroidota; class Bacteroidia; order Bacteroidales; family UBA932; genus Egerieousia. The sequence goes on along the minus strand of JAVXCW010000013.1, from coordinate 5,434 downwards.
AAGAGAATGTTACTAATGTGTGTGCAGGAGTTGTTGGGATAAAGCCTTATTCCAAAGGGATTATTGCTGCTGCTATAGATAAAGATAGATTATGTAAAGCCGTAGGTTGTTACTCTTTAGAGGAGTATTTGCCGCTAGAGCAACTTATGATTCTTTCAGTTAAAGATGTTATAGAACAGAGTGGTGTTAATTTAAATAGTAGTGAGTGTGCAATTATTTTTTCTACTACAAAAGGAAATATAAATTTACTTTCGCAGAACAATAATTTGGAGGATGATAGAATTTATTTATGGAAAATGGCGCAGCGAGTTGCAAACTATTTTAATGCTGTAAATGAACCTATTGTAATATCTAATGCCTGTATATCGGGTGTTTCTGCAACTATTGTTGCATCTAGGTTAATTAGTAATGGGGCCTATAAAAATATTATTGTTGTTGGGGGCGATATTTTAACCGATTTTGTTATAAGTGGGTTTAGCTCATTTAAATCTTTAAGTAGCACTCCTTGTAAGCCATATGATATACAGCGTAATGGACTTACATTAGGGGAGGCGTGTGCCTCAATGCTTATTACTTCAAATAACGCACTTTCGGGTGGTGTTGTAATTGAGGGGGGGGCTATAACAAATGATGCAAATCATATATCGGGCCCTTCGCGGAGCGGAGATGGATTGGCTTATGCAATTAAGGAGGCTATGAACCAAAGTAATGTAGAGCAGCATAATATAAGTTTTATTAATGCCCATGGAACCGCTACATTATTTAATGATGAAATGGAGTCTAAAGCAATTACTCTTTGCGGATTGCAAAATACTCCTGTTACAAGTTTAAAACCATATTTTGGGCATACATTAGGAGCATCTGGCGTTGTGGAAACTATAATGTGTGCCCAACAACTTAAAATGGGGGTCCTATTTGGAACATTAGGTTTTACAACATTAGGTGTGCCGGCTCCTATTGTAGTTTTAGGCAAAAATACAGTTATAGATATGAAACGATGTGTAAAAACAGCATCGGGTTTTGGAGGGTGTAATGCGGCAATTGTGTTAGCGTGTGCAGAATATTCTAAAAATATTAATTCTGTGGCAGAAGAAGTAACTTATCGCAAAATTGCGCAACATTCAATATCATCTGTATGCAATTTTAATGAATATATTAGGGCGGAATTTAAGGCTTTGGAAACTCCAAATATTAAGTTTTATAAAATGGATGATTTGTGTAAACTTGGTTATGTAACAGCTGAATATTTGCTTAAGGGGTATAAATATAAGCCTTTGGATTTGGCAATTGTTTTGTCTAATAAAAGTTCGTCTTTAGATACAGATTTAAAACATCAAGAGATTCTTAATAAACATAATGAAGAGGGAACAAGCCCTGCGGTGTTTGTGTATACACTACCAAATGTTGTTTTGGGCGAAATATGTATTAGGCACAAAATACAAGGAGAAAATACATTTTTTATTAATAGTAAAATTTCAAAAGAGTTTTTAGAAAAATATGCCAAAATAGTGCTTGCTCAAAGTGGTTGTAAAGCTATTATTTACGGTTGGTGCGAAAAAATAGGAGAAAGGTATAGTTCTCAAATGATCCTAATGGAGAAATAGAAAAATAATATATATATAATAGATAACAAAAAAAGATTATGGAAAAATTAATTGAAGAATTAAAAGTGCATCTTATTGAAGCTCTTAATTTGGAGGATATTACTCCAAATGATATTGATATAAATGCTCCTCTTTTTGGAGATGGAGATGGGCTTGGTCTCGATTCAATTGATGCCCTTGAAATTATACTTATATTAGAAAAACATTATGGAATAAGAATAGAAAATCCGGCAGAGGCAAGGCCTATATTCTATTCAGTTAGTACATTGGCAGATTATATAAACACAAATAGAAAGAAGTAATGCGTATTTGTGTTAGTGGGATAGGGGTAGTATCGGCTATAGGGATTGGAGTTAAGCAAAATTTCTCCGCTCTTATTTCATCGGCTCATGGCATAGCTCCTATATTGCGGTTAAACACAATTCATAAATTACCTGTAGGCGAGGTAAAATATTCTAATACAGAACTTAAGCAATTGTTAAAGCTTTCTGTAAATAAAACTTATTCTCGTACTGCATTACTTGGAATGTTGGCCGCATTTGAGGCTGTAAAAGATTCTAATATAAATTTAAGTAACCTCCGTGTTGGAATTATTTCTGCAACCTCGGTTGGGGGGATGGATCTTACAGAAGAATTTTACAAATATTTTACAAATAATCCCGATAGTGGGCGACTAAGAGATGTGGTTTCGCACGATTGTTGCCACAGCACCAAAAAAATTGCGGAATATTGTGGAATAAAAGGATTTCAAACCACAATAAGTACTGCATGTTCTTCTGCAGCAAATGCAATTATGTTAGGAGCCCGTATGATACGGAACGGCTATTTAGATGCTGTAATTGTTGGCGGAACCGATGCTTTGTGCAAATTTACCCTTAACGGATTTAACTCATTAATGATATTAGATTCTAAAGAGTGTTGTCCGTTTGATAACTATCGTAATGGCCTTAATTTGGGAGAGGGGGCAGGCTATTTAGTTTTGCAAAGTGAGCAAACTTTAGAGAGAAGTCCTTATTGTTATTTAGCCGGTTATGCAAATGCAAATGATGCATATCATCAAACAGCCTCTTCGGCCGAAGGTAACGGAGCATATTTAGCTATGAGCAGAGCATTAAATATGGCACACATTAAACCCAATGAAGTTGATTATATTAATGTACATGGTACCGGAACAATAAACAATGATGCATCGGAGGCCGAGGCCATTATTCGTATTTGGGGAGAACATGTTCCCCCATTTAGTTCTACTAAGCAATTTACAGGGCACACATTAGCTGCCGCCGGGGGAATTGAAGCTGTATATTGTGTGCTAGCTATTAATAATGGTGTATTATACCCCAATTTAAATTTTAGTATCCCAATTAACGGTGTTACACTTACACCGCAAGTTAATTGCGTACAAGGGCAAAAGATTAAAACAGTAATCTCCAATTCATTTGGGTTTGGAGGGAATAATTCATCGTTAATTTTTAGACAAACAATATGAAATATGACTTACTATTTATAATCATAAAAAAACACATTTTAACTATTATTATTTGCTTTACCTCACTTATTACTTTAGCACAGACGCATAAAGCAACTATCTATGGCATGGTAACAGATGATAAAGCAGAACCCGTTATTGGGGTGGCTGTCGTTTTACAAACAATAGATTCTGTATATATTGGGGTAACCACAACAGATATTGATGGAAGGTTTCAGTTTGATTCAAAAACTCGGCCGTATCGTTTATTGATACAACATCTTACGTATCATAATCTAACAATAGAGTCGTCTAAAGATAGTTTAGGTACAATTATACTTAAAGAAAATTCCAATCAGCTTGCAGCAGTTGTAGTAAAGGCAGACCGCTCTATCCTTAAAGTTGAAGATGGAAAAATGACATATAAAATGTCACAGTTGTTAAAAAATAAAATGGCTACAAGTGCTTATGAAGCTATATTAGAATTACCGGGAGTGCAGCAACGGAGTGGAAAAATAGAGCTGGCCGGAGCAAATATGGTAACAGTAGTTATAAACGGTAAAACAACTAATATGGGCGAAAGTCAACTAGAAAATTTATTGAAAAATATGCCCAAAGAGCGGATTCAATTGGCGGAAATAATGTACAGTGCCCCGCCACAATATCATGTGCGCGGAGCCGTAATTAATCTTGTTCTTAAAACTGGAGGGGCAGATTCTACTAGGCTGCAAGGCCAAATTAATACTTCTTATAATCAGGGATATTATGCAAACTATAAGGCAGGTGCTACATTAGTTTATAATACACCAAAATCTACCACCGATTTTATGTATTCATTTGGTTATGAGCGGCAGCGAAATGGTGAAGATGTATTTTCACATCATTTATTTAAAGGGGAAGTTTATAATATAGAGCAATTTGATAGAGGATATACAAGCACACCAATTCACACTTTCCGTTTGGGAAATGACTGGAATTTAAACGATAAAAACAAAGTAAGTTTTGCATATACATCTGAAATTCAACAGTGGTCACATCCCTTTACCTCTTCAAAAGGGACGTATTCTAATTCGGAAAACAAAAAAGTCTCCGATAGTCCAATACAGATGCACAATTTAGAATTAGGATATGTATCCGGCTTTGGGCTTAGTACTGGTATTGATTTTACTTATTATAAAAACCATACTACGCAATATTACAAAGAAAATATGGCAGGAAAAGAAGATGCCTTTAATGCGCAATCGAAACAAAATATTCGTAGACTTTCATTTTATGCAGATCAAAATCACAAATTAGGAAAAGATTGGAGCATTAATTATGGGACAAAATTTAGTTTTGCTTCCGATAAGAGCTCACAAATCTATAATTCGTTGAATATTCATAATTGGGAGGGTTCTAATAGCAGTAGTAAATTAAATGAATATGTGTATAATTTATATGCTGGCTTTTCTAAAAGTTTTTCCAACAATCTTTCTTTAAGTGCAGCTTTAACAGGGGAGTATTATAAACATAAAGAGATTGATTATTGGAGTTTATTTCCAATGATGGAATTTACTTATGTAGCCAACTCAAATAATATTTTTCAATTATCTGTTTCATCAGATAAGACTTATCCTAGTTATTGGGAGATGCAGAATTCAATTTCTTATCTTAGTGGATACGCAGAGATTCAAGGTAATACATTATTAAGGCCATCAAAACTTTATTCGGCTCAATTGAATTATATATTAAAAAATAAATATATTTTTACGCTGTATACAAATTATATAGATGATAATTTTAATCAACTTCCATATCAGGCTCCCAATAGATTAGTCCTTATATATAAAACTCTAAATTCCGATTATTCAAGCAAATTTGGGCTAAATGTGGTTGTTCCTTTTAAAGTAGGATTTTGGCTAGATTCAAGATTAACTTTAAATGGTTATTATGATAAAACAAAAAGTAAACATTATTACGATATAAGTTTTAATAAAGATAATTTTGCTTTTTATGTCGGGCTAAATAATATATTTAATATTTCATCTAAGCCTAATATAAAAGCTGAGCTATCGGGTTCATATATTACTCGTAATATTCAGGGGCCAATGGTTATTAGTAGTATGTATAGGGTAGATGCAGGGGCAAAGTGGATTTCTAATAATAATAGAATAGAGTTATCGTTTAAAGTTAATGATATGTTTAATTCGTGGACTCCAAAATATCTTTACCTCCAGTATAAGACACAAAATTTAGTAATGAATATGATTCCCGATTCCAGAATGGTTTCATTGTCTTTTATTTATAAATTCGGAAACTATAAAGTAAGGCAACACAAAGAAGTAGATCGTTCACGGTTTGGGAAATAGAGGAATAGTTAACTTTT
>JAVXCW010000012.1:0-50821 GCA_036659275.1 Bacteroidales bacterium | reverse complement strand
AATTTTTAGGCTGTTTTTTAGAATCCGGGCAAAGAAATAAAAATAGTAGGCAACAAAAGGAGGAATCCCACAAATATAAGTAATAACACAAAAGGCAACACCCACTTAAACCACTTATTATAAGGAATTCTAGCAATACCCAAAACCGCAATAAGCACCCCCGATGTAGGAGTAATCATATTAGTAAAACCATCCCCAAATTGGAACGCCATAACTGTAGCCTGCCTGCTAACACCTATAATATCTGCAAAAGGAGCCATTATAGGCATAGTAATAGCTGCTTTTGCGCTCGCCGATGGAATAACAATATTTATTATAGTCTGAATTGCATACATCATCCCCAAAGAACCAACCTCACCAACCTTCCCCAAGCCACTTGCCATTGAGTGCAAAATAGTATCAATAATTTTCCCCTCTTGCAAAATAAACACAATACCCGCAGCAAGCCCAACAATAAGCGCTGCCCCAATAATATCCTTTGCCCCCTCCATAAGCTCCTTAACAATTTTATTACCCGATAGCCCCATAGCAATCCCACTCAATATTCCCAACCCTAAAAATAGCGCAGAAATCTCCCCAATATACCATTGATATCCAAGCACTCCAATAATAAGATACACAATAGTAAAGCCTAATAAAGTAAGCACATAAAAATGCACGGATTTTTTTAAAGCCACCACACATAGCCCAATAAAAGCTATGGCGGTAAAGCGAAGTAGCCAAGGGGTATGAATATTTGACGTCCCAATAGAAATATGGCAACCCTCACTATAAATAAAAGTAAATACCATAACAACAGCCAATGCCAAAACAAATGAAACCTTCGACTCTATATTCTTATAATACTCTACCTTACCACCTGTCTGCTCAATATGAGTACGCCAATAAGCATCATTCTCATACATAATAGATTTTTTAGGATTACGCTTTACACGTGAAGCATACAACAATACAAATATAATAGTTATAATATTAAGAACTATCCAGCAAAAAAACCGATATTCTATGCCTGAAAACAATGGTAATCCTGCAATATCTTGAGCAATTCCAATAGTAAACGGATTTAATATAGCCCCTGCAAACCCAACATGTGCCGCAACATAAACCATACAAAGTCCAACAATAGAATCGTACCCCATAGAGATTGCCAACGGAACAATAATGATTACAAATGCTATAGTTTCTTCGCTCATTCCAAAAACTGCTCCAAACAAGCTAAACAACAGCATTACAAGCACTATAACAATATTGTTAACACCTACTTTAGCAAGAAATTTATTTTGTTCTAACTTTGTTACAAACCCTAGAAATGAGAATATCCCGGCATCAATAGCCCTACTTTTATTTACAATCCAAAATGCCGCTCCAATTATAAGAATAAACACTATAATTCCGCTTTGTTTAACAAAACCATTATAAAACGCCGAGAAAACTTCCCACCATTGCCCTTCAGCTTTAACATACCTAAACTCCGACGAATTATTTATATATTCACCTCCCGGCACAATCCACGTTGCTAATGCACAAATAGCTATTATAACAAAAATTATAACATACGTATTGGGAAACTCTCGCTTTTTGTCCTCTTTATTCATATTTTTACAGTTAAAATATATAATTAAATAGATAAAAGTGCAAATATACTAAGAAAATGTATAACTTTGGGGAAAGAACTCAAAACTATACTTATGGAAACAACCAATGTAACAGGCTCTAGTAAGGCACAGGTTTTTATTAACCAAGAAAATAATTATGGTGCACACAACTACCATCCGCTACCGGTAGTATTGGCCAAAGGAAAAGGGGCGTTTGTATGGGATGTAGACGGAAATAAATATTTTGATTTTCTATCTGCTTATTCTGCCGTAAACCAAGGTCATTGTCACCCAAAAATAGTTAAAGCGCTATGCGATCAGGCACAAACATTATGTCTAACATCAAGAGCTTTCTATAACGATACACTTGGCCCATACGAAGAATTTATAACCAAATACTTTGGATACGATAAAGTTCTTCCAATGAACTCAGGTGCCGAGGCCGTAGAAACAGCCCTTAAACTAGCTCGTCGATGGGGTTATGTAGAAAAAGGAATTCCCGAAGACAAAGCAATAATAATTTGCTGCAACGGAAACTTTCACGGGCGCACAATTTCAATAATATCTATGAGTAACGACCCCGAGTCTTACTCGCAATACGGTCCGTTTACACCGGGATTAGAGAGAATACCTTACAACAATTCTACAGCTCTAGAAAATGTTCTTAATAACTGCGGTAAAAACGTTGCCGGCTTTATTGTAGAACCAATACAAGGAGAAGCCGGTGTGTTTGTTCCAGACGAAGGTTACCTAAAAAAATGCTTTAATCTTTGTAAAAAGCACAATGTTTTATTTATAGCAGACGAAGTACAAACCGGTATAGCAAGAACAGGAAAAATGCTTTGCTGCGATCACGAAAATATACATCCCGATATTCTTATTTTAGGTAAAGCTATATCTGGAGGGGTACTCCCAATCTCTGCATGTTTGGCCAACGACAAAATAATGTTAACCATAAAACCAGGTGAGCATGGCTCAACATTTGGAGGATTTCCCCTAGCAGCAAGAGTAGCTGTAGCAGCACTTACTGTTGTTAAAGAAGAAAATCTTGTTGAAAAAGCTGAATACCTTGGAACCATTTTTAGAGAAGAAATGGCAAAAGCAAACTCTCCTTATATAGAACAAATAAGGGGAAAAGGATTATTAAATGCAATAATTATTAAGCCTCACAATGGCAAAGAAGCGTGGGACGTATGTATTCAAATGGCAAAGAACGGATTACTAGCAAAACCAACCCACAAACATATAATAAGATTTGCTCCACCATTGGTAATAACAGAAGCAGAGCTACGCAACGCAATAGAAATAATTAAAAAATCTATTAAAGAACTAGAATAAATACTTTTATATGCAATGTTCCAACACCATTCTTATGGTAAGGCCAATAGCCTTTTCATATAACGAACAAACAGCAGGAAACAATAGTTTCCAAGAAAAAGGATTTGAAGAACACGCACAAGAAAATGCCCTAAAGGAGTTTGATAATTATGTCAAACTCCTAATGGAGGCAGATGTAAATGTTGTTGTGGCAGAAGATACCTTAGAGCCCCACACCCCCGATTCTATTTTCCCAAATAACTGGTTTACAACCCATAGCGCAGAAGAATTGGGAAATGGCGGAAGTACATTAGTCCTATACCCAATGAATGCCCCTAATAGAAGATTAGAAAGGGATAAAAATGTATTAAAAACTCTATCGGGATACCAAAATAAAACATTTAGGCAGATTATAGATCTTACCCATTTTGAACAAGAAGGAAAGTTTTTAGAGGGAACAGGTAGCCTCATATTAGATAGAAAACATAAAATTGCTTTTTGCTGTGCGTCACCTCGTAGTAATGAAGACGTACTAGAAGAATGGGCAACTTTACTAGACTACAACTACTTTTTATTTGAGGCAGCAGATGAAGACGGAACTCCTATATACCACACCAATGTAATGATGTGCGTTGGGGTAAGGTACGCTTTTGTATGCTTAGATGCCATTACTAAGTTAGATGATAGAGAACGCCTTATAGAACTATTAGAAGAAAACGACAAGGAAATTATTGAAATAACTTTTGAGCAAATGCACAACTTTGCAGGTAATATGTTAATAGTAGCCAATAAAAACGGTGAGCTAGTACTTGTCCTTTCGGCAACAGCAAAAGCAACCCTTACAAAGGAACAACTTGCCAAAATAACAAAGCACTACCAAACAATTGTATCGCCCAAACTAAATTATATAGAAAAAAATGGCGGTGGCAGTGCACGCTGTATGTTGGCGGAAATATTCTAGAGAAAGTTATTCAAATAGATATACTTTGTCAGATCTACGTAATTTTTGTGCAATTGCAATAGAACAAAGGTCCCCTTTTACGGCAGTACGCAATGGCTTAAGATCTACTCTTATCTCTACAGGGGTAATTTCTAATACTCCTGTAGAAGGGCCTATAATAAGTAAATTGCTTCCAACACTAATTTCCCCCGATTCAACAAGAATTTCGGCAACACCTATATTTGAAAAATAATTAGTTATCTTTCCAACATAGGTCTTAGTCTTGGTAGCTTTGTTACCATATACATCACTCCACTCACCTAATTTAGCTCCCTGATAGTAACCATCCCAAAATCCACGATTAAATACCTCACCAACCTCTTCTTTTAAAGAAGCTACAAATTGTGGAGTATACGTATTATTAAGTACGGCATCGGCAGCCCTCCTATATGCATCTGTCACTTTTTTAACATACTCTGCGCTCCTAGCCCTCCCCTCAATTTTAAAAACAGAAACTCCGGCATCAATAATTTTATCAATAAACTCTATGGTACACAAATCTTTGGGAGACATTATATACTTATTATCAATTTCTAAAGAATCTCCGGTTTCCAAATCGGTTACCTTATAACCTCTACGGCAAAGCTGATAACAAGCCCCTCTATTTGCAGAGGCATTGTAATGATGCAAACTAAGATAACACTTGCCAGATACTGCCATACATAATGCCCCATGACAGAATAATTCTAGTTGCAACTCCTTTCCACTAGGTCCTTTTATCCCCTCACGCACAATTCCCTCCTTTATTTCTTTTACCTGTGGTAAAGTAAGCTCCCTAGAAAGAACTATTACGTCTGCAAATTGAGAATAAAACTTAACAGCCTCAAAATTAGAAACATTAAGTTGTGTAGAAATATGCACCTCAACACCAATTTTGCGAGCATAACTAATAACCGACATATCAGATGCAATAACTGCACTTATTCCGGCCAACTTTGCAGCATCTAAAGCCTTTTTCATAGGCTCAATATCTTGGTTATAAATAACAATATTTAATGTAAGATACGTTTTAACATTATGCTCATTGCATATTAAAACAATCTCATTTATATCATCGGGATTAAAATTATTTGCAGAATGCGAACGCATATTAAGAGTTCCTACTCCAAAATATATTGAATTTGCTCCTCCTTGAATTGCGGCCATTAGGCACTCAAAATTGCCTGCAGGAGCCATTATCTCTATTTGTCTTAACATATAACTTTTATATAATCTCCATAATTTTGGATACAACCATCTGTGGCTTAATCTCTTTTAAACAAGCATAATCTCCTCTACGGCACTCTTTACTTCCATAAATAGAACATGGCCTACACGATAAATTAATTTGGATAGCATTTTTAATATCCTGTCCCCAACCATAAAACCCGGCACTTGGATGAGTAGCACCCCAAATAGAAACTACCGGAACACGCTCAAACGATGCAAAATGCATATTTGCAGAATCCATACTAACCATTATATCAAGCCCTTTTATAATTTCCAGCTCTTGAGCAAGAGTGTATTTTCCAACTATCGATTGAGTATTTGAATATTTTTGCTCCCATCCCATTAATATTTTCTCTTCTTCGGTTCCTCCTCCAAAAAGTATTATCTTATTATTATGATCTTTACTAAGAGCAAGAACAACCTCCTCCATATATTCTAATGGCCAACATTTCCCCTTATGTTTTGCAAACGGAGCTATTCCTATTTTTCTAACTCCAATATTATTGTTTTTTGCATACGTAATAGGCATATTAGAAAAATTAAGGTCTTTAAGCTTTAGTGCAACTAAAACATCCTCGTAATTACGTTGACTACTGTTTATAGGGGTAAGATTTTTATTACTGCGCTTTGTAAGTTCCCTCCGTTTTGCCCTATTTTTATCTATAACCTTACTTGGAATTCCATGCAACATTAAATAATACCTTATTACTCTACTTCTTAGGACATTATGAATATCTGCAACATGTGTGGGTTTTAATTTAAGTAAACTTTTGGCAAACTTAATAACGCCACTCAAATTACCATCTTGTTTTAGATTTATAGAAATAAACCCAAGGTTGCTAATACCTGTAAAAAAGGGCTCCATCAATTTTTGTGAAACCATTGTAAATTTTACTTTTGGATTTCTAAGAGCATATTCTCTTATAAGTGGGGCGGAAATTGCAACATCTCCAAGCGCCGATAACCTTATTATAAGAATATGCTTTTTCTTACCACCATTACCATCATCCATTATTATAAACTATTTAAATTTATAAATCTATTTTGCGTACAACACTGGATTTAAAGAAGGATCATTATACATTTTCATCTGCTTATAAACTTTCATGTATTTTTTACCCTCCTCAATATCAACTAATAGTTGGTCTATTGCCATAGATAAATCTTCTCTTTGAGTAAGTAACACATTAAGCTTTTTCTTACATTGCTCTACATGCTTACTATCAGCATTTTTTCTATCTGCCTCAACCTGCATATGAAAAATTTTAAGAGCAAGAATAGAAAGTCTATCAATTGCCCACGCAGGACTCTCTGTGTTTATAGAAGCATCTTTAAGCACTTTTACCTCTTTGTATTTGTCTAGCATATAACTATCTATAAGCTCTACAAGATCTGTCCTATCTTGATTAGACTTATCAATCCTTCTTTTTAATTTAAGTGCTTCAACCGGATTAATATTTGGATCGCGAATAATATCCTCAAAATGCCATTGAACCGTGTCAATCCAATTTTTAAGATAAAGAAAATATTCTATTGTTTGTAATTTATACGGATTACTTATAGGAGCATCTACATTATCTGTTAAATGATAGTTTGCTATACATTTATCAAAAATACTATTACTTAGTTCGCTAAATTTCATCTTGTAAATATTATATGTTTTTAAATACTATTTATCTCTTTTTAACAAATTGTGAGCAAAAGTCTCAAGCTGCGTTTTTTGAGTACTTGTTAATAACAAGGATTCAACTATTGTCATTGCCTTTTTATGATACTCTGCTATAGAGTGCTCAGCAGCCTCTTTTATTCCCATTTTTGTATAAAAGTTTTGCACACCGGTTATTTTTTCAATTCTTTTATCTGCCGATAGAGATAATAAAAAATCTAATTCCTCTTTTTCTTTAGAATCTGCTCTTTTAAAAGACTCAACCAATAGCCACGTTTTTTTATTATTTAATATATCGCCTCCAATATTTTTACCAAAAATATTACTCTGCCCAAATGTATCAAGATAATCATCTTGTATTTGAAATGCAATCCCTAGATTATAGCCAAAATCATACAAAGAATCTGCTACTTTTTTATCTGCTCCGGCTATTATAGCCCCCATTTTTGAGGAACACGCAAGCAAAACTGCCGTTTTAAGCCCTATCATTGAGATATAATCATCCATTGTTATAAATGACATCTCCTCAAAATTCATATCATACTGCTGTCCTTCGCAAACTTGAGCGGCTGTTTTAGAAAATAGAGATAAAACTTGAGAAAGTTTTTCATTAGGGCAATTTGCAAGCAATTCATACGATTTTATACTCATTACATCGCCACTAAGAATTGCTATATTATTATTCCATTTTTTGTAAACAGTAGGCTGTCCCCGTCTGATATCTGCATTATCCATAATATCATCGTGTATAAGGGTAAAGCCATGAAATATTTCCAATGCTAGTGCCGGATAAAGTATGGGTTTTTCTATTTTATCGGTAAAGAGGTTATAAGTCATAAGGCACATTATTGGTCTTAATCTTTTGCCCCCTATAGAAATCATATACTCTATGGGTTGATATAAATCTACCGGTTCCATGCGAAAATCTAAAGATTCCAGCCCTTTTTCTACTATGTTATCTAACTCGTTAAGTGTAAACATTAAATTGATTACTTTAATTTTTAATATTTTCTATTGCAAAGGTAATGGTTTTTATACAATTTAGTATCTTTACCGCTCTAAATAAATTTTTGTAAATGAGTAGTTCATATATTGCAACAGTTGTAAAACATACCGGAAGTCATTATCTCCTTTCACAGCTCCCTACATGGGAGTTGTTTCCAGCCGTTATAAAAGGGAAACTTAGGCTTAAGGGATTTAATTCAACAAACCCAATTGCTGTTGGCGATATTGTTGAATATGAAATGACTGATGAAAAATTAGGCGTTATAAAAACTATACTTCCACGCAAAAATTATATTATTAGAAAATCTACAAATTTGTCTAGACAATCGCACATAATTGCCGCCAATCTTAACATGGTATTTCTTATTGTTACAATAGATTTACCGGAGGTTAAACAACAATTCATAGACAGATTTCTTGTTACATGTGAGGCGTATAATGTCCCCGTCTCTATAGTTATAAACAAAATGGATCTTTATAACAAGGAACAATTAGAGCGAATTGCACGGTTTAAAGAAATTTACGAAGGGGTTGGGTACAAAGTAATTTACGCCTCGGCAGTTACTGGAAATGGGCTAAATGAGATTAAAGAGATGTGTAAAGACAAAGTAGTTCTTTTTTCTGGGCAATCGGGTGTTGGTAAATCTTCTATAATTGGAGCTTTAGATCCTAGACTCATTTTAAAAACAGCAGAAATATCCGATTATCATCTACAGGGAAAACACACAACAACGTTTTATCAAATGCACCCTTTAATATCGGGCGGATTTGTAATTGACACGCCTGGGATAAGAGGTTTTGGACTGGTAGATGTTAGCAAAGAAGAGCTTAGTACGTATTTTCCAGAAATGTTAAGAATAGAAGATAATTGCAAATTTGCCCCCTGCACCCACACCCACGAGCCAGGCTGCGCTATAAAAGAAGCTGTAGAAAGTGGTATTATCTCTTATGGTCGATATGAATCATATCTTGGGATGTTAGATGAAGAGACAAAATACCGATAACCTAAAATATTTTTTTACCTAATGAATAGAACAGTTCTTAAGTTGGCAGTGCCAAGTATTTTTGCAAATATTACCGTCCCTCTTGTTGGAATGGTAGATTTGGCTATTGCCGGACGGCTAGGAGACGCTTCTCTTATAGGCGGTGTAGCTGTAGCCACAATGCTTTTTGATTTGTTATATTGGAACATGGGGTTTTTAAGAATTGGGACAGGAGGACTTGTTGCGCAAGCTTATGGGAGACGCGATTTTAATGATGCCATGCGCGTTTTTACACAAGGAATTGCAACGTCACTTTCTATTGTTGTTATTATATGGGCTATACAATATTTATATATAGAGCTTGCGTTTTCTTTCATTGAGTGTTCACCACAGGTAGAAGCTCTCTCTAGGGATTATTATTTTATAAGAATATGGGCTGCTCCGGCAACACTTTCGCTATTTGTTTTTAAAGGATTTTTTATTGGAATGCAAAATGCAATAAGCCCCATGATTGTTGATATTACAGTTAATGTTGTAAATTTGGTTGCTAGTGTATTTTTTGCGCTTTATGCCGGCATGGGATTCTCGGGAATTGCGGCAGGCACCGTTTTGGCACAATATATCGGACTTATCCTAGCCATTATCTTAATGTATATTTATTATAGAAAATTGTTTAAATATATCTGCATTAAGACTAGTGTAAAGCTAAAATATATTCGCAATTTTTTTATGATAAATATAGACTTATTTATCCGTTCATTCTGCTTTCTATTTGTTTATGCCGGATTCACTTCATTAGCTGCAAAATATGGAGATACATTGCTTGCCGTTAGCACAATAATGATGAAATTAATGTTGCTTTACTCCTACTTTATAGACGGATTTGCCTATGCAGGAGAAGCACTTACCGGAAAATACGTTGGAGCCAGAGATATTACCTCTCTTAAAAAGGCTGTTAAAGTTATTTTTATATGGTGTATTGCAATAGGGATAGTGTCTACATTTATGTATTACATAGCAGGCGAGCCTTTATGCAGATTACTTACTAATAATGAAGATGTTATTAGAGAAGCACACCAATTTTTGCCATGGCTACTTGCAATGCCTATAATAAGCTGTATAGCATTTACTTGGGACGGAATATTTATTGGAGCTACTGCTTCTAAAACCATAAGAAATTCTATGATTTTTGCCGTCATTGGCTTTTTTGCCTCATATTATTTACTTGAATATTACTTAGGCATACAAGCTTTATGGGTTGGCTTTATGGTACACCTTTTAATAAGAACCATATATCTTAGTATTACGGCAAAGCGAAATGTCTTTATAAAAGCAGGAGAATTATAAACATAATCAAATAACTTAACACTTGTTTTATTAAATATAATATTTTAACTTTGGGAATTACCTAAAATTTTATTTGTACTTATGAAACGTGATGTAAAATATTTGCAATTATTAGCAAAAAGTTTCCCAACAATACAGGCTGCCAGCACAGAGATTATAAATCTGGAGGCTATTTTAAATCTTCCAAAAGGAACGGAGCATTTTGTTACCGATTTGCATGGCGAACATGAAGCTTTTCAACATGTCCTTAAAAATGCATCTGGCGTAATAAAAATAAAAGTTGAAGAAATTTTTGGAAACACATTAAGAGATTCCGAAAAAAGAGACTTATGTACCCTTATTTATTATCCCGATGGAAAACTAAAAATTATTAAACAGCATGAGAAGGGAATGACCGAATGGTATAAAATTACCCTTATGCGGCTTGTACAAGTCTGTGCAAATGTTTCTTCTAAGTATACAAGATCAAAAGTAAGAAAAGCATTGCCACAAGAGTATTCATACATTATTCAAGAGCTTTTACATGAGTCAAAAGGGGCCGAAGCTAATAAACACGATTATATTACAGCAATTGTAGAGACTATAATTTCTACAGGGCGTGCAGATCACTTTATTATTGCAATATGCAATCTTATTCAAAGACTCACCATAGATTCATTACACATAGTAGGCGATATTTATGATAGAGGTCCCGGAGCTCATATTATTTTGGATACATTAAGCACTTATCATAATTACGATATTCAGTGGGGTAATCACGATTTAGTATGGATGGGTGCAGCAGCCGGAAGCGAAGCTTGCGTTGCAAATGTTTTAAGAATGTGCTTTAGATATGCCAATCTAAAAACTTTAGAAGAAGGTTATGGCATTAATCTATTGCCATTAGTATCATTTGCCATGGATGTTTATGGCGATGATCCTTGTACCATATTTAGGCCAAAGCACAATGAATATGAGCCGGTAAGTCCAAAACAAATAAAGCTTATAGCGCAAATGCATAAAGCAATAGCTATTATACAGTTTAAGCTAGAAGCAGAAATTATTGCCCGCAGAAAAGAATTTGGCATGGAGGATAGAAACATGCTTCACCGTATAAACAAAGAGAAAGCAACCATTATAATAAACGGCAAAGAATATCCTCTTAAAGATACAGATTTCCAAACTATTAATCCCGATAATCCTTACGAGCTTACGCCAGACGAAAGAGAGGTAATTACAAAACTTACCCACAGCTTTAAATCTAGCCCAAGGCTGGCAAAACACATGCAGTGCATCTATTCACACGGTGGACTATATCTTGTACGTAATTCAAACTTGCTTTATCATGGTTCGGTTCCTCTTAACGAAGACGGATCGTTTAAAGCTCTTATGATACAAGGGAAAGAGTATGCCGGAAAAGCATTATTTGATAAAATAGACCAATTAGTAAGAATTGCATATTTAGCAGATGAAAACTCTGCCGCCAAACAATTTGGGGAAGATTTTATATGGTACCTATGGTGTGGCCCTGTTTCGCCTCCTTTTGATAAAGATAAAATGGCAACATTTGAGCGCTATTTTATTGCTGACAAAGAATTACACAAAGAGAAAAAGGGTTATTACTATACCTTAAAAGATAGCCGAGAAATTTGCGAAAAAATTCTTAAAGAATTTGGAGTAGAAGGTGAACCCTCACACATTATAAACGGACATATCCCTGTTAAAACAACTAAGGGAGAAAGTCCTATTAAAGCTGATGGAAAATTACTAGTTATAGACGGAGGCTACTCAAAGGCGTACCAAACAGAGACAGGAATAGCAGGATATACCCTAATTTACAACTCTTTTGGGCTTAAACTTGTTCAACACGAACCATTTGAATCTAAACAAAAAGCGATAGAAAAGGGGATAGATATTATATCTGAAACAAAGGTTTTAGAATTTGTAGAAAAGCGCAAACTAGTACGTGATACCGATATTGGAAAAGAACTCCAAGGGCAAATAGACGATCTTAAACAACTACTCATTGCATACAGAAGCGGTATAGTAAGACAGTAGCCAATTTTTCTTTATCCCTTATTTTTCTTATATTTGCAAATTGCAGTTTAAAAATGCAATTTAAAATAATTAAAATAAATGAATTGGTTTACAGATTTAATATTGGGGGGTGGAATTGCCCATTCGGTACTTGTGCTTGCTTTGGTTATAACACTTGGAATATCATTAGGAAAGGTTAAGATTGGAGGAATATCTCTTGGTATTACATGGATACTTTTTGTTGGAATAGCAGCCGGCCATTTTGGTTTAGGTTTAGAGCCTCATCTTCTTCATTTTGTTAAAGAATTTGGCCTTATATTGTTTGTATATTCTGTAGGTCTACAAGTTGGCCCTGGTTTTTTCTCTTCATTTAAAAAGGGAGGGGTTACTCTTAATGCTATTGCACTATTAGTAGTTATACTTAGTTGTACTATTGCATATATCATACACATTGTTACAGGAACAGATTTGGTTACAATGATTGGTGTACTATCGGGAGCCGTAACCAATACCCCCGGATTGGGAGCCGCACAGCAAACCTATACCGACATTACAGGAGATCAAAATGCCTCTATTGCTCTTGGTTACGCAGTTGCTTATCCATTAGGAGTTATAGGAATAATATTTTCCATAGTTATTATAAAATCACTTTTTGGTATAAAGCTCGAACAAGAGAATGAAAAAATAAGAAGCTCTGCAGATAAAGATATAAAAGCGGCTAAAAAATATTCTATAGTTGTTAAAAATGGTGCTGTTTTTGGTAAAAATATATTAGAGTTGCACGATTTAATTGGAAAGGATTTTGTTGTATCTAGGTTATGCCGTAAAGATGGTAAAATTGAAATTCCAACATCTGCATCAACACTAGAAGAAGATGATAAAATATTAGTTATATCAAACGCCCAAAACCGGCCATCAATCATAACTTTTGTTGGTAAAGAACTTAATATGACTTTTGATTCTTGGATAAAGATGGATACTCAACTTGCCTTAAAGAAAATAGTTATTACCAAACCAAATATTAATGGAAAAACATTGGAGGAACTAAAAGTGAGATCTGTTTTTGGAGTTAATATTACAAGAGTAACTAGGGCAGGGATAGATCTTGTAGCAGCAGGAGATTTAGAACTACAAATGGGTGATAGGGTATTAGTTGTTGGAGACGAAAAAGACATAGATAGTTTGGCTAAAGTTTTAGGAAATTCTACTAAACAACTTAGGGAACCAAATCTTATTGCAATATTTTTTGGTATTGCAGTTGGTGTTTTCTTTGGTTCAATACCATTTATGATTCCGGGGATACCGCAACCGGTAAAATTAGGTTTGGCCGGGGGGCCTCTAATTATTGCAATTCTAATAAGCCGCTTTGGCTATAAACTTAAAATAGTAACTTATACTACACAAAGCGCCAACTTAATGTTGAGAGAAATAGGTATATCTCTTTTCTTGGCAGCCGTTGGTATTGGAGCCGGGGAAGGTTTTGTTAATACTATTGTAAATAATGGGGGTTATATATGGATAGGATACGGAGTTATAATAACTATCCTTCCATTACTAATTGGAGCAGCAGTTGGTCGTTTTATATATAAGCTTAATTATTATACATTAATGGGACTTATGGCTGGCTGCACTACAGACCCACCTGCCCTTGCATACTCAAATGCTACAGCTCCAAATAGCTATCCTGCCGTTGCGTATGCCACTGTTTATCCGTTTGTAATGTTTCTTAGGGTACTTACAGCACAAGTACTTATGCTATTTGCACTTTAGCTTTTAACGCACTATTTAAATACTTCGTGCAAAACATCTAACGATTTAATTTCTATATTTATTCCAAGATGATGTGAAATATAAATTATCATCTGTTTTGCAAATGCAAGACGCAGCTCGCCTGTACATTTAATAGAACTTATATTTGTGAATGCCGTATTTAATATGGTGTGTAGCAAAAGAGATTCTTCTGCCTTAAAATGAGTTGTTGTACGGCTTTGATCAATAATGCAGCGTTGACCGTCAAAGACTAAATATGCCTCTGTAAAACATGCCGTATTAATACAAAACAATGGCATTTGATAAGAATAGTTATCTAATGGCTTAAATCCAAGCATTTTACTTAAATGCACCATAAAGTGAATATGAAAGTTTGCCATGCCCTCTTCTATACTATTAAGAATACCTATGGAGGCTTTTAAAAATTCAAACAGGGTATTGTTAGCCTCAACCTCACGTATGCTTTTACAAAGCAACTCACTTATAAAAATTGCCATTGTATTTTTATAAATATTGGTCCTAATTCCCCCTAAATTAAATACAGGCAAAACCTCCTTTATTATTGGCATAGACGAAGTACCATTACTATAAGTAATTATATCTAGTACACTTAATCTATGTATATTAGCAAATTTACCTAAATGTTTACTTAATAGTTTAAGATACAAAGATTGTTTACCATATATATTTGAATAACACTGCACTACCATACCACTATCTCCGTGTTTTATGGTATGTAATACTATTATTTGACTTTTTGCTAACATTTTTGCAAAAATTCTGATAGTTTTCGCATAGCATTTCCTCTATGCGAAATAGCATTTTTTTCGTCTAAAGAAATTTGAGCAAGAGTTTTAGTATAGTTAGTTGGAATAAATACCGGATCGTAACCAAATCCCTCTTCTCCACTTTTATCACAAGCTATGGTCCCTGTTAATATCCCTTCAAAAAGGTGTAGCTTTCCATCTAACATAAGAGCAACAACAGTTCTAAAGCGGGCAGAACGAGAAATTGGTTTTTCATTTTCTCCCTTTTTTAACTCCGCTAATAGCTTATTCATATTGGCATCATTACCTTTATTTGGCCCGGCATATCTAGCAGTATACACCCCGGGGGCACCTCCCAGTGCATCTACTTCTAAACCTGTGTCATCTGCAAAACATGTTTTACCAAACTTATCCCAAAGATACATACACTTTTGTATGGCATTTGCCTCTAAAGTATCTCCGGTCTCGGGAATTTCCTCATTACAACCCAATTCATTTGGCATAATTAGTGTAAAAGAATTCCCTAGAGCCTTAGCGGCTTCTATAACTTTATGTTTGTTCCCGGTTGCAAAAATAATCTCCATAATAACAGCTTTATTGTTGCAACAAAGGTACTAAAAGTTTACATTTGTACGAAGTATATAAAAACAAGAAAAAGATGAATATTTTTGGCAAACTTATGTTTGGATGCATTATTACAACATCTGTAATAGCAATATCACTTAAAGCTAATGGGCAGTCTGCCAACTTTAAAGCAGGCCAAAACCTAGAAATTCAATACAACATATTAAAAGAGTTAAAGGGTAATTACGTAGATACCATTAATATGGAAAAGCTCATAAATACCGGTATCGCTGCTATGTTAGAATCGCTAGACCCATACACAGAATTTCTCCCGGAAGAAGACGATGAAACATTTGAGCTTATGAGAACTGCAACTTACGGAGGTATAGGGGCTGTAATAAAAAAAATAGACTCTCTTGGTGTAGTTATTTCTCAACCATATTGGGGATCTCCTGCAGTTACATACGGATTGGAACCTGGCGATATTATCCTTAAAATAGATGGAGTAGATGTTAAGCCATTAACAGCAGACGAATGCAGTACAAAAATGAAAGGACAGCCCGGCACACAAGTTACTTTTTTAGTAAAGAAAGCAAGGAGCGGACAAACTACAGAAATAAAAGTTACCCGTGATAGAGTTCATATTCCAGATATTTCATACAGTGGTTTACTAAATGACACTACAGGATATATAAAACTTGACGCATTTACAGAGGGTGGTTCAAAGGATGTGAAAAAAGCATTAGTAGAACTTAAAAATAAAGGAATGAAAAAATTAGTACTAGATTTACGTGGTAACGGAGGGGGAATTATGGAAGAGGCGGTAAATATAGTTGCATTATTTGTAAAAAACGGGACAGAAGTTGTTTCTGCTAAAGGGCGAGCTCCCGAGGCTAATTTTACATATACAACAAGCACGGAACCGATAGATACATTGCTTCCTCTTATGGTATTGGTAAACTCGGGTTCTGCATCTTCATCAGAAATTGTGGCCGGCGCTCTCCAAGATTTAGACAGAGCCACAATTATGGGCACTAGAACTTATGGAAAGGGCTTAGTACAAGCATTTAGGCCTACCGGCTATAACGGCAAACTAAAACTCACAACATCTAAATATTATACTCCAAGTGGCAGATGTGTACAAGCAATAGACTACACAAATAGGAATTCTGATGGTAGTGTTGGAATTGTCCCTGATTCTTTAAAAAAAGAATTTAAGACATTAAAAGGACGCTCAGTGTACGACGGAGGAGGAATAGCTCCTGATATTGAAATTAAAAGCGAACAATATAGTCGTCCGGCAGTTTCCCTTGTTGTTAATGATATTTTAGGTGATTTTGCAATTGCATTTTACGCGCAAAACAAAACAATAGCACCGGCACGCAACTTTAAGCTTACCGATAGCCAATATACAAATTTTGTAAAATATGCAGCAGCAAGGAATTTTGATAGCCGTAGCGGAGCACAAACAATGATAGATCAAATGTTAAAAGCAGCTAAAAGCGAAAATCTTTATGAAATAAATAAAGCAGAATTTGACGCATTGGAGAAAAAACTCATAATTACAAAAGAGGAAATGCTTAAACTAAAAAGGGCTGAATTTCAACCTTTACTAGAGGAAGAAATAGTTCAAAAATATTATTTTACAGAAGGGCGTATCCAATCTATCTTACGCAACGATAAGCAATTACATAAAGCTATTGAAACCTGGAATGTAAAGAAATAATTTTAGAAACCGTGTCACTAATAAACAGCCTTTATATTAAATTTTCTTTAAACCTGCTAAGGGAGCTTGAGCAGAGTAAAAAAGCACCGTTTGAATATCAGATTAAGTGCTTTAATAATCTTATAAAATGTGGCAGGGAGACTGCCTTTGGCAAAGAGCACTGTTTTGAAAAAATAAATAGTATAAAAGAGTTTCAAAAAAATATTCCAATAAGAGATTACAATAAAATAGCACCATATATAGCACGTTTAAAAAATGGAGAAAATTATGTGCTATGGAACCAAAAAGTTAAATGGTTTGCAAAGTCTAGTGGCACAAGTTCCGATAAAAGTAAATTTATTCCTATTACACCTAATTCGCTCAATATTACTCATTATGGTGGTTTTAAAAGGATGCTGGCAAGTTATATTAATACAAATCCCAAAAGTAAACTTTGCTACGGTAAGGCCCTTACTTTAGGCGGGAGTGTAAGCCCCGATAGCCAAAATAGTGGATATGCCCTATCGGGAGACTTATCTGCAATACTGCTAAGAAATTCGCCCTCTATTGTAGAATTAATAAGGACACCAAAAAAGGAAACTGCCCTTATCGACGATTTTGGCGCAAAAATAGAAAAGATTTGCAAGGAAAGCAGCAGACAAAATGTCACAAATTTTGCAGGAGTTCCCAGCTGGAATCTTATTTTACTTAATAAAATACTAGAATATACCGGCAAGTCAAATATAGTTGAGGTTTGGCCTAATTTAGAGCTATTTATGCATGGTGGAATAGGCTTTGAACCATATAGAGAAATTTTTAGAAAAATTATTCCTTTAGAAAACATGCACTATCTAGAGAATTACAATGCATCTGAGGGATATTTTGCGTTTCAAGATGACTTAAAAATAAATTCAATGCTCCTAACTGTAAACAACGGCGTTTTTTATGAATTCATTCCAATGAATATAATAGACAAAGTATTGAATATGGAAATTACCGAAATTCCAACATTAAATGAAGTTAAAGTTGGAGTTAATTATGCCATTGTAATAAGTACTGTTGGTGGGCTGTGGCGTTATCTTATAGGTGATTGCGTAAAATTTACGTCGTTGTTTCCACACAGAATTAAAATAACAGGGCGTACACAATTGTTTATAAATGCTTTTGGAGAGGAGCTTATGATTGAAAATGCAGAAAGAGCCCTTGCAAATGCGTGTAAATTATGCAATTGCAGTATTTGCGATTTTACTGTTGCCCCTGTTTTTATGGAATTTACAAGTAACGGTACGGCCACAAAAGGATACCATAAATGGGCTATAGAGTTTATTACACCACCACAAAACATCTCCAATTTTGAAAAAATTTTAGATTATTCTGTAACAGAACAAAATTCAGATTATGAAGCTAAAAGAAAAAATAGTGCAACTATGGAACAACTTAAAATTATTTCGTTAACCGGTGGCACTTTTTATAAATGGATGGAGAGTAGAAACAAGCTGGGAGGCCAAAATAAAGTTCCAAGGTTATATTCTAACAGCTGCTTTATTGATGAATTAATAACTATCAAATGAATATAGAGATTTTAAAAAAAGAAATTTTTAAGATAGAGTCTACAGAAAAATTTAATGAGCTTTGCATGGAAGTTTTCTACTATCAGGCAAAAAACAATAAAGTATATAGTGAATATTTAGACTTACTTAACAGTTTATCGGGAAAAGGGAAATACGATATTAACTCCCCACAATTAATCCCTGCACTCCCTATACAATTTTTTAAGAGTAAAAAAATTGTTTCTTCTAACGCTGCTCCTCAAATAATTTTTACCAGTAGCGCAACTACAGGAATGGTTCCATCTAAACATTATGTAATAGAGAAAAATTTATACGAACAAAGCTTTGTTAATGGATTCCGTTTTTTTTATGGAGATCCGCAAGAATATACTATACTTGCCCTTTTACCCTCTTATTTAGAGCGAGAAGGGTCATCATTAGTATATATGGCAAAAACTCTTATTGAGATGAGTAAAAAAGCCTATAGTGGATTTTACTTATATAATCATGCAGAATTATTTGATGTTCTTTCTCTACTAAAAAAAGGGGGCGAAAAAACTATTTTGCTAGGGGTAAGTTTTGCTCTACTTAATTTTATTGCAAACTACAATATCAATTTTCCAAATCTTATAGTTATTGAAACCGGAGGAATGAAAGGGAGAGGAAAAGAACTTACAAGAGATGTTTTACATGCTAATTTAGCTAAAGGATTTGGGGTAAAGAATATTCACTCGGAGTATGGCATGGCAGAATTACTGTCACAAGCTTATTTAAAGGAGGACGGCATATTTAATACTCCACCATGGATGAAAATAATGATAAGAAATCTTTATAACCCATTTGAATATTATATAGGAGAAGATATTTCTCCCATTGGCGGAATAAATATAATTGACCTTGCAAATATAAATTCCTGTTCATTTATAGAAACTCAAGATATGGGTAAAGTATTTGCAAATGGCTCGTTTACAATAGAAGGAAGAATAAAAGATTCCGAATTAAGAGGATGTAATATGCTCTTGGAGCCCCAATAGAATATCATTTTTTATTTCATCACTTAAATTAAGCTCTTTTATTTTGGCTTTAATTTTTACCTTACTCCCCCTTACGCTCGATTGCGAAATATTAAGAACGCTTGCTACATATTTAGTTGAGTAGTTTTGCCTAAGCAATAATGCAATCATTTTTTCCTGATTGCTTAATGAGTCCAAGTATTTTAATATAGGGCTTGTTTTTAAAAGCAGTTCATTATTAACTAAGTTAAGGAGTCTTTTCCTTGTTTCCGATTTTGCAGAATTAATCTCCTCTTGAAATCCCTCATATAACTTAGGATCGCTGGCAAAAATTTTTGATGATAAATCGTTAACTTTATCTATAAATGACGGAAGCACTCCTAAAGAAATTGAAACAACATCTACCATAGATTTGGTTTGCATAAGTTCTTGTTCCAGAGCAGTTTGCTTTAGCTGCATATTTTTTCTGGTAGCCTTCCCAATTTTATTTTTATAAAGAAGCAATAAAACAAGAAGCAATAAAACAAGTATTATAATAACGTCAAAAAGCATAACTAGCCATCTTTCTCTCTGCAATAACTCGTATTGACTCTTTTTAAGCGATATAGAATACTTTTTTTCCGTCTCACGTTGGCGTTTTTTATGGAATTCATTAGTTGAGCTAAGCGAATAAATAAACGCTTTTCTATAGGCATTTGTAGCTTGATAATATAATTTTGCTTTTGAATAAATATCACCTATATTTCTATAATAATTATACAATCTTTCGGATACAATATCTGTAGTTCTCGCACTATCAATAGCTCTATTCCCATATAAAATAGCACTATCTATCTCATTAAGATATGAGTAATATTTAGAAACAGAAAAATTTATTTTAGCATAATCTATTCCTTTCCTTACTTGGCTCTTAAGTTCTCCCTTAAGTTTTGCAAATTTTACAGCCTCTGCATAATTTCGCTGAGTGGCATAGTAAGCAGCATAAGTACTATAGTATGCAAACTTTATATCATCATTTAGCAATAAGCCTTGTAACTTAATCTCTTTAAGATATTCAATTACTAAATCATACCTGCGAGACACTAATTGAGAAAGGGCTCTATCTATCTTTAATCTTGCCAAACTTTGCAAATCTCCTAATTGCATATATTCATTAAAAGCCTTTTTATAGTATTCCTCAGATATCTGAAAATCTTTATAATTGCTATTTATTAAAGCCAGATAAGTATTTATTATTGCAATATAGTAATTAGGGCTTTTTTGCTTCTCCAAAATAGCCTGCGCACTCTTAAACATAGGATATATAAGAGTATCTCTCGATTTTATATTATGCTTTATTATAGCAAAATACAATGTAGCTCTAGCATAATTATATTCTGCACCAATATTAGTGGTGTCTTTATAATATTTTCCCTTATAATACTCATACACCCAAGAAATTGTAGAATCACTTCTTACTTTAATAAAATTATTTTGCTGAGCTATTATGTTTAATAATCCATAATAATAAATATTTTTAATATCGTTCCCTTTAATATTAATACTATCCAATTTATTAATTGCTTGTGTAGGACTGGTAAATAATATAGAATCAACTGAACATAACTCTCTTGTAATTTTATCCTTAACAGTATTATCAGAAGATTTACAGCCGACAATTAATAAAATTACAGCCAGGATTAAAAAATATGTTGTATTAAGTTTACCCATACAAGAGCATTTAAAATGTATAGTAAAGATATATAATTATAATAACTCGGCAAATAGCTTAAACTAAAAAAAGGGCTTTGCAGCCCCTTTTTAATAAAACTAACCTTACTTGATTAATAATTAAATTTAAAATTTGTTTTAGAATACCTGTTAAATATCCTATCACAAATTTAAGCTCTTGTATCCATAAATAGAGCGAGGCAAAACCAATATAGCTTGAGTAGCGGCATATTCCCGTATAAGCTATTGAATATAAGCATTATTTAAAACACAAGTAGCGCTAGTACATAGCGCTACATAGTGTAATATACCATTAAGAACACATAAGTTACTCATTAGAATGCTTAAAATAAGGCTCAATCATATTAGAATATAGCTTAGCCCTTTGTGAATCTCCGTTCTTTTCAAACACCTCAGATACCATTAATATATAGTATAAGTTCCGTTGCACATCATCGGCAGACAGCATTGAGCCATTAAAATCTTTACTAAATAACAACAATGCCTTTTGCGTTTCTGCAACAAAAGCATCCGCAAGTTTATACGCCTTGTCCTTTTCTCCAGCTTGTAAATATACGGCAATGGCATCCATTAATGCCCTTTCTGTTAAAGCTGATAAAACAGAATTATTTAGCGGAAAGTTTTTAGCCGGCATTATCTGCTGCATTTTATCTAACACAGTTACAGCTTTTAATGTATCACCTGTAGAAATAAGATATTTTGCGGTATTAGTTAAAACATCTCTTGGAGAAAGAAGATTATTAAAAGTAAGTAAATTTTGATAATCTATATTTATTGTTGTATCGGCAAAACTATCCCATTTATAAACATTCATTATCCTATTATAAAGAGCATCTGCGTCTACTTGCTGTATAGTAGATGTTCCGGTAGTACTTTTTATAGGAACAAATTTATATGCAAAACCATCAAACTGTAAATAATCTTTAAGTCCAATATTTACATCTCCATTTTTGAATAAATACAATGGTCTATCCCACTCATAATGAGAAATGTAATCTAAAATCATTAATTCTGCTTTCCCTAAAAACTCATGTCCCTGCGGAATATTTAAAATAATTGTATCCGGCACTTTTTCCATATCTTTTTCCGCAACAATACCATACTTACGTACATTTTCTTTATTTACGGGAATTATAAGATTTCTGGCAGAAATATAATTATGACTTAACCCATCACTCAATGGAATTGTAATCTTAGGGTTTTTAAATATCTCTATTACCTCTTTTGCAGGAACAGGTTTCCCCTCAAATCTCTCAAATACAGGAACATTATCGTTTGTACCATAAAAATACTGAGTTCTTGGTATAGTAAATTTAACAGGATCCGATTCATAAGTACGATTCTGCATTTGATCTATATACCAATCTGTCCCTAATAAAGATGTATTCATAACCCTAACATCTGTTCTCACCCCCTCTACTTCTTGAATATACCACAATGGGAATGTATCGTTATCACCGTAAGAAATAAGAATAGCATTAGGATCTAGCGTTTGCAAATAATTATACGCCATATCTCTTGATGTATACCTTCCGCTCCTATCATGATCGTTCCAATTTTCACTTGCCATTTGAAAAGGAATAGCTACACAAAGAACCGATGCTATTGATGAAGCAATCTCTGGTTTTGAAAATTTCTTAAATAAATTTGCCAACCACATAACAGCAAGGCCAATCCATATTGTAAACGCATAAAACGATCCAGCATAAGCATAGTCACGCTCTCTAGGTTGCATAGGAGGCTGATTAAGATAAACTACAATTGCTATTCCTGTTAACAAAAACAACAGCATTGTAACAAACCAATTCTTTCTATCTTTTTTAAGTTGATAAAATAAACCAATAAGCCCTAAAATGAGCGGAAGGAAAAAATAATGATTTTTCGCTCTGCTATTTACTATATAATCGGGCCCCTCACTCTGATCTCCCAAACGGGCTTTATCAATAAAGCCAATACCACTCTCCCAATTACCCTTAAATAATTCACCCGGAATATTTGCCTGTAAATCGTTCTGTCTCCCTACAAAATTCCACATAAAATACCTCAAATACATAAAATCTACCTGATAGCCAAAAAAGTACGACAAATTATCTTTAAATGTTGGCATTTTATGCTTAGCTCCGGGTATAGTTGTTCCCCGTCCCTGCGTATACATCTCATAAAAAGGAATATAAGAATCATCGGCACCCGACGACCACATTCTTGGAAAAAGCATTTTTGCATTTGAATTATAAACCGGTGAAAATGGAGCATCGAGTTTAACATATTTCCCATTAAGCGTATTATAATATTTAGGTGTTTCTACCCCGGCAAGCGGAGATGCATAAGTTTCTCCATAAATAAGAGGATTACTTCCATATTGCTCACGCCCTATATATCTCACAAGAGTAAAAGGATTATCTGGTTGATACTCATTAGTTGGTGTATTTGCACTAGAGCGAATAACAACAACAGCAAAAGTAGAATAACCAATTACAATAAGAGTAGTACATAAAAATATTGCATTTAATAACACTTTACTTTTCTTATAGGTATAATAAATTCCCCAAAAACCTGCTGATATTAGCCCAAGTACAAATAAAGTTGCACCAGTATTCATAGGGAGTCCCATCACATTTACAAATAATAAATCTACATAGGCCGCTAATTTTGGCAAATAAGGGATTATACCATATAATATAGCTCCCAATATAACTCCCGATAGCACAAGAACAATAAATGTTCTTTTCTTTGTCACCTCATATTTTTTATAATAATAAATAAATACAAGTGCAGGAATAGCAAGCAAATTAAGCAAGTGTACACCTATTGAAATACCCATTAAAAAGGCAATAAGAGCAATCCACCTATTTGAATATGGTAAATCAGCCTCCTCTTCCCACCTTAACATTGCCCAAAACACCACTGCGGTAAATAAAGAGGACATAGCATAAACTTCGCCCTCAACTGCCGAAAACCAAAAAGTATCTGAAAAACAATACGCAAGAGCACCAACAATACCTGCTCCGTAAACGGCAATTACATTTGCCAAATTAAGTTCCTCCTTAGATTTCTCCACAATTCTTCTCCCTAGATGCACAATTGTAAGATAAAGGAAAAATATTGTAAAAGCCGAACACATTGCACTCATAGAATTTACAAGCATTGCTGCATTATCTTTATCTCCAAAAAGAGTAAAAAATCTTGCAATAACCTGAAAAACAGGGTTTCCAGGAGGATGCCCCACCTCCAATTTATATGATGACGCAATAAATTCTCCACAATCCCAAAAACTGGCAGTAGGCTCAATAGTTGAAAGATAGGTGAAAGACGCAATAAACAATACCACAATTGAAATAATATTGTTTGTCCTGTTAAACTTCTTTAACTCCATATAATAAAAATATTTATTTACTTTTAAAAACTATAATGATTGGCAAATATACTATTTTAGTATTTTTAATACTACCTTTGTAGCAAAATTCATGCAATTATATGGCAAATAATGATTGGAAAGAGAGATTAGGGATGGTTTATTCTACTAACTCCAACTTTAAATATGAACAAGAAGAAATAAAAGATGATAACACGCTTTCCCCTGCACAACAAAAACTTATAGTTGCCATAGACAAAAAAAGGCGTGCCGGAAAACAAGTAACAATTGTAGAAGGATTTATAGGAAAAGAAGAGGATCTTAATGCACTTGGTAAACTTTTAAAAACAAAGTGCGGAGTAGGAGGCTCGGTTAAAGATGGAATTATTTTAATTCAGGGAGATTGTAGAGATAAATTAGTAACCATTCTTATTGGGCTTGGTTATAAAGCAAAAAGAGGCAATTAAAAAATATGTAAATGCAGCAAGATACAACACTTATACCTTCTTGTTCAATTACAAGAGCTTGGCCGGAGAGTTATATTGCAATAACAGAAGTAGAGAGCTTTTCAAGGCCTGCTGCGCCAACATTAATAGATAACGTAACCAATTTTGGATTAATACTTACAATAGTAATATTTTTCCTTTTAGCATACGGAAGAATACTACAAGGACTATATTATATTTTAACATCGTTTATGAGTTTAAAAAAAATACTTATAATTGAAAATCAATCAAATACCCAAACAAGTAGGAATACCCTATTTTTGTTTTTCATATTAGTATCATCGTTTATAATGGCAAATCACAATATTGATGTACAATTTATAGATAGCTCATCTCCAGTTATTCTAAGTTTTGCTACTACAATTGGAGGAATTGGAGCTTATTTTTTATTTAAAAGACTCTCATTCCATTTTCTTTCGTGGATAAATTTTAATGGAATATTCATAACAATAAATAAAATTGCCTACTCGTATGCCATTTTAGCCATACTTTTCCTCCTAATAGGCTTTATTATTAATATAATCTTTAATGATTTTGAATTTGTATATACCTCACTGTACGTATCTGTGAGCCTGTTTATCCCATTTTTATTATATTTTATTCGTGGCTATCAATTAATTATTGCAAATGGATTTTCAAAATTTTTCTATATTTCATACCTTTGCACCCTTGAAATTTTGCCACTAATTATTTTGGCGCATTTAATTTTCAACTAAAATATGAAGATTTCGAATATTCTTATTTCTCAGCCTGCTCCTGCAAGCAACTCTCCATACGCCGAGTTAATCTCAAAATATGGATTGAATATAGATTTTAAACCTTTTTTTAGAGTAGAACCTCTAAATGCAAAAGAGTTTAGGGCTCAGAAAATAAACATTTTAGATTTTACCGCAATTGTTTTTACGGCAAGAACAACTATTGACGCATTTTTTCATCTTTGCGAAGAGCTAAGAATTAACGTTCCGGAAACAATGAAATATTTTTGCAACTCAGAGGCTATTGCCCTCTATCTTCAAAAACATATCATATATCGTAAAAGAAAAATTTTCTTTGGCAATGGAACTACTGCTTCTATTATTGAAACAATAGGCATTAAGCACAAGGACGAAAATTTTCTTTTAGCTACAACCGATAACTTAAAAGGCGATATTCATAAATTATTTACAAAAGCTAAGCTTAAACACGATAGTGCAGCTTTTATAAAAACTATAAATGCAAACCTATCAGACGTAGATTTAACTAAATACCAGCTACTTGTATTTTACAGCCCTTCTGATATTAAATCGCTAATAGAAAACTTTCCGGAATTTAAACCCAAAGGTCTTCATTTTGCAACATTTGGAACAAGTACCGCTAAGGCAATGAAAGCAGCAAAGCTTAAATCAACAATAATAGCACCAACACCACAGGCGCCATCAATAGCAAAAGCTTTATCGCTTTATTTTGAAAAAAAATAAGATTTATAAATTTAAACAGTCTCTAAATGCCCGCAACATTACAAAAAGCAGAACGACTTAGCTCATTTAAAGAGATTGAAAAATTGGCTTTAGAAGGAAAATCTTTTTTCCATTACCCCTTTAAAGTAAATTATCTCTCTTCCCCCATGGAAACTGCCGGGCAAAACGTTAGTATAGTAATATCTGTTCCAAAAAGAAATTTTAAACGCGCCGTAAAAAGAAATTTAATAAGACGGAGAATAAGAGAAAGCTATCGTTTAAACAAGATATTATTATTTAGTCAATTAAACATAAAACTTAATATTATGTTTGTTTATGTAAGTAAGGAGGTAATGGATTACAGCAAAATTGAACCTAGGATAAAAGAAATTTTAGAGAAACTTAGAACCACACTAAGCAAAGAACAATGTCAATAAATAATAATGACACCGCAGCAAAAGAAAAAAAAGCAACTGCTTGTTCTATAAAGAACTGCATAAAAACACTTTGCACTTTTCCGTTTATTATTCTTGTAAGATTCTATCAAATCTGCATCTCTCCATTAAAACCTGCCTCTTGCAGGTTTACTCCAACATGCTCTACATACGCAATTGAAGCTTTAAAAAAACATGGCCCTATAAAGGGCCTCTATTTAGCAATCAAACGAATTTTAAGATGTCATCCTTGGGGTGGCAGCGGATATGATCCGGTACCATAACCTATATTTTGCCTCTACTCGGTAATATCTAGGGCAATGTCAAAACGGCGGTACACCATATCGCGGTCTTCAAATTCTTTAGAAAGAGAATCTATTTCCGATTTTGGAACTTCGGTAAGATTTAGCATAATAAGTCCATCTACACAGTAGTTAAAATTTGGATCTACGTTAAACGCTACAACACGAGCATTAATTTTAATGTATTTTTTAAGTAACGTTGGAAGTCTAAATCTGTTATTACTTAAGCGATACATAAATCTGTCAAATTTCTCTAAGGAATCTAATCTATGAGCAAGCAAGGTAGCTATGTCAACTCTTTTATAATCTGGCACAAAAGGATTTTTTGGGGAAACATATCTCGAAAACTCCGGGATTGATTGTCTCTTCTGTAAATAATACACCATTAAACTTCTATAGAATAATGGATACCATGCACTTATACTAACAGGGCCTATAAGATATTTTATTTGTGGATATTTTATTACAGTATACAATAACCCCTTTATTAACAACATAAGAGGAAGTGTCTCTCTTTGATATTCAAGAGAAACAAACGACCTTCCAAGTTCTATTGATTTAAGCAAGTGCCACCTAAATTCCTGTTTATATCTAAATAATGAATTTGTATACATACCATCTAGCCCTAAGTTTGGAATAATTTCCCCACCAAAGCCTAGCCTATATGCTCCTACAATGGCTTTTTGGCTGTGGTCCCACAAAACTAAATGTTTATAATAGTTATCGTATTTATCTGTATCTATAGCATTATTAGTTCCCTCACCAACAGCTCTAAAAGCCTCTTCTCTACACCTTCCTATTTCTTGCATTACATTAGGAATGTTTTTTACATCAGCCAAATAGCATGAATACGTCCCAAGTTCAAACAATTTATCATTACACACAGATTCTATTTCTGCGGCCATAATTTTTTTATCTACCTGTTTGGCCAATGGCACTGTATATCCCTCCTCTCCACAAGCTTTTTTCTCCTCCTTCATATTCTCTTTTTCGGCTCCACCAACAGGTGTATCATCAACATTTGCCTCTAACGCATAAGTTCTATTCCAAAGATATCTTCCTAAATCTTCTTTTGTTGTAAATTCTTCAATTTCAGAGGAAAGTATAGGCCTACCTATACGCATAGAGATAGTTTTATCTTTTTTATTTGCTAATTCATGGGGTAATCTAACAGTACGGAGCATAGGGTTTATTTTACCTATTAAGTGAAAAAACTTTGAATTTCCTCCATCAAAATAAATAGGAACAACAGGAACTCCGGTAGCTGTTATAAGTTTTATTACTGAATGTTGCCAATCAATATCCTTTACAATTTTTTCTTTATTGCAATTTGAAGAAACTTCCCCGGCAGGAAATAGGCCTAAGACACCGCCATTGGTGAGATGCTCTTTTGCCAATTTTAATCCTTTTAAACTGCTCCTTAATCCCGGTTTATCTGAAAATGGATTTACAGGAAAAAAATGTTCCTCCAAGTTTGGAATATGAGAAAGAATAAAATTTGTAAGAATTTTAAAATCTGGCCTAACAGCACCTATTTTGCTAAGCATAATCATACCATCAATTGCTCCAAACGGATGATTTGACACTATAATAAACGGCTCATTTTTAGGAAGATATTCTAATTCATCGGGAATTACATCACATTTAATATTTAAATGCTCTATTAATTTTGTTGCAAACTCTACCCCATGATATTGTGCAATATGTGAGTATATTTGGTTCATTCTATTAAAACCGGCAATCCACATTGCCAATGCAGCCACAGCTTCTCCAATAAAACCTTTTACCTTGAGAGCTTTTTTAACTTCAGATTTATTAATTACTTTTGTATCCATAGAAAGGTTAATATCGGTGCAAAGATAGAAAAATATATGAACTTTAAAGATAAAATAAGCGTCTTACCTAACTCACCGGGAGTGTATCGTTTCTTTGATAGTAATGATGTAATTATCTATATTGGTAAAGCTAAAGATTTAAAAAAGAGGGTTTCACAGTATTTTGTTAACCCACAAAGACTTACTGTAAAAACTCGTATTTTAGTGTCTAAAATTTCTAATATTGAGCATACGGTTGTTGAGAGTGAACAAGATGCTCTGTTACTAGAAAATAACCTTATAAAACAATACCAGCCTCGTTATAATATAATGTTAAAGGATAGCAAAAGTTATCCATGGATATGTATTAAGAACGAACCATTCCCTAGGGTTTTTATAACAAGAAGATTTGTTAAAGATGGCTCAACATATTATGGTCCCTACGGTTCTGTTCAACATGCACATCACTTAATAGATCTTATAAATTCATTATATCAACTCCGCACATGTAATTTAAGCCTTACCAAAAATGCAATAGCTGAAAATAAATTTAAGCCTTGTCTTAATATACATATTAAAAAATGCGAAGGGCCATGTATAGGTAAAATATTGGAAGAGGAATATAATTGCCAAATAGATAGCATAAAAAATATTTTAAAAGGAGATACAAATGAGCTAATAAGAGACTATAAAAATAAAATGCTTAAATGCTCTAGCGTATTAGAATTTGAGAAAGCTAATTTATATAAAGAGAAAATGGAAGTGCTGCAAAATCATTATAGTAAATCGCTTATTGTGCACCCTAGTATCTCTAATGTAGATGTTTTTTCTATAGTTTTTGATAAATATAGTGCTTTTGGAAATTTTTTCCGTCTTAACAACGGTTGCATAATACAAACATTAAATTTAGAATTTAAATTAAATATTGAAGAAGAAGAAAGTGAAGTCCTTACCCGGTTTATGATAGAAGTTTACAAAATATTGGAAGAGAGCATACAAGATGGCAGAATGGTTAAAGGGAATAATATAAACAGCACTATCGAGGAAGTTTTAGTCCCTTTCCTTCCTAATGATTTATCTCTTGGCAAAAATATTCACATTCCACTTAAGGGCGATAAATTAAGTTTATTAGAGTTAAGTATTAAAAATGCCAATGCTTTTAAATTTCAAAAACTAAAACAGGAAGAGATTAAAAACCCAGAAGAGGGGAAAAATCGCTCTATTATAGCTCTTAAAGAGGACCTACATTTAAATAGACTTCCTTTGCATATAGAATGTTTTGATAATTCAAACACCCTTGGCACTAACCCGGTAGCTGCATGCGTAGTATTTAAAAATGGCAAACCTAGTAAAAAAGATTACAGACATTTTAATATAAAAACTGTTGTTGGGGCAAACGATTACGCCTCAATGTATGAAGTTGTACATCGTAGATATTCCAGATTATTAAGTGAAGGGAAAGAGTTACCACAATTAGTACTAATAGATGGTGGAAAAGGGCAGCTCTCTTTTGCATACAATGCCCTTGTAGACTTGGAAATTAACAACAAAATTGAAATTGTAAGTATAGCTGAGCGTTTAGAGGAAATTATTACATTAAACGATGCAACTTCTTTATTCCTTAATAAAAATTCACCTTCTTTAAAATTGCTTATGCACTTGCGCGATGAAGCACACCGTTTTGGTATTACACACCATAGAAATAAGCGAACAAAAGCACAAATAGACTCCGCCCTACGTGAAATTGAAGGAATTGGAGAGGCTACAGAAAAGAAATTACTACAACACTTTAAAAGTGTAAAGAGGCTAAAAGAGGCTCCATTTGCAGATATTGTAACTTTAGTAGGGGTTAAAACGGCAAAAAGTATTTTTAAGCACTTTAACCTTATTATTTCATAGATTTATCCCTATTTGCAGCATTATTCCATACAATAATACCATTAATGGAATTTGCTAAGTAAAACATATACATTGCAACCATAAGTCCGGCATGCTCTCCTCCACTTATCCACACAAACAACCACATTACCACGCTTATAATATTTATAACTGCCCATAGTATCCATTGTTCCATAAATTTTTTAACCATAAGAAACATAGCTATTACAGATAAAATTGTAGTTGAAGCATCTTTATAAGGCTGCGGATCTATAGTATACTTCTCTAAAATATACCCTACTAAAACAATTATACTAATACTTCCCAATATTAAATAATATCGCTCCTTCCATTTTAGGATACTGCACTTTACTATAGACATATCCATTTCCCCTTTTTCATTAAGATCCCCTTTGTCCTTAAACCACATAAACCATCCTATAAACTGCATAGGTAAATAATAAAGAGCATTTAATAAAAAATCGCCGTAAAGACTAGATTCATAAGAAATATAGGCATATAACGATACGTTTATTATTCCAAACAAATAATTAGACATGCTCCTTTTTGCAACAAGCACCACGCAAACAACACCTGTTATAGAGGCAATTGAGCCTAAAGTATCAAAATTATTTTCTACAACAGAGTATAATATATTTAGAATAATTATCCCTATAATAAGAAACCAATCAAATAATCTAAGTGTAGATTTACTAAATAATTTCATCATATATATTAATTTAGAGATAAACTAAACAAAAATTTAAAAACATTTTTATCTCCCTTAAATCCAAGGTCATTTCCATTTCTGCCATATCTTACACCAAAACTAACCGGGGCACCTATATGCAGCAGGTATGCATCAATAAGTATATCTGCCCCATAAGTATATAAGTTATGATTGTCCATAAGAGCAAAATCTGCATAGGGAATAATTTTAAGCCCCCTAAGATAAGCCAACCAGCTTATATGCACATCTCCCAAATTAATTGGGATAGCATAATCTAACGAAGCTTTAAAATATTCCTTCCCATAAAAATCATCATCATCATATCCTCTTGGCATATCAACAAGATTATCGAGATAAAACATTTTCCCATTAATAAATTGTTTCTGATAGCTCACCGATAGTTTTACCCCATGCCTAGTTCCAAATCCGGGAACATATCCATAAGCATAAATGGAACCTGCCTCTCCAAAACTTCCACCACTATTAGGAGAAAAAGCCCCCCTTATGGCAGCTCCTATTCCCCATTGAGGAAAAGCAGCCCCTTTAGCCGTAGGTCTCATTTGATAATACTGTAATCCGGCATCAACCTCATTACGGTATTTCCGTTTATTATCTCTAATATTATAAATCTCATTATTATTAAAACTCCACTTAACCTGCGGAGTAAAACCCCTAAACCACCCATGACTACTAAAATTAAACGGCACATAGGCCAATAGAGATGTTTCAACTAATGCAGAACTTAAATAATTTTTCTGCAACCTAAAGCTATTACCATTTTTTACCATTTTTAAACTATACCTATCATCTGCATTAACATCAACTTTTAGTTCAAAAACAGGATACAACCCGGTATATGTAAATTTGCCATGTCCGGCATGAAATCCCTTATAATAAGAATAGCCTAACATTGTTACTGCAGTACCTAATGTATTTTGAGAATATAAAGTTGCTCCAAGTGATACCACCTCATACAAATTATCATAATCATTAAGAAGTAACCTACTAACATTATAATATATAGGACCCCAAGAATGAAATTTAAACAAATGCCATAATTTATTATATTTCTCCACTTTTAAGGAATCCTTTGAATTACCGTAATAATTAAGTTCCCCATAGACCTTCTCTTTTATCCCCATATTTGCTAAGGACTCATTAGCTTGACGACTTAACTCTTCCGCCACAATAAATTTATAATTAGATGATAGCTCTTTATTATTAAGGACAACTTCGTAACCATCTATTTTGCACGTATCAATCTCTCCCTTTACAGGAGAAAAGCCGTTTACACCCAATTGAGAATAATATAATTTATTTCCACATATACTTGGATTATAGGCGCCATACTTTGAGTTTGTAAGCCGTTTAAGCACCTTGTTTTGTGTACTATACATATATAAATTTGTAACACCATCTATCCCCGATGAAAAATATAAAGTATCGCCTTTAAAATTCAAATTAGATAAACTCATATTTTGCTCATTAATTACCCTTTCCCAAGTATTACATACCCCATCTATAGAAGTTTTACATGCCTCTTCTATATTGGTTTTAAACATCCCCATTCCATTTTGAGTTACGGCAAATGCATATATCTCACCATTTATCCAAGCACATTCTGTAAGTTGCCCACTAAACGGCGCCGGAATAGAGCCGTATTTGTTACCCGTTAGGGCATTTAACAGTGTAATATTAGATTTCCCTTTTATTGTATACTCCACAACAGCAACAGAGTCACCGGTAGAATTTATAGCCGGACTATTATAAGATGTACTGCCACTAAGTTTTTTTATTTTTTTTGTTGCAATATCGTAGTAAAAAAGTTTGTTAAAAGATTCATTCTGCCATCTCACATTATTTATTGTTTCGGTAAAATAAATTTTCCCTTTTGATGAAAGTCTAAATCCATCTACCCCACTATCAAAAGGTCTTATCCTCTTCTCTTTACCTTGGCCTAACAACACTAATGATGTGGGCTTATCATAAGACGATTTTACATAAAAGACACTATCGGGAGACACTGCAAGTGTGTTTTTATAATTTGTATAATAATTTCCTCTACTATGATTAAGATATTGCGGTTGTGTAAGACTTCCTCTCTGTAAAAGATCTGTACGCCAAATAGAGTCCATAAAATGAATCCCTATCTTAAGATATTCCTTAGGCGTTGCTCCAACCTGCTTTTTGTAATTTGAATTTTTAACATTTGGATTGTAAAATCTTTTTACAAAATAATCCAGCACATCTCCGGCGTATCCATACTTTCCTGTTTTATATCGTATTGTGCTATTTATTAAGTATCCAAATGCATAAATATCGGGAGTATAATATTTATATGAGCCATAACGCCATCTATCCCAATTTCTATATTCTCCATCTAAAAATGAAGCCCTATAATATTCTAAAAATGAAGCTTCTCTTCCACGGCCACTGTTTGACAACTCTGTTTCCGCCACCACAGCATCTCCTTCCATCATCCATTTTGACGGGTATACACCAACTCCGGCACCTGTTATTTGCTCTCCTATAATTACGTAACCAACCTTGTATATGCCTTTTGTAAAATGAGAAATTTGTCCCACATGCCTAGTTTCGTGTAAAACAAGCTGCTTATCCCAAGCCTGAGAATATGTATTTTTTGATGGTTGGGTATAAAGTTCCATCCTTTTTGGTGTCCATACAACCATGCCGTTACTTTTTACAGTGTAAGGATGCAAAACTACGGGAATTGGTTTTGGATTTATATTTAAACCTGCAAGCACGCTATTTCTATTACTTTCTAACAGCCAAAGATATTTTTTTGCTAATGAATCTATCTCATTAGGGTATATTACAGTATAATTCTCTCCTTTTATTTTGCGCCATTTAGCCCTAGCGGGATCCTCTCCCGTAAGGTAATATTGGGCTTTAAGTGGCTGTATTCCAAGCAATATAAGGAGTAAAAAAGGGCAGAAAAACTTTAGGCTTAATGACATATAGTTACTTGTATGTTAAATAATTGTTGCGAATATACTAAATAATAGCTAGTTTTTTCATTACTACAATTATATGATTTATATTTGCAAAAAAATTAATAAAACTATTATTTCAATTAATGAATATTGTTTTTAACGTCTTAACTCTTTTAGGCTCATTGGGGCTATTCCTATATGGAATGACATTAATGAGCGAAGCTCTTCAAAAAGTTGCCGGAGATAAACTAAGGAGTTTCTTAGCGGCCATGACCTCAAATTCTATAAAAAGAATTTTTACAGGACTATTTATTACGGCAATTATACAATCGTCTAGTGCAACAACAGTAATGGTTGTAAGCTTTGTAAATGCTGGTCTACTTACTCTAGTTCAGTCTATTGGAGTAATTATGGGAGCAAATATTGGTACCACATTTACCGCATGGCTTATTTCTTTCTTAGGCTTTAATGCAGATATAGCAATTCTTGCAATTCCTCTAATTGGCCTTGGATTTGGCTTTATGATGTGCAAGGCCAAAAAGAAAAAATCTATTGGCGAACTTATTATAGGGTTTGCCTTACTATTTTTAGGCTTAGGATTCCTTAAAGATTCTGTTCCCGATCTTAAATCTTCTCCCGAGGTACTTGCTTTCCTACAAGAATGGACTAATTTTGGATTCCTTTCAGTTGTTATATTTGTTCTTATAGGAACCGCATTAACAATAGTTTTACAATCGTCGAGTGCCACAATGGCTTTAACACTAGTTATGTGTAACAATGGCTGGATTCCATTTGAAATGGGCGCAGCTCTTGTATTAGGTGAAAATATAGGCACAACAATTACAGCAAATATAGCAGCAGCAGTTGCAAACGTCTCTGCAAGGAGGGCAGCTAGAGCTCACTCTGTATTTAATTTATTTGGTGTTGCGTGGGTCCTTATTTTATTTCATCCATTCCTTTTTGTTGTATCAAAAATAATAACAGGACTTGGATGTGATAATCCACTTCTCCCCGGAGCCGATAGTACCTCTATCTTGTACTCTGTAGCAATGGTACATACTCTATTTAATGTATGTAATACCCTTATATTAGTGTGGTTTATACCACAAATTGTACAACTTGTTACATATCTTGTTAAAAGTCCAAAAGAAGAAGAAGTATTTCGTTTGCAATTTATACAAGGAGGTATACTAGGCACAGCCGAACTTTCATTGGGACAAGCTAAAGACGAAATAATTCATTTTGCTGAGATTTGTCGTAAACAATATGATTATGCAAAACAGGCAATAAACGCAGAAACACCAGAATCTTTTGATCTTCTTTACAAGAAATTAGAACATTACGAACAAATTACCGATAGAATTGAGTTTGAACTTGCAAAATATCTTAACAGCATTTCGGAGGGTGAATTAAGCGAAGAATCTGGCAGAAGAATTCAGGCTATGTATAAGGTTATAAGTGAGCTAGAAAGTATTGGAGACTCGGGTTTTAATATTGGTCGCATTTTACAACGTCGCAATATACACGATAAGAAGTTTGATGAAGCTATGATTAAAAAACTTAATTATATGCTAGATCTTTTAGATAAAAGTTTTGAGATTATGGTTTCAAACTTAAATTTGGGCTACACTAAATTACATAACATCTCAAATGCACAAGACATTGAGCAAGATATAAACGAATATAGAAATAATCTTAAAGAGGAGCATCTTCTTAATTTGGAAAACAACTCATACGGCTATCTTATAGGGGTTTATTATATGGACCTTGTAAGTGAATGTGAACATGTTGGAGATTACATGATAAATATATCAGAGGCTATTATTGAGATTAAGTAAGTAATTTATAAGTATATTTATATCAACATCTTTAAGGAGCACTTTTTTGTCTTTATCTAATAAATAAAGACTTGGAATTGCTCTTAGCCCGTAAAGGTTGTTATCTCTTAAAATATATTGGTTATCATACGCGTATATCCAATTACTTGGGTACTTCTTATAGTTATTACTCCATGATATAACGTCCTCATCTATATACATTGCTAATATTTTTAATTTAGCTTTTGCTATTAATTGTTGTATTATTGGCGCCGATTTAAGCACTTCTAATATTTCTGAGCAACTTTGGCAATTTGGATTATTAAAAAATATAATAGTGTAATCTGACTTTATGGTGTAAAGCGACCCTTTTGCAAAAATACCTTTTCCGTTATTTTGCGAAACTAATTTTTGGTAACCAAAATCTGCCCCTTTGCTTCCAACTCTGTTAAGTTTAGAAATATTAAGTTGGTACTCATAT
The DNA here is from genome assembly GCA_036659275.1 of Bacteroidales bacterium. GTDB lineage: Bacteria > Bacteroidota > Bacteroidia > Bacteroidales > UBA932 > Egerieousia. Next base: position 13,879 of record JAVXCW010000012.1, on the reverse strand, counting down.
TGCATTTTATTTAGACCACTTATAGCGTTAGAGGCTAGTACCCCCTCTAATACAGAAATATATACCTCTTCGTTAAGCATAGGAGAATTGGGATTATAAAAGTATTTTTCGCCAAGATTAACTAGTGTAAATAAAAATGTACTATCCCCGGCAATAGCAATTGAATCTGCTATATTAAATAGCTTCTTTATGGCAATTGTAGTTGTATTATAATCAACCGACTGTAAAAAACAAAGTGTTCCTGCGTATTTTGCAAACGCCTCTTCAAATTTAATAGAATCAACCCCTAACACAAGTACACTATCTTTTTGCAATTCTGCTAGTCTTTTAGGATTAAGAAAATCGTTCCAAAAGTTATTTACCAAAAATTTAGCTGCATCATTTTTAGATATAATTAAGCTAGGCATTTTAACCATTGGAAAATTATTATCTATTTTTGTCTGTTTAACTACATATTTACATGAAAATGTTAATAAAAGAGCAAGCCCAAAACAGGTGATTACATTAATCTTTTTACTCATATATTTTCTATTATGTTACGTAGCATTAAAAAAGCGCCCCCGATAAGATTCAGTTGCGCTTAATGTTGTTGAGATACCAGGATTCGAACCTGGACTGACTGAACCAAAATCAGTAGTGCTACCATTACACCATATCTCATTTTTGTTGAGGGTGCAAAGATATGCAAAAAAAATTCTTCTCCAAAATTTTAAGACCAAGTATGGCTTATAAATGCAACAAATTTTTCTCCGTACATTTTGTATAGCAAAATCCACATTGCAAATCTAGCCGCTTTCCCTATTAACATATAGATTGCACATTTTGTAAAATTGAGTTTATAAAAGCCTAATCCAATGGCTAATATATCACCTACAAATGGTGCCCAACTAAAAAATGCAACTAGCGCTCCATATTTGTCTATTTTAGATTTTTGCCGGTCTAAACTTGCTTTTGATACTCTAAACCATTTCTCTATCCATTCCCATTTCCCCAGATAACCAAGGTAATACGATGTTAGCCCACCAAGCCAATTACCAATTGTTGCACATACAAAAGAGATAGCCGGATCTCCTCCGGCAACTAAAATGCCTATTATTAAAAATTCTGAGCTAAATGGAATTATAGTAGCCGCCAAAAATGTACCTATAAATAAGCCTATGTATCCAAATTCTTGTAAAAATTCCATATTATCGTTTATTTTTAAAGAATTTTGTTACTATTTCTCCACATTCTAATTCTAATATTCCTCCAACTATTTCTGTTTTTGGATGCATAAGGCTAGGGGAAAAAAGCGAAAAGCCTCTTTTACTATCGGGAGCCCCATAAACAACTTTTTTTATTTGCGCCCATGCAAGTGCAGCTGCACACATGGGGCAGGGTTCTATTGTTACATATAAAGTGCATAAATTTAAATATTTTCCACCCAAATATGATGTTGCCATGGTTATTGCTTGCATTTCTGCATGAGCGGTAGGATCGTTAAGAGTTTCGGTAAGATTATACGCTCTGGCAATAATGCTTCCATTACATACTATTACTGCTCCTATTGGGACTTCGTCCTTTTCATACGCTTTTAAAGCCTCTTTTATGGCTTCGTTCATAAATTTTTTATCGGGATTAATATTTGAATTTAACTCCATATTTGACTCCATATTTAAAACAATATCTTATAACTTTAGAATAGGCACAAATAAAGTAAACTTTTTAAAATAGTTTATTATATCTGCTTACAAAGATATCTTTTTTCTATTAAATACAACTGCCAAAATGACATAATAATGTTTTGGCACCCAATTTGTCTAACACTAAGAACGTTAATTTAAATATACTAACAATTAAAAATATAAGGCTATGAATATAAAACCATTAGCAGACAGAGTATTAGTTGAGCCTAAAGAGGCTGAAACAAAGACAGCAAGCGGATTATTTATTCCTGATACTGCAAAAGAAAAACCTATGGAAGGTAAAGTACTGGCCGTTGGTCCGGGTAAAAAAGATGAGCCTATGGAGCTAAAAGCAGGCGACGTTGTTTTATACGGAAAATATGCAGGTACAGAAATTAATGTTGACGGTAAATCATATATGATTATGCGTCAAAGCGATGTTCTCGCTATTGTATAAATAATTTCTCCGTTTGGGATATAAGTAAAAATTAAAAAATTAAAAATATTATGGCTAAAGAGATAAAATTTAATATGGAAGCCCGCAACCTTATGAGAGATGGTGCGGATGCTCTTGCAAATGCTGTTAAAGTTACACTTGGTCCAAAAGGACGTAATGTAGTTATTGATAAAAAATTTGGTGCACCTCAAATTACAAAAGATGGTGTTACTGTTGCAAAAGAGATTGAGCTTGAGGATAGATTTGAGAATATGGGTGCTCAGTTGGTTAAAGAAGTTGCCTCAAAAACTAACGACCAAGCCGGAGACGGTACAACTACAGCAACTGTTCTTGCACAGTCTATTATAAACGTAGGGCTTAAGAATGTTACCGCAGGAGCTAATCCTATGGATTTGAAACGTGGTATTGACAAAGCTGTTGAGGCAGTTGTTGCAAGCCTTAAGAGCCAAAGCAAATCTGTTGGCGATGATTATTCAAAAATTGAACAAGTTGGAACTATTTCTGCAAATAATGATGCTTGTATAGGTAAACTTATTGCAGAGGCAATGAGTAAAGTTAAAAAAGAGGGCGTTATTACAGTTGAGGAAGCAAAAGGAACTACTACCGAGGTTAAAGTTGTTGAAGGAATGCAATTTGACAGAGGATATATCTCTCCTTACTTTATGACTAATCCCGATAAAATGGAAGCAGTTTTAGAGCAACCATCTATCCTTATTACAGACAAGAAAATTTCTTCTATGAAAGATCTTCTTCCTATTCTTGAGCCAATTGCAAGAGACGGTAAATCTCTTATGATTATTGCTGAGGATATAGACGGAGAAGCCCTTACAACTCTTGTAGTTAACCGTTTACGTGGTACAATAAAAGTTGCTGCCGTAAAAGCTCCCGGTTTTGGTGACAGAAGAAAAGAAATGTTACAAGATATTGCAACACTTACAGGTGCTGTAGTTATCTCTGAGGAGAGAGGATTTACGCTAGAAAATGCTACTCCCGATATGTTAGGAAGTGCAGAAAAAGTTACTATTGATAAAGAAAATACAACTATAGTAAATGGTATTGGAGACAAACAAGCTATTGCAGATAGAGTTGCTCAAATTAAGAAACAAATATCAACTACAACTAGCGATTACGATAAAGAGAAGCTACAAGAGCGTCTTGCAAAATTAGCCGGTGGTGTTGCCGTTCTTTATGTTGGTGCAGCTTCAGAAGTTGAACTTAAAGAGAAGAAAGACAGAGTTGAAGATGCTTTAAGCGCAACACGTGCAGCAGTAGAAGAAGGTATTATAGCAGGCGGTGGAGTTGCATATATTAGAGCAATTAGCAGCCTTAAACATGTAAAAGTAGAGAACGATGACGAACAAACAGGTGTAAACATTATAGCTCGCGCCATTGAAGAACCACTAAGAATTATTTGTGAGAATGCAGGAGTAGAAGGAAGTGTAATAATTCAAAAGGTTAAAGAGGGTAAAGGTGATTTTGGATACAATGCACGCACAAATGTTTTTGAAAATCTCCTTGCATCGGGTGTTATAGATCCAACCAAAGTTGGCCGTATAGCTCTCCAAAACGCTGCATCGGTAGCTGGAATGTTTCTCTCTACAGAATGCGTAATAGCAGACAAGAAAGAAGAAAATCCTGTACCTGCAATGCCTCCTATGGGCGGCGGAATGGGCGGAATGATGTAGAAATAATAAAGAAATAATGGCTATTGCCAAATAATATTCCCGATAGTGACTAAAAATTTAATTTTTTAGTCACTATTTTTATTTAAACAATACTATTAAATTACATTAAATAATAAATGCTTCTTAACTTATTACCCAACTAACCACACAAGAACGTGCTCTTCAAAAGTTTCGTATTCTAATTCAAATTCTTCCTCAGAGCCATCTTTATTTATAAAAGTAGCATCTATTTCGCCCTCATCTTTGGGATTAAAACGCTCTACCTCCATTTGTTTTGCAAAATCTACTCCATGTTGGCTCATCCTTTTGTAAATAGCCTCTTTAGCACACCAATAAATTGCAAGTTGTAAATTACGATTTTTATCAGAAAGATCATCACGCTCCTCCTCCGAAAGAGCTTTTTTCTCAACAGGAGAAAAATCCCTGTTAATACACTCAATATCAATTCCAACATCCTCGGCAGGATGAGTAATTATAGCAACAAAACGGGTAGTATGAGTAATACTTATATGAATAGGATTATTTTGTATAAAAGGACTCCCGTTATCGTGATGTCCAAGATATACCTTATCGTTGAATATTGTATTTAGCAACGCCCTCACAGCAAGTTTTTCGCGCCTGCGTGCTCCACTTTTAATAATAAACAATTCTTCCAACTCATCGTTAGGAATAGAAATAATATTAAGCAACTCATCTTCGCTCTCTGTTACTTCCCAAACAGAAACTTCAGCACCGTTTTTTAATTCTTTTCTAGAATAAAGGCCCATTATTTTATTTATTTATTTTGTTCAACTCTGTAAGTTCATTAAAATCGCTCTCATCCACTATTTCGCCCACAATCTCCTCTAAAATATCTTCTAGTGTAACAATACCATCTGTTCCACCGTACTCATCTACAACAACAGCCAAATGCATTTTCTTGTTTCTAAACTCCTCTAAAAGATCATTTATTTTTTTACTCTCCGGAACATAATATGCTTCCCTTATATGCTCCCTCCAACTAAACTTTTCTTTATTAAATTTAAGAAGATAAGGTAACATATCTTTTATATATAAAAATCCTTTTATATCATCTAAATCCTCATCATAAACAGGAAGGCGCGAGAACCCGCAATTTGTAGCAATTTTTATAACATCTTCATTATTAAGATTAATATCCAAAGCTACTACATCAACACGAGGTTTCATAATTTTACGAACATCGGTTGTAGGGAGATTTACAATGCCTTTAAGAATCATCTTTTCTGCGCTTGCGCTTGTTGTAGCAATATCTACAGCATCGGAAAGTTCTTTTAATGTTATTTCGCCACGCAAAGGAATATTATGAGTTACCTTACTAGCAAAACGGCTCATTAAATAATTAAATGGCTTTGTAATAGGACTTAGAAAAATTATAGGGATACTCATAAACTTTGCAAAGCGTACAGGAGCGTGCGTTGCCATTATTTTAGGCATTACCTCTCCAAAAAGTACAAGAATAAAAGTAACAATAATAGTGCTTACTAAAAACTCAATCACAGGATGTCCCTCAAAATCAAACACAAGCGACAAAAGAATGGTAGAAAGAAGCACAATAATAATATTTACAAGGTTATTTACTTGTAAAATAGATCCTAAAAGATAATCGGGATTACCTAACAATCTAAGTACCCGTACACTATTTTTATCTTTAGACTTTTTAAGAGAGTCGATTTGTTTTGGAGAAAGCGAAAAAAACGCTACTTCGCTACCCGATATAAGGGCAGAACAAACCAAAAGAAGGATTAAACTAATCCCTAAACACAGAAACACTATTGTTAAACTACTGGGAGGTTCCAATTTATTTTATTGTTGGTTTATAAATGCAAATATAATTATTTTTCACACACTCCCCACTTTTCTAACAAAAACTCGGGGTTATATTGCATTTTTGCTGTCCTTAGCCCTTTATCTCCCGCATCATCTTCTCTATTAACATATTTAAACCCTATTTCTAATGGAGATTTTACTCTATGTAAAAGAAATTCTTGGCTTATTGTGGGATATGCCCCTTTAATATCAGCAAAAGCTTTTTCAATATGAATAATAAATGTATCTGAATTTAACATTTCGCCTATTGTAAATGCAATAACTTTACCGTTAAGCCTCAACAATCCACCACTAAGCTTTAAATCATCAAAGTTATCAATTGCATTTTTTACAGAACAAGACTCTTGTGACATAGAAAGATTTTGCCTGCACCCGTATCTTGCGCACCATTCTTTATTCATAGCAGCACAGTCTTGCAAATTTTCTTTACTAATAGATTCATATTCCCATCCCGATAGCTCTTTAAACCTGGCAATATGATTCCTTTTTGATTGAAATTTTTTGCCGTGTAAAGTAATGAGATCCTCCGCTAAATAAATATAATCAAAACTATCTCTAGTAATATTATAAGAAAATCTATCGGGGAATATATTTTCTAATAGCTCTTTTTGAGAATTTAGAATAGACACTAAAAACAACTGTGCTCCAAAAGATTTTGCATCTTGGCTGTAAAGTTCTATTATCTCTTTTATATCATTTACACTGCCATTCCCTGCCGGATAAAGATATTGTGGAACATTTTTAATTATTGAGCGGACTAATAAAAAATCTTTATATCTACATATTTCTTTCTTATACACGTTTCTCCAAATATACAGAGAAGTAAAGCAATACTCGGTGCTCATAAAATCCGAGTATTGCAATAATTCATTAATCCAAATTTTATCTTTTAACGTTATCTCTTTAAAAGAGAACATATCTATTTTATCTCTAACCACTCTTTTAATTGATTAATTGCAGCTTCTTTATCATTATTGGGCAAATTGGAAATTCTACTACTGTGGCTTCCGCCTGGTTTAATAAATAATACCATAGTATTACGCCCTTTCCCTTTAGCCTTAAGTTCCTCATTTTTAACAGGGGCAACTGGCATAACAGAGCTCCATGGATCGTATTGACCATAAATAAACATCATTTTAGAATTTGTTTTTTCCAAAAATCCACTAACTTTTTTATATAAATAATCATTAAACTTAAATGTTTGGCTTTGTGGTACAAACAATTTATTAAGATAGCCCTTAGTGTCTGTTATAGTAAGGAGTCCCTTAAAAGCAGTAGCATCGTATCCGTAATATCCAAGTTCTGTAGCAGCTTGTACAAAAAATGGAGCAGTATCACTTCCTTCTGCAAAATAATCGGGACCACTAGCTCTAACTAAAGCATTAAACATCTCTTTATCGGTGGCAGTTGCCGGATTAGGAAGTTTGGCGGTAGAGTTGCCCCACTGCCAAAATGCAAATGGAAATTCCAAAACACAATAATCATAAACAGCATCCAACGGAATTTTATATGTGTACCCTTTTTCTTTATTTAGAGCTTCAAACAAAGGACGTATTTTATCTCTTCTCTTTAAAAACTCGGTTTGGAAAGCCTTAATTATAGCTCTATCCTCTGCTGTTCCTACATAGTTTGCAAGAAACGGCTCATGACGTCCATCCTCGGCGCCTTTACATAGCGGGCCAACATAAGGAACAGAAACATCAATATCATTAGGATAATAAGCTGTGTAAAACATTGTTGTTTGCCCTCCCTTACTTATTCCCGTAGCAATCCATTTACCCGGTAATATCTTTTTAAAAAGTTGTGCCACATTATGAAGATCGGCCGCTTGATTAGGAGCATTCATGTAACTCCAATCTAGGGTTTCGTCTGTAATAGTAGAATCTTGCTGTTTAAATGGAATAGACTCTAAAAAATAGCGATGCTCTACAACTACAATATTTGTATTAAAAAACCTTGAAATTTCTTCTCTATAGCGTGGATTTAGTGCATAAGCAGCACCATAACCCTCTGTTACAATAACAGTTGGCGCATTATAGTTAGCAATAGATACAATAACTCTTTGTTTATAAGTTCCTTTTGCAGGATTTGAGTGATCTATTGGTTGCTCTATAAACATAACATATTTCTCCTTAAAAGGATTTTCCATTTTATCGCTAATTTCCAAAGCTTTTATATTTGAAACATTAGGAATTTCTGTTTTGTAAATAGTTGCAATGCTATCTAATTTCCCTTTTAATTGGGCAGAAGCAACGGTAACGCTTAATGTAAGAATAAAACAAAAAGCTACCAAACAAATAATAAGTTTATTTAATTTTCTCATTGTATTAATGCAGTTTTTTTTATAATCTGTAAAGATATAAAATTCTCCTCTATTCTTGGAGAAAAATTTTATTACCTTTGCAAATTAACATAAATACTAATTATTCATTCGATGGAGAAAAATTTTATAGAAGAACTTACCTGGAGAGGTATGATTCACACAATGATGCCGGGAACCGAAGAGCAACTTATGAAAGAGCCTACTTCTGCTTATGTTGGTATTGATCCAACAGCAGATTCATTACATATTGGGCATCTTGTAAGCATTATGATGCTCAAACACTTTCAAAACTGTGGGCACAAACCCTATGCTTTGGTAGGCGGAGCAACAGGCATGATTGGAGATCCTTCTATGAAGAGTGCAGAGAGAAATTTATTAGACGAGGCTACTCTACGTCACAACCAGGATGCCATAAAAAAACAACTATCAAGATTCCTAGATTTTGACTCCGATAAGCCAAATGCAGCCGTTATGGTTAACAACTATGACTGGATGAAAGATTTCACTTTTCTAGCATTCATAAGGGATATTGGCAAACACATTACAGTAAATTACATGATGAGTAAGGATTCCGTTAAAAAACGCCTTACAGGAGAAGAGAGAGAGGGAATGTCATTTACCGAGTTTACATATCAACTTGTGCAGGGCTACGATTATTTATACCTTAACGAACATAAAAACTGCAAGCTCCAAATGGGAGGAAGCGATCAATGGGGAAATATTACAACCGGCACAGAACTTATAAGGAGAAAAACAGGTAATGAATCTTTTGCCCTTGTTTGCCCACTTATTACAAAAGCCGACGGTGGTAAATTTGGAAAAACAGAAAAGGGCAATGTATGGTTAGATGCTAATTATACTTCACCTTATGCCTTTTACCAATTTTGGATGAATGTAAGCGATGACGATGCGCAAAAGTATATTAAAATATTTACTATGCTCACAAAAGAGGAGGTTGAAAAAGCTACAATTAAGCATTTAGAAGCCCCTCATCTAAGAGAATTACAAAAGATTCTTGCAAGGGAAATTACCGTAATGGTACATGGCCAACAAGAGTATGATAATGCTGTTGAGGCCTCTAATATACTATTTGGTAACTCAACATCCGAGGCACTAAAAAAATTAGATGAAAGGACATTCCTTTCGGTATTTGATGGCGTTCCGCAATATGAACTTTCTAAAGAGAAACTAGGAGGAAACATTATAGAGTTATTAGCTGTTGATACAGATATATTTCCATCAAAGGGAGAGTGTCGTAAAATGATACAGTCAAATGGGCTTAGTATTAATAAAGATAAGTTTACAGCAATTGACGGATCTCTTAACACAGAACATCTTATAGATGAAAAATACATTCTTGTACAAAAGGGAAAAAAGAATTATTACATTATAAAATTTGCTTAAAAAGATGGGGTATTATCCCCAATTAATTATAAATGAATATGGAAGGGGAGAGCACAAGACAACAAAAAGTAGCAAAACAATTGCAAAAAGACCTTGCTGAAATTATAAGAAGTAAGGGAATGGCTATGTTTAATGGAGCTATGATAACCGTAAGTGAGGTAAGGGTTAGCCCCGATCTCTCTTTTGCAAAAGTTTTTATAAGCATTTTTCCATCGGAAAAAGCGCAAGACGCACTAAAAATTATTCAGGGTTCTGTTAAACAAATAAGAGGAGAATTAGGACGAGTTGTTGCAAAGCAACTTCGCATTGTTCCAGAAATTGCTTTCTTTTTGGACACAACTCTAGATTATGTAGAGCACATAGACGAACTACTTAAAAAGTAGCTTGCCATGCATTTACCTCTATTCATAGCATTTAGATATCTCTTTGCCAAAAAATCGCATAATGTAATAAACATTATTTCAATTATAAGCGCAGTTGGGATAGGAATAGGGAGTATGGCTCTTATTGTTATACTATCGGTATATAACGGCTTTGATAACTTAATAAAAGACCTTTATGAAAGTTACGAAGCCGATTATATTATTACTCCCATTAAAGGCAAAACATTTGAGATTAACTCTTCATCGCTTAGCAAAATAAAAAACATAAACGGAATCTCTGCCATCTGCCCGGTGATAGAAGAAAATGTTTTTATAAAATATGGCGATAATAAGTCAATTGCCACTATAAAAGGAATTGACACCGCTTATCAGCGGGTTAGCAGCATCTCAAAAAACATTGTTGAAGGAGAATTTAAAACCATGATTGGCCAAATTCCGCATGCAATAGTAGGACAAAAACTTGCACAAGATTTAATGTTGCGCGTTCGCTTTTTAACTCCAATAGAACTTTATTTTCCCGATAGAGATAAAGAAATTTCATTAGTAAACCCAATGTCAAGCCTACGAAGCGAAAAATTATTTTCTAGCGGAATAATAAGACTAGAACAGAATTTTGATAAAAAATATATATTTGCTCCACTAACAACTGTAAGAAACCTTATTGGATATTATAATGCCGAAGCAACATCTGTAGAAATATATCTTAATGTAACACCCCAAGAGGGACGCAATAATAGACAATATAAAACATCATATAAAACCATAGGCGAAGAAATACAACTTATTTTAGGCAATGAATATGTTGTAAAAGACCGTTTTAGGCAAAATGAAACACTTTATAAAATGATGACAGCAGAGAAATTTACTGTTTATTTTATCTTATTTTTTGTAATTCTAATAATATCTATAAATATATTTAGCTCGCTATCAATGCTTATTATAGATAAAAAAGATGATATTAATACTTTTATAAGCATAGGAGCCAATAAAAAAATGATAAACAGAATATTTACTCTACAAGGGTGGCTTATCTCTGTTCTTGGTTCAACAATAGGAATAGTTATAGGATTATTATTGTGTTATATACAATTAAAAACCGGGATTGTGCAAATTCCAGGGAGCTTTATAGTTTCTGCATATCCTGTATCTATTCATTTTTGGGATATAATTATCACATTTACAGGCGTATCCCTAATGGGATACATAATTTCCTCAATTCGTCGCTAACCAAATACAGTAAATATTTATTTTTTATGCAACGTTTATGCAACCCTTTGCATCTTATAAGTGTAGGTTTAGGTTTTAGTACACAAAAAAGGGATATTCATTGTAGCAGAGGGATGTCCCTTTTTTTAATGTGTTGTATTATGCTTTAAATATTCCAAACATGGCAGACCCACTTCCACTCATTGAGGCATATACGGCCCCTTGTTCATAAAGTTGAGTTTTATATTGTTGTAATTGCGGAAACTTTGCAAAAACAGTAGTCTCAAAATCATTTTCTATTTTACCAACCCATTTATTAGGAGACAATTGCAGAAGCTCCTTTAATGAAGTGACATTGGAGATTACTCCGTTCTCACTTTTTGTTTTCCATACATTACGGGGAACAATCCCTTTATAGGCATCTGATGTTGAAACAAAAAAGGGAGGATAAACAAGTCTTATTTCGTAATTTTTTAACAAATCCACATCTATAGGGGTAAGAATTTCTCCCCTCCCCGCTCCAAGCATAGGTTGGTTATATACAAAAAACGGACAATCACTCCCAAGCTGCGCGGCATAATACACTAGCCGCTTATCCGACAAATTTAGATGAAACATCTCATTTAGTGCTTTTAACATAAATGCCGCATCCGAAGAACCTCCTCCAAGCCCCGCCCCCACGGGAATTTTTTTATACAAATGAATTTCAACTGCCGGTATATCAAATTCTTGTTTTAGCAGACCATACGCCTTAACACACAAATTATCCATGGGATTTCCCGGATATTCTATACCATACTGAAACATTTTAAGTTTAGTACTTTCCACTACTTCCAAAATATCTGTGGTCGACACCGGGTAAAATGCGGTTTCTAAATTATGATAGCCATCGGGACGCTTATTAAGCACCCTTAGCCCTATATTTATTTTTGCATTTGGATAAAGTATCATATTGTTTATCGTCTTTTATATCCAACGTATTACATTTAAATTATAAACAAATATATCCATTATATCTAAAAATGCACTATAAAATTATTTTTCTTTTTCTTGTGTGTAGGCAAATTTAGCTATGCCGCTTAACTTTTTGTGCGGATTAGGTTTGTTAGTTCATTGCTTCTTTAACCCACTGGCCATCTTGCGTGAATTGGCAGCCAAGCACTCTGCTATTATCCCTTGTACCACTGTTGTGATGACCCAACGCTGACGATTAGAACTATTATAGCGAGTGGGTAGGATTAAGGTGTAATAAAATATTTTTTAAATTCATCAGGAATTCCTATAGATGATTTTTTCTCTACAGAAATAATTTTACTTAGTGAAAATTGTAAACTACTTGCATCCATTTGAGGATTTTCTATCTCACTCTTCTCTACCTTAATTACATATTCATATCCTTCTTCATACTCAAAGTCTTGAATTTTATTATAGAAGAGTACCCAAGCACTACTACTTTCATATTTTACAATATAGCAAGGGATTGTTTGGTTAACGGGTCCTAGTCCTACACCCATCTCAGAAGCTATAGTTAATAAAATTTCTTGTTTATTATTATCCTTTGAACAGGAGTTAGTAAAGATTATTACGCAGATTATAATTAATAAAGTGGTAATTATAGGTTTAAATGTGTTCATAATATTATATTAAAGGATTAGAAAGACCAAAAGTTTCTTGGAAAAAATATCTTTGCACACCATATTCATAAAATCCTTCAGATCTAGTTTCTCCTAAATTATAAGTTGAAACTCCCGAGGGTATTATAATCTGAGATTTTGTATAATATGTGTTGTTCATATTCTGAGTATGCTTAATATAATTAAGAAGTCTTGGATTTGATGTTGTACATAAGGTGCTAAAATTTTTATCTGTATAGAAATATATATAATTATTATAATAAATTTCCCATTCTTCAGCTGGTCCATTTACCTCATCTTTAACAATATTACTTACAGTTGTTACAATTTTTGCGTATGGAGGGCCATATATATATTTAATTCCAAGAATATCACCTGTAGATAAAGAGCTACCGCCATAAAAAGTTTGATTTGTCCCATTTTTAACCATAGTTGGTTGTTGCAAACTAACAGCAAAAGAGTAAGAACTGTAAAGCATAAGGGAATTAAAATCAAATTCTCCGAAATCGTGCCCCCAACCAATAGAGTTTTTAGAGAAATTATGTTCTCTTCCAGATTCTATATTATTCCAATTAATGTTAATATAATCATCACGATCAGCCCTGCATTGTTCGTGAGCAAAACCAAGGGTGTGACAAATTTCATGCACAATTGTAGAAATATTAACACTTGTAGCTATTTTGATAGATTGAACCCCACCAATACACCCTATATAGGAAGAAGAGACTCCCTCTTCGGAGCTATTCTCAAATATAACTCTATTTGTCCTAGTTGAACTTTCGATAAACTCAATACCTGTTATACTTGTTATATAAGACATAGCTTGAAGTGTTTTAGAGGAGTTACGAAAATTAGAAGAAAAAGAGTAATAAACCCTGCCAATATCCCAATATTTGAAATAATCTGCTGTAACAGATGCTTTAGTAGAAATATCAGAATTAGCTAATAAATCAAATTGCTTTTTGCTTAACTCTATATCTCCTTCTATAAAATACATCGTATCTAATATGCCGACTAATAAACCATTTGATAAAACAATAGTAGAATCAAATGTGTAAGAAGAAGCTGCAGGAAAATCTTTTACTTCTTGAATAGAAGTAATACTAGAACTATTATCTTTAGAACACGAGATAAAGCATAATAAAGAAAAATAAAGAAAAATTTTTCTCATAATATAATAAGTATTAAGTGATTCATTAAAACAAATATATAAATATATATTTAAAAAACACCAATCCTTCGTAAAATATCTTCATCAGGTTTGTAGAATGTCTT
>JAVXCW010000011.1:0-51366 GCA_036659275.1 Bacteroidales bacterium | reverse complement strand
TATTCATCGTTGCTTGATGGTACATTTACCGTATCTGCGGATGATGGGTGGAATGTAACGGAGAATGATATTCCTTTTCAGAAATAGACTCCCAAGCCGGAGGGGAGGTAAGTCTCCGGCAATTTTTTAAATAATCACAGACACCGGGATGATGCGAAGCAAAGAGTTGCCGAGCAAAATCTCACTTTGCTGCCCCTATGCTCTCATCATCGTGCTGATAGGCGGCATTGTTAACTTTTAAATTTTTATAATAGTTTTTCCAAAATTCATCTATAGTTAGGTTTTTAAGATTTGTTCAACAGATCTTACTCCAATTCTGTGCTACTATATTAGGCAAAGTTAACTATTCCAAAAAAATAATTAGTTATTGCAATTAAAAAAAATTGTATCTTTGACCACTTAAATTATGCGTATGTTGTATATACGCAGTAAAAACATAAAACATGATTAATATTACATTTCCAGATTCTACTGTTCGTCAGTTTAATGCCGGCATAACAGGTTTAGAAATTGCACAAAGCATTAGTCCAAGATTAGCGTCAGAGGTTTTAGCTATAACTGTAAATGAGAAAGTTTACGATTTATTAAGGCCAATAGAAAGTGATGCTTCAATTAAACTTCACAAATGGGAAGACAAAGAGGCTCAGCAAACATTTTGGCACTCATCTTCACATCTTATGGCCGAGGCTTTAGAGTCTCTTTATCCGGGTATAAAATTTGGCATAGGTCCCTCTATAGATACAGGCTTTTACTACGATGTAGATTTGGGCGACAAAACAATTTCTGAGGCAGATCTTAAGAAGATTGAAGATAAAATGATAGAACTCGCAAGACAAAAAGAGCATTTTGTGAGGAAAGATGTAACAAAGGCAGAGGCTATGGCCACATACACAGCCAAGGGAGATGAATATAAATGCGACCTTATAAATGGGTTGGAAGATGGTACAATTACATTTTATACTAATGGTAATTTTACAGATTTGTGCCGTGGTCCCCATCTTATAGATACATCTGTAATTAAGGCTGTTAAATTAACTTCTATTGCCGGTGCATATTGGAGAGGCAACGAGAAAAATAAAATGCTTACACGTATATATGGTGTAACATATCCTAAAAAATCTATGTTGGATGAGTATCTTGTTATGTTGGAAGAGGCAAAAAAAAGAGATCACAGAAAACTAGGTAAAGAGTTGGAACTATTTGCATTTTCGCAGAGAGTTGGGCAGGGATTACCATTATGGTTACCTAGAGGTGCCGTTTTACGCGAGAAATTAGAGAATTTTTTAAAGAAAGTACAAAAAGCTCATGGATATCTCCCTGTAATTACTCCGCACATTGGACAAAAAGAATTATATGTAACATCTGGTCACTACGCAAAATACGGAGCTGATTCTTTTCAACCTATTCACACACCACAAGAGGGTGAAGAGTTTTTGTTAAAACCAATGAATTGTCCGCATCACTGTGAAATTTATAAAGTAAAACCACGCTCATATAAGGATCTTCCTTTACGTTTTGCCGAGTTTGGAACCGTATACAGATATGAACAAAGTGGGGAGCTACACGGTTTAACAAGAGTGAGAGGCTTTACTCAAGATGATGCACATCTTTTTGTTCGCCCCGATCAATTAAAAGAGGAATTCTGTAAAGTTATTGATATTGTACTATATATATTTAAGACTTTAAATTTTGAGAATTTTACAGCACAGATTTCTTTACGAGACAAAGTTAATAGAGAAAAATATATAGGGACCGATGATAATTGGGAAAAAGCAGAAAATGCAATTATAGAAGCTTCTAAAGAAAAAGGCTTAAGTACTACAATAGAATATGGCGAGGCTGCATTTTATGGACCTAAGCTAGACTTTATGGTTAAGGACGCAATAGGACGTAAATGGCAATTAGGCACAATACAAGTAGATTATAATCTTCCAGAGCGTTTTGAATTAGAGTATACAGGTGCGGATGATAAAAAATATCGTCCTATAATGATTCACAGGGCTCCATTTGGATCTATGGAAAGATTTGTTGCCGTATTATTGGAACATACCGGAGGTAAATTCCCTTTATGGTTAGCTCCAGACCAAGTAGTAATACTTCCTGTAAGCGAAAAATACAACGATTTTGCAAAAAAAGTTTGTGGTTTGCTTAATAATTGCGATATTCGCGCCCTAATTGACGATAGAAATGAGACTATTGGCAAAAAAATTAGAGAAAATGAGCTAAAGAGAATTCCTTTTCAACTTATTGTAGGAGAAAAAGAAGTTACTCAAGACTCTGTTTCAGTTCGTAAGCAAGGCGGCGAAGATTTAGGTATTATGAGCATAGATAACTTTGCAGCTTTTGTACAAGATGAAATAAAAAAACAATTGGCGTAGTTCTTGTATAATTACTACACTTGTAAAAATAAAAACGATTATTAATTAATATAGGAGGATAAATTTATCGCAACACCTTTTAAACCACGCCCAGGGGGCTTTATAAAGAGAACAAATTCATCATCGGGCCCATATAGAGGCAGATCTTATAGCGGTCCACAAGTAAAAAAAGATGATGGCCCTAAAATAAACGAGGAGATTAGATCACCTCAAGTTAGAGTTGTTGGGGACAATGTTCCCGAGCAAAAGGTATATACCTTGCAAGAGGCTCTTAAAATTGCGGCTGATTTAGAACTTGATTTGGTTGAAATTTCTCCAAATGCAGAACCTCCTGTATGTAAGATTATTGATTATCAAAAGTTTTTATATCAACAGAAGAAAAAAGCAAAAGAGCAGAAAGCCAATGCAAGTAAGGTTGTTATTAAGGAGATTAGATTTGGCCCTAACACAGATGAGCACGATTTTCAATTTAAATTAAAACATGCTCAAAGTTTTTTAGAAGAGGGATCAAAGGTTAAGGCGTATGTTTTTTTTAAGGGTAGATCAATCCTTTTCTCTCAAAATGGAGAAAAACTTCTACTTAGATTTGCTGTTGAGCTAGAAGAGTTTGGGAAAGCAGAACAAATGCCAAAACTAGAGGGTAAGAAGATGATTATGATGCTTGCTCCTGCTAAAAAGAAATAATTTTTACTAACCAAAAATATTTAAGCAATGCCTAAAATGAAAACCAACTCCGGTGCCAAAAAGCGTTTTGCGCTTACCGGAACGGGTAAAGTTAAAAGAAAGCACGCTTTCAAAAGTCATATTTTGACTAAAAAAACTACTAAGCAAAAAAGGAATCTTACCTATTCTGCTGTTGTATCATCAACAGATCAGAAGAGAGTAAAAGCTCTTATTTTAGCTTAAATTATTTATTAACCGAATGCTCAGCAGAACAAGTTTCTTATGGAGGAGAACGCTGACATTCATAAAACATTAAAGTATGCCAAGATCGGTAAATTCGGTAGCCTCAAGAGCGCGCCGTAAAAAGATTCTTAAACAGACCAAAGGTAACTTCCTAGCTAGAGCTAATGTATGGACAGTTGCTAAAAACACTTACGAGAAAGGTTTAACTTACGCTTATAGAGACCGTAAGGCTAAAAAAAGATCATTCCGTGCACTATGGATTCAGAGAATTAATGCTGCTGCCCGTGCACATGGTATGAACTATTCTCAGTTTATAGGTAAATTAGCAAAAAGCAATGTAGGCCTTAACCGTAAAGTGCTTGCAGATTTAGCAATGAACAATCCTCAAGCGTTTGAGGTAATTATTAATTCGGTAAAATAGTCACTAATAATATTAAAGGTGAATACTGGTTTTTTAAAAAATAGATGGTTTAAGTTTACTCTGTGGGGAGGTTTATATCTCCTTTGGGTTATATGGCTTGGAAATTATTGGTGGCTTTTAGGCCTTGCAATAATTTTTGATGTGTATATATCCAAAAAGGTAAGATGGGCTTTCTGGAAGAAAAAAACCGAAAAAAAAGGAAAAGTTAGCGGTTTATTTGAGTGGATTGATGCAATAATCTTTGCTCTTGTAGCGGCAACTTTTATTAGGATGTTCTTTTTTGAAGCTTATACAATACCTACATCATCAATGGAAAAAACATTAATGGTTGGAGATTATTTGTTTGTAAGTAAAATTAAGTATGGTCCCAAAATTCCCGAAACACCTATATCATTTCCACTAGTGCACAATGTTATGCCATTTACCGGGAGTGAATCGTATTCTCAAATAATTAAAAATGATTATAGAAGATTACATGGTTTATCTAAGGTAAAAAGAGATGATATAGTAGTATTTGCTTTTCCTAATGGTGATACTATCCTTAAAGCGGCACCCCAAGATGATTACTACACACATGTAAGGCTTAATGGCAGAGAATATACACAAAAAATGTATGGACCTGTTATTGTAAGACCTAACGATAAAAAAGACAATTATGTTAAAAGGTGTGTAGCAGTAGCCGGAGATTCTTTAAGCGTAGTCAACGGTAAAGTTATTGTAAACCAAGTACCTCAAAAAGATTTTGATGGGATACAGAATACATATACCGTTTACACAAATGGAACATCAATAAATCCCATGATACTTGCAGAGATGGGGATGAATCAAGGTGAAATATTCTTTGATGCGTCACTTCCAGGGTATTCTAGACTTCCTTTAACGGCCAGTGAATTGGAGAGAGTAAAAGGATTGGGAAATATTGTTGAGATTAGACAAAATATAGATGTATATCCTCCCGATTTTCCCGATTCTCCGTTAATGCTTTTTCCTTTTACGGAAAATTTTAAATGGACCAGGGATAATTACGGACCAATTTGGATACCTAAAAAAGGTGTTACAATTGAGTTAAACAGTGAAAATTTATCGCTTTATAAAAGAGTAATTGCGGTATACGAAAAGAACTTGCTGGAAGTAAAAGAGGGTGATATTTATATTAATGGAGAGAAGAAAAACAACTATACATTTAAACAAGATTATTTTTTTATGATGGGTGATAATAGACATAACTCCTTAGATTCCCGTTATTGGGGATTTGTTCCAGAGGATCATATTGTGGGATCACCATCAGTTGTTTGGTTTTCAACCGATAAATATAAATCGTTTCCTTCAAATATACGTTGGAAGAGAATATTTAAGTTTATTTAAAAACATTTGTATATTTTAAAAAAAAAGAGGATATTTGCATCCTTAAAAATTGAATAATAATAAAAACGCATATACAAAATGGCAAGAGTTTGTCAAGTTACAGGTAAAAAAAGGATGATTGGAAACAATGTTTCCCATTCTAAGCGTCGTACAAAACGTGAATTCGCTCTTAACCTAAGGAATAAAAGATTTTGGTCAGAGGAAGAGCAACGCTTTATTACACTTAAGGTTTCCGCTGCCGGCATTAGAACTATAAATAAAAATGGTTTGGCTGCTACTTTAAAGGTTTCTAAAGAAAATGGTTTTATAAATTTAGTATAATATAAATAGATATGGCAAAGAAAGGTAATAGAGTTCAAGTTATACTAGAGTGTACTGAACAAAGAGAGAGTGGTGTACCAGGAATGTCTAGGTATATTACTACAAAAAATAAAAAAAATACAACTCAAAGATTGGAGCGCAAAAAATATAATCCTTTCCTAAAGAAAGTTACTGTGCACCGTGAGATTAAATAATTTAAAAATATTTTAAAAAATGGCAAAGAAAGCGGTAGCATCCTTCAGTGGTGATAAATCACAATTGAAGAACCAGGTTAAATGTATCCGTATGGTTAAGTCTGAGAGAACAGGATCATACATGTTTAACGAGGAGATGGTTCCTGTTGGGAATGTAAAAGAATTCTTCGCAAAAAAATAATTTGCGTTAAGTATAGCACTAGAGCGGCCTAATAAATATTCTTTATTAGGCCGCTTTTATGCGTTCTATGCGTGTGAGTATGCATTTTTATTGTACATTTGCAAACTATGTGTGGAAACTATATTAAATTATGATTAAGCAGAATGAACTTTTAGAAGAGCTTAGATGTGGTAATGAAAAGGCTTTTAAGGTTGTATTCTATAAATATTACCAAGATTTGGTAATGTATGCTTATTCAATATTGGGAGATATGCATATTTCGGAAGATGTAGTACAGGATTTTTTTATTCATTTTTGGACAAATAAAAAATACAAACTCATTAACTCATCTATAGAAAGTTATCTTTTTTTATCTATAAGAAATGCAACTTTAAATATTTTGCGGAATGAAAAATGCAAAATAAAAAAACTAGAAGATTTTAAGTACCTGTCAGAACAAATTTTTTATCCCGATAGCGAAGATTCGCAAACAGATTATTCAAAATTATACCAGGCAATTCATAAATTACCAAGTGCACGCAAGCAAATATTTATAATGTGTTGTTTTAATAACATGAAATACAAAGAGGTTGCAGATAAACTTAACATCTCAGTTAATACAGTAAAAGTGCAAATGGGAAGGGCATTTAAATTTATTCGTGAAAATTCTTTTTTATTTGTAATACTTTAATCATTTATTTGTGTCTCTATTGTAGATTGGCAATTTAATAAGAGAGACAATGGAAGATAAAATATGGGAAATAATTTCATCAAAGCTAAATGGAGAGCCGTTATCTAATGAAGACTCATCTTTATTGGACGAGTGGCTTAATGCGTCTTCCAATAATTTAGAAGTATATAATAAACTAAATACATTTTGTGCAGGACAATCTGCCAGAAAAGAAATTGACGCTAATAGTGCCTATGAAAATGTAATAAAAGCTATTTCAAAGAAAAAAGCCATACGTCTTAAACATATTTTATTTAGTGCAATTTCTACAGCAGCCGTTATTGTGGCCGGTCTATTAATTTTTACCCCTTCTACAAAAGATACTCCTCATACTTCTTTATTTAAAGTTGAACTCCTTTCAAAAATGGAGAATGCTAAATCGGTTGTGTTTAAACCGGCAGGAGGAGATAATGTTATTCTTAATAAAGAAGATTCTTTACAAATTCATGGGGAAAATGTTGTGGCTAAAAATGCCGGTGGGGTATTATATTGTTTAGCCGATAATTTATCTACCAAAGATTCAAAAAAGGTAAATATAATAAAAACGCCTATAGGGAAAGATTATAAAGTAGTGCTAAGCGATGGTACAGAAGTATGGCTTAATTCAGATACATATTTATCATTTCCTTCTACATTTACTGGAAATGAAAGGAGAATAAAACTACAAGGAGAAGCTCTATTTAAGGTTACAAAAGGAGAAATCCCATTTATTGTTGAAACCGGAAGCATAGATGTTAAGGTACTCGGAACATGTTTTGACGTTAAAGCGTACAAAGATGACGATAATGTTTTTACAACATTAGTAGATGGATCTGTGCTAATTATTCCAGATGGAATATCGCAAGATAAGGGAATTGACTTATTACCCAACGAACAATATGTTTTTAATGTACATACCAAAAAACAAATTATAAAAGAGGTTAATACAGATATATATACAGCTTGGACAGAGGATATGTTTGTATTTAAAAATCAAAAATTACATGATGTTATGAAAGATTTGTCCCGATGGTATAATATAAAATATGAATTTAAAGATAACATGGCTGCAGACACAAGAATATCGGGAAACATTGAGCGAAATAAAGGAATGGATGAAATTATAACAATGGTAACAAAATTAAAAAAAGTAGATATAAATAAAACAGGGGAGAAATATATAATAACAATTAAATAAAAAAAGCGGGGCAATGTTCCAGCATTACACCCGCATAAAACCAAATTTTTAAAAACTTATCAAAATTATGAAAAAAAACCGAAAAAAGCATGCTATTTGCATTTTATTGCTTGCCTTATTGTCGTTTTCGCTTCAATCGTTTATCAATATTGATATTCGAAAAGTTTCATTAAAAATGGATAATGTCTCAATAGAGCAGATATTATGGAAACTTAAAGAGCAGACAAAAATTGAATTTGTATACAGTAATGCAGATATTGCCCAGTACAAATCATTGAGTGTAAACATTGTAAATAAGCCGCTAGATTTAGTGCTTACAGATTTGCTTAAAAATACAGATTTAAAATATGAGGTTACAAATGATGTAATTGTAATTTCTAAGGCAAATAATAGTGCTAAGCAAATAGAAAAATCATCAAATGAAAAATATCAGGTAAAAGGAATCGTTACAGATAATAAAAAAGAACCTTTACCTGGTGTTTCTGTTTTTGTTAAGGGAGCAGCAACTACAGGTGTTTCAACAGATTTAGATGGTAAATTTCTTATTGAACTAAATAATGATCCCAATCAAGTCCTTACATTCTCATGTATTGGAATGAAACAACAAGACATTAAAATTGGCACTAGAGCAAGTTTTAATATTATAATGGAAGATGCAAACGAGCTTATAGAAGAGCTAATGGTTGTTGCTTACGGCACAGTAAAAAAAGAGGCTTATACAGGTTCTGCATCAGTAATTAAGGGTGAAAAAATAATGAGAGAAAGTGCACCGCTTTCTGCGGAAAAAGCACTACAAGGATACGTAGCAGGAGTAAGAATTACTCAAACAGATGGACAACCGGGAGCAAAAGCAACTGTTCAAATTAGGGGTATAGGCTCAATAAATGGTAATATAGAGCCATTATATGTTATTGATGGTGTCCCTGTTGTATCGGGAGATATGTCTCAACTTATTTCATCAAATGTGCTTTCTGCAATTAACCCCGATGATATAGAGTCTATGACAGTGTTAAAAGATGCTGCAGCAACATCTCTTTATGGATCTAGAGCTGCTAATGGTGTTATAATTATTACAACAAAGCAAGGTAAAGCAGGTAAAACAATATTTAATGCAGATTATGAGCACGGTTTTACACACACAGCTATGCCTCACGAGCTTTTTGGATTATACATGTCGGGCAGTGAGTATACAGAATATGCATTAGAAGGACTTAAAAACAGGTATATGTATGATAGAAAGGCATTGCCTGGACAAGCTGCATATCAAGAAGGAAATACTTCTATGCAAGAAGAAGCAATGAATTATGCGTATAAGAATTTACATTCAAAAGGAAAGGTTATTCATCCCGATGATAATTTAGATGGTAAATTTGATTATTCAAAAGCAGATTATAAAAAATATCTTACAAATGCCAGAAACACAGACTGGGCAGACGAGTTGTTTAAAGGAGGAAGAGAAGATAGAGTAAATTTATCAGCTAGAGGTGGTAATGAAAAATTAAGATTTTTTACATCACTAGGTTATTTTGGCCAAGTTGGTTTAATTCCAAATAGTAAATTTGAGCGTTTTACCGGTAAAATTAATATAGAGAACAGAGTTACAGATTATATTAAATTCTCATTAAATGAGACTATTGCATATACAGATCAATCAGGTACATCATCGGGAGGATATTATTCAAACCCTATTTGGGGAGTTAAAAATGTTAATCCTACTGCTCCTGTTTATTTATCAGATGGTGAGTATTATAAATATCCCGGTTTCTCAACTAAAATTCCTAACTATGCAAAAAATGTACAAGAACAGGTAAAAAAATCTGCTAATTTTAGGAGTATTACAAACTTTACAGTTGCCATTAATTTTACTAAATGGCTAAGTATTAGATCTGTAAATGGATTAGACTACATGAACTTACTAGAGAGTAGTATTGCCGGTATAGATAGCCACGATGGTAGAAATGAAAAAGGTAATTTAACAGAGGCGTATACAAAAATTATGGATTTAACATCTTCTAATACGCTTAACTTTAATAAGACTTTTTCTAAACATAATATAGCAGCCCTTGCAGGATATGAAGCTAAAAAATATAGAAATAAATATTTTTACGGAGAAGGCTCAGGATTTATATCAGATGCATTTATAGAATTAGATAACGCTGCGGAGGCTGTAAGCGTAGGTGGTTCATATAACGATGATAGACTAATTTCTTATTTTGTAAAAGGAGATTATAGCTATGATGGTAAATATTATTTTAGTGCAAGTTACAGAAGAGATGGTTCATCAAGACTTGCGCAAGATGCAAGATGGGGTAATTTTTACGCAGTATCTGGTGCATGGGATATTTCGAGAGAAAATTTTATAAAAGAGATTGATTGGATAAATAGTCTTAGATTAAAGGCTTCTTATGGTACAACAGGTAATCTTCCAACAGGTTATTACGAGTCTCAAGCTCTTTTTTCTTTTACTCAAAAATATGCAGGAGATCCGGTATTTTTCCTTAGTGGTATGGGCAATCCTGCTCTTACTTGGGAACATTCAAAAACATGGAATATTGGAGTTGACTTTTCTCTTTTAAATTCAAGACTATCGGGAACAATAGAATATTATAATAAACTCACCGATAATTTATTAAATAATGCATCTGTTTCTGTTAACACAGGTTTTACAAGTATTTTGATTAATGAAGGTAAACTTAAAAATACTGGTGTAGAGCTTACACTTAATAGTAGAAATATTGTATCTAAAAACTTTAATTGGAGTACAGATTTTAATATATCGTGGATGAATGCTAAAGTAAAAGAGCTTCCTAATGATATTATTAGCTCTTCTCGTATATTCCGTCAAGGCGAAGATCTATATTCTTTTTATGGAAGAGAGTGGGCAGGTGTAGATTCAAAAACAGGACAACCATTATGGTATGTAAATAAATATGAGGAAGATGGTTATACTCCTATAAAAGATGGAACTACAACAAGTGATGTTTCAAAAGCTAATCAAGTTGTATTGGCAAAGGCATATCCTAGTTTTTACGGAGGTATGACAAATAGATTCTCGTATAAAGGTATTGAACTTTCTTTCCTTGCAACATTTACCCTAGGGGGGAGTATGTATCATAATTTAGATAGACAAAGTGCAGACGGTACCTACATTGGTACATATAATCCTACAAAAGGGGCAGCTGATGGTGTATGGCGTAAACCGGGTGATAATGCTTCAAAACCAATGATTATTTATGGTAATCCTTATCAAACTAAAACTGTATCTAGCCGCTATATTATGTCTACTAATCATTTAAGAATTAAAAATATAACCCTTTCTTATAATTTACCTGAGAGCTTTGCTAAAAAGCTTAAATTAGCAAGTGCTAAAATATATGTTAATGGAACAGATTTATTTACATTCTTTAAACATAATGATATTAATCCAGAGGTTAGCTATAGCGGACAAACAAATGCAGGTTCTCGCTATCCGGCAATTAAATCTTATAGGATAGGAATTAATGTTCAGTTCTAAATTTTATAAAAAAAATAAATATAAGTATATGAAAAAGAAAATTATATATATATTAACGATACTTGTAATCAGTGCATGCGGCAATGATTTTCTTAACGTATCGCCATCTACAAATGCTAATGAAGAGACAGTTATACAATCTGTATCCGATTTAAAAATAGCAACACAAGGAGCTTATGAAACCCTTACAAGTAGTGCATACTATCAAGGTGAATATACATTTATTGCAGATCTTATGGGAGATCATATGATGGAGCCAACATGGGGCAGTAAGCACCTTAGTTTCTATTATGAATATGGTTTTAGTAAAGTTAGAGCCGAAACAGATATTTTTAGAAACATATATTTGGGAATGCAAAATATTAATATTATTCTAAAAAAAGCTGAGTCACTTAAAGAATCTTCGGAGAGACTTGCTTTAACATCTGAATTAAGAGTTATTAGAGCATTATTGCATTTCGATTTAGTTAGAATGTATGGACCTTTATATAGCAACCTTGGTAAAGGAACTATAAAAGCAGATGCACTTGGAATAAGGATTGCTAAAGAGCCTATAGTAAATATGAGAGATTATTTTTACAGAGATAAAGTTTCTGCCGTATATGATTTTATACAAAAAGAGCTTGAAGAATCTGTTCCTAATCTTCCAAAAGCAAAGCGTAAAGGATATATAGATTATTGGGCAGGCACAGCTATACTTGCAAAAGTGTATTTATATATGGAAAAGAACGACAAGGCACTTGCTTCAGCAACCGAGGTTATAGAAAAAAGCGGACTTAAACTTTATGACATGGATAATTATGAAAAATCATGGGGCGAAGAATTTGGAAGCGAATCTATTTTGGAACTTGCAACATCTTTATCAGATAACAGTGGTTATAATTCACTTGGCTGGATGTGTTCCGAAAAAGGATATAAAACAGTAGTTCCTACAAGCGATTTTCTTAAATTAAAAGAGGCAGATTCTAAAGATGTAAGATTTTCTCTTCTTAAATATTCTAAAAAAGATAACTGTTATTACATATCAGGAAAATATCCGGGCAGAGAAGGAAATGTAAAAATTAACAATCCTAAAGTTTTAAGATTAAGTGAGATATACCTAATTGCAGCTGAATCTGCATTAAAACTTAATGATGTTTCAAAAGCAGGGGATTATCTTAGTGATTTAAGAGAAAAAAGAACAGAATTAGAGCCTAGAAAGTACGATAAAGCTGTTACAATTAACGACGTATTATACGAAAGAGCAATTGAACTTTATGGAGAGGGAAACCGCGTATGGGATATGTGGCGTAATCAAAAATCTGTAGTAAGATATACTTCATTAGTAGAAAAAGAGGCTAAAGGGCATTCAGATCTTCTTACCGATGGTGTTATTAAATTTGATTTTTATCAAACAATTTATCCTATAGCAGAGAGAGAATTAGAGCTATTACCGGTAGGTGATAGAGGTATACAACAAAATCCGGGATATTAAACTATCTAAAGTAATGAAATATTTATTAAGTGTTATAGTAGCCGCATTATTTGTAAGTAATGCGGCTGCCCAACAGCCCAGTAAGGGACAACAACCTAACTTGGAATATCAACGCCCTCCAAAGATAATAGAGGATCTTATTTTAGCTCCTGCAACCCCAACTATTATGCTTAGCCCTAGCAAATTGCAATTTGCTATACTTAGTAGTACAAACATTCCATCTATTGAGGAACAAGCTCAAGAAGAGTTAAGATTAGCCGGTGTAAGGGTACTTGCAGCCACTAATGCTCCTAGGTTTAGAACAAAAATAAAACAGATAGAGATAAAATCCCTACCCGGACAAAAGTTATTAGAGGGGGTTATTAAAGGATTTCCGCAAGATGTTAATATTGCTATGGCAACATGGTCACCAAACGGACAATATATCTCTGCTGTTGTAGAGCAAAATACCGGTGTTTACCTTTGGGTTGCAGATATTGCATCTCTTACGGCAAAGCAGGTAACAAATAAACCCCTTAATCTTTTCTTTGGAACAAGAATGTTTGAATGGGCTCCCGATAGTAAAAGTATTATCACCACATTTATTCCACAAGAAAGAGGAGATAAACCCAAAGAGAATTTAAAACAAATTATACCTGTTATTCAAACCAGTGAGGGTGAAAGTAATCCGGCTCAAACATATCAAGATTTACTTACCGATAAACATAGCGAAGATCTCTTTAATTATTATGCAACATCAAAATTAGGGATAATTTCTATTAACGGAGGCGAAATAAAATACTTGGGAGATAAAGCTATTTATACCAAATTAGATTACTCTCCTAATGGAGAATATATTTTAGCTCAAAAAGTTAAAGCTCCATATTCTTACGTTGTTCCTTATTCTTTTTTTCCAATGATTACAGAAGTTGTTAATGTAAATGGAGGCGAAGTAAAACATATTAATTCTAAGAAGTTAGTTGAAACAGATTTTATAACTAAAAATTCTACCTCTCCTTATCCAAGAGAATATGGATGGAGATCAGATATGCCGGCTACTCTTTATTGGGTTGAACCTTTAGATGGTGGCAACGGTAGAGTTGCAGTAGAATATAGAGATAAAATTATGACAATTAATGCTCCATTTAGTGCTCAGGCAAAAGAACTTGTTAAAACAAAATACCGTTTTGATGATATCTTATGGGGTGACGCACAAAATGCACTAGTAATTACGTATGATGATGCAACAAGAATGGAATGTTGCGTTAACGTAAGTCCTACTGATTGTAAAATAAAGAGAGAAATATATCATTTAAGCACCGAAAATCTTTATGCCAATATGGGAACTCCTGTAATGGAAAATAATAGTTTAGGCTGTAAAATTATTTTAAGTACCGATGGATATAAAACTATATATTTAAGTGGCAAGGGATATTCTCCAAAAGGGGCTCTTCCGTTTATAGATAATTATAATCTTAAAACAGGAGCTACAACACGTCTATGGCAATCTGCAAATCCTTATTACGAGAAACCAATTGAGTATATTAATTTACTTAAGGGAATGGTTGTTACTCAAAGAGAGTCTAATACCCAGGCCCCCAATTATTTTTTAAGAAATATTAAAAAAGATAATATTAAACAACTCACCTTTTTTGCAGATCCTTTTCCGGCAATGAGTGGAGTTACTAAAGAGGTTATTGAATATACTAGAAAAGACGGTGTAAAACTTAGTGGCACATTGTATCTTCCTAGTGGATATAAAAAAGAAAATGGATTGTTGCCTGTACTTATGTGGGCATATCCTTCTGAATATAAAAATAAGGATAATGCCGGACAGCGTAAAGATGCTCCAAACCAATTTATCCGTTATTCAAGAACTTCTCCCGAGCTATTTGTTGCTGCAGGCTATGCTGTACTTAATAATGCTTCTTTTCCAATTATCGGGGAAGGGGATAAAGAGCCTAATGATACTTATATAGAGCAATTAGTAAATAATGCATCTGCTGCAATTGATAAATTAGTTGAAATGGGTATTGGCGATAGAGACAGAATTGCCGTTGGAGGCCATTCTTATGGCGCATTTATGACAGCAAATCTTTTAGCAAACTGTAATTTGTTTGCTGCCGGAATTGCAAGAAGTGGGGCATATAATAGAACCCTTACTCCGTTTGGATTTCAAAATGAGATGCGTACTATTTGGGAAGCTCCAAATGTTTATCTTGCAATGTCTCCTTTTATGACAGCAGATAAATTAAAAACTCCTATTTTGCTTATTCATGGGCAAGCCGATAATAATACAGGTACTTTTACAATGCAAAGTGAGCGTCTTTACACAGCCCTTAAAGGGAATGGTGGTACTGTACGGTTAGTATTGCTCCCTTACGAAAGTCATGGGTATGTTGCAAAAGAATCAATATTGCATCAGGCTTGGGAAACCTATATGTGGCTTAATAAATATGTAAAAAACAAAGTCAAAAAATAATTTTTAGTTTATTGTAGGCTCCAAGGATTAGGTGATACCCAATAGGTACCACCTAATTTTTTATACTTATGCATTATATTGGTTACTATTCCAATAATATGATAAACTTTATTCTGCTACTATAATACATGCTTTTAAAATAATTAAGTATATTTGTAGGTTAATTAATATATATAGAAATTATGGCATTTTTTGGATTGTTTGGTAAGAAAACGAAGGAGGAGAAGGAGTCGCTAGAGCTTGGATTACAAAAAACAAAAACTGGTATTTTTGATAAAATATCAAGAGCTATTGTTGGAAAATCTAAAGTGGATGATAGTGTACTTGATGCTATAGAGGAGGCTCTTATAGCTTCTGATATTGGTGTAGATACAACTCTTAAAATTATAGATAGTTTGCAAGAGCGGGTGGCAAAAGATAAGTTTATGAATACCGACGAACTTTATTCTATTCTTAGAGATGAGGTTGAGTTGTTGCTGCATATAAGTAAAGATGGCAAGGATGAAGAGTTAGCTACATTCGACTTTACAAAGAAACCATATGTAATTATGGTTGTGGGAGTTAATGGAGTTGGTAAAACAACTACAATTGGTAAGTTGGCGTTAAGACTTAAAAATAGTGGTAAAAAGGTTGTATTAGGGGCTGCCGATACATTTAGAGCAGCCGCAGTGGAACAGCTTGTTATATGGAGTGAGAGGGCCGGTGTTCCAATAGTTAAACAGGGGATGGGGGCAGATCCTGCATCTGTTGCTTTTGATACACTTAAGTCTGCTGTAGCACAGGATGCCGATGTTGTATTGATTGATACAGCCGGGAGGCTTCATAATAAGGTGAATCTTATGAATGAACTTACAAAAATAAGGAATGTAATGCGTAAGGTTATTCCAGATGCTCCACACGAAGTATTATTGGTTTTGGACGGTTCAACCGGACAGAATGCCTATCAGCAAGCTAAAGAATTTACAAAGGCAACAGATGTAACTGCTCTTGCCGTAACCAAGCTAGATGGCACTGCAAAGGGGGGCGTTGTAATAGGTATTGCAGATCAATTTAAAATTCCGGTTAAATTTATTGGCGTTGGAGAAAAAATTGAAGACTTGCAAATATTTGATAAAAAAGAATTTGTAGCATCGTTGTTCAAAAAATAGAGATAAGAAGTAATTTAAAATATAAACATATTAATATATGAATATTTCGTATAATTGGCTTAAGGAGTATGTAAAATTTAATTTGACTCCGGCAGAGGTTGAAAAGATAATAACATCAATAGGACTAGAAGTAGAGCATTTTGAGGAAACCGAAGAGATTCCCGGCGGATTAGCAGGAGTAGTTGTTGCCGAAGTTGTGGAGTGCATTGTTCATCCAAATTCAGATCATTTACATGTTACAAAAGTTAATTTTGGAGAAGGTGAGCCTTTGCAGATAGTATGCGGTGCACCTAATGTTGAAGCAGGTCAAAAAGTTATGCTTGCAACATTAAATACTAAACTTACTTTTGCCGATGGTACAGAGCTAAAAATAAAAAAATCAAAAATAAGGGGAGTAGAATCATTTGGAATGCTGTGTGCAGAGGATGAGTTGGGAATAGGTCATAGCCATGATGGTATTATGGTGTTAGATTCGGCTGCTATTCCCGGTACACCTGCAAAAGATTATCTTAAACTTAAAACTGATACTCTTTATGAGATAGGACTTACTCCTAATAGGGTTGATGCCGCTTCTTTTATTGGAGTTGCTCGCGATTTGAGTGCTTATCTTAGGCTTAATAAAATTGGTGGAGAACTTTCTCTTCCAAAAGTTGATGCTTTTGATAAAGTTATTGTTAATAAGAAAGAAGATTATTTTAATGGTGGAACAATTAAAGTATGTGTAAAAGCAGGAAATGCTGCTCCAAGATATACCGGAGTTACAATAAAAGGAATTAAAGTACAAGAATCTCCTAATTGGTTAAAGACAAAATTGCTTGCAATTGGGGTACGTCCTATTAATAATATAGTAGATATTACAAATTACGTTCTTATGGAGGTTGGACAGCCTTTACATGCCTTTGATGCCGATAAAATTAAAGGGGGAAAGGTTGTGGTTGATTTCTGCAAAGAAGGAACCTCATTTACTACATTAGATGGTGTTGAAAGAAAATTATCTAATAAGGATTTAATGATTTGTAATGCAGAGGAACCAATGTGTATTGCAGGGGTGTTTGGTGGCTTAAATAGTGGAGTTACTAATGATACTACTAATATTTTCTTGGAGAGTGCGTATTTTAATGCTGTTACTGTACGGAAAACATCAAAAAGGCATTTACTTAAAACAGATGCTTCTTTCCGTTATGAGAGAGGCTGTGATCCTATGATTACTATTTATGCTATGAAACGTGCTGCACTTCTTATACAAGAGCTTGCCGGGGGAGAAATTGTTGGTGCAGTAGAAGATATTATAAGTGAACCAATTGCTAAAAAAGAGGTAGAATTGGATTATGCAAGAATGCAGAAACTTATAGGAAAGGAGATAGGAGGCAAAATTATTAGAGATATATTGGAATATTTAGAGATGGAATTTATAAGAGAGGATGCTAATGGTTGTGTTGTAAAAGTTCCTACATATAGGGTTGATGTGTACAGAGAGTGCGATGTTGTGGAGGATGTACTTAGAATTTACGGCTATAATAATATTGAATTACCGGCAAATGTAAAGGCATCAATTAATACCATTCCTAAACCAAATCCAGAGCGAGTAAGAATGCTTGCGTCAGAGTTTATGGTCTCTAACGGCTTTATGGAGATGATGAATAATTCTCTTACAAAAAGTGAGTATTATTCTAATCTTAAAACATATCCGCAGAGTAATTGTGTTATGATTCTTAATCCGTTAAGTGCAGACCTTAATTGTATGAGACAGAATCTTTTACTTAGTGGCTTAGAGGTTATTGCATATAATATAAATAGGCAAACATACGAGCTTAAAATGTTTGAGTTTGGGAATGTATATAGTTTTAATCCAAATTATGTTGCTCCTGAATTTGGACCTGAGATTAATATAGCTACAAAACGAGGTGCAGCTCTTAATGCTTACCATGAGGAGCCTGTGTTTTCTATGTTTATTACCGGAGATGGTTATCAATCTTGGAGAAACAAAACTATAGGGGGGAATTTCTTTACATTAAAGGGGTATTTGGAGTTATTCTTAAGAAAATTTGGTGTTGAACTTGCCGATTTAGAATATTCGCCGGCCCCCGCAGATTTATTTGCGGAGGGGCTTACTTATACTGTAAATGGTGGAAAGCAGATTGCCGTAATGGGCACTATTGCTCCCGCTAGGCTTAAACAGTTTGGAATTAAACAGCCTGTGTTTGCTGCAGAAATTATGTGGAACGTACTTCTTAAAATGGTTAAGAAAAATAAAATTCAGTATAAAGAACTTCCTAAATATCCCGAGGTTAAAAGAGATTTAGCTATGTTATTGGATGAGAATGTATCGTTTGCAGAGTTAAGAAAAGCTGCTTATGCTACAGAAAAGAAACTTCTTAAGAGTGTTGCTTTGTTTGATGTTTATAAAGGGGATAAAATTCCTATGGGTAAAAAACAATATGCTATTAGTTTTGTACTGCAAGATATGGAGAAAACCCTTAATGATAAGGCAGTAGAGGTTGTAATGGACAAATTACTTAACACATTTAAAGAGAAATTTGGAGCGACTCTACGCTAAAAACAGGCTTTTAAATTTATAAAATGAATAAATATTTTTCTTTGGTTAAGTTTGTGCATACTGTTTTTGCACTTCCATTTGCCATGATTGGGTTCACTTTGGGGATAAAGGAGTTCTCTATATCTAATTGGGGCTGGCTTTTATTAGAGGTGCTTATATGTATGGTTGCAGCTAGAAATTCGGCTATGGGATATAATAGATACTTAGACAGAGATATTGATGCTAAAAATCCAAGAACTTCCGGTAGAGAAATCCCTGCCGGCGTTCTTTCACCTAAAAATGTAAAGTGGTTTGTTATAATAAATTGCATTGTATTTATTGTAGCCGCATTTTTTATAAATCCCTTATGTGGCTTTTTATCACCTATTGCTTTAGTTATTCTTTTAGGTTATAGTTACATGAAAAGAGTTTCTGCCCTTTGTCATTTTGTACTAGGTCTCTCTTTAGCCATAGCGCCAATTGGAGCTTATATAGCAGTAAGTGGTTTAGTTGCACTAGCTCCCGCTATAATTTCTTTAATAGTATTGCTTTGGGTTAGCTCTTTTGATATTCTTTATTCGCTATCGGATGAAGAGTTTGATAAAGAGAATAACTTGCATTCTATTCCTGCTTTTATGGGAAGAAAAAATGCAATGATACTATCGGGAATATTGCATGCTCTTGTATTGCCATTATTAGTGCTATTTTATTTCATTGCTTTTTCAACAAGCACTTCATCAATTGCAGGTACTCAATTAAATTGGATATATATTGTTGGAGCTTCTATATTTGGCTGCTTACTTATTTACCAACACTGTATAGTTTCTCCATTGAACCTCACAAGACTTAACGCTGCATTTTTTACAACAAATGGAGTTGCTTCAATTGTTTTTGCGCTTTTTACAATAGTAGCGTTAATAAATTAATTTATTGCATTATTCCTTTGGTATAATATATCTATTATGCTAATAGTAATTTACAGTATTTTGTTCCAATTCACTAAGCAAATTATTTGCAAGGCGACTCGCTCCTAATCTAAAAAGTTGTGGGGTAAGCCATTCTTTGCCAAGTATACTGTCTACAATAGCAAGATAGCAAATGGCATCTTTAGGATTAACCATTCCTCCAGCAGGCTTAAACCCAATTTTTTTACCTGTTTTAGCATAGAATGCCTTAATACATTCACACATTATTATTGCAGCCATTGGAGTTGCGGCAGGTTCCATTTTACCTGTTGATGTTTTTATAAAGTCTGCTCCTGCTTCCATTGCAAGAAATGATGCAGCGGCTATTTTTTCTGGCGTTGCTAACGCTCCTGTTTCTAATATAACTTTAAGACGTTTGCCATTTATTGCTTTTTTAATTTCACTTATTTCTAGCGCTGTCTCCACAAAATTATTAGCGAGAAACTTATTAAGTGCAAGTACTATATCAACTTCATCTGCGCCATTTTCTACGGCCATTTTACACTCAAGTAATTTTACTTCTAAAAAACTTTGTGAGCTTGGAAATACCCCTGCAACTACTGTAACATTAACATCTGGTACAGTAATATTTTCTCTTACAGCCTTACCTAAATTTGAAAACACACAAATTGAAGCAGGTGTAGGATAGTTTGGATAGATATTTTTAAACTTACTAACTTTCTGAGCCATTGTTGCAACTTTACTACAAGTATCAGTTGGATTTAGTGATGTTAAATCCATGTAACCCAAACAAGCTGCAAGATTATTGGGAGTCATCCAATTATCTAAGTTAGATTGTATTCCCGATAGTTTTCTATCAAGTTCTTCCATATTTGGAGCATAACCGTAATTATTTGATATATCTGTCATATTATACTTATTATTCATATATATGTTATTAATGTTTTACTGTCTGTTTTTTGTATCAATAAATATTGTTACAGGCCCATCATTAATTAATGAAACCTTCATATCTGCTCCAAACTTACCGGTCTTAATCTCTTTTCCCATAACAAGATTAAGTGATGTTATTGTTTTTTGATAAATTGGTATTGCAACCTCTGGACTAGCAGCCTTAATATACGATGGCCTATTCCCTTTAGCAGTTAAAGCATGGAGGGTAAATTGACTTATAAGAAGAATATCTCCATTTATATCCTTTACCGATAAATTCATTACTCCATTAGAATCATCAAATATGCGCAAATTTACTATTTTTTTTGTAATCCAGTCAATATCATCATTATTATCTGTATCTTCTATGCCTATTAAAATCATAAGCCCTTTTTCAATGCTGCTTATAAGATTTTCATCTATAGTAACGCTAGATTTAATAACACGTTGTATTATTATTCTCATTTTATTGCATATTATTATATTTACCCTTTTATTTGGATTTTAAATCCTTCATTAATAAGAGGTTGCGCAATAATACGCATTTGCTGTTCTGTAACTTTGCGCAAGTCTTTAGCAGGAGTTTCTCTATCTATTGTGTACATCATAATTTCGCGCGGTTTTATCTCTCTAACTAACTCTCTCCATGCGGCACAATGCTCCTCATTGGTACAATCAACTACATTGCCATTAACATTACCGGTTAAGAACATAGTCTGTAAAATAAAATTACCATTAAATAACTTTATGTTTTTTATTGTTTCTTTTAATGAATATGCACTATTTGGTCTGTCTATAATATTAACAAATTTCTCAATAGGAGAATCTATTTTAAGAATTGGATTATCAACTTTCATAAGAGCTTCCCTAACTGCACTCTTTCCTATGCCTGATGCATTAGTTAATACAGATACTTTTGCGCTAGGATATAGCTTATCTCTAAGTGCAAGGGTAAAATCAATTATTTGGGGAAAATTAGGATGTAATGTAGGTTCTCCGTTACCCGAAAAAGTTATGGTATCAATAGGAGTACCGTCTTCTTTAAAAGCGTGTAGCTTTGTACTTAAAGCCTCATAAACCTCTTCTTTTGTAGGGAGTACTGTATCCTTTTTGCCATCTTTATTCCAACCGCACTCACAATAAATACAATCGAAACTACACCATTTACCAAATTTTGGTAATAGATTTACTCCAAGAGAATTTCCTAGTCTCCTACTTTTTATAGGACCAAAAATTATATGATTAAATAATATTGTGGACATTTTATTTTATATTTATTAAGCTAACCTTGTAGTTATTGATTTATTAGTAAACTTAAAGTTTTCCCAATCTATATTATTAACTAAAACTATGCCCGGCTTTTTGCCAATCTCAAAACTTCCTAATTCTTTTTCTTTTCCTATTGCTTCTGCTCCGTTTAAGGTAGCCCATGTTAAAATTTCATCTAATTGTATGTGAGGAAAATGACTATGGATACATTTTATTTCTTCTGCAATTGATAGAATTTTATTACTAGATAAACTATCTGTTCCCAAACATATTTTTAGGCCTTTTTGTCGCATAAGATCTAATGGAGGCAGTGCTCTATGTATAAAGATGTTAGAAAGTGGACAAATTGTCCAGTATGGAAATTTGAGATTTGCCAATGCATAATCTATGCTCTCTATATTTGTTGCAACGTTATGTACTAACATTATTCGCCCTGCTATTGGGGATTTTGCAAATGTAAGGAGCCTGTCAATAAAATATATAAGGGCAGATTTACCTGTTATGGGTGGTGTAGAAAGTCCTCTGCTTTTATAATTTTCGGCTAGTGCCCCTGTTCCAGTTTTTATCAAATCTTCTTCCTCTGTACTCTCTTGGTTGTGATACGATATAAATCCGTTTTTTAGCCCCTCTTTAGCTGCGCTTTCTAGAAGCTTTGGACTCATAGTGTAGCATGAATGGGGGGTAAGTGCCGCATCAATATTATATGTTTTTGCAACTGCATAAAGCTCTTTACCACCGGCTATTACACTATTGGCATCTTTTGGTTCTGATCCAAATAATTCTAAATACGTGCGAGTATATAATGGCGATTTTGATTTTACATTAAAACTTTCGTTGCAATTACTAATATCCCCCATAGCACTTACTCCCTGGTTATAGAGCAGTTCCATTTGTTCTGTAAGTGCAGCAATTCGTTCCTCTTTATTTACTGATAATCTAAGTGCGTTAATTTGGTTTATAAAGCCACTCATTCCTGTATCTTCTTTAAAATATCCTTTAAGATGCGATAGTTCAATGTGGCAGTGTGCGTTTGTAAACCCGGGACAGATAATTCCATTATAAAATTCGGTATCCTCACATTCCTTATCTATAATACCTATTTCTGCAATAGTGCCGTTGTCTTCTATTTTTACATATCCATTTTTTATAGGTTTCCCAATTATGGGGAATATATAATTAGCAGCTATTTTTCTCATTTATCATTTTTTAGTATTAATCTTTCTTTTATATCTTTCCTTTTATGCTTCATTTTATAATTCCTTGTGAATTTTTCATCATCTATTGTGGGATTATGTTTTATAATGGTAATGGTATTATTTTTTAGGATAATATTATTGTGCCACCATAATT
The DNA here is from genome assembly GCA_036659275.1 of Bacteroidales bacterium. Lineage (GTDB taxonomy): Bacteria > Bacteroidota > Bacteroidia > Bacteroidales > UBA932 > Egerieousia. The sequence goes on along the minus strand of JAVXCW010000011.1, from coordinate 28,103 downwards.
TGTTTTGAGGTACATCTGTAATAATAGAATCGTTAATTTTCCATATAACTGTATCGCGGGGTACAATTATCCATTTTATAGAACGGATATATATATTTTTATATAAATCTTTTATTGGTGTTTCGGCTATTTGGGCAGTGGCCCACCACTCCTCTGATATTATATTAAGTTTCTTATTTAGCTCGGCACTTTTTTTAACAAGTATTTCCTTTGCCTGTAAATTTATTTTCTTATAAGTATCTCCCTTTTTAATGTAATATTTAATAGAATTACTATAATCGGTTGTTGTGTATCCATACTTTCGGAAAATAGAACTATAAACCTGCAATGTATCTGCTTGTGCCCTAAATTGGGGGTTATTATCTATAAATTGGTCTGCCAAATACATTTCACTTATTATTAGTGAAAGTTTATCTTGCTGTATAACGGTGTTATTGTTACTACAAGATTGTGTAAACAATAGAAAAACAAGCAATGTGTATGGCAATATTATTTTAAAGTGCTGCATATATCAAATATATAATCTGCAAAGTTAATTTTTATTATTATTTTTGCCAATCTTAAACGCTACAAAATGAGATTTACACCACCTAAAATTATAAAAAAACTTTTTCCTACTTTTATTTGGAGCTTCCCAAATGAAAAAGAGGGAGTTTTTTTAACGTTTGATGATGGCCCAAGGCCAGAAGTAACGCCGTGGGTACTAGATCAATTAGATAAATATAATGCAAAGGCTACATTTTTTTGTATAGGCAAAAATGTTGAATTGTTTCCAGATCTTTTTAACGAAATAAAGAGAAGAGGGCATGCTGTTGGTAATCATTCGTATAGTCATGTAAAAGGGTGGGGGATGAAAACTGGTGACTACATAAGAGATATTGATACGGCCGATGATATTATACAATCAAATCTATTTAGACCACCATATGCACGTATAGGGCCTAATCAGGCAAAGGTATTGCACGAAAGATATAATGCAATAATGTGGAGTATTTTAAGTAGAGATTATAATAGAAGTCTATCGGGGAAGACTTGTGCTAAAAATGTAATCCCTTATCTTGAGCCGGGGGCAATCATTGTGTTTCATGATTCAATTAAGTGCGCTAAAAATTTATGGATAGCACTTCCTATGGTTCTTGAAGCAATAAAAAATAAAGGCTTAATTTGCAAAAAAATAGAATTATAAAATATTTGGTTTAAATGAATGTACTTGTATTAGGTTCGGGAGGAAGAGAGCACGCTATTGCATGGAAAATAAAACAAAGCAAAGAGTGCAAAAAATTATATTGTATGCCGGGAAATCCCGGAACGGCCCAAATAGCAGAGAATATTAACGGTGATATAAGAAATTTTGAGATTATAAAGGAGCAGGTATTAAATCTTAATATTAATATGGTTATAGTTGGCCCCGAGGATCCACTTGTTATGGGGCTAGCCGATATGTTTGCAACAGACATACAACTTAAAGAGACTCTTTTTATTGGCCCAAGTAAAGTTGGTGCTATGCTAGAGGGAAGTAAGGATTTTGCAAAGGCATTTATGATTAAACATAAAATTCCTACAGCTGCATATAAAAGTTTTACATCCGCAACACTTAATGAAGCATATACTTTTTTAGAAACACTAAAACCGCCATATGTACTTAAAGCAGATGGTCTTGCTGCCGGAAAAGGCGTTTTAATACTTAATTCGCTTCCTAAGGCAAAAGAGGAACTTCGTAGTATGGTTGGTGGAAAATTTGGTGCAGCCGGGAATACTGTTGTTATAGAACAATTTTTAGATGGAATTGAGGTTTCTATATTTGTTCTCACCGATGGTAAAGATTATATTATTTTACCAGAAGCAAAAGATTATAAAAGAATAGGAGAGGGAGATGAGGGACTTAATACAGGAGGGATGGGAGCAGTTTCTCCAGTTCCTTTTGTAAATGAGGAGTTTATGAGTAAAGTAGAAGAGCGTATTGTAAAGCCTACTATTAATGGTTTGCGTAAAGATAATATTACATATAGAGGCTTTGTATTTATAGGCTTAATGAACTGTGGCGGAAATCCTTATGTTATTGAGTATAATGTTAGGCTAGGAGATCCTGAGACTGAAGCTGTAATGACACGCATAGATTCAGATTTATTAGCTCATCTTATTGCTGCAGCAAAAGGAAAATTAGCGGGAGAGAGAATAAAAATTTCTAATACCGGAGCACTTACAGTAGTGTGTGTATCTGGTGGATACCCACAAGATTATAAAAAGGGGTTAGAGATAAGTGGAAGTGAATATTTATTTTCTAATATGCCAAATAGTGCCGTTAAGGTTTTTCACTCCGGAACAAAAAGTGATGCCGGTAAACTTTTAACAAATGGAGGAAGAGTTCTTGCTGTAACCGTTAATGGTTGTGAAATAGAAGAATGCAGAGAACAAGTTTATTCTCAAATAGATAACATTACCTATAATGGAAAATATTACCGTGGAGATATTGGACTTGATTTATTAAAATATGGCAAATAAAGAGAGATTATATTGGACTAATGCATTAATATTTTTAGTTGGGGGACTTTTGTTTACGTCTTTTCTTGTTCCTTTTATTAACAAAACAGATGAATGGATTCCTTTATTAAGTGGATTCATAGAAACAGATGTTTTTTACAGTAATAAATATTTGCTGGCAGTTGGTGGAATATTATCAATCACTGTATTAGCTATATCAATATATTTTGTAAATTCCAAGGCGCTAGATAACACATTTAGAGTATATTATACCCAATTATTTTTTTTACTTATTGTATTGGCAAACCCAACATCTATATATTTTAGCACAATATATCCTGCAGCAATTCTGTTAACTTGGATGCAATTTTATTTTATTATTAAACAGAGATTTATAGCGTTTTTTCTCATTTCAATTGCATCACTTTTTTATGCTCCTATAATATGGATAATACCAATAGTACTTATTATTTCCCTTATAGGGATACCCGATATTTTACGAGAATTCTTTAAATCTCTTGGAGGCATAATCATCCCATATTTGTATGTCTTTGTTTTTAGACATATATATTTTAATGATGTAGATGTTTTTATTCAACAGTATATAAATGAGATAACTACAATAAATTTTCCTATATATTCTCTTAGTTTTACAACAATGTTCCTTCTCCTCTGCTTTTTTATAATATATATACATGCTACTGTGGCATTATTAAAAAAAATAAATAGACAAAGCATAAATATGGGATATATTTTAAGAATTGAACTTATAGCTTCACTATTGGCAATATTAATTTTCTTTATTTTTTGGGGAAATAAATCTACCCCTTTATGTGTAATTTTAGCTTGCCCATTTTCCATTATTCTTTCAAATTATGTTACAGCAAATAAACAAAGTTATCCATTACGCGTAGAACTCATCCTTTTAATGAGTGCTGTTGTCCTTGCAAGAATTGCGTATTTCATTAATTAAAGATTATATTTGCAACTTTGTTAAACCTTATCTTAATCTAAGTATAATTTGTATGGAAGCTAAAAGTAAAATAGCTTTATTTTTACATAAGCCATTGTTCCATAAATATAGTACCTTGTTGGTACTATGGCTTTTAATAGCTATTATAGCATGGCTAACAAAATATTTTCCTCAAAAATATAATAATTTTCTTATTTTTAAGAACGTATTTTGGCATACAATAAATCAATTACCACTCTATATATCGTACATAGGAGAATATAATGATATAAATCATTATGGTCCATTTTTTAGCATAGTGATAGCGCCGTTTGCGTTAGTTCCACTTTGGCTAGGGTTACTTGCATGGCTTGGTGGGTTATCTTTTTTTTTATATATTGCAGTGAGAAGTCTCCCGATAGAACAAAAAAAACACATATTTATATACTGGTTTTGTGCGCACGAACTTATGACGGCAATATTTATGTCGCAATTTAATGTTGCTATTGCAGCAATTATAATTATTACTTATGCAGCTTTAGAAAAAGAAAAGGAATGGCTTGCAGCGCTTATGATAGTATTAGGAACATTTGTTAAACTTTATGGTATAGTAGGACTGGCTTTTTTCTTTTTTAGTAAAAATAAACTAAAATTTATTGGGTACGGATTGCTATGGAGTGTTGTTATGTTTGTTCTTCCTATGGTAATTTCTAGTCCAAATTATATTATAGAACAATATGGAGAGTGGTTTAATGATATAGCCTTTAAAAATGGAAATAATACGTTTGCTCTTATGCAAAATGTCTCTTTACTTGGGATGATAAGGAAAATTTCCATGAATCCAAATTATTCAGATTTATATATTATTCTGTGTGGCTTAGCACTTTTTGGAATTCCTTATTTAAGACGGACACAATATAAATATGTTGCATTTAGAGAAACTATTTTGGCATCGGTCCTTCTATTTGTTGTTTTATTTAGTACAGGTAGCGAATCAAGCTCATATATAATAGCCCTCTGTGGGGTTGCTATATGGTATGTAGCGTCACCATGGAAAAGAAATTCTATAGATATAGGGCTAATGATTTTCGCCTTTATTTTAACAAGTATGTCACCCTCAGATTTGTTCCCAAGATACCTTAAAATACATTATGTATACCCCTATGCCTTAAAAGCTTTGCCATGTGTCCTTATTTGGCTTAAATTAACCTATGAATTATGTTTTAAAGATTATAGAAGAAATGAATTGCAATACTAAACCTACAAATATTATTGATATAGTTCTTCCATGTTATAATCCCCCGGCGGAGTGGGAAAAACGGGTTGTGGAGAATTATATAAAACTACATGAACTATTTAATAATTATAAATTTAATTTTTTTATTGTAACCGATGGTTCTACAAAAGGATATAGTAAGGAAATTATAGATTATCTTAATGCTAATGTAGATTCCCTTAAAATAATTGATTATAAGAATAATATGGGAAAAGGGTATGCACTTAGAACTGCTGTTAAAGAGTGTAACTCTAATTTTATATTGTATATAGATCATGATTTTCCTTATACATGGGAGTCAATAAAAAATGTGTTTTGTGCTTTGGAAAATGGAGCAGATGTTGTTGTAGCTGTAAGAGATGAGAGTTATCAAAAAGCATTACCTAGAGTAAGAAAAATACTTTCTTATTCTTCCCATTTGTTAAATAAAATAGTATTAAGACTTAAGATTACAGATACGCAAGGAGGAATGAAAGGATTTAATAAAAAGGGGCGTGAAATATTTCTTACCACTACAATAAATAGTTTTTTGTTTGACACCCAATTTATCTATAAGGCTACTCATAAGAGAGGAACTAATGTTGTTGCAATACAGGCAAGAATAAAAGAAGGTCTAAAAATGTCGGTTATGGGGATTAAAGTTCTTAGAAGAGAATTTTTTAATATATTTGTAATATTATCAAATAGATAGAAGGTTAAAAATGATTTTACTTAGTTTTGATATAGAAGAGTTTGATGTTCCAAAGGAGTGTGGAATAGATATTTCGTTAGAAAAACAAATAGCCGTTTCTGCGCAAGGGACAAGTAGAATTCTTAATATCTTGGCACAAAATAATGTTAAGGCCACTTTTTTTTGTACAGCAACGTTTGCCATTAATGCGCCACATATTATAAGGGAAATTATTAATGGAGGGCACGAGATTGCTTCGCATGGATATTACCATTCTGCGTTTGATGTTTGTGATTTGGCCGAATCTAAAAAAAAGTTAGAGGAGCTATCGGGATGCAAAATATATGGCTACCGAATGGCTAGAATGATGCCTGTAGATGAGAAAGAAGTTTTTAAGGCAGGATATAAATATAATTCTTCTATTAATCCCACTTTTATTCCCGGACGGTATAATAATTTAAATGTATCTCGTACGTATTTTAATAAAGAGGGAGTAATCCAAATTCCGGCATCGGTATCTCCCCTTATTAGATTTCCACTTTTTTGGCTCACTTTCCATAATTTGCCACAATGTTTGTATAAATTACTTGCACTATGGACTTTAAAACGTGATGGATATTTTAATGTTTATTTTCACCCATGGGAGTTTGCCAATATAAAACAATATAAAAAGGAGTACAATTTGCCCTATATTATAGTTAATAATTCGGGCGATAATATGGTGGAAAGGATTGATTCTTTTATTAAATACTTAAAGAAAAAAGAATTTAAATTTTATACTTTTTCACAATTTATATCAATTAAAAATAATTTATAATACATCTATTATGAAATCAATGTTGTATTGTGCTACTATATTATTTGTTTTTTTTGTTAGTAATGTAATTGCACAAGAAAATAATGCACAGAAATTTATTGACACACAGTTAAAGACCGATTCCCTTTTTACTAATGCAATTGTTGGTATTTGTGCCATAGATAAGGGCGGAGAGATTATTGCACAATGGAATCCTAATTTTCCAATGTTAACAGCTTCTACATTAAAAACTGTTACCACAGGGCTGGGATTGGCTTATTTAGGGGAGGATTTTAGATATACTACAAGTATTGCATATACAGGTGAGATAAAAGACAGTATCCTTTTTGGAAATATACATATAGTTGGAGGAGGAGATCCAACATTAGGCTCTAGAGATACGGTTGCATTTAAGATTGATTCTATATTTGGAATATGGACAAATGCAATTAAGAAATGCGGGATAAAAAAAATTGATGGAAATATTATTGTAGATGATAGCTATTTTACAAGGGAGCAAATGCCCGATTCTTGGGCATGGAGTAATCTTGGACCATACTTTGGCAGTGCTCCGTGTGGACTTTCTTTTTGTGAAAACACGCAATTTTTTACCCTTAAACCGGGGAGATATGTAGGATCACAAGCAAAAATAATGGCAACATATCCGCACGTTCCAGGTTTGGAAATTATAAATGAGGTTACTACAGCCAAACCAAAAACAGGTGATAGAAGTGCTTATTATGTACAGGATATGAGCCGTATAAGTAGATATTTAGGAACAATACCAATAGACAAAGATTCTGTTACATCCACTAATTCAAACAGATTTCCCCATATAAGTTGTGGAAATTGTTTTAGAGAGTATCTTTTGGCTAATGGCATAGAGAGCCGGAGTGAAATACTTGATATAAAATTTATTTCGGCTAAGCTCACTAGCGCTCCTGTTTTTATTGCCCAAACATATTCGCCTCAATTATGGAAGATAGTTAATGTCACAAATAGAATTAGTAATAATTTTTATGCAGAAACAATTCTTAAAACTATAGGAAAAAAAATGACAGGGGTAGGAAGTTACGATTCTTCCATTGTTGCCGTAAATAGATTGCTTAAAGAATTTGGAGTAAATACAACCGGATTCACAATGGCAGACGGTAGTGGTTTATCTAGACAAAATTATGTTTCGCCAAAGTTTTTATGTAATTATTATACAATGATGTTGGAAAATAATATCTTTGTTAAGTTTTTTGAAAGCCTCCCTTATCCGGGGGGAGCCGGTACTCTTAAAAACGTTTTAAAAAAGGAAAAACAAGAGATAAAAGGGAAAATACATGCTAAGAGCGGCTCTTTATCTAATGTGAGGTGTTATGCCGGATATGTTACAGAAGGAGATAAAGGAGGATTTATTAAGTTTGCTATACTTGTTAATAACTACTCGGCATCAACTTCTAAATTACAACCCAAGATTGAAAAATTTATGCTGGAGCTTGCTAGAATACAGTAATTCCGGTAAATGATAAATATATAAACGACAAAATACATTAAAATAAAAAGTACTATGTTAACACTTTCAAAAAAAGCTATGGCAATGCCTGCATCTCCAATTAGAAAATTGGTTCCATTTGCAGAAGCAGCTAAAAAAAGGGGAGTCAAAGTTTATCACCTTAATATTGGACAGCCCGATATTGAATCTCCAAAGGAGGCTCTCGACGCTGTAAAAAATAATACACTTAAAGTAATAGCTTATTCAAATTCTGCAGGAAACGAGTCATACAGAAAAGGTTTGCTTAAATATTATAGTGGTATAGGAATTGATTTAGAATTAGGTAATCTTATTGTAACAGGCAGTGGTACAGAAGCTGTGCAATTAGCATTAGCTGTAACTTGTAATGCCGATGACGAGGTAATAGTATTGGAGCCTTTTTACACAAACTATAATGCGTTTGCATTGCAAAATGATGTTAAACTTGTTCCTATTACTACAACAATAGAAGAGGGCTTTAAACTCCCTCCAATTGAGGAGTTTGAAAAATACATCACCCCTAAGACTAAAGGTATTCTTATTTGCAACCCCGGTAATCCTACGGGAACCCTTTATACAAAGGAATCTCTTATGAGATTAGGCGAAATTGCTAAGAAACACGGCCTTTATATCTATTCAGATGAAGTTTACCGTGAATTCTGCTATACAGATGAGCCTCATTACTCATGTATGCACATTAAAGGTTTAGAGGAGAATGTAATTCTTTTAGACTCGGTGTCAAAAAGATATAGCCTTTGCGGAGTTAGAATTGGTTCTATTATCTCTAAGAATAAAAATGTAATGGCTGCCATTATGAAATATGCTCAAGCGCGTTTGTGTGCTCCTGCTTATGGACAAATAGCTGCCGAGGGGGCTTTGGCTACACCTCAATCGTATTTTGATGCAGTTAGAAAAGAGTATATTCACAGAAGGGATGTGCTTGTTGCAGGTCTTAATAAAATAGAGGGCGTTTATACACCAAATCCAATGGGGGCATTCTATACTATAGCAAAATTACCTGTTGATAGTGCCGAGAAATTTGCACAATGGTTATTAGAAGATTTTAACTATAAAGGTGAAACAGTAATGGTTGCTCCTGCAGCCGGCTTCTATGCAACTCCAGGTAAAGGCGTTGACGAAGTTCGTATAGCTTATGTTTTAAAAATTGAAGATTTAAAGGGTGCTCTTATATGTTTAGAGGAGGCTCTTAAAGTTTATCCCGGACGCAAATAATTTTATTTAAAATTATAATAAATATTTATAGGGCTGCTAAAATGTTAGTTTTAGCAGCCTTTATTTATTTTTTATTATAAAACATATTTTTTGATTATTGCCTATCTATAAAATTAAATTTTCTTAGTTCGCCATATTTTATGTTATTAAGAAAAAATGAGCTAAATTTGTGAGTTTTATGTCTTGATTTAACCAAAAACGTTGATATGCAACAGAATAGCTCAAATAATAGATATGCTTTAAGAGGTGTCTCTTCATCTAAAGAGGATGTACATGAGGCAATAAAAAATGTAGATAAAGGATTGTTTCCTAAAGCTTTTTGTAAAATAGTTCCTGATTTTCTTGGAGGAGATCCAAATTATTGTGTTGTAATGCATGCAGATGGTGCCGGCACAAAGTCTTCTCTTGCATATACTTATTGGAAAGAAACAGGTGACATGAGTGTTTGGGATGGTATTGCACAAGATGCAATAGTTATGAATACAGACGATCTTTTGTGCGTTGGAGCTATAGATAATATAATGCTTTCATCAACTATTGGGAGAAATAAGCAATTAATTACCGGTGCTGTAATAAGCAGGCTAATTGCGGCCTCGCAGAATTTTGCAGAGACTATGGCTAAATTTGGGGTGAATATAATTTTAACAGGAGGTGAAACGGCAGATGTTGGAGATTTGGTTAGGACTATTATTGTGGATAGTACTGTTTGTGCCAGAATTAAACGTTCTGATGTTGTTGATAATGCAAATATTAAAGCTGGAGATGTAATTGTAGGCTTGGAATCGTTTGGAAAGTCAACTTATGAAACCGAGTATAACGGAGGGATGGGAAGCAATGGACTTACATCTGCTAGACACGATGTTTTTGAAAAATATCTTGCCAAAAAATATCCCGAGAGTTATGATGCTTCTGTTCCAAGTAATTTAGTATATTCCGGCAGTAAAAAATTAGATGCCGTTGAACCCAAGACAGGACTTACATACGGTAAATTAGTACTTTCACCAACAAGAACTTATGCCCCTATCGTAAAAGAAGTATTGGATAAATATAGAAGCAGTATAGATGGAATAATTCATTGTTCGGGTGGTGCACAAACTAAGATTCTTCATTTTATAGATAACCTAACTATTATAAAGGATAATCTATTTGATACTCCTCCTTTATTTGAAGTTATTCAAAATGAATCTGGCACAAGCTGGGAAGAGATGTACAAGGTGTTTAATATGGGGCACAGAATGGAATTTTATGTATCTGAGGATATTGCACATTCTATTATTGCTATTTCTAAGCAATATGGCGTTGATGCTAAAATAATAGGCAGAGTGTGTAATTCTACAACGGGAAATGCAGAGGTTATATTAGAAAGCAAGCACGGTAAATTTAATTATAAAAAATGAGATTTGTTTTAATAATTATAATTCTTGTAGTGAGTTATTCGTGTGGAGGTAACAAAAAGGTTGAACAAAAGCCTAATTTATCTCCAATTATGGAGAAAGCGTTGCTAGATCCAGGTTCTGAGTTCTATGCAGATTTTGCTCAGTTTCCTAAAGAAAAAAAGATGTTGCCTATTGGAGTATTCGATTCCGGTACAGGGGGATTAACTGTTCTTGAGGTGTTATTATCAATAGATAAAATGGATAATATTACAGGTAAACCCGGCTCAGATGGCATTGCAGATTTTGAGGGAGAAAATTTTACTTATCTCTCCGATAGGGCAAATATGCCGTATGGAAATTATGCAGCAGAAGGCAAAGAGAATTTTTTTAAGGAATTAGTTATAAAAGACGCCTTGTTTTTACTCGGGAATAAATATTTTTTTAATCATGTAGATAATGAACCTCTTGGAATTAAGGAGCCTTCTAAAATATTAGTAGTAGCATGTAATACAGCAACAGCTTATGGGTTAAATGATATAAAAGTGTTGCTAGATGAGAGTAATACGGGGGTAAAGGTTGTAGGGATAATAAATGCAGGTGTAAATGCTCTTTTTGATATATTAAAAAAAGAGGAGGAGATACAAGTTCCAAAAAAAGATTCAACAGCCGTAGGTATATTGGCCACACCAGGTACTATATCTTCTAATGTTTATGAGAGAACTATAAGAGAAAGTGAAATTCAAAAGCGGTATAGGGGACATATAAAAGTAATAAATCAGCCTGGAGTTGGCTTTGCAGAGGCGGTAGATATGGAGAGAGATTTTGCTGATATATCGCTAAAATTTCCAAGGTCAACTTATAGGGGGCCTAGAATAGGGAATGGAGCGTATGATATAAAGCTTAAAATGCTTCCTATATATAATTTTAACTATGAATCTAATGGAATATTAATTAATAAGTTGAAAGATAGTATAACAGATTTTCAATTAAATTCTGCATCTAATTATGCTAGATTCGATTTGGTTACTTTAGTAGAAAAGCACCGTATGTCGGGCTCTACAACTCCCTTAAAGCACGTTATATTGGGATGCACCCACTATCCATTTTTGTTGGATACCTTAAATAAAGTTATAACAGAACTACGCAAGTATAGCGAGAATGGGATATATAAATATAGAGATATTATTGCCGAAGATTTTAGCTTTATAGATCCTGCAATTTATACTGCCATAGAATGTTATAATATTCTTAGAGCTAATAAAGAATTAGCATTAAGAACAGTTCCCGGTAAATTGGATGCGTATATTTCTGTTCCTGTATTTGGATTAGATGTAGATAAATTAGATGGAGATGGAAATCTTTCGTATGAATTTAAATATGGGAGAGACTATGGAACAGAGGATATAACAACTGTATTTGTTCCGTTTTCGAGAAGATATATAACTAAAGAAAATATTGATAGAATAGAGGAGACACTTCCGCGTTCTTTTAAACAGATAAAAAATATAATTGATTAATATGAGTTTTGCTCAAAATGTAACTATAGAGGAAATAGAAGTGCTTGATTCGGCAGGATTTTCAGGTATAATAACAGTTATATCTGAAACAGGATATGCTTTTAATGAGGCAATAGAGTATTTAAGCTCGCAAAAGGTATTAGGCTTTGATACCGAAACTAAGCCTTGCTTTGTGGCAAAAGTACCTAGAAATAAAATGGCTATTTTACAATTATCGGGAGAAGATAAAGCATATATTTTTAGATTGCAGCAAATTGGTGTTCCGGCTAAGCTTGCCGGACTTTTATCAAATCCTTTTGTTATTAAAGTAGGAGCTGCTGTGCATGATGATATAAAGGGGTTACAAGAATATAGAAATTTTATTCCTAGAGGCTTTATTGATTTACAAAAATTAGCCCCTGAATATGGAATAGAGGAGAAAAGTGTGAGGAAAATGTCTGCGATAATTTTGCATAAAAGAGTGTCAAAATCACAGCAATTATCAAATTGGGAATCGGCTCAATTATCAGATGGACAGTTAATGTATGCGGCAACTGATGCTTGGGTCTGTAAAGAAATGTATCATAAACTTATGGCAAATAAAGTATGAAAATTATATTAAAAAAAGGTAAAGACCAATCTTTAAAGAGGTTTCACCCATGGGTGTTTTCGGGGGCAATAGATAGAATTGATGGAGAAAGCGAGCCGTTGGAGGGAGATATTGTGGATGTGTATTCTAAGGAGGGTGAATTTCTTGGTTGTGGTCATTATCAAATAGGTTCTATTACAGTAAGAATTCTTAGTTTTACAAAATGCAATATAGATGCGTCTTTTTGGTATAAGTCAATAAATGAAGCTTATATGGCGCGTAAAACACTTGGATTTATAGATAATGAAGGGACTAATACCTATAGGTTGGTTCATGGTGAGGGCGATTTTCTTCCAGGTCTTATAATTGATATTTACAATACTACAGCTGTTTTACAGGCTCATTCGGCGGGAATGTTTCTTGCAAAGAAAGAGATTGCCGCTGCTCTTATAAAAGTATATGGGGATAAGCTTACTGCTATATATGATAAAAGTTCTGCTACTGCCCCTTTTAAAGCCGGATTGGAGCTTGTTGACGGCTATATTTGGCAAAAAAATGGAGGAGAAGAGGCTATCGGGATAAATAAAGGCTCCGATATAGTAATGGAAAACGGAAATAAATTTATTGTAAATTGGATTGATGGGCAAAAAACCGGTTTCTTTTTAGATCAGAGGGATAATAGAGAGCTCCTTAAACATTATTCTAAGGGTAAAAATGTTCTTAATTTGTTTTGTTATACCGGTGGATTTTCTATTTATGCCCTTAATGGAGGTGCTGTTAGTGTAGATTCGGTTGATAGTTCAAAAAAAGCTATGGAGATGTTAGAGGAAAATGTACTATTAAACGGATATAAAGGACAGCATACTTCATATTGCCAAGATGCAATAGAATTTATGCGCAATTGTGAACCAAATAAATATAACATAATTGTTGTAGATCCTCCTGCATTTGCAAAACATAGAGGTGCGCTGGATAATGCTTTGCGGGCATATAAAAAACTTAATACCCTTGCTATAGAGAAGGTTATGTTGGGAGGAATAATATTTACTTATAGTTGCTCTCAAGTAGTTGATAAACAAAATTTTGCTTTAGCTGTGTTTTCTGCGGCAGCACAAACAGGACGCAAAGTGAGGATACTTCATAGATTAACTCAACCGGCAGATCATCCTGTAAATATTTATCATCCCGAGGGGGAATACCTTAAGGGATTGGTATTATTTGTTGAGTAATACATAAATATATTATTGCAATATCCTTTAATTTAGATACCTTTGGCATTCTTATAAAAAGAGTGTAATTATGAAAGTATTAAATTTTAATGGAATGATTCCCTCTATTCCTATTGTACAAGGTGGCATGGGAGTTGGAATTTCTCTATCGGGTTTAGCTAGTGCTGTGGCTTCAGAAGGTGGTGTAGGTGTGATTTCTTGTGCCGGGTTGGGTTTAATTTATAGAGAGCTGTCAACATCTTTTAAAGAAGCATGTATACTTGGTTTAAGAGAAGAGATAAAAAAGGCTAGGGCAAAAACAAATGGCATATTGGGTGTAAATATAATGGTGGCTTTAACCAATTATGTAGATATGGTAAAAGAGAGCATAGCTAGTGGAATAGATATTATTTTTTCTGGTGCAGGGCTCCCACTAGACTTGCCTAAATATTTAACTCCCAATAGTAAAACAAGATTGGTTCCTATTGTTTCATCAGATAGGGCTGCAAGAATTATTTGTCAAAAATGGTATACTCTATACAATTATATTCCCGATGCAATTGTATTGGAAGGACCAAAAGCAGGAGGACATTTAGGATATAATATTGATCAAATAGATGATGAAGCTTATTCTTTGGAAAACGTACTACCTAAAGTGTTAGCTTTTGTAGAAGATTTTGAAAAACAACATGGTAAGTCTATTCAAATTATAGCTGCAGGTGGAATTTATACCGGTGAAGATATTTTTAAAATTATGGAACTTGGCGCAAGTGGAGTACAAATGGGGACAAGATTTGTTACTACAAGTGAATGTGATGCCTCTCCATTGTTTAAACAAACATATCTAGATTCACAACAAAAGGATATTAATATTATTAAAAGTCCGGTTGGAATGCCAGGTAGAGCAATTATAGGTAATTTTTTAGAAGAGGTAAAAGCAGGACTTAAGCGTCCTAAAGTTTGTCCTTTTCACTGTATTAAAACCTGCGATATAACCACAAGCCCTTATTGTATTATGTCGGCATTATACCAGGCATTTAAGGGTAATTTTAATCTTGGTTATGCTTTTGCCGGGAGTAATGCTTATAGAGCACACAACATAACATCTGTTAAAGAGACCATAGGTTTATTAATGGCAGAATATAAAGAAAAAGTACACGAGAAATTGCTTAACAAATTAGCAAAATAGTTTCCAATTGAACTAATTATTAATGAGTAATGTTTATACTATAAAAATATAAATGAAAAGTTTTTTATTATTATTTTTAGGGCTTGCTATTACGTTTAGTCTAGCAGCACAAAATGTATTACAAACAAATAAAACAACTCATACAATGGAAAAATTTAAACTAATATCATTGCCTTATAAGGCAGATGCTCTTGCTCCTGTAATAAGTGAGCAGACTATTAATTTTCACTATGGAAAACATCTCCAAACATATGTGAATAACCTTAATAATCTTATAAACGGAACAGAGTTAGAAAACTTAACGTTAGAAGAAATAGTTAAACAAAGTAGTGGTGCTACATTTAATAATGCAGCACAAACATTTAACCATGAATTCTATTTTAATACATTTTCTGCAACGCCAAAAAATTCTCCTACAGGTAAATTATTAGCAGCCATAGAAAAACAATGGGGAACATTAGACAACTTTAAAAAGGAATTTGTGGCAAACGGAGTTTCTATTTTTGGATCGGGGTGGGTATGGTTAGTTAGTGACGCTAACGGTAATTTATCTATTATTAAAGGCTCAAATGCAGAGAATCCGCTAACAAAAGGATTTATCCCACTTCTTACATTTGATGTATGGGAACACGCATACTATTTAGATTATCAAAACAGAAGAGCAGACCACTTAGCAGAGCTATGGAAAATAATAGACTGGGCAATTGTAGATAATAGGTACTAATTTTCTATTTGACTTGCCTCTTTAAATAAAAAACAATAACTTTGCACAGTAAATACTTAAATATTTACCTAACTTATGACTGTTCCCATACTAATACTGTCTATTTTATTGTTATTAGTTACAACATTGTTCGTAATTGTGTTGTACAAGTACAAATTGTTAAGGATACACGGAGCTATTGCGCGTGGTCCTTATATGACTTATATCTATGATAAGAATCTTAAAGTTATAGAAATAATTAATCCTAAACAAGAGATAATTGCCGAAAAAAGTAAAGAGGTAGAAAACTTAATACTGCAAAAACTTACTGAAGCATTAAAAAAACGCTCTGATATTTTTTTTGAATATAATACAATAGCTTCTAATGCTAAAGAAATGATTACATTATGTTACATTGAATATTGTAACAATGGAACTTTGTTGTGCCATTCATTAAGAATGGATTTGGAAAAAAGAATTGAAGGTTGTAATAAATGTAACGATTATGTAATTGCAATAGCAATGAATAGTGTATCGGTGGGAGTATATGCCAAGCGGATAGGGGAAAAAGAGGAGTATATATTTGCGAATGACGTAATTAAAATGTTTTGTGAATCTAAAGAGATTACAAAATCTATATATTGGAATCAACAAAAAGAGGATGAAGCAAATTTAGCAGTTATACAAAATAATGGATTATTTTCTTACGAAAAGGTATTACATGACTGTAATGGTATACCAAAAAAATGGCTAAACATCTCAAAAGCTCTTCAACACATTGAAAATAAAGGAAGTTATATAATAACAACAGTAACAGATATAACAGAAAGCAAACAAAAAGAGGTTGAACTTAGAGAAACCAGGAACAATCTTGATATGGCTATTCTTGCCGGCAATATGCTGGCATGGGAATTTGATATATCTAAAAAATATTTTAGGATTCTTTATGGTGGAGCTACGTTACACATTAGCGACTTAGAAGAACTGTCCATTAGTGTTGTTATAAAACGTAGCATACATAGCACAGAAATAATAAGGTATCGCAAATTTATACAAGATATATTAAAATTTGGCATCAAAAACTCAATATCTATAAGAGGAATAGATTTAGAAGATGGTACTCATACATATTTTGAAAGCGTAGTATCACCTATAAAAGATAAAGCAGGAAGTGTTGTAAAACTATTAGGTATTTTACGTAATGTTAGCGACTCAGAAAATCAGAGAATTAACTTAGAGAAGGCTCAGAAGTACTTAGCGTTAGCTATGGAAGCCGGAGGAGTCTCTGTGTGGATATACAATATAGCAGAAGAGACGTTTTATACACTACAAGGAGATACAATAGCAGGAACAGGATTATCAATGAAAGATAACCTTGCAATGATGCATCCCGATGATGCTGTTGTATGTCAAAATTTAATAACAGATATGGCTAGTGGCAAAAAGGCTACATGTAGTGTAATATATCGTTTTAAATCTAATGAAATTGAAGGTGGGTATAGGTATTATGAGGCACGAAAAATAGCAGTAAAAGAAAATGGGAAAATTACATATTTAACCGGTACACAAAAAGAGGTAACAAAAGAACATTTTTATCAAAAAGAGCTAGAGGAAAGCAATACTAAAGCTAAGGTTGCTTTAACAGAATTACGGTTACTTAATAAGTACAATAGATTAATTTTAGACAATTCAAATTCGGGATTTATATATCTAACGCCAGATTATATTGTTAAATGGGAAAATGTATTAACAATGAAATCTTCTAATAAATTTATGCAAGGCTATAAGAAAGGGTGCTTATGCCATAAAACATTAAGAGGGCTAGATTCTCCATGCCGTAACTGTATAATGGACTTAGCAATTGCAACTAAGCAAAAGATTGCACAGGAAATGACTAATGAATACGGAGAAATAGTTAATGTGTTAGCAATACCTGTTTATAGTAGTGATAAAAGTATTAGTGGCGTTGTTTTAAGAATAGACGATGTAACACAGTTAAGAAAATCATATAACGAACTTCAAATAGCAAAAGATAAAGCAGAGCGTTCAGACCGTTTTAAATCAACTTTTTTAGCCAATATGAGTCATGAAATACGCACACCGTTAAATGCAATTATTGGATTTTCTGAATTAATGGCCGATGTTGAATCTAAAGAAGAGAGACATAAATACAGTGAAATTATAATGACCAATAATACACTGTTATTAAAACTTGTTAGTGATATTTTAGATTTATCAAGAATTGAAGCAGGTTATATTAATATTAAAAACGAAGAGTTTGATATTGCTCAATTGTATAAAGAACTTGATATTACTTTTACGCCAAAGATGCCAAGAGATGTTGTATTTATATGTGATATAACACAGAAGCCATGTGTGGTAAATTTAGATAAAGGAAGATTAACACAAGTTATAACTAATTTTATTACTAATGCCATAAAGTTTACCAAAAAGGGCTACATAAAAATAGGATACGAATTAATAGGAGACGAGTTAAAGCTATATGTTACAGATACAGGTATTGGTATTGCGCAAGAGAACATAGCGTTAGTTTTTGAACGCTTTGAAAAACTCAATAATTTTGTACAAGGAACAGGCTTAGGATTGTCAATCTGCAGATCTATAATAGAAGCTGAAAATGGTAAAATAGGGGTTAATTCACAATTTGGCAAAGGAAGCACGTTCTGGGCCACAATACCATGTAAAGAGGGATTATAGTCCCGTTTTTAATTAAATAATTAATTAAACAGCAGTACATTATAACATTAATGGAAAATATTACGAATTCTAACGTAAAAGTGTTGCCTCCATTTGCAGAAGTTTAAAAAAACAGAAAGTATTCCAATAGTTAAAATTATCTATATTTTTAAAAAAGTGTCATAAATTGACACTTTTTAGTTTTTACTTTGCCAAATATAATTATTAATGAAATATTTACTAATTTTATAGTGCCTAAAAACTTAAGATATGAGATTTAAATTAATACTAGAAGTTGATAAAAATGCCTTTGGAAATGTGCTGCCTATTAATTATCAATACGAACAGTCTGCAGCTATTTATAAATTACTAAGCAAAAGCAATACACAATATTCACAGTGGTTACACGATAATGGTTTTCAACTTGAGAATGGAAAATGTTTTAAGCTGTTTACTTTCTCACGATTCAAAATAGAAAAGAGGGAAGTATTGCAGCAAGAGGAGAGGATTATTATTTTGAGCGACACAATTGAGTGGCAGATTTCCTTTTTGCCAGAAAAAAGTACAGGAAATTTTATTCAAGGGATATTTTCTAATGAGATTTTTCAAATAGGAGACAAAAAGTCAGTTGTACAATTTCGCATAAAAAGTATAGAAGCTCTTCAAATGCCCGAATTTAAAAGCGAAATGATTTTTGAATCTATGTCCCCAATATGCATACGCAGTAATTCGCAGGATGGCAAAATAGATTATATTTCTCCTTTGGATTTTAGGGCAAAAGGAGCAATATTAGTTGGATTAATGAGTCGCTATCAAGCATTTTACAATAAACCATATCAAGGAGATCTAAATTTTGATTTTTCGGTACTAACCGAACCAAAATCTGTACTAATAAAAATGAAATCAGATACGCCTGCACAAACAAAAGTTAGGGGTTACATGTGTCGCTTTAAAATTAAAGTCTCCGCCGAACTTATGCGCATTATGTATGAAAGCGGTATAGGAGAGGAAACAGCACAGGGATTCGGGTGTGTAAGGGAGGTGAAAATAAAAAAGGTGCCACAAATAAGTTTATAGCACCTTTAAACAATAATATACCAAATTTCAATTCCATTACGGTACAATTAAATTTTATTGCTGTAAAGGTATGTTTTATTGTTATAAAGAAGTTATATTTTATAAAAAAATTTGATATTATTCTTTTTAGTAATACATTTGCCATGAATTAATGAAGTAATATTAAAACATTAATATACCAATGGATATTAAAATTCATTTATGATAATTAAATAGTGATGTTAAACGGAACAGAAAAGTAATTGAGAAAAATATAAAATTATGAAAGAAGATACTAATACTATTAATTACAAGTGGCTTACACATTCAACAGGAGATCCGTTTGCCGATGCTGGAGGTTATGTTATTAAATATCTCTCCGATAATTTTCCACAAAAGGATATTATTGATTTAATCGAATATATAACAAAAATATATGTAAATAAATGGGGTAGTAAATTAAATACATTTTTTCTTAATTCAACTATTACGCAGCCTAGTTTTAAAGGTGAACAAAAGATTAAAGAAACTATATCCTATTTTGAATCATTAATAAATGAAACAGAAAAATTTGAATACGGATATTGCAGAATAACAGGGGAAAAAACAAAATTATTTAGAGCCGGTAGAGATAATACAGTAATGTCAGGGTCTGGTAGGTTTGTTAATTTTCACCATTCTTTTCAATCAGGTATGATGTTATCTAAAGAGATAATTATTCGAATGTTTTTTATGCCTTTTGGCGTAATATCGGTAGGAGGGAAAATTGCAATAATTCAATCTAATAGCGATATTATTAATTCATTTTTTATCATAAAAAATTGTACCAAAAACATGTCTTGTATCGCTTCTTCTATTTCAGAAGAAGTACTAAAATCGGATTTTGGTATTCCTTCAAATGCTTTGTTTAATTTTATAGATGACCTCTTTGTAAACCAATTGTCAGAAACAATAGAAAATATACATGAATTATCTGTAGCATTGTATCATTTTACTAATTTTGGTGCAAGTCCTGAAATTAATTTATATAAATTACCTGCCACAGTTTTTCAATTTTACTCAACATGCCAAATACCTATTCTTAAAAATGATTGGCAATTATTTCTTTTATCGCATTATTCAAACTCTAAATTGAAAGGGGCAAAATACAATGAGTCCACGTCAGAGTATGATTACATAAAAAAGGAAGAAATACAAAAAATCACATACAATGATTACAGAACTTGGAGAAACATTGTTTTAGAAAATCTATTGAAAGGAAACAATATTTTAAGATTATTTTTAAAATGGGGGATTAATCATAAATTCAGTTTTATTATAGTTGAACTATATCAAAAAAATATTAATAATATGAAACAGGAAACACTAAACAAAATTAAGGACCTAGCCTCTTTTCTAACTAATAACGATGAAGATAGTATTAAAAAAACAATTAAATCTCTTGATAGTTATAAAAATGCATATGAGTTACGTCGTTTCTTTTTAAAAAACGTTGTAGCAAAAAATTATAAGAACGGAGCAAAGGAAACCATTATTACAATGGAAGAGTTAGTCTATTATCTGTTCCCAGATGATGCTTCATGGAGAGATATTCGCGATATTTTATTATTTGCTATTTATCAAGAACTTCATGCAAAAGATTTGAAAATAGATGTAGAACTTTTAGTGTCGGAAACCGAAAATAATAATGATTAACATTACAAATATATAAGCATATGAATGATATAAAAACGCAGGGATTTATCCTAATAGACGTTGATGTGGTTGCATTAAATAATGCAGGGAAAAATACTCAAAGCAATTTTGACAACGCAGTTGCAACAAAAAAAATTTACAAGGAGGGAAAAAGTTATGTATACGTTACGGGACAAGCTTGGCGCTATTGGTGGAGGTCAACATTGCAAAATATCTTTATTTGGAATTTATCTCCTATTACTCGTGATAATAAAATTGCTTTTACAGAAGCAAACCCTATAAAATATGATGACGATGATGTATTTGGGTATATGAAAGCCGCAAAAGAAACTATAAAAGACGAACAGGGAAATATAGTTACAGATGCTAAGGGAAAAGAAAAAAAAGAAGATATAACCGTGACTCGTATTTCTCCTCTTAAAAATTCTATCTTGGTTTCAGTGGGATCAGTTCGCCCTGTTGAAAATTGGTCTAGTATGACAAGGCAAGAAGGAGATTCAGTTCCATATAGTAAGCAAGAATATAGTGCAATAATGAAGGGCATGTTTAGCCTTGATTTAGAGCAAGTGGGCACATTTGCAACATATAATAAAACAGGATTTAAAAATTTATCTGAAGCCTTAAAGAAAGAAGCTCTAAGTAATGGTGCTGAAGAAATAGATGACCATTTTATAAAAGACGCAACAGGAAAACCATATAAGTTAGTTAGATTAAACAGAGAAATTAGAGAAAAAAGGATAGTTGATACAATTTCTGCTCTAAAAAACATTTCTGGCGGTGCAATGCAAACAAATAATATGGGGGATGTTACTCCTAAATTCATTATTTTAGCAACCATGAATAGCGGTAACCATCCATTCTCACATATAGCAAATGCTAGCGGTAAAGATGATGATATTGTTGATTTAGACGTTGATGCATTAAGAGAAGTCTTAAATGATTATAAATCTAATTTTATAGGAACAATTTTTATTGGTCGTCGAACAGGGTTTATGAATGAAAAGGGTAGTGAACTAAAAAAATTAGAGTCTGAATTTTCAAATGTTAAGGTATGTACTATTAACGAAGCAATTGATAGTTATACAGAACAAATTAAAATGCAATTATAATATGAACGTCTTCAAAATTGACATAACGGCATGGACTTCAAGTTTTAAATACCCAAATTTAATATCAGGGTTTCAACCAACACTTGAAGTTCCTCCTATTAGTACAGTTTTGGGAATGATAAACGCTGCTGCAGGAAAATATATTGAGTATGAAAAATTGACTATCGGCTATTATTTTGAATATGAAGCAAAACAGGTAGATTTAGAAACTATATATCAAATAGGTGCTAATGAAAAAGGAATTCCCCAAAACACAGTGAAGTCAAATATAATTAATAGAGAATTTTTATTCAATACTCATTTGATAATTTACTTGCAAAATAAAGAAATAGTAGATTATTTTAGGCAGCCTATCTACCAAATTTTACTAGGAAGGTCTAACGATTTGGCAACTATAAACAAAATAGAGCAAGTTGATTTGCAACTAATAGACAAGGCGAAAAAAATCAAAGGACAGGTAATACCATTTAATGACAATTTTTTGCCTGGTTCAATACAAGCGTTACCTATTTATTTCACTAATGCAATACCTAGAAATAATTTAGGAACCGAGGCGTTTTCAGTTTTAAATTATAAAGTAGCTGATATAGAATGTAAACTTCCAGCATGTGTAGATTATCTATCTGGAGGTAAGGAAATTCATATATATTTTCATGAACTAAATTTTAAATAACATAATGAGTGAAATTAATAGAAGCGAAATTAGACAATTTGTGGTTCTGGCAAAATCGGAACCACAAGTTACTATTAATAAGCATATTTGTGATGGTTTAATTGTTTGGTATTACCTAAAAAAATCATTTCCTAATATACCTATTAATGATAAAGAGAACTTTTGGTGGCTCCTTAGTTTGTGCGTTATATGCCATGATCTTGGAAAAGTTCACTCGGAATTTCAACTTTTATTAAAAAAAATAAATAATAAATGGTTTAGACAAAGACATGAACTATTTTCAATTCCTTTTATAGATAGCTTGAATATTGATAATTCTTATAAAGAGATAATAAAACTTGTTGTTGTAGGACATCATAAAAATTTTGATGAATTATTCTCTTTTATTGAGCATTCATACAAAAGTGAAAAATTGAATAGCTATTTTTTAAATTTACCAGATGATACTCAGATGTCATTTGAAACTGAATTTAAACAGCATGTAAATACCAATTGGGTTGGTGAATTATTATCAACATATAATTTATCAATAAAAGAAGTTGTGCCCAAATTACCTCGCGATTTAATTTTAAGATATAAACAAAATCCTCTAAAGCTAAAACAAGATAATTTTTTGCAAATATTATTAATGATTGGAGGACTGAAACACTGTGATCATTTATCATCTGCATTTAATACTGAAATTTTACAACTCAATAATTCTGATTTTAATTTTCTTTCTTTAAAAAGGGAGAAATTACAACAAAATGGTCTCGATTTTTATTCTCATCAATTAGAAGCTTCTCAATGCAAAGGAAACGCAATTCTTACTGCCCCAACAGGATCTGGGAAAACAGAGACTGCATTACTTTGGTTAAAAAATCAAATGCAAATTTATGGTCAAGGTAGAGTGTTTTATGTACTACCATTTACTGCTTCTATAAATGCTATGTATGAGCGACTTAGTAAAGAATTTACTAGTAAAAATAAAGTTGGATTATTACATGGAAAATTATCTGAATATTTAGATAGTTTAATAGAGCTAGAAAATAATAATATATCGAAAGAAAAGAAACAAGATATATATAACAAAATTAAAGAAAATTATAAAACTGTTATTACCCCAATAAAAATTATTACTCCGTTTCAATTATTAAAAAATATCTTTGGATTAAAAGGATTTGAGAAAGGAATATTTGAATGGTGTGGCAGTTATTTTATTTTTGATGAAATACACGCATATCGTCCAGATATTTTTGCTCAGATAATAGCATTAATTGAATTTGCTGTGAAATATTTAAATGTTAAAATATTTATTATGACGGCAACATTACCTACATTCTTAAAGGAAATATTAAAGAAATCTTTAAGTACTTATTCTAAAATTGTTGCCAACAAAGATCTGTGTGATAGTTTTATACGTCATAAAGTTGTACTTAAAGAGGGGTTACTTACTAATTATTTGGATATAATCCAAAGGGATTTAGATAATGGCAAAAAAGTTCTTGTGGTATGTAATACCGTTGAACAATCTCAATTAACTTATGAAAAGTTATATGCAAAAAGAAAGGTTTTATTGCATGGTAAGTTTAATGCTTTTGATAGGAATATTAAAGAGAAAGAACTTAACGATATGAATATGAAATTATTAGTTGGAACACAAGCTATAGAAGTTAGTCTTGATATTGATTATGATATAATTTACACAGAATTAGCACCTATTGATGCACTAATTCAAAGATTTGGACGAGTGAATAGAAAAAATGAAAAAGGAATTTGTGAATGTGTTGTATTTACAGAGCGAAATAAAGTTGACAAATACATATATAATAATAAAAATATAATTGATAGAACCTTAGAGGTTTTAGCGTGGTTTTCTGAAAGCATACAAGAGACTGAGTTACAGAAAGCAATTGATTATGTATATCCTGCATGGGAAAAGGAGGAAAAGGATGATTTTGATTTAACTTACATTGCATTAACTAATCTTATTAAAAATTTATCTCCATTTATTTATTCAAAAACTTCAGAAGAGGATTTTTATAAACAATTTGACGGTATAAAGGTGCTCCCAATTGCATATGAAACCATTTTTAGAACATATTTAGACAAGTATGAATTTATAAAAGCGGAGTCATTAAAAGTACAAATTTCAAAAAATGAATTTTCTGTATTAATTAAAGATTGTGCTATTGAAAAAAGAGAATATATATTTGATAATAAAAATAATGATCAATTGATTCACATAAATTATTTTATTATAAACAAAAAATATACTAATGAGTTAGGACTGCAAATATGACTCAATCAAAGTGAAAATAAAGATGTCTTTTTTAATTAATAATACTTATGATTACAACTGGTACGCACTTTAATTATTATCAAATCTGCAAAAGAAAATTATGGCTTTATGCAAATGGAGTTAACATGGAACATACATCTGATTTAGTATACGATGGTAAGTTGATTCATGAGGAGAGTTATCCTCAACGTTCGGAACGGTATGAGGAAATTGAGTTAGATGGAATTAAAGTTGATTTTTATGATGCTAAGAATAAGGTTATTCATGAGATAAAAAAATCTAATAAGGTGGAAACTGCACATGAATTGCAGCTTAAATATTATTTACTGCTAATAGTGCTTTGTATAATTTTCTTGGCCAAAATGATATAACTGTGCATTTTTTTGATTATTATGAAAATTATACCGGCTCATTTGCGCCAAAAGAAGGGTTGCTATCGGGAAAGGTATTATTAGCACAAACTACATATTATAAAGAATTGAGAAAGAGGCTTAACATTGCGCAAAAATTTATTATTGCAGCAGAATATAATATGGTTAAAAATCTACAATATTACAATAGAAGGGGAAAGGATATGGAACCAATTATTGTTCTTATGGATGGATATGCTAAAAATATACCTGGTTCCAAAACAATTGAAGAATTAATGGGGATTGAGGGAATGATACGGCAAACTTATTATGATGCTTTTGATCTGATAATTAATGATTTTACAATGGAAATAAGAAGTAAACAGCCACCGAAGAATGAGGTAAATGCGTTAATTTCATTTGGAAATATGATGTGCTATACTCTATGTTTAAGGGCAATTCAGCAGACTCAGCTTAATCCCACAATTAGTTTTTTACACACCCCTGGCGAAAGGCGATACTCACTTGCGCTTGATATTGCTGAAATTTTTAAACCTATAATAGTTGATAGGGTAATATTTAAAGTTCTAAATAAAAAAGAAATTCAGGAAAAGCATTTTGATAAAAGAATGAATAAGTGTTTACTTAATACAGTCGGAAAAAAGATTTTTGTAAAGGCTATTGAAGATAGATTAGAGGAGACTATTAAGCATAGAACGCTTAATAGGAATGTAAGTTATAAGCATTTAATGAAACTTGAGTGTTATAAACTTGCTAAGCATATTTTGCAAATAGAGGAATATAAACCATTTAAAATGTATTGGTAAGATGTATGTAATTCTTGTTTATGATTGTGGTGAAAAAAGGGTTGGGAAAATGTTGAAGCTATGTAGGAAATACTTAAATTGGGTGCAAAACTCTGTGTTCTAGGGCGAAATATCTGATATTAAGTTAAAAGAACTGCTAATTTATCAAAAAAATTTATAGATATTGAGGAGGATAATATTATTATTTTTAAAAGTAAAGATCAAAAATGGTTAGATAAGCAAATAGTTGGTAGAGAAAAAAAGTATTATTGATAATTTTATTTAGTGTATAAGTTGTGAGTGAATTGACTTGGTTGTCATATTTGCATATTATTATAATAATATTTCTTTTATTAGTTCTTTGATGTATTGTGAATTAGATAATTATATATTATGTCGGTTCTCCATGCTTTTAATACAATTAGACATCGACATATTATGAGGAAAAAAACATTAACTTTACAGTACCTAAATACTTAGGCTTCAATTCTTTTTTTTATGCGAATTGAAGCCTTTTAATCGTACCATAGTGGAATTGAAATTTTCTCTGCTCTTTTATCCGCCTTTTCATAATTAGCTTTTAATCGTACCATAGTGGAATTGAAATAAGTACGACGAAACATATAGCCTCGCCCAGCTTGTGCTTTTAATCGTACCATAGTGGAATTGAAATTGTTAATTTATAATGCTGTTAAATAATATTTTCCTGCTTTTAATCGTACCATAGTGGAATTGAAATAAAGGACACATTTACAAGGTAGGGAACCCTGGCAATACTTTTAATCGTACCATAGTGGAATTGAAATTGTAAAGTCTTTATTAAAAAAAATCCTAAAAAAACTTTTAATCGTACCATAGTGGAATTGAAATAGCATAAGAGTGTGTCTTTTAAGGGGGATACGCTTCTTTTAATCGTACCATAGTGGAATTGAAATCCAAAAATTGCGCCTCCGATTTTCATTCCCGCTCCTCTTTTAATCGTACCATAGTGGAATTGAAATTCCGTTAAGCAAGTATCTAGTATTGATAAGTTTAACCTTTTAATCGTACCATAGTGGAATTGAAATAGCGTGCAGATGCAATACAATCAATGAATTACGCTACTTTTAATCGTACCATAGTGGAATTGAAATAAACAACTTTTAGGCATCCGTCCAAATCTGAACGTTCTTTTAATCGTACCATAGTGGAATTGAAATTCCGAAGAGATGCAGCTAGCAGCAGTTAAACAAAACTTTTAATCGTACCATAGTGGAATTGAAATAGGATTATTAGTTACAACAATGTGGGCTTTGCACGACTTTTAATCGTACCATAGTGGAATTGAAATTCCAAATCTGAACGTTTAGAGGGGTAAAACACATCTACTTTTAATCGTACCATAGTGGAATTGAAATTAGATTTTGAAACGGAACACTCGATTGCTACCTTCTTTTAATCGTACCATAGTGGAATTGAAATCAAACAGCATCTTGGATGGTATCTTTCACGGTTAGACTTTTAATCGTACCATAGTGGAATTGAAATAGAGATAGAGGATATATTAAAATCCGGAGCTGGATACTTTTAATCGTACCATAGTGGAATTGAAATAGTATCTTTAGCAGATTTACTCTCTAATATAGTATACTTTTAATCGTACCATAGTGGAATTGAAATTCTGTTTGATTCTGATTGACTTGTTTTTCCGCTTCTTTTAATCGTACCATAGTGGAATTGAAATAATTTAGAACGAAGTTTCTCTCTTAATTCTGCATACTTTTAATCGTACCATAGTGGAATTGAAATACCATTTTGTTTAACTGCTGCTAGCTGCATCTCTTCTTTTAATCGTACCATAGTGGAATTGAAATGACAATCTTCGTTATATATTTGATTATCAATATTCTTTTGTTCGTAACCATCCGATAAATCACCTCTTGCCACGTATGTAAAGCACACGTATTTT
>JAVXCW010000010.1:55372-67588 GCA_036659275.1 Bacteroidales bacterium | reverse complement strand
AGGTAAGATGCTTTAAATAGTGATACAACATAGGGTTCGTCGGAGTATTACAATCCAAAAGAGTTGTTTTAAAAAGACAAGCAATTATGTTTGTGAAAAACAAAAATCCTAGAAACTGTGTGAGTTTCTAGGATTTGCTCTACTATTAGTCTTTTAAAAGTGGTGTCACCAGGAATCGAACCGGGGACACAAGGATTTTCAGTCCTTTGCTCTACCAACTGAGCTATGACACCTTTTTTATTTAATAACTCTCCCATTTATGGGGCTACTATAGCTCCGTTTTGGGATTGCAAAGATATGCATTATTTTTTATCCTCCAAAAAAAAATCGAGTTTTTTAATTATTTTACAGTTTCCGACAATTTTTTGTGTATTTTCGCAAAGCTAATATGCATGTATAAAAATACATTCTCAACAAAATATATGATACAAAGTGTTAATGATAACCCAAATACAGAATTGCATTTATATGCTAATGTAATACTTCCTATTAAATTTGGAACAGACATAAGTTATATAGTACCGCATATTTACAAAGTTGAGGTGGGCTCGCGCGTTAAAGTAAATTTTGCCGGAAAACTGTATAGTGGTGTGGTACATAGCATAATAAATGAGCAGCAACTGCAAGAACAAAACTCAAAGCAAAATAATAAAATAATCTATAAACCAATACTTTCTATTGATAATCTCCCCCTCGTTTCAAAAAACGAAATACTATTTTGGGAACAAATTGCAAATTACTATTTATGCAGTATTGGAGAAGTTTTTAAAGCTGCCTATACTTGTACGTCTTTAAAACAAGAGAGTATAAAGCCTCGCAAAACAGTTGCTCAATTTATTGAGAAGATAGAAAATGAACTAAAAATACAATATCCGCAACTTTCTCCTGCACAAGAAAAAGCCTTTAATCACATTTTAGCAAAAATTGAGGAATATAATACTAAGCCTGTTCTCCTTAAGGGAGTTACAGGATCGGGGAAAACGGAAATTTATATAAACTTGGCACAACAACAGTTAGCAAAAGGTAAAAATGTACTCTATATGGTTCCCGAAATTGCCATAAGCAAGCAACTCCAAAACCGCCTTAAAAAAGTATTTGGAGAACGTCTGCTTACATTTCATTCAAAACAAACTGCATCGGAAAAAGCTAGAATCCATAAAATTTTAACATATAATTATCCCGATAACGCCACAAATAAACCAAACAAAGCAGCGGTAATTTTAGGGACACGCTCAGCACTATTTCTCCCCTATAAAGATTTAGGGTTAATAATAGTTGATGAAGAGCACGATACAAGTTATAAGCAAACAGAACCTTCTCCACGCTATCATGCCAGAGATGCTGCAATAATGCTTGCAAATATTCATAAAGCTAAAATTTTACTAGGCTCGGCAACACCATCATTTGAAAGTGAATATAATTGTGAAATAAACCGTTTTACAAAAGTAGAGCTTAACGAAAAATTTTATGGGGCTGTTAATCCTAACATAGAAATAGTTGATACCATTAAGGCCCGTAAAACACGCCAAATGGTTGGGAATTTTTCACAAAAGCTTATAAATGAGATTCGCAAGACAATAGTTAACAATGGACAAGTACTTATTTTCCGTAACCGTCGCTCCTACTCCCCCATTGTAGAATGCACAGAATGTGGCACTATTCCAAAATGCCCACACTGCAATGTATACCTTAGCTACCATAAATATGATAATACACTTCGCTGTCATTACTGCGATTATGTTACGGAATTTAATGGAATATGCACAAAATGCGGCCTCAATACATTAAAATATAAAGGGGCAGGAACAGAAAAATTAGAAGAAGAACTAAAACAACTGTTTCCCGATAAAAATATAGCCCGCTATGACGCAGATATAGCAAAAAGTAAAAGAATAGAAGAGCAGGTAATAAAAGATTTTGCCAATGGCAAAATAGACATTCTAATAGGGACACAAATGATAAGTAAAGGATTTGATTTTGAAAAACTTAATCTTGTAGCAGTAATGCAAGCCGATACAATTTTGGGGGTTCAAGATTTTAGGGGAGATGAACGTGCACTCCAACTTTTTAATCAGCTTATGGGTCGCACAGGAAGACGTGGAATAAGAGGAAAATTAATAATACAAACTAACCAAAAAGAACACCCAATATTTGAACAACTGTTAGAGAGCCAATATTTAGCAAATGATGCCCCAAATACTCTCATCACTAATATTCTACTAGAAAGAAAAGAATTTAATTTTGCTCCTTATGTGAGAATGATAA
This sequence comes from Bacteroidales bacterium, assembly GCA_036659275.1. Taxonomy (GTDB): domain Bacteria; phylum Bacteroidota; class Bacteroidia; order Bacteroidales; family UBA932; genus Egerieousia. Next base: position 65,323 of record JAVXCW010000010.1, on the reverse strand, counting down.
AAATTATTGTAAAACACCGTGATGCAGAAAAGCTAGACATATTATGTAGTAAAATATCCAATTTGCTAATAGCATGTGAAGAACTCACAGGCCCATTTATTCCAACAATAGACCGTATAAGGGGAGAATATATAAAATGCTTTTATGTAAAATTTGCCCGCAATAATAAACTTGCCCATAATAAAACAACTCTACAAAAAGCTATTGAAAGCCTCCATGCATCTAATTCCATAATTTTAGATGTAGATCCGTTTTAAATATAATTATATTTTGTAACCTGCTCCTACAACTACCCGTATCCCCTGCGGCACAAGCTCAAATATAAATGGAGAAGTACCAACTGCTTCACCATCAATCTCAATACGAGTCTCGGGATAAGTTTCAATCTCAATTCTCTTTGCTTGGGTAAAAATAACTTTTGGAATACTATATATATTGCCCGAGTATAATAACTTAAAGTTTCTCATAACTCTAAATTTTGACATTTTACGGATAATAGTTATATCCATAAGTCCATCATCTACAGTGGCATTAGGAGTCTGTTGCATACCACCCCCATTATATTTTCCAATACCTACAGCTCCCGAAAACACCATTCCATTATAAAACAAATTACCATCTACTGTAATCTTAAAATGTTTAGAACTAAATCCTAAAAATGTATTAAATGTACTTCGCAAATAGAGCCACTTGCCATATTTCCCTTCATCTTTAAGATTATTATATTTAAGATTTACAACGGCATCATACCCCAAGCCGGCTACATTGGCCATATATCTAATGTGCTTTACTCTTGTTTCATAAAACTCCACTTTGCTAACATCTTGTAAAATAGTACGTTTTTCTACTAAAGAACTAACGGCTAATGAATATGTTTTTGAAATTCCATACATCCTTATCCAGTCGTTGCCAGTACCGGCAGGAATTACTGCAAGTGAAATTTCTGTAGTAGCAGCTGCTTTTTGAATAAAAATACCATTCACAACCTCATGTATTGTTCCGTCTCCTCCCACAGCAACAATGTTTCTAAACCCGTCGTTTATAGCTTTAACAGTTAGTTCAACTGCATGATACTTATGTTCTGTAAACACACAAGTAAAACGTACTCCACTGTTATACATTTGATTAGAAATAATAGGCCAATCTTTTAAGCCTCTTCCACTACCAGCTTTTGGATTTACTATTACCATCCATGCATCTTTTATCATAGTGCTTTGTTTAAAAAGTTGAAAACTTTATAGCTCACAAATGTAATAAATTCTGTTTGCTAAAAAAAGATTTCTTATTTTTGCAAATTAAGTTTGTTAATTATGGGAAAAGTTATTGCAATAGCCAATCAAAAAGGTGGCGTAGGTAAAACCACCACAGCAATTAATCTTGCTGCCTCTTTGGCCGTACTAGAAAAAAACACATTGCTTATAGATGCAGATCCGCAAGCTAATACTACGTCGGGATTAAATTTTGACCCCGATTCAAATACAAAAAATACTCTATATGAAGTACTTATAGGAGAAAAAAACATAAATGATATTATTTTGGAAACCAGTATCCATAATCTTAAAGTAGTTCCATCACATATTAATTTAGTTGGTGCCGAAATTGAAATGCTTAATTTAGAAGAGCGCGAGGCGGTAATGAAAAAAGCAATAGCAACAATATCTGAACAATTTGAGTATATTATAATAGATTGCTCTCCATCACTAGGCCTAATTACAATAAATTCACTCACTGCGGCAGACTCGGTAATAATTCCTGTACAATGCGAATTTTTTGCATTAGAAGGGTTAGGAAAATTACTAAATACAATAAAACTGGTACAGAATAGGTTAAACCCTACATTGGCAATTGAAGGATTCCTCCTTACAATGTATGATGCAAGATTAAGATTAGCTAATCAGGTAGTAGATGAAGTTAGGCATCATTTTGGAAGTATGGTTTTTCAAACAATTATAGCTAGGAACGTAAGATTAAGTGAAGCCCCTAGCCATGGTAAGCCGGTTATATTATACGATGCCCTTTCAAATGGCTCTAGTAATTACCTTAACTTAGCAAAAGAGGTTGTAACAAAATCTGAGGTTGATGCTGCGGCAGCAAAAAATGATTTAGAAATAAAAAATAAGAAAACTGAGTAGACAATACACAAATGGTAAAAATACAAACAGGACTTGGCAAAGGATTGGGGGCACTAATATCTGATGTTAATTCAATACAGCAAAAAGCTAATAAATTAGCAACGGAGGCACAACGTCCGCTTGTTTCAACATCGGAAATTGAAATAACTCTTATTGAACCAAACCCGTACCAACCCCGGACAGAATTTAACCAAGAAGCTATTGAAGAACTTGCAGCATCAATACAATTATTGGGGCTTATTCAGCCAATTACCGTAAGGCCTATAGAAAACAATAGATATCAAATTATAAGTGGAGAAAGGAGATATAGAGCGTGCAAACTTGCGGGGTTAAAAACCATTCCGGCTTATATACGCAAAACAGACGACCAAGGGATGTTGGAGATGGCTATTGTAGAAAACATTCAGCGCGAAGATTTAGATTCCATAGAGGTTGCACTTAGTTTTCAACGTTTAATTGAGGAATGCAGCTTAACACAAGAAGCTATGGCCGAGAGAGTTGGAAAGAAAAGAGCAACAGTAACTAACTATCTGCGTTTACTTAAACTACCGGCCGAAATTCAATTTGCAATACGGGCAAAAAAGCTCTCAATGGGGCATGCTAAAGTACTATTGGCAGTTGAAAATCCAAAAACACAACTAAAATTTGCAAATCAAATTATTGAACAAGATTTATCGGTGAGGCAGACGGAAATAAAAGTGCAAAATTTAGCCTCAAAGAAAAAAGACAAAAAAGACAAAGAAATAATTGAACTTCCCGATAGCCATTTTAAAGTTATTGAAATTATTGGAAAGTATTTTAATAACAATATAAGTGCAAAAAGGAACCAAAAAGGGGCCGGAGATATTACAATCCATTTTGCAAATGATAAAGAAATGGAAGATTTTTTAACAGCACTAGAAAAATCTAATTTATAGTGAATAAACTGCCTTACATATTTGTATTTATATGTACATGTATTTTATTTATACATGGGACGCTTTACGCACAAATTCAACCGGGTAAAGGATTTATTAACACAGCTCCTCCCGGGAGTAATCTTAATAATGATCCCAATAAAAAAAATGAGCAAGAAGGTGATACAGTTGTAATGTCTACAAAACCTTCATTCACAATATCCCGCTATTTTAAAGCTCTAGCACATAAAGACTCTATGAATATTTCTCAAATGAGTTTAGTATCAATGATTCTCCCCGGCACGGCTCAAATTTACAATAGGCAAGCGTGGAAACTTCCAATAATATATGGCAGTATAGGGGGTTTTATAGGGGGAGCAGTAGCAAGTAATATAAGCTATCAGCGAACTGGAGATGTAAGCAAAAAGAACATGAGAAATGTAATGATTGCCGGCGCTGCCTTAGCATATTGGGGAACTGTACTAGACGGAGTAATATCATTTAAGAGCAGACAAAAGCCGTTACCGGCAAGAGCATCAATGTATTCGGCTCTTTTACCCGGATTAGGCCAAGCATATAACGGAGATTACTGGAAAATACCAATCTTTTACACTGGTTTTGCAGTAAGTGGATACTGTTGGGGATTTAACCAAACACAATATAAAAGGTATAAAAATATGTACATTGAGGCCACCGCCGAAAATAGCACGTATAAAGGGAACCTTACTCCCGAAAACATGAAATGGTACAGAGATCAGCATCGCCGTTTAAGAGATTACTCAATAATTGCAACGGCACTGATATATGTTCTTAATATAGTTGACGCCAATGTTTTTGCCCACTTTAATAATTTTGACATAAGCGATGATATTACTTTTAATGTTGAACCTGGTATAATAGAGCCGGTAGCAGCAAAACCAAATGTAAGTGCGTATTATAGTCAAACGCTAGGGTTAAAAATGAATCTTAAATTTTAATAACCTATTTAATCTTAAATACATTATAAAGAGTATACTAATGCAAATAAAACAAGGAATTCTATTTATAACAACACTGTTGTTAACTATCTCTCCAATAGCTATTTTGGCTCAAGACTACAAATCAGATAAAAAGCTGAACAAAAAAGAACTTCTAAAGCAAAGAGAAGAGATGATGAGGGTAATTGACTCTCTCAAAACTATAATTGATGGAGGAGCTATTGAGCTTTCCGATACATCAAGCTTTGGAGACACATTAAATGTAGTTGAATTTAATTATGCCGACATCGAAAAATTTATAGGAGTGGAACCGGGTTCAAATCCTGATAGTTTGCTAAGAATTTGGTATAAACACAGAAATATTAATGTAGAAGACCTTATAAACACAGAATTTGATAGTTTAATCCTTATGTCAAATATTCCCGATTCTGTTTATATTAACAAAATCACAAAAATGAACTCATTTATACCTATACCATATAATAATATTGTAAGAAATTATATTATACGATATACTCAAATGATGCCTAGCTTTGCAAAACGGGTACTTGGAGCAAGCTCATATTATATGCCTCAATTTGAAGAAATTTTTGATTACTACGGGTTGCCAAAAGAGCTTAAAGCCATGGCAATTATAGAATCTGCACTTAACCCTCTTGCAGTATCTAGAACAAATGCAAAAGGGATATGGCAATTTATGTATCGCACTGCTTTGCAGTATAATTTACAAATTAATTCATATGTAGATGAGCGTTTAGATCCAATAGCTTCTGCCCATGCAGCTGCTAAATACCTTAGAGATTCATACACAATATTTGGAGATTGGGCACTTGCTATTTCTTCGTATAATTGTGGATCGGGCAATGTAAATAAAGCAATAAGACGTGCCGGATCAAAAGAATTCTGGAAAATTTATCCGTATCTTCCAAAAGAAACAAGAGGTTATGTACCGGAGTTTGTAGCTGCTCTATATCTTTCTAATTACTACAAAGATTACCAAATTGTTCCTGCTGCCCCAATAAAAATGCCAGATCATATTGATACTTTTTTAATTAAAAAGAATCTTCATTTTGAACAAATTTCAGAGAATATTGGAATATCTGTAGAGCAATTAAGACAACTAAATCCTCAATATACACAAGACATAATACCGGGTAACGAACGAGAATATATCCTTCGCCTCCCATATAATTTTACAATCCCTTTTGTAGACAAAGAGAAAGAGATATATACATACAAAGACAGTATATATTTTAATCCAATAGTTTATAATAGATTTAAGGAGAATAGAGTGGCAGCAAATGAGGTTAGCGCTAGAATACATACAGTAAAAAGAGGAGAAACACTTGGAAAAATAGCTGTAAAATATGGGGTAAAACTATCAGATTTGCAAAAATGGAATAGACTAAATTCCAAATCTGTATTAGGAATAGGCCAAAAATTAAAAATAAATAAAGGCGGCTATGTAGCACAAACAAGTTCTTCATCTGCACAAAAAGCATCATCAAAAGAGACTAAATCATCGGGAGGGTATACTTGGTATACAATAAAGAAAGGAGACACTTTATTAGGTATATCACTTAAATACCCGGGAGTAACCCTTAGCGAATTATTAAAAATAAATGGTTTTACTAAAAAAACAAAAATATATCCGGGTAAAAAAATAAAGATTCAAAAAAATTAGAACTTCATTTTTAGTCCAATTTTAATTTTTGGAAGGGGAGCCGGGATTTCATTATCCCCTCCCCTTTCTATATATTTTGTAGCATCCAATTTTAGAAAAATATCCATCCAAAACAAAGGTTTTACCTGAATTAAAACATATCCTCTAAATCCACTACCATACAGTAATTGAGAATTAAACGAACTTGGCAAATCTGCCTCATACATGTACAACCGCGTATCCCAATCTAAACTCTTAAAATAAGCTCCTCTTGCCTGTATCCTAAGTTTTGTACCTAATAATCTGTAATCCAAATCTAATGCAGCAGCGTAACCTACACTGTTTTTTTTAGCTTCACCAATTTCTATTTTCCCCAAAGGCTCAGTTTTAATCTTGCTAGAACTAACAAATTCACCTCTTAATCTCACATCAAAATTACTGAATAAATGCGCTCCAAACACCCCACGTATTCCTATTTTATTTGACGATTTATATGTAGAATAACTATCGGAGAGCCTAAAATAGCCATTGAATTTTTTTCCTGTATATTCTAATTTTACAAAAAGTTTTAAAATAGTTGATGCTTCTTTAATATTAAATCTAGGCCACGGATAATGAGCAAAATCAATGTTTGAAGAGAGTCTTAATAATCTCGAAAATGGATATATTACATTTACCGCTATTCCTGTCTGATTAAAGCAAGAACTTATTGTAGTATATGCATTTGCATGCGGAGCTATGTAGCTTTTAGAGTATGTTCTGGCAAGAATACCCACCTCGCAATTTTCTATATTAAAAAGAGTTCCTGCAATAGCCGCAAAACTTCCTCCATAATCAAATGCAACCTCTCCAAAAATACGACATCTATTTATAATAGTATAAAAATCCACCGACCCATTTCCCCATGTTCCATTATACATTTGGTACTTATTATATTCCTGTATTCGTCTCCCATTCTCCATATTATACCCATACGTTGTCCAATTTACTCCAAACTTTAGTTTATTAAACCGCACTGCCGCACTAATTCCTGCAACTGTTTCATACATGGTATGCCTTGTTTTATACGTACCAAATGTATTATGAATTCCACCTGTTACAATAGAAGTATAAATATTATTATTTACTCCAGCATCTACACTATTATATGAAAAAACAGCAGTTACTTCCACCTCTTTAAACAAACTTATATTCTTGCTTTTACTTTCAATTTTATCTTTCCATTTACCTCCACTTGCAATCTCTTTTCTAAAAGAAACAGCTACTCCTCTAAAAAAATTATTCTCGTCCGATGATGTGTATGGTGCTATTGTTGCTCCTCTTTTATAAAGCCCTTGCGGATTAGCTGCCGACATAAGGCTAAACGAGTTCCATAACGTAAGTCCTTGTCCAAAGCGCACAGAAAAATCGCCCAAAATAAGATTTGTAATAATGAGTCCTTTATCACCTCGTTTTTTCCCTATTCTTAAATTTTTAAATGCTGTATGGAATGAAAAAAAATCACCCATCGGGAGCTTTATTGGGCTAAATAATTTTTCTCCGGCATCATTTTCTAAGGTAAATCCAACCTCAATGCGCCCTAGATATTCGCATTTATATTTTAATTGCATATAATATGGAGTTCCCAAGTATCTAGAATTAGGCTTTTTATCTAGTTCTTCCTGCGAAATAGGCATATACCATTTTTCTTTTCCAAGTGTTCTATTACTCTTAAAAAGCAATGTAGAATAACAATCCTTAAAAAAATTGCCACTAGATTTTTTGCCCCCATCTCCACTACTATCCTCAAATACAATAAAACCCCTTAATATATCAACCAATTTTTGGTTAAATCCATGTAATAAAGATAATTCAGTTCCTGATAAAATCTCGCCATGCTCATCTCTATAAGTAAGTAAACTCAAAATCTGAAAATCTGAAAGCAAAAAAAGTTGCTCCAAATCACCCCTCTTTGCCTTATTTATATTTAACGGTCGCTCAAGTAATTTTTCAAAATACTCCAACACCATTTGGGCATTAAAACTCTCCCCCTCTTCTGCAACTTCTGCAACTTCTTGCGCTATTTCTAATAAATACAACTCTAGCCGTCTCATCCGTTCATTAGCTGTTTTCACATTCTCCTCTTGCACAGTAGTTAATTGTGCTTTAGTTGTATGCGCATTATTAGTTAAAATACATTTTTGCTTATTACTAATTAACCCCTTACTTGCCAATGTATCATACTCTTGTACAGGAATAATTGATTTAAAATTATTGGATTCCTGCCAAATATTTTGGGCATATCCGCGCCAACACATTCCCAATAACAGCACATTTAGCAACGTAGCTCTCCACATAATTCCTTTTTGCATACTTCTGTCTTTTAATTTATTAACTATTGCAATGACAAAAATAAAGACTAGAAACGTTAAAAAAGAACGGAATTAACAAAATCTGCTTGGCACTAAAAAAAATTGTGAATTTTACAATTCACAATAATTGAAATAAGTGTACTAAAACATTTTTTAGTCAATTAGTGACGGTACACTAATTAGTCTTGTACTCAAATTTAATTTGTGCAAGATCTTTATTTGCTTTTGCTATTTTGGATGCAAGATCTTTTTTAAAATTAACAAATTTCTCAAAAATGGCTTCATCGGCTACTGCAAGAATCTGCACCGCCAAAATAGCAGCATTTTTTGCACCATCCAAAGCTACCGTTGCAACAGGAATTCCGCCTGGCATTTGTAGAATTGATAATATAGAATCCCATCCATCTACAGAGTTTGATGATTTAATTGGAACTCCTATTACAGGTAAAGGTGTACTTGCTGCTATTACTCCGGGTAAATGTGCTGCTCCACCTGCTGCCGCAATAATTACTTTTACTCCCCTTTTATGTGCGTTCTTTGCAAATTCTGCTACTAGCTCTGGAACTCTATGTGCTGATAACGCATTGATTTCAAATGGAATTTGCATTTCATTTAAGAATTGGGCTGCCTGTTCCATAACTTTCATGTCGGAAGTGCTTCCCATAATAATACTTACTTTTGGTGTCATATATTTATATTTATTTAGCAAGAACCAAAATTAATACATATTTTTGTATCTTAGTGTCATTTATTAAATTTATTTAGACAATGGACAGAATAAAACTTCACAATAAGTATTTTAAAATTTGCATGCCGGCCAAGCAAATAGATGAAGCTATTAGTAAAGTAGCCGATGCAATAAACAAAGACCTTAAAGATGTTGACACTCCAATATTTTTAAGTGTCTTAAACGGTTCCTTTATGTTTACAGCAGATTTAATGAGAAAAATAAATATTCAATGTGATGTTGTATTCATTAAATTAGCATCCTATCAGGGAACTTCTTCTACCGGCGAAGTTAAGCAAATTATGGGGCTTACAAAAAGTGTAAAAGGAAGAACAGTTGTAGTTGTTGAAGATATTGTTGATACTGGAAGAACCATTGAGGAGTTATATAAAATATTAAAGGCAGAAGGGGCCGCCGATATAAAGACATGCACTTTATTGCTAAAGCCTGAGTCATATAAAAAGAACATTAAAATTAATTATACAGCTTTAGAAATTCCTAACGATTTTATTGTTGGATTTGGTTTAGATTATGATCAGTTAGGACGACAATATAAAGACATTTATGTATTAGATGAAGACTAAATAATAATAAAATTATATTCATAAAATGAAATATTACCTTTTATTTGGGCCTCCGGGTGCGGGAAAAGGAACCCAGGCCAAATTAATGGTTGATAAATTCAACCTACATCATGTTTCCACAGGAGATTTACTTAGAAAAGAGATATCAAAAGGAAGCGAACTAGGTAAACTTGCAAAATCAATTATAGATGCAGGAAACCTTGTAGATGATTCAATTGTTGTAAGAATGATAGAAAATGAAATTACTAACAATCCTAAAGTAAGCGGATTCTTATTTGACGGCTTTCCAAGAACAACAGGCCAAGCTATAATCTTAGATGAAATGCTTGGGAAAAACGGCAATAAAATAGATAAAGTTATTTCATTTGTAATAGATGACAAACTTGTTTTTGAGCGGATACAGCATAGGGCAAATATAGAGGGAAGGAAGGACGACGCAGAGCCAAAAACTATTCAAAATAGGATTGATACATACCATGCAAAAACAGAACCTTTAATTGATTTTTACAAAAAGCAAAATAAGTATTTTGCAATTCCGGGAAAAGGAACAATAGAGGAAATATTTGCCGAGGTCTCCAAACTGGTTAAATAAAGGCGCTAGGAACAGACAAAGCGCAGCAT
>JAVXCW010000010.1:0-55272 GCA_036659275.1 Bacteroidales bacterium | reverse complement strand
ACTGTTGTATGTGAGCACTTGTATGTGACGCGGTAACGAAACAATAAGAAGATTATACTTAATTGCTTTTTAATTTTAAGCAATTAGTGTAAGGCGCTAGGAACAGACAAAGCGCAGCATACTGTTGTATGTGAGCACTTGTATGTGACGCGGTAACGAAACAATAAGAAGATTAAAATTAAAAAGATGGCAAATTCCAATTTTGTAGACTATGTAAAAATGTACCTTGCCTCCGGTAACGGCGGCGGCGGTGCTATGCATTTGCATAGGGAGAAATTTGTCCCTAAAGGGGGACCCGATGGAGGAGATGGAGGAAGAGGCGGAAACATTATATTACGTGGCAATCCGCAATTTTGGACATTAATTCACCTTAAATTTAAAAAACATATAAGAGCTGAAGAAGGAGAGGCAGGAAGCGGTGCTTTAAGATCTGGAAAAGAGGGTAAAGATATTTATTTAGATGTCCCTCTTGGAACTGTTGCTAAAAATGCAGAAACAGGAGAAACATTGTTTGAAATTACTTATGCAGGAGAAGAAAGGATTATTGTAAAAGGAGGAAGAGGTGGATTAGGCAATGCTAATTTTAAGAGTGCAACTAATAGGACACCAAGATATTCACAGCCTGGAGAGTTGGGAGAGGAAGGTTGGTTTATATTGGAACTTAAAATATTAGCTGATGTTGGGTTAGTTGGGTTTCCAAATGCGGGAAAATCAACTTTATTATCAACAGTTTCTGCTGCAAGGCCAAAAATTGCAGACTATGCTTTTACAACTTTAGAACCTAGTATTGGTATTGTAGATTACTATGATGATAAATCGTTTGTAATGGCAGATATACCTGGTATTATTGAAGGAGCAAGCGATGGTAAAGGCTTAGGACTAAGATTTTTACGTCATATAGAAAGAAATTCATTATTATTATTTATGGTTCCGGCCGATAGCAAAGATATTAAGGCAGAATATAAAATATTACTAAATGAACTTAAAAAATTTAACCCTGAACTTCTTGATAAACAACGTATTTTAGCTGTTTCAAAATCAGATATGCTAGATAATGAGCTTAGAAAAGAGATTAAGCCACATTTACCTAGAAAAATTCCAACAATATTTATTTCTTCAATTGCAAATGAGGGGATAAAGGAGTTGAAAGATCTTATATGGAAAATGCTTAACGAATAATTAAAACCTTGCATAATTAACTACTATGTTAGACAGTTTAATTGAATTTGACAAACAGTTGCTTTTAGCTATAAATGGTTGGAACAACTGTTTTTTAGATTCTATAATGGTATGTATTACAAATAAATATGCCGGTATTCCTATTTATGCCCTTATAATGTTTATGATTTTTTATAAAAGGAATATTAAGGGAGCTCTTATAATATTTTTTGCTGTTATTACTACATTTGCATTGTGCGATTCACTATCGGTGGCACTATTTAAAGATGTGTTCCAACGGCTAAGGCCCTGCTATAATCCAACTACAGAACATCTTGTAAGAATGTTAGAATATAAGGGGGGACAGTACGGCTTTGTTTCTAGCCATGCGGCTAACTTATTTGGACTTGCAGCAATATCATCAGCTTTTTTTAAAAAAAGATGGTTTACAATTTTAGTCTTTGTTTGGGCAATACTTGTAGGATATAGTAGGGTTTATGTAGGAAAACATTTTCCGCTTGACGTTATATGCGGAGCAATATTTGGTCTGCTTATAGGATACTTTGTATACTTTATTGCTTCCAAATTAAAAACAAAAATTTTAAAATAACAATATGCTTTACATAATTGATACCTGTACAGATCCATATTGGAATCTAGCAGCAGAAGAATATCTACTCAAAGAATTTAACGAGCCTGTTTTTAGATTATGGCAAAATGATAGCTCAATAATTGTAGGCCATTATCAAAATACCATTGCGGAAATTGATACCCAATATGTTAAGGAAAACAATATTAAAGTGGTAAGACGTCTTACGGGAGGAGGTGCAGTTTTTCATGATTTAGGTAACTTAAATTTTACTTTTATAGAAGACAAAATTAACGGAGAAGACTCAGCTGCAATGTTCCAAAGATTTACTCTTCCTATTTTAGATGCACTTAATTCTTTGGGAGTTAAAGCATATTTACAAGGAAGAAATGACTTACTTATTGATGGGCGTAAATTCTCAGGGAATGCTATTTGTATACATAAAAGCAGAATATTACAACATGGTACTCTGCTTTTTTCTTCGTCAATGGCAAACCTTTCGGCAGCACTAAAAAATAGGCCTGAGAAATTTATAGGAAAATCTGTACAATCTAATAGGAGCCGCGTTACAAATATTAGTGAGCATTTAAAGGATAGAGGCATGGATATAAATGTATTCAAAAAATATTTGGGCAACTATATTTGTTCCAAATATTCACAGGAAATTACCTCATATAATTACACCCAAAAAGACATTAATGCTATAGATAAGCTAAAAAAAGAAAGATATGCACTTGATATTTGGAATTTTGGCAATTCACCTACATATAGCTATGGAAAAGTTGAAAAACTAACCGGTGGTATTGTAGAGGTGTATTTTGAAGTTGAAAAAGGGATAATTACCAAATTGCAAATTTTTGGAGATTACTTTTTTACAAAACCAACCGAGGAATTCATTCAAAGCATAATAGGAACCTTGCACACCCCTACATCACTAGCTGCCAAATTCGAAGGCATTAATATGCAAGCATACTTTAGTAATATCTCTAATAAAGAGTTACTATCTATGTTTTTTAACTAGTAACATAATTAAAAAAGAGGGTGACTTTTTAGTCACCCTCCCATAAATTTTAAAACTATACGGATTTTATTTACCCATCTTTTTCTCTTTTATTTTAACTAATTGTTCTTTAAGCACGTCTACGCAATCTACAATTGCATCTTCAAATGTTGATGCATTTTTTTCTATAAAAAGATCCTTGCCCGGCATACACAACCTTATTTTAACATCTTTATTAGCTGCATCGGGTAAAAGTGTCATAGTAACCTCCGTTCTAATAATTTCGTCATAGAACTTCTCCAGTTTTCCTACTTTTTTGTTAACAAATTCCAATAATTTAACATCTGCGTCAAATTTAACGGATTGAACTCTAATATCCATACTAACCTCCTTTTTTTGCTCTTGGATGAGCGGTTATATAAACTTTTTTTAGTTGTTCAAACGAATTATGTGTGTATACTTGTGTGGCCGCCAACGATGAATGCCCAAGAACCTCTTTTATGCTATTAAGATCTGCTCCATCATTAAGTAAATGTGTTGCAAAAGAGTGCCTTAGCACATGCGGAGACTTTTTACCACTAAATCCTTTTAAACCTACTAATTCTTGTCTTACAATATTATTAACAATCTGAAGGTAAAATGTTTCACCTTTTTCTGTTAAAAAAAATGAAGTATTATTACTATCAGGATAACAAATGTTTCTTTGTCGTAAATATATTAAAATTATTTCATATAAAAAAGAAATAATTGGAATTTCTCTTTCTTTATCTCCTTTCCCTATAATTGTGAAGACTTTACGTCCACTATCAAAATCAGCAAGTTTTAAATTAACAATTTCAGCTCGCCTCATACCTGTTGCGTAAAGAATTAATAAAACAAGTCTGTTTCTTATTGGAACATATCCGGGAAGTAGTTCACTAAAAAAATATTCTTCCAATGCGTCTTTTTCGTAAAAATTAGGAAGCCGTTTTTTTTCTTTTGGCCTATAAATTTTTTTTATGGGATTGCTATCTAATAATCCTTTTTTAAGTAAAAAATTACAATAGCTGCTAATTGCACTTAGCATAAGATTTTCTGTTCTGGCACTTAGTCCACCCTCCATACCTGCTGCAATGTATCCTCTAATATTATTTGGTGTGAGGAGTTCTATTTGCATTTTTTGAGGAATATTGTTTTTCCAAGAATTTTTATCGGGAAGAGTTAATTCTATTTCTATATTAAGAATATAAATATAAAATCTATCTATGGCATTGCAATAAAGCTCCTGTGTGCGAATAGAATAACGCTTTTGCACACTTATATAATTTAAAAAAACATTAGGCAACCAATCCATGACACAATTATACAAAAAAAGAGACGAATTTCAAAATTCGTCTCAATATTTTATAAAGAACGTAATTATTCTTCGTTCATCTGTAGATGAGAAACGTAAATAGCTTTCTTCATTTCGTCACGCTTAGCAACAGACTTTTTAATAAATGCTTTCCTGCTTCTGAGCTCACGAACTGTTCCTGTTTTCTCAAATTTACGTTTAAATTTCTTTAACGCTCTTTCTATATTTTCACCTTCTTTAATAGGTACTATAATCATACTAAAACCACCTCCTTTTTCTTAGGACTGCAAAAGTATGCAAACTTTTATTATCCACCAAATTTTTATTAAACAAGAAACTGTTTATTTTAAATGAATCCAATAAACCTTTTTTTTGTAGAATCATGTAAAAACTGTAAATTTGTAAGATATACTCGATAAAATTAACAAAAAACACAAAATACAGTTATGGATATTTTTAAATCAACGGTATGTGAAGGAATTCCGGCAGTTATTCCGGAACTTCAACCTTACGACCCTTCAATAAATCATGCTCCAAAAAGAAAAGAGATTCTTACCACAGAAGAAAAAAAATTAGCACTAAAAAACGCTTTAAGATATTTCCCTAAGGAGCAACACTCTATACTTGCACCGGAATTTGCACAAGAACTTAAAGATTACGGCCGCATATACATGTATAGATATAGACCATGTTACAAAATATACGCCCGCACAATAAACGATTTTCCACATAAATGTACCCAAGCTGCGGCAATTATGCTTATGTTAAGCAATAATTTAGATACTGCTGTTGCACAACATCCGCACGAACTAATTACTTACGGAGGAAACGGTGCTGCATTCCAAAACTGGGCACAGTATAGGTTAACAATGAAGTATTTATCGGAGATGACAGATGAGCAAACGCTTGTGCTATACTCTGGCCATCCTATGGGACTTTTCCCCTCTCATAAAGATGCTCCGCGCGTAGTTGTTACAAACGGAATGGTAATTCCTAATTACTCATCAAAAGATCATTGGGAAAAATTTAACGCAATGGGCGTTTCGCAATACGGACAAATGACAGCAGGATCGTTTATGTATATTGGGCCACAAGGCATTGTACATGGCACAACAATTACCGTACTTAATGCAGCTCGTATGCATGGGAATCCTAATATTAAAGGAAAGGTATTTGTAAGCTCCGGGCTTGGAGGAATGAGCGGAGCACAACCAAAAGCAGCTGTAATTGCAGGTGTAGTAGGTGTTGTAGCAGAAATAAATGGAAAGGCTATACAAACCAGATATTCACAGGGTTGGGTAGACGAAGTCCACTCTAATTTAGATGAATTAATTGCAAGAATTAAAAAAGCACAAAATAATAAAGAAGCCGTTTCATTAGCCTATCATGGCAACATAGTAGACCTTTGGGAACGCTTTGCAAAAGATAACGTACACATAGATTTAGGATCGGACCAAACATCTTTGCACAACCCATGGGCAGGCGGATATTACCCTGTAGGCCATACTTTTGAAGAAAGCAACAAGATGATGGCAGAAGAACCAGAAAAATTCAAGAAATGTGTTGAGGAAAGTTTGCGTCGCCAAGTAGCAGCTATTAATAAACTTACAGCAAATGGCATGTATTTCTTTGACTACGGAAATGCATTCCTTTTGGAGGCATCACGTGCCGGAGCAGATGTATATAATAAAGGTATGGGTCCCGATAGCCAAGACAGCGAAAAAGTGCGCAAATTTAAATACCCCTCATACGTGCAGGATATAATGGGACCACTATATTTTGACTACGGATTTGGCCCATACAGATGGGTATGCACATCATCAAAACCAGAAGATTTAGCTTATACCGATAAATTAGCAGCAGACGTTTTAGAAGAAATAATGAAAGACGCCCCGGTAGAAATAAAATCACAACTAGCAGATAATATTCACTGGATAAAAGAGGCCGGCAAAAATAAAATGGTAGTAGGTTCACAAGCTCGCATATTATATGCAGATGCCGAAGGCCGCATAAAAATTGCACTAGCAATGAATGAGGCCATTCGCAATGGAAAAGTAAGCGCACCTATTGTTCTTGGACGCGACCATCACGACGTATCGGGTACCGATTCTCCATACCGCGAAACATCAAACATTTATGACGGCTCAAACCAAACAGCCGACATGGCAATTCAAAATGTAATAGGAGATTCATTTAGAGGAGCTACATGGGTATCTATCCACAATGGTGGCGGAGTTGGTTGGGGTGAAGTAATAAACGGAGGATTTGGAATGGTTATAGATGGATCTGCCGATGCCGACCGTAGAATAAAGAACATGCTAATGTGGGATGTAAATAACGGAATTGCCCGCAGAAGCTGGGCTCGTAACAAGGGATCTATTTTTGCAATACAAAGAGAAATGGAACGGACTCCCGGGCTTAAAGTTACAGTTCCTAATATTGCAGACGACTCACTAATAGACGGCATTATAAAATAGCAGTTATATAAGAAAAATTTATAACTTTGTAAGATATTTGAATCACATAACATCAATTCATATTAAAAACAAACATATGGCAGAAAAATTATTTGCTGAGTTTCCACCTGTTTCCACCCAACAATGGGAAGAGGTGATAACCAAAGATTTAAAAGGTGCCGATTACGAGAAAAAACTCGTATGGAAAACCCAGGAAGGATTTTCCGTTCGCCCTTACTATCGTGCCGAAAACCTTGCCGAGGTTAAACATATGGGAACAGCTCCAGGCTGTTTTCCTTTTGTTAGGGGTACAAAAGATAATAATGACTGGCTAATCCGTCAAGACTATTGCGCATGGGGCTCTTTTTCAGAGGCAAATGCTCAAGCTATCGACGGCTTAAAAAAAGGAGTTAACTCTGTTGGTTTCTGTATTGATGGCAAAAAAGCCATTGGCGAAGCTGATATGAAAACACTTTTAAAAGGGATAGATCTAAATAAAATTGAAGTTAACTTTGTAGGTTGCTGCTGCGCTACAACTGAGATTATTAAATCTTTTATTAGCGTTGCTAAATCTCAAAAAGTTAATGCAGACAATCTTTATGCATCTTTTGATTTTGATCCACTAAGAGTACTTAATCAAACAGGAGCTTTCTGTTCAGATAAATCTTTAGATCAACTAAAAGATTGCATAGAAGCTGCTAAAGATTACAAAAGAATTAGAGTAATAGGCGTTGAAGCTTATTCATTTAATGACGCAGGTTCTAATATCTCACAAGAATTAGGATTTGGGTTAGCAATGGGTAGCGAATACATAAACAAATTAAAAGAGATGGGTCTATCGGCAGACGATGCTGCAAGACGCATTAAATTTACTTTTTCTGTAGGCTCTATCTATTTTATGGAAATTGCAAAATTTAGAGCAGCTCGTTTACTTTGGGCTAATATTGTTAAAGCTTACGGTTCAGAAAAAGAGTGCTGCCAAAAAATGAGAATTCACGCAGTTACAAGCGGATGGAGTCAAACAGTATATGACCCATACATAAATTTACTTAGAGGCACAACTGCAGCTATGAGCGCAGCAATCTCGGGAGTAGATTCATTAGAAGTATTACCATTTGATTACGCATTCCGTAAACCATCGGAATTTAGCAACCGTATTGCAAGAAATACTCAATCTGTTCTTAAAGAAGAGAGCCATTTTAATAAAGTGGTAGACCCTTCTGCAGGCTCATATTATATAGAAAACCTAACTCAATCTGTAGAGAATGCCGCATGGGCTTTGTTTACAAAAGTTGAAGAAATGGGTGGATACGTTGCTGCATTTAAAGCCGGTTTTATTCAAACTGCAATTAAAGAAACATCTGCTAAGAGAGATAAAAATATAGCAACACGCAGAGAGGTAATATTGGGATCTAACCAATATCCTAACTTTACCGAAGTTATTGATAAAGACGTTACAAAAGAGGTTGTTACACGTAACCCAGTGGTTGCTAAAGGAACAAAAATTGGCGAGCCGCTAGAGAAATACAGAGGCGCACAAGCTTTTGAAGCAATGCGTTTTGCCACAGATAAGAGCCCTAAAACGCCAGTTGCTTATATGGTAACTTTTGGTAACCTTGCTATGTGCAGAGCTAGAGCTCAATTTGCATCTAACTTCTTTGCTGTTGCAGGATTTAAAGTTGTTGACAACAACAGATTCTCTTCTCCCGAAGAAGGGGTAAAAGCTGCCTTAGAAGCTAAAGCAGACATTATTGTTGCATGCTCATCAGACGAAGAGTACGCAGAAGCTGTACCGCAAATTGCATCAATTGCCGGGAATAAAGGTATTGTGGTAGTTGCAGGCGATCCTGCTTGTAAAGATGAGCTAATATCTAAGGGTATTACAAACTTTATTAATGTTAAAAGTAATGTTCTTGAAACATTAAAAGAGTATCAAGTTAAATTGGGTATAAAATAGACAAATTAGATTATGCGTCCAAAATTTTCAGAAATAAAATATAATGGAGGTGCCGCTTGCAGCAAACAAGTAAATAGCGAGTGGCTAACTCCCGAAAAGATTGTTGTAAAAACAAATTACAATGAATCAGATTTAGAGGGAATGGAGCACTTAAACTATGCTGCCGGAGTTGCGCCTTTCCTACGTGGTCCTTATAGCACTATGTATGTGCAAAAACCTTGGACTGTAAGACAATATGCAGGTTTTTCTACAGCAGAAGAATCAAATGCATTTTACAGAAGAAACCTTGCTGCAGGTCAAAAAGGACTTTCTGTTGCTTTTGACCTTGCAACACACCGTGGTTATGATGCAGATCATCCCCGCGTTGTAGGAGATGTTGGTAAAGCAGGAGTAAGTATATGTTCTGTTGAAGATATGAAAATTTTATTTGATCAAATTCCATTGAATAAAATGTCTGTATCTATGACAATGAACGGTGCTGTACTTCCTATATTATCATTCTATATTGTTGCCGGATTGGAACAAGGAGCTAAACTAGAAGAGATGGCCGGTACTATTCAAAACGATATTCTTAAAGAGTTTATGGTACGTAATACCTATATATATCCGCCAGAGTTTTCAATGAAAATTATAGGTGATATATTTGCCTACACTTCTAAATATATGCCTAAATTTAACTCAATTTCAATTTCGGGTTATCACATGCAAGAAGCAGGTGCTACAAACGATATAGAAATGGCGTATACATTAGCAGATGGTTTAGAGTATTTAAGAACAGGAGTTAAGGCAGGAATCTCTGTAGATGCTTTTGCACCACGCCTTTCATTCTTCTGGGCTATTGGTATGAACCACTTTATGGAGATTGCAAAAATGCGTGCTGCCAGAATGATTTGGGCAAAACTTGTTAAGCAATTTAATCCACAAAATCCAAAATCACTTTCACTTAGAACACACTGCCAAACTTCGGGATGGTCACTTACAGAACAAGATCCATTTAATAATGTTTCCAGAACTTGTATTGAAGCAATGAGTGCAGCGTTAGGACATACACAATCTTTGCATACAAATGCTCTTGACGAGGCTATTGCACTACCAACCGATTTTTCTGCACGTATTGCACGTAATACTCAAATTTACATTCAAGAGGAAACTAATGTATGTAAATCTATAGATCCATGGGCAGGTTCATATTATATTGAGTCTCTCACAAAAGAACTAGCTGATAAAGCATGGGCTCTTATAGAAGAGGTTGAGAAACTTGGTGGTATGGCTAAAGCTATTGAAACCGGTATCCCTAAATTACGTATCGAAGAGGCTGCTGCCCGTAAACAGGCAAGAATAGATTCTGGCAATGATACAATTGTGGGTATTAATAAATATCGTTTAGAGAAAGAAGATCCTATTGAGATCCTTGATGTTGATAACGTTAAAGTACGTGAACAACAAATTTCTAGGCTTAAAGAGCTTAGAGCTAAACGTGATAATGCAAAAGTTAAACAATGTTTGGCTGCCATTACTGAGGCTGTTAGAACAAAATCGGGCAACTTACTTGAGTTAGCAGTAGAAGCAGCTAAAGCACGTGCATCTTTGGGAGAAATTTCAGATGCTTGCGAGGAAGTTGTAGGAAGATATAAAGCAATAATTCGTATGAACACAGGTGTTTACTCTTCTGAAGTTAAAAATGATTCAGACTTTGAAAAAGCAAAAGAGCTTGTAGCTGAATTTGCTAAGAAAGAGGGGCGTCAGCCTCGTATTATGATTGCTAAACTTGGGCAAGATGGCCATGACCGTGGTGCTAAAGTTGTTGCAACCGGTTATGCAGACTGTGGATTTGACGTTGATATGGGTCCATTATTCCAAACTCCCGAAGAGGCAGCCAAACAAGCTGTTGAGAATGACGTACATGTAGTAGGTGTTTCTTCACTTGCTGCAGGCCATAAGACACTAATTCCACAAATTGTAAACGAACTTAAAAAGCATGGTCGTGAAGATATTATAGTTATTGCAGGTGGTGTAATTCCGGCTCAAGACTATGATGCTCTTTACAAAGCAGGCGCCGCAGCTATATTTGGCCCCGGTACTCCTGTTTCCTATGCCGCAATTAAAATTATGGAAATGTTACTCCAAAAATTTTAACCAGCAATTGCTCCATTAAAAAACGCCACCTCATTTCTGAGGTGGCGTTATTTTTTAACTTAATATCTATCTACAAAACATTATTTTGGTATTACCATAATCCTTCTTAAGTATATCTGTTAGATTAGGTTTCATTACATAATCTACGCCTTCAATTAATGTAGATTTTTGCATAGTTGCTTTACTTGCACTTGCAGGAGTTCCTGTAATTATAGAGATTGCTTTTGCAAAATGAGGGTCTTTAGTATCACCAAATTGATACGCATTAAATAAATCGTCCTTAACTTCATAATCTGGTGCAATACCGTCTTTAAAATCGGTAAAACCGTCTTTATTTACAAACTTAAAAACTATCATACTTATCATCCAATTTTTAATAAGAGGATCAACAGTGCCTTTGTTATCTATAGTAGGTCTATATAAACCGGCACCACAATATTTACCATGCGTAGTAGTCCCTATTTTTATAACCTTAATATATGGCATAAGACCCGAAATTGTAGCTTCTGAAGCAGATGCAGTCCCCTTTGTAGTTAAAACAAATACTCTATTTAAATTAAGATTTGCAACATTGTCTTTATTAAAATACATATTAGTATCTTTCCCTTTCTTTTGGAAATAATCCATATAACTTGTATTCCATTGTTCTTTTAAAAAAACGCTACCAGCTTTAACAATAGATTCAGGAGCCATAAAACTTCCTAAATATGGAGGGGTTACAGCATTTCCACCCGGATTATACCTAAGGTCCAAAACAACCTCAGCTACTCCACTATTCTTAAAAGTTGTAAATATATCATCTAATTTCTTATGCGACTCTTTTAAGAAGCCTGTGTAGGCTAAATATCCTATTTTTTTTCCATTTGCTTCTACTACTTTGTATGCGTTTATTGGATCTTCATACATTTCTACGGCAGTCATTGAAATATTACCCTCTATGGGAGATATCACTTTGTTTTCCACTTTACCTAATTTAATTGTAATATTTGGAGCGTAATATAAATCTTTATAATTTTTTTCGGTAATATCGCCATTTGCAAAAGAAAATATTATATTTCCCCTTTTAAGACCTGCTTTTTCGGCAGGTGAACCAGGTACAACATATTTTATAATTGCAAAATAACTTTTTGTATTTGAAAATTCGCCCAATATTATAGAATAACCGTATGTAGTTGAAACCCCTTTAAAATCATTAAAGACAGATTCAGCATCATCACTAATGTAGGTCCATCTATCAAACTCTTTATAAATCATCTTATCAACCATCTTAAATGGGTCTGCTTCTTGTTCAGGTTTTATACCTAGCGGAATTTTGTTATTCCACAAATACCCATCATACATGTATGATGCAAAAAAACTATTTGCTTTTATAATGTTTTCTGGAATACCAGGACTTGGACTGGGTTCCGGCTCTGGCATTTCATCCTTAGAACATGAGATGAATCCAATGCTCCCAATAATAATGGCAGCAAAACAAATAAGACTTCTTATGTTTATTTTCATTTTAATTAAATTTTAGGTGCAACAAATATAAGTAATTTTAAACAATAATTGCATTGAAGTGCTATAAAAGTAAAATTTATTGGAGAGTAACAAATTATCCTTATCTTTGCAGCTCAAATAACAAAAAATTATAAAAAGCGACAAAAAACTACAAAAAAATTATAAAAACTACAAAAAACTGTATAAGTTATGGCATTCACCAATAATGTTATGATAGTTCGTCATGGACTATTGGCAAAATTAGTTAGATTATGGCGAGAAGATAAGCTGGTAGAGAAGATAGACCATCTGCCTATTGATTTAAGCCCTAGAAAATCAAAAGTAAAAGGACGTTGCTGCGTACATAAAGAACGCGCAGTATGGAAATATAAATCTTTTCCGCTTTTAGGATTTGATATGTCCGATGAAAAAGACGAACTTACTCCGCTTTCTCATTATGCAAAAGAGGCATTAACCCGTAAAGAAAATAAAAAAGAGAATATAGTATGTGTAATAGATGAGGCCTGTTCTTCTTGCTTTCAGGTAAATTACGAAATAACAAATCTTTGTAGAGGATGCGTTGCACGTAGTTGTTATATGAACTGCCCAAAGAATGCTATCCATTTTAAGAGTAACGGTCAGGCAGAAATAGACCACGATACATGTATAAGTTGTGGTATTTGTCATCAAAGTTGCCCTTATCATGCTATTGTGTATATTCCAATTCCTTGTGAAGATGTTTGCCCTGTTAAAGCTATAAGCAAGGACGAATACGGAATAGAACATATAGACGAAAGTAAATGTATATATTGTGGTAAATGTATAAACGCTTGCCCTTTTGGAGCTATTTTTGAAATATCACAAGTATTTGATATTTTACAAAGTATAAGAAGAGGTGAAGAAGTTGTTGCAATGGTTGCTCCTGCTATTTTAGGACAGTTTAGAGAACCGCTAGATAAAATTTATGGCGCAATTAAATCGCTTGGATTTACAGATGTTATAGAGGTTGCACAAGGGGCTATGGATACTATTAAAAATGAAGCTCACGAACTTATGGAAAAGATAGAGGAAGGACAACCTTTTATGACAACAAGTTGCTGCCCTTCTTACATGCAATTAGCCGAAAAACATATTCCTGAGATAAAAAAATATATATCTTCTACCGGTTCACCAATGTATTATACAGCTAATATAGCAAAGGAAAAATATCCTAATGCAAAAACTGTATTTATAGGTCCATGTATTGCTAAACGGAAAGAAGCAAAGGATAATCCAAATGTAGATTATGTTCTTACTTTTGAGGAGATAGGTTCTATTTTTGATGGATTTGATATTGATATGGACAAAATAGAGGCTTATCCAATGAAATTTACCTCAGTAAAAGAGGCTCATGGTTTTGCACAAGCTGGTGGTGTTGCAAATGCTGTAAAGGTGTTCCTTAATAAAGATGATTTACAGTATGTGCAGGTAGCCAATCTTAATAAGAAAAATATAGGGTTGCTCCGCGCGTATGCCAAATCGGGGAAATGTCCATCTCCTTTTATAGAAGTTATGGCTTGTGAGGGAGGTTGTGCTACAGGTCCATGTATAAAAACAGATAAAGCTACTTCGCTAAAACGCTTAGTTACAGAGCTTAATAAGAGATAATTAAAGGGCTACATGCCCGGTAAAATATTAAAAGAGGGTGACTAAAATTGGTCACCCTTTAAAAATGAAATTTATAAATTTATTTATTGTCGGATATGGTACTGTTGCAAAGGCTCTTATTGACATTATAAATGAAAAAAAAGAGTACCTTTTACAAAAAACAGGCAAAGTTTTAGTTATATGCGGTATTTGTAATAGTAAAACTTACATTATAAACCGCAATGGGCTTAGTTTGGACAAAATTAAGGAAGAGCTGTTTATTGGAGAGGAAAATAAAGACAATAAATTTATTGAGGCAATAAGTTCTTTTAAGCTAAGCAACTCAATTTTTGTGGATTGTACTGCAAGCAAAGATATTGCGAGCCTATATATAGATATTTTTAGCAGAAATTTTTCTATTGTTACTTGCAATAAAATAGCAAATTCCTTATCATATAGTTTATATAAAGAATTGTTTGAAAATGCTTTAGCTAACAATGTATTTTACAGATACGAGACTACGGTATGTGCCGCTCTCCCTGTGCTTTCCACAATTGAACAGATTAAAAATAGTGGGGATAATATATTTAAGGCAGAAGGAATACTATCGGGAACTCTTAATTATTTATTTAGTAAATATAATGGGGAAGTTTCTTTTGCTGCTCTTGTAAAACAAGCTAGAACAAAAGGATATACCGAACCCGATCCACGCTTAGATATTGCAGGAACCGATGTACTTCGTAAATTTATAATTCTTTCACGCGAGGCAGGAGAGGCTATCGAAAGTTCTTATGTAAATTTTGAAGGTTTTATTCCAGACAATATTTTAGCTCCCGATAGAACCGATTTTAATTCATATTCAGAGGAATTTTATTCAAAACTAGAGGCATACGAACCAATACTAAAGGAAAAATATAACATTGCTGCAAAAGAGGGAAAGAAACTACGCTTTATTGCAACATTAAATAAGATGAATAGTCTTGGACGCAAAGCTTATCTTGCCATAGATCCTACACTTGCAAACGATAAAGCGTTTACAATTGCGCATGTAGGATTACAGGCAATAGATTCTTCACACGCATTCTATACATTAGAAGGAACAGATAATGCCGTAATACTCACCACAGATTATTATTCACGTGGGATAGTAATAAAAGGAGCCGGGGCGGGAGGACGTCAAACAGCAAGTGGATTGCTTAATGACATAGTTCGCTAGGAATTACTCGTAGCAAAAAAGTTCGCAAAATAAATAGCCTAAATAGCTTAAAAATTTATTTTTTTATACCTACCTTTGTTTGCAAGTTTCTAAAAAAGCAGGGACCAACATGAGTGAAATAAAAGAGATTGTTAAAAGTACTACAAATTATTCTGAATCAGATTTTGAAACGCTTACTTGGAATGAGCATATAAGAAGAAGATCAGGAATGTATATAGGTAAATTGGGAGATGGATCATCGCCCGATGATGGTATATATGTTCTTATAAAAGAGGTTATAGATAACTCCATTGATGAATTTATAATGGGGTATGGAAAACAGATAAAGATTTTTTTACAAGATAATGTTGTCTCTGTAAGAGATTTTGGACGTGGAATTCCGTTAGGAAAAGTTATTGACGCTGTTAGTAAAATGAATACCGGTGCAAAATACGGTAGTGATGCGTTTAATAAATCGGTTGGACTTAACGGGGTTGGAACAAAAGCTGTTAACGCAACTTCTAGTGCATTTTTTGTGCAATCGTTTAGAGATGGTAAAAGTGCTTATGCCTCTTTTTCGTGTGGTAATTTATTAGAACAAGGCGATTGTGATACTATCGAAAAAAACGGGACATTTGTAAAATTCACAGCAGATGCCTCGCTTTACGAAAATTATAAATACAATACCGAGTTTATTGAGACAATGCTAAAAAATTACGCATATCTTAATGTAGGACTCTCTATAGTATTTAATGGCGTTGAGTATAAATCTAAAAACGGTTTATTAGACCTTATTAACGATAATATGGCGGAAACGCCACTATACCCAATAATCCATTTTGCGGGAGATGATATTGAAGTTGTAATTACCCACGGATCTGAGAACGGCGAAAACATAAGTTCTTTTGTAAATGGGCAAAATACTATTCATGGAGGGACACACCTTGCTGCGTATAGAGAGGGAATAGCTAAAACCGTAAAAGACTTTTTTAAAAAAGATTTTGATCCTAAAGATATAAGGCAATCAATTGTAGGTGCCATAAGTATTAAAGTTCATGAGCCAAAATTTTCTAATCAAACTAAAACTTATTTTGACTCTAGGGATATTAAAGAGAAAAACACAACAATTCGTAATTTTATAGTAGATTTTATTTCTGAACATCTCGATAACTTTCTACATAAAAACCCATCTGTTGCAGATGCAATGCTAAAAAAAATATTAGAAAGCGAAAAGGAGAGAAAATCTATTTCAGGCATACAAAAATTAGCGCGTGATAGAGCAAAAAAATCTAGTTTACATAACAAAAAACTAAGAGATTGCCGTATTCATTATGGAGATAAAAGCGAAAGGAACCAAGATACCATGATATTTATTACGGAGGGAGATTCTGCAAGTGGTTCAATAACAAAAAGCAGGGATGTAAATATACAAGCTGTTTTTAGTTTAAGGGGAAAGCCTCTAAATTGTTACGGATTATCAAAAAAAATAGTATACGAAAACGAAGAATTTAATTTATTACAAGCTGCACTAAATATAGAAGAAGATTTAGAAAATTTAAGATATAATAAAGTAATAGTTGCTACCGATGCCGATGTAGACGGCATGCACATTCGTTTGTTACTAATAACATTCTTTCTCCAATTTTTTCCCGATCTTATAAGGCAGGGGCATCTTTATATTCTACAGACTCCATTATTTAGGGTAAGGAAAAAGAAACCTGCACAAATAGGAGATAAAAAATTAAAGGGAAAACCTAAAGAAGAGATGGAAACATATTATTGCTATTCTTCCGAAGAGAAAGAAAAGGCAATTGCTAAGCTTGGAAAAAATCCCGAGATTACTAGATTTAAAGGATTGGGGGAAATTTCGCCCGATGAATTTGGAAATTTTATTGGGGAAGAAATAAGGTTAGACCGCGTGCGTTTGAGTAAAGATGATGCAATACACGAAATTTTGGAATTTTACATGGGGAAGAATACAATGGAGAGACAGAATTTTATAAAAAAGAACCTCCGCTCAGATTTAATATTAGAAGAAATAGTAGAAGACGCAATGCTTCTTAGCCGTTAAAAACTGTGATAACTAAAAAGACAATTATAAACACATGAAATATATTGCAAGATTTTTACTTTGGATTCTAGGATGGAAAACAATGGAGCCACCTGTAGAAGAGCCTAAATGTCTTATTTTAGGGATACCACATACATCGGGCTGGGATTTTATAATCTCTTATTTGTACTACGCTGCAATAGGCGGAAAAGCCTATGTAATGGTAAAAAAAGAGTTTTTTTGGGGGCCACTAGCCCCTATAGTAAAAGCGATGGGTGGAATTCCTGTGGATAGAAAGAAGGGGGCCACTGCTGCAAAACAAATGATAGAAGCTATAAACAAGGCAGATAAGATACATCTTGCAATTGCACCAGAGGGAACAAGACAGAGAACTGAAAAATGGAAAACAGGATTTCATACAATAGCTAAGGCTTGTAATATACCGGTATATATGGGATATTTCGATTGGGGTAAAAAACAAGTTGGGAGAGGAGAAAAAATTGAACTTACAGATGATGCACAAGCCGATTTAAAAAGGATAAGGGAACATTATAAAAAAATAGGAGTTATTGGTAAACACCCCCAACTTTTTACAACCGGAAGTGATTTAAACGATTAGGCACAAAAATTGCATAAATACACTTTTCTAAACTAGAAACAATTTATTTTATCATGAATGTAACAACTCTGAAAGGGTTATTTAACTATAGCATAGATACTTATTCTAACAATAAGTGCTTGTGTACAACAGAGGGTGGATTTTACACCTACAAACAAATGGGAAATAAAGTAAAAGAAATTTCTATTCTTTTACTAAATAATAGTATAAATTTTGGAGAGAAGGTTGGAATACTTTCCCAAAATATGCCAAATTGGGGTGTAGCATTTATGAGCTGCGTTGCTTATGGTAGAGTTGCCGTACCTATGTTGCCCGATTTTTCAGAATCTGAAATAGCTAACATTGTAGCCCACTCGGAGTGCAAAGGCATTTTTATTTCAAAAAAATTATATTATAAGTTAACAAAAGAGGTTAAGGAGCAACTTAGCTTTATTGTAGAGCTAGATAGTTTTTCAATTCTTAAAGGAGAAAATATAGAGGATAAAAATATTAATGAGCTAGAAGGAGCTATTAATACAGAACGTTTTACCCCTAAGGAAAAAGATTTAGCAACAATTATTTATACATCGGGGACAACGGGTAATTCAAAGGGAGTTATGCTTAGCCATAAGAACCTAGTTTCACACCTATACTCCGCAATGGC
Source organism: Bacteroidales bacterium (assembly GCA_036659275.1). Lineage (GTDB taxonomy): Bacteria > Bacteroidota > Bacteroidia > Bacteroidales > UBA932 > Egerieousia. Next base: position 37,028 of record JAVXCW010000010.1, on the reverse strand, counting down.
TATGAGGCCTAGTTTTGAATGGGATGTATGGCTTTCAATTCTTCCGCTATCACATACCTTGGAATGTAGCCTCTCTCTACTACTTCCTATTTCTGCCGGATCGTCTATATATTATTTAGATAAAGCCCCAACACCAAGTGTACTTTTAAAAGCTCTTAAAATAATTAAGCCAACTACATTGCTTGTAGTTCCTTTAATTATAGAAAAAATATATAAAAATTCTATTCTTCCTAAAGTAAATGCAAAACCTCTTACCGCAAAATTGTACAAAACAACTATCGGGAGAAAGTTAATGCATTTTATAATTGGAAAAGAAATGGTTAAAATGTTTGGCGGTCGCATGAGATTTTTTGGGATAGGCGGAGCAAAACTAGACGGTACTGTGGAGAGGTTTTTACTAGAAGCAAAGTTTCCTTATGCAATAGGTTACGGACTTACAGAGTGTTCTCCACTCCTAGCCGGAGCAGCACCTAAAGATGTTAAATGGCAAACTACAGGGCCTGCTGTACCGGGAGTAACTATTAAAATAAGTAATCCCGATCCTATTACAGGGGAAGGAGAAGTTATTGCAAAGGGAGATAATATTATGGCAGGTTATTATAAAAATTCGCAAGCTACTGCCGATGCTTTTACCTCTGACGGATGGTTTAGGACAAAAGATCTTGGATATATAGATTCTAAAGGCTGGCTCTCTATTAGAGGTCGTCTTAATAACATGATTGTTGGAGCAAGTGGAGAGAATATTTACCCCGAGGAAATAGAAACGGTAATAAATTCACATATCCTTGTAGCAGAATCTCTTGTAACCGCACAAAGTGGTGTACTAGTTGCAAATGTTTGCCTTAATCCCGATAAAATGGAGGCTCTTAATAAGCTTAAAAATGACTGTATGGATTCTTATACTAAGAGAAAAATACAACTTATAGAGAGTTATGAACAGACAAAGGAAGAATGGCTAAAAGAGTATGGGCAGAAGAAAGGTGCTATAGGCTTAAAAAAGGATGAATGGAAACGCGAGTATGACCAAAAAAGGAGAGATCTTTATAGAATATATGCAGCAAAGAGAAATGAAGCTGTGGCATTATACAATGATAAAAAAGCTGAAAGCATTAAACTTTTTGATAGAAAACTTAAAGAATTAGAGAATGAAATACATGATTATGTAAACTCAAAAGTAAATAAGTTTTCAAAAGTTGCAATTGTAAAAGTTCAACAAGAAGCTTTTCAGAAAACAGCTACTCAAAAAATAAAGAGATATCTTTATAAAAAATAAAGTAAAAAATTATTCTCCGTCTTTTATAAAAATACTAGCACTCTAATGAGTGCTTTTTTTTGTATATTTGCAAAATTTAAAAAGACAATTATTTATGAAAAAAATTCAGAAATCAATATTTTTAGCAATAATTCTTATTTTGGGCACAGCAACAATTTCACAAAACACAATTTGTGCACAAAACAACAAAAGTATTTCTTGGAGTATTGTAACAATAGATTCCACATGGAATCCAAAAGAAGTAATGAATACCGGTAAAATTATTGCAAAATATAAACCTAGTATCGATCCACTTATGGCTGTAATAGGACAAACAGACAAAGAACTAGATAAATATACGCCGGAAAGTCCTCTATCAAATCTTTCTGCAGATATAATATTACAAGCTGCTCAAAAATATATTAATGGAAAAGTTGATATAGCCCTTACAAATTTTGGAGGAATAAGAACTTCAATTCCTAAAGGAGATATTAGTGCCTTTGATATTTTATCTGTATTTCCTTTTAATAATAAAATTGTTGTTTTAGATATTGAAGGAAAATACGTTAGAGAACTTATGGAAAATTTTGCAAAAAGGGGAAGAGTTGAAGCTGTAAGCGGCGTAGAGATTGTTATAAATAAAAAAGTTTTAGAGAAATGTCTCATAGGAGGTGCCCCTATTGATGATAATAAAATATACAAACTTGCATCTATAGATTTCCTTCTTACTGGTGGAGATAGTGTTTACGCTCTAAAATACGCATCAAGCGTTATAGAAACAGGAATTATATTAAGAGATGCTGTTATAGAATACATTAAGAAAGTTGCAGATAGTGGCAAAAAAATTAATGCCGAAAAAGACGGAAGAGTAGTAATAATAAAGTAATAATATTTTTACAAGATATATAATGAAAAAAATAAAATTAGCCATTATTGTTTTATTGGTAGCATTTAGTATAAATACAAATGCACAAGAATTGGTTATTCTACATACTAATGATACACATAGCCAAATAACACCCCAAACTGCAGGTAATGGAAAAGGGCTTGGTGGATACGAAAGACGAGAGGCATATATAAAAAGTGTAAGGGCAGAAAATAAAAATGTAATTTTATTAGATGCAGGAGATTTTAGCCAAGGCACTCCATATTTTACAGTTTTTAAAGGAGATGTAGAGATTGAACTTATGAACGAATTAAAATATGATGCCGTATGTATAGGAAATCATGAATTTGATAATGGCCAAAAAGAATTAGCAAGGAGAATAAAAGATGCTAAATTTCCATTATTATGTGCAAATTATGAATTTAATGCCGAAAAAAGCCCATTATACAATATTGTTAAGCCATACACTATTATTAAAAGAGCCGGAAAAAAAATAGGCATTATAGGGGTACTATCTCAACTTAAAGGACTTGTTTCGCCAAATAATACCGAGGGGATAAAATTTGAACATCCTTATAAAATTGTTAATAACCTAGCTCTCAATCTTAAAAATAACGAGAAATGTGATTTAATAATTCTTCTAACTCACGTAGGATACGACAGAGGTAAAGAGCAAAACCCAAGTGACGATATGATAGCCAAAAATTCCGAAAACATAGATCTTGTAATTGGAGGACATTCACATACATATATTAAAAAACCAAAAATTGTTAAAAACAAACTTGGCAAAAAGGTTGTTATTGTAACTGCCGGAGAAAAGGGAGAACACGTTGGTAGAGTTGATATAAAATTCTAATTCTTTTCTATCTTATTTTCTTTTCGTATTACATATTGCATTGAGAAACAAGCTGTAAGAAAATACACGCCGGCTTGTATCCACATTGCTAAATACTCAAATCTTATTTGTCCTATTTCTGCTCCCATTGTATTTACTTTAATATAGCTCTGTACCCCAAAAGTAGCAGGAAACAGATAAGAGAAATATTTCCAAAAAGGAGGCATATTTGCTATAGGCCAACTAAATCCACTAAGAAACAGCAAAATAATACTAAAAAACAAAAACATTACCATTCCTGTTTCACGGTTCTTTATTACTACTGCAAACGACATTGAGAAAAACGTTGTGGCTAATAAGAATGGAAATAGTATTTTATAAATATTCCATGGAGTACCTAAATTAGGCAAGTTAAATAGATGTGGAATAAGTATTGTTACATAAGTTGCCAGAAATGAATATAAAAATATATATGCAGCAGCCTTCCCAAATACAATTCTAAATATCCCCCCCCTAGCATTATGATTTGGGTATAACTTTTTGTTTCTATTTTCTTCTCTTGCTGTTCCGGCCAACATTCCAACGCCAAAAAACAGCGTTTGGTGTATAATTATAATAAGAAGTGCCGGGAGAAAAAAACTACCAAATCCGTTACCCGGATTAAAAAGAACATTGTCTTCGTAAGGCAGTGCTGTAATAAGTTGTTGAGACTGTTCCCCAACAATTCCTCCCATTGCATACCTATTAACCTGTATCTCTTTAGTTTCGTCTAGCATAACAAGGTTAACTGCCAATGCTATATTTTTATATATCATAAAGCAGCTCATATTTAAATAAGTAGAAATAGTAGCTTGTTCCTTTGCTGCTAATTTAGTATGATAATCGTTTGGAATAAGCACTACCCCATGTACCTCTCGCAATTTCATAAGCGATTGCGCTTGGTCCATATTCATACAATTAACAACCTCAACCTCTTTTGTAGCCTCCAACTTTTTTATAAATCTTCTACTATCTTGGCTCGCCGATAGATCTACAACCGCTACCGCAATATCATGCACACTCTCATTATAATAGACATAATTATATAAAACAGGGTATGCCAATCCTGCTATAAAAAATATAAGTATAACCCCACTATCCTTAAATATATTTTTACATTCCAAAATAAATATTTGTAGGGTTTCATTTATTCCTTCATTTATATATCTACATATATTTTTTATTTTTTTCATTCTATTTAACCGGATAATTTTGATGGATTAACGCTCTATTTAATCTTTTTATTATAATTAATGGGAGGAACATAAAACATACTAATGCAATATATTGAGCCCAACAAATTGCAAAACCGCCATTAAACATTCCCTCTTGCACATAAATAAGATAATAATGTCTTAAGGGAAACACTTGCCCTACGCCATAAATTGGTGCCGGCATAGACTCTAAGGGAAAAGTCATTCCTGCAATAGATATGGAAATTATACCATAAATTGCCGAAAAGCTTACGCCATCTCTTAACACAGGAAATAATCCTATCATAAATATTCCTACACTCTGCGCTGCTAGTACCAAAAGGAATGTGGCTGCAAACATCATTAATATTGAACCATTTAATGGAAAATTCATTATCCTATATAAAAGCACATTAAGCCCCAATCCCATAATTGTAAATATTATTGTATACGGGAGAAGTTTACCTGTAATAGCATAAAACATTGAATGCCCGGCAGTACGTAGCCACTCTCGGCTTGTTTTAACTTTTAACTCATACCCTATTGAAAATATTGTCATAAGAATAATACATAGCTGTAATATTCCGGGCAAAATTACATTTATAAGATATATTCCGTAGTGCGACCATGGATTTCCTATATAATGGCTATCAATTAATATAGGTTGAATCATTCCCATTATAGCATCTTCGTTATATCCTTTTGCACGTAATACCTCCCTTTGAACAGCTCCTGAAGCAAGATTCCCCATTGTAAGGAAATTCTTATATGTTAACGTTCCGGGGATCATAAATGCCTGATTTGAATATAACCCAATTGCAGGACGGCGATTAGATAGAATATTGGAATACATCCCATGAGGCACCTCTATAAATCCAAATATCTCTCCATCTTGCATTGCCATTCTTGCCTCCTGATGGTTTGCATAGTATTTGGTAATATAAACTCCTTGGAGCGAATTAAGTTCTCTGTAAAATCTTCTTGAAATAGATGAATGATCATTATCTATTAACCCAATAGGAAGTTTCATAGGGAGCCCCTCATTTAGAAGTGACAAAAAAAAGATTGAACAAAACACCAATGTAAACACCGAGCCAAATAAATATATTGGCCTGCTAAACATCTGTTTTAGCTCTCTTCTAAAAACCGCTTTTATTCTTTCTATCATATTTAGTTTAATACTGCATCAATAATAGCACTCATTCCCGGGCGTAAATTTTCAATTTTTTCTACCGGAGTTGCCCTTACTTCAAAAGTTCTTGCATCAAATTGTCCCGATATTTTTGTAGCACGCCATGTTGCATAAGAGGCCATTGCCTTCATAAAAGTTACTTTTGCTTTATATGTAGCGTCCCCTAATGCCGGAATTTTAACGTCTACTATTTTACCTACCGTAATATTTTTAAGTAAATCTTCCCTTATGCTAAATGAAAGCCACATATCCTCCATATCGGTAACTGTCATAATAGGAGCACCTTGTCCCACTAACTCACCACATTTTGGAAACACTTCGGTAATTTCGCCACTTATAGGTGAAACTAGTGATATTTCACTAAGATACGATTTTACCTCGTTTACCGTACTTGTAGAATAATCTACCATTGCCCTTGCAGCCTCTTTATCCTCTGCCTGTGTCCCATTTTTAGCCATTTGATATTGCGATTTTGCCGCTTTTTCTGTAGCTACAGCAGAATTATATAATGCCTCTGCCTCATCTCTTTTTTGAGCCGATAAAACCTCTTTCTTATATAAATTTTGTACTCTATCATAAGACTTTTTGGCAATATCAACCCCTACCAACGATTTTTGCCACATTTCATAAGCACCTTGCACAATCTCAAACCTAGCTCCATTTATAGCTTTTTTATTTTGTGCTTGCGCCATGGTATGAGCGGCATTTGCCTGCGCCAATTTTGCTGTTACCTCCGGACTATCTATTAACACAAGGGTATCGCCTTTTAAAACCATAGCCCCTTCTTTATAAAGAAAAGCTTCTATTCTCCCCGGGACCTTACTAGAAACTCTATATTCTGTTGCCTCTGCAGATCCTTGAAGAATTATATCATGAGGCTTAGATACTAAATATCCAACAATCCCTAAAACAACTATTACCAATAACAGTGCTCCCAATCCTATTAGTAAACTCAATTTGCTATTTTGAACTTTTTCCATATATATTTCTTTTTTATTTCGGTTATGTTATTTATTTTCTAAAATTTCTCCCTTTGCTCTCTTTAAGTATAACTCACAAAGCCTTACATCTATCCCTGCATCAATTCTCTCAGAATTAGCCGATGCCCATGCGGTTTGTGCTGCCATAAGGTCTGATATACTTATAAGCCCCTCTTTATACGCTTCGTTTGCAAGTTTAAGGTTTTCTTCTGCCGCTTCTATATTACTATTTGCAGATTCTAGTTTTTTATTGGCCTCGTTTATCCTAAAATTCGACTGCGTAACTTGCAATGTAATAAGCTCTTTAGCTTCATTTATTTTATACTCAACTATTCTTTTTTGAGACTTTGCCGCTCTTAGCGTATGAACTTTATCTCCAAAGTGAAATATAGGAATATTTAAAACCACACTAGCATTAAACATCCCCGAAAATTTACTATTAAACCCGTTAAACACATTTGGATTTGATACAATATAATTACCGGCCACAGCAATATTTGGCATAAAGCGGCTTTTCATTATATTTAAAGTTGATTTTGCAACATTATCTAATTGTTCCAATTGTTGAATCTCGGGACGGTTATCCAATACTCTAGCCATATCTATATTACCTTTATAGTTAATTATAGCTTGCTCAATATCTTCATCTTTAAGTGAATAATTACCATTTATATCTAATCCGCACAATTGGAATAATGCCATTTTTGAAAGAGCTACACCATTATCTGCCCTTGTAAAAGCAAGTGAAGCCTCGTTTAATTTAACTTTTACATTAAGTAAATCTCCCTTTGTAGCCACCCCTTCTGTAAGCATAGCCTCAACATCTCTATTTAGTTTTTCCAATAAAGATTTTAATTTAAAAGCAAGCTTCTTTTTATTTATAAGTGAAACTGTTCTCCAATACGCCTCATCTACCTCAATCATTAGCTTTTGCATCTCATCTTTATGTTGAATCTCTGCTACTTTCTCATTACTTTTTGATATTTTGTAAAGTTCTCTTATTTTATTTCCCATAAATACCGGTTGTATAAACCCTATTCCTCCGGCAAACACATTCTGCACGTCAAATTCCATTGCCTCTTTTGGAAGAAAAGCATAATCTTTCCACTGTATTTTTCCTGGTTCTGTCTTAGGATTAAAAGGCTTACCATTAGCATCTAATGGAACTAGCTGCCCACTAACTGTTCCCCATTTATTACTAATTTGCTCTGGTCTAAATCCAAAACTACCATCGTTCATTATTGACCCTACCGGCAGATACGCATCTTCTCCTAAAATAGAGATATTTTTTTGATTCCACATGTATGTACCGTTAGCCGAAAAATTAGGGAAAAATTGAGTATAAGCCGCCCGTTTTAATTCAGTGGCAATATTTATTTTCTCTTGTGAAATAAGGATTGATTTACTCTCTTGTAATGCCATAGATCTAAATTCTTCTAAGGAATAAACAGTAGCAAGAGTATCTTGGCGTTGTTGTTGCAAATTACCGGCAAAAGAAGTTATCCCCCAACCAAGAAAAACAGCAAATAATAAAATTCTTCTCATTTACATTATCGTTTTTTAATTTTAATCCTCAATATTTCTTATAATAGTCTTAAACACCGACGTTAAAATCATAAATTCTTTTTTATCAACATCTTTAGTGGCTAATTCTATAGAGTCTTTAATAATTGTGTTAGCCTCTTCTTCTAACTCTGCCCCCTTTTCTGTAAGATGCACAAGATTTATCCTTCTATCACCCGGGTCAGATACCCTAATAACCATACCATTCTTCTCTAATATATCAATAAGTCTAGTAATACTTGCTCTATCTTTAAAAGTATGATTACAAATATATTGTTGCGTTTGTTTATCCTTTTCCCATAAACAAGTTAGCACAGACCACTGTTCTGTGGTAATTCCAAGCCCTGCCCCTTTAAATTTTCTATTAAGATGTCTGTTTATTGTAGCACTCACTCGTCCATTTATAAGTGAGATAAAATCTTTAATCTCTAAACCTGTCTCTAGTTCCATAGCATATTAATTAATAGTTTACCTATAAACCATTTAACAAACAACTGTTGTTATATAAATAGTTGATTAAACAACTTTGCAAAGGTATATATTTTTTTGCATTATTTCTTATATAACAATGCAATTTCTTTAACATAAAAAAAGGTGACCATTATAAGTCACCTTTTTTATGTTAGTATTTAAGCCATTTCATTATGTCTTTCCATCCCGGTTTTTTACCGTACATAAGTATTCCTACTCTGTATACTTTTCCGGAGACGTAGGCGGTTCCTATAAAGGTAACTACAAGAAGTGCTATAGAAAGTGCTAGTTCCCAAGTAGGTACTCCGTAAGCAATACGAGCCATCATTACCATTGGCGAAGTAAAAGGAATTATGGAGCCCCAAAATGATAGTGCACTATCGGGATATTGGAATGTATGCAGCATTATAAAGAGCCCTATAATGAGCGGCATGGTTACCGGCAAAATAAGTTGCTGCGTATCAGCCTCATTATCAACGGCAGCTCCTACTGCGGCAAAAAGGCTTGAGTATAAAAGATATCCTAATACAAAATAAACTATAAAGCATGATATAATTGAAAAATAATCTACATTTTTGAGTGCTTGCAAAAAGCCTGCTGCACCAGATTCTTCTACGTCTACTATTTGTGTAGCATCAACCCCCATAGATTGTGTAACTTGCTCTGTCTGATTCATCTTATCTTTTAGGGCATCAACCCCCATAATAGAAGTGGCAGCCGTAACTATTGCAATAGTAAGGGCAATCCATATTATAAACTGAGTAAGGGCAACCGAAGCTACTCCCAATATTTTCCCCATCATTAACTGAAACGGCTTAACCGAAGAGACAATAACTTCTATAATTCTGGTGGTTTTTTCCTCAATAACACTCCTCATAACCATACTGCCAAACATAAAGATAAACATATATATCATAAAACTAGCTATATAGCCTATTCCCATATAAATTTCTACCTTAGAGGCTTTTTCCTTGCCATCTTCATCTATTTTAAAGGTATTTATTGTAATGTTAGATTCAATATCTTTAAGTACTTCATTAAGGTTAGGTATATCGTAAGCCATTAATTTATTATCCTCTACCGCTTTTTTTGCACTCTTTTTAATTTGATTTTGAATATCAATATTAACTTGTTTCTCGGAATACGCAGTTATTGAAAGATTCTTTGAAGAATCTAATTGAGAAATTTCTAAAATTGCGTATACATCTAGCTCTTTAAAATTCTTTTTTAAACTATCTATGCTTTGAGTAGTGACTTGCTGAAAGCTAACCTCTTTTGTGTTTTCCAAGTACGGCATAACAATTCCGCTTTGGTCTATTACACTTATTTTAAGATTTTCGTCTGCACCACCATATATTGCTATAAGACTAGGCACAATCATTAATCCCGCAAAAAGGAGCGGAGTGAGTATAGTGGTAAGAATAAATGATTTCTTTTTTACCCTTATTGAAAATTCTCTTGCAATTATAATTGCTATTTTACTTTTTCCCATTTCTCAATAGTTTTATAATTAATTACTTGCACTTACTAATTTTATAAAGATATCATTCATCCTTGGGATAAGTTCTTGATAAGATATAATGTCTACTTCTTTTATTAATTCTCCCAAAACCTGTGTACTTTTTACCTCTCTTGGTACTTCTAATATTGCCCTACGGCTATTTTTACGTTCTTGATCAGATACTATAGTGTATAGAGAAGAGTTTAAAATATGCTCTAAGCTATTTGTATTTCTATATAATAATTCAACCTGGTTATTTCCATGCTCACGTCTTATTTCATCTACATTACCGGTAATTATAAGGTTGGATTTATTTATTAGCGCTATGTTATCACACAACTCCTCAACAGACTCCATATTATGAGTTGAAAGAATTATTGTGGTTCCGTTAGCTTTCATCTCTAAAATTTCTTTTCTAATGATATTAACATTTACGGGGTCAAAACCAGAAAAGGGCTCATCTAATATAAGTAGAGATGGCTTATGCAATATAGTAGTAATAAACTGTACTTTTTGTGCCATTCCCTTTGACAGCTCCTCAACTTTTTTATTCCACCATGCTTGAATCCCAAATTTTATAAACCATTGCTTAAGTTCGCGTGTAGCGTCTGAAGTACTCATTCCTTTAAGTCTAGCTAAATAAATTGCTTGATCCCCTACTTTCATTTTTTTGTAAAGGCCTCTTTCCTCGGGCAAATATCCTATGTTCTCAATTGCATTAGGTTTTATAGGTTGGCCTTGGAAAAGCAGTTGACCGCTATCAGGGACAGTTATTTGATTCATAATTCTTATAAGAGTGGTTTTTCCGGCACCGTTTGGCCCTAAAAGGCCAAAAATCTGACCTTGCGGAATATCAAAACTCACAGAATTAAGAGCTGTATAATCTCCAAATTTTTTGGTAATATTGGAACAGGTAATAATTCCCATATTTGACGTTGTTTAAAATTAGATTAATATTTGTTATTGTAAAAATAAATTGCTACAAAAATATAACTATTTATCGAATAACAATAAAAATTTATTGTTATTTTTTATTTAATGTACAACTTTAGCCTATTAGCAGCATCTGGAGACAAAATTCCTTCACTAACAAGTTCTGCAAGGGTAATTTTTGCAACATTTTCTGTCTTTTTGTTTTCTCTGTAAAGAATTATTCCGCGCGCTACGTAAGCCCCTATATAAGGATGTTGTTCCATAAATTTTTTATCTAACTCTTCTATTAAAAATATTTTTACTTCTTGCAGGTCTACGAATATCTTTTTTGCAAAATTATCATATTTTTCTTTATCAATTCCTTCAATTTCCAATAATTGTTTGGTATCAACAAAGTAGCCTCCAAGACGCTGACGATAGTAAAGAATCTTTTTGGCAAAATAAGGTCCTATTCCATAAAGTTTAACTAATTGCGCACTGTCGGCGGTATTTAAGTTGCACTTCCACTCTGTTTTTAATTTTGCATACGTGGGTTTAGAATCCTTTACAGGCCATTCCCTTTTTGCAGTGTATTTTGTTGTGTCTTTTGTTGTGTCTTTTGTTGTGTCTTTTAAAATATGTTTTTTATCCGGCGGAATTTCTATCCAAGATTTTAGTATTTCATATTTTTGTTCACTCACAACATACATTTTTGCAAAATCTTCTCTTTTGCGAAAACGCCCCCCCTTATCTCTATATTTTACAATAGACTGTGCTTGCTTTGGACTAAACCCTAAAAGAACAATACTATCTAATGTAATGGTGTTTGGGTTAAATTTAAATAGTTTTGCATTGTCTATTTTAGCAATTTTAACCGCATTAATAGTATTAGCAGTTTCTACAATTTCTGTAGTATCTGCAGTTTTAGCTGCATAGCGTACGTTTACAGTATTCCAAATAAATGTTCCTACTTGAAAACTTAATAGTAACACAATAAGGATAATAACTCCCCGTGCCTTAGTATTAGAAATACTATTCTTCTCCCTCTTGTTGTTCTCCGCGCTCATATCCTACCCCGCTTATAATCATTACTATTTCTCCTTTAGGTTCGTTTTTAGAATACCATTCAAACAGCTCTGCAACTGTTCCCCTACGGCACTCCTCGTGCATTTTTGTAATTTCTCTACATACAGCAGCATATCTATCGGATCCAAAAAATTCAACTAATTGTCCCAATGTTTTAACCAATCTGTATGGCGATTCATAAATTATCATTGTACGGCTCTCCAATGCAAGCTCCTTAAATTTTGTTTGCCGCCCTTTTTTTAAAGGGAGAAAACCCTCAAAACAAAACCTGTCGCATGGGAAGCCCGAATTTACAAGGGCAGGAACAAATGCAGTAGCTCCGGGCAAAGTTTCAACCTCAACTCCTGCCTCAATACAGGTACGGGCTAATAAAAAACCCGGGTCTGAGATTCCCGGCGTTCCGGCATCGCTTATTAACGCTACATTTAGCCCTGCAAGAATTTTTCCGCAAACTCCCTCTGCAGTTTTATGCTCATTAAATTTATGATGCGACTCCATGTGTGTATGAATGTCATATTTTTTAAGAAGCACAGAACTAGTTCTGGTATCCTCCGCCAAAATTAAATCTACCTCCTTTAGCACCCTTAACGCCCTAAGGGTAATATCTTCCAAATTTCCAATAGGTGTTGGAACCAAATACAATTTTGCCATCCTTTTATAAACTATTAAATTATTTGCGCAATTTACGGCGCACATTCATATAAAACCGGTAAACTTCATCACTTTGCTCGTCCCAATTAGGAAAATGTTGTCTTATATAATTAATCGCATTTTTAAACGATTCCATTTTATTTATCTCATTTACTGTATTGATAAATTCTTTTTCATCACCATTAAATAATACTTTTAAAAACAACAACCTATCATTAAATCCTATTCCGGCTGCAATATCCTGTATATATGGGGCCGGATAGTCAACTTCCCAATCATACCACTCTGGCTTAATAGTGTCCATAACAAGAAAATCTTCTTTCTCTTTTACAGGTTGAGAATTAGCAGAGCTACTCCACAAATCATTAGGCTGGTTATGCGGCTTTATATCAACACCACTTTCCTGTGTAATAGTCTCTTTTTCTATATCGTCATCTCCACCAATTATAAAAAATGGTTCATCATCATCTTCTGTTTCCTCTTTTACGGAATCATCAACATCTATCCCCTGTTCAACAATCTTATCTCGCTCGCGCATAGCCTCATTTATTTCAAAATACGAAATTCTAGATTCAAGACTTTCTATGTTTTTCCTATAAGAATCTACAGTTTCATTTAGCTCGGTAATATTCTGACGCAATTCCTCAATTTGCCGCAATTGTTCTGAATTTGACTCATTTAGAGCATCCAGTAATTCGTCAAATAAACTTTTTACATTCTCAAACTTACTTTTATTACTATCCATAACTACAAGTTTCTTATATTTGCGTACAATATATTTTAGAAATATCCCCACAAAAGTACTAAAAATGTTTTTAGAAAAAGCAAAACAAGCCGGTTGGATAGAAGTTATTTGCGGCTCTATGTTCTCTGGAAAGACAGAGGAATTAATAAGGCGCCTTAAGAGGGCTAAGTTTGCAAACCAGAAAGTAGAAATTTTTAAACCTACAATAGACATAAGATACTCCAAGGAAGAGGTTATCTCTCACGATGCAAATGCCATTCAATCTACTCCTGTAGAGAATGCAAGCAGCATTTTATTGCTAACAAGCGATGTTGATGTTGTTGGAATAGACGAGGCTCAATTTTTTGACGATGGAATAATAGAGGTCTGTCAAGAACTTGCAAACAGAGGAGTGAGGGTTATTTGTGCGGGACTTGATATGGATTATCTTGGAAATCCCTTTGGGCCAATGCCGTCACTTATGGCTGTTGCAGAATATGTTACAAAGGTGCATGCAATTTGTGTAAAATGTGGCAACCTTGCACACCACTCTCATAGACTGACAGCAAGTGATAAGTTAGTTATGCTTGGAGAAAAAGATAGTTATGAGCCAATATGCCGCCACTGCTTTAATAAATCAAAATAATGGCACAAAATATAAAAGATGATAAATATGAATGGAAGTAGTATATAATTAAAAAGTAGTATATAATAATTTAAAGACATGGCATACACCAAAATAGAACAATTTGACGAAAGTACAACAGCCGAATTAGCTTTACATTACAAAGAAATTTTAAGACTTCTTGGGGAAGATTCCAATAGAGAAGGATTGCTTAAAACGCCGGAAAGGGTGGCAAAAGCAATGCAGTTTCTAACACAAGGGTATACAACCAACCCAATAGAAATACTTAATTCTGCAAAATTTAAAGAAGACTATAGGCAAATAGTATTGGTAAAAGATATAGAAATATACTCTATGTGCGAACATCACATGTTGCCATTTTACGGAAAGGCTCATGTTGCATATATCCCTAATGGGTATATTACAGGGTTAAGTAAAATTCCACGTGTAGTTGATGCGTTTTCTCGCAGATTGCAAGTTCAAGAGCGCCTTACTGTACAAATAAGAGACTGTATCCAAGATACATTAAATCCACTAGGTGTTGCAGTGGTTATTGAGGCCGCTCACATGTGTATGCAAATAAGAGGAGTTCAAAAACAAAATTCCGTAACCACCACCTCTGCCTTTACCGGTGCATTTTTAAAAGATATAAGAACCCGAGAAGAATTTATGCGCCTTATAGGAGTAAGCTTACATTAAAGATAAAAAACAATATGTCCGTTAATTAACCTAACGGACATATACTATATTGCATTGCTGCTCTACTTAAATTTAAAAAACTTAGTAATTAGTATTCTGTGGATCAAAATTTGTCCAACCTGCAGCCCAATTATCTGTAGTGGAATTTGATTTAAATGCACCTATATAATTTACTTGTTCAAAAAACGGATCGGATAATTTACTATCGGTGAATAAGTTTGATTTACCTAATAAAATACTTCCGGCTTGCGGAGCATAATTAGCATCTAATGCCAAAGAGGAGAATGTTGCATTTGCGATATTTCCAAATGCCGCTGTTTTAAAGAAACCGGCAGAGAATGATTCTCTTGTTTCACCATCTGCAATTTGAGCGTTATTTGTAAATAAATTTTTAAAAGATTTATTTTGATCGCTCCCTAAAATTCCCATTTGCGCAAATACTATATTTTTAATAGATAATTTGCCAACAGTTGCAGCCTCTTGTGTTTGTGATCCCTTATCGTTTTCAATAATTATCCCAACCGGAAACCCGGTAAATAGAGAGTTATAACAATTTAACTGCGAGCTTCTCCTTATTTGTATTGCAGATTGAAATTGCCCAAGTTTTGAGCCATTGTTTGGGTTATAAACGCCCCCATTTATATAGGCTGTTGTGTTTTCAAAATCTGTAGCACTACTTATTGGACCTACAACAGTTAAGTTAGAAAATACAGGCGAGGTAATTGGAGTAATGGCAGTCCCGTTAGCTTCATTATCAGACTCAAATCCATTAGAGACAGATACATCTGCAAGTTTTGGATTTCTTACTGATAATAGAAACTGCAATTTCCCACTAAATCCGTTATCGGTATCAAAGTCATCATCCCAACCGTGGTAAGCAATAAGATATTTTGCATTTACGCAACCCCCAAACCACTCATAAGAATCATCATTACTGTATGATACCTGTATGTGATCTATTTTGGTTCCTTTGCCTACCGAGCCTAATGTAAGACCATTAATTTCTTGATCTGTATTAAATGGATATCCGGCAAACTCAATTCTTACATAAGACAGAATACCTGAGTTATCTGAATCATCATTTCCACCATGAGGAGTGCCGGGACCCCCTTCAATTATCATTTCGGTTTTATTATTTCTAGCCTTTCCACAAAGAATTATTCCGCCCCAATCACCAGGTTTACGAGAGCCTACAACTTGGTTAGAAGTAAAAATAATTGGTTCGCTAACAGAACCTTGTGCCATAATTTTTCCGCCCCTTTCAACTATAATAGCAGCCTTTGTTTGTATATCACCTTTAATTACGGTGCCCGGTTCAATTGTAAGCACAGAGCCATCTGTAACATAAACCCATCCTTTTAAAATATAGGTTCCTTTTTTAATAATGTGATTTCCGGTTACCTTAAATTCTTGATTACCATTACCAATTTCATTCCCGTTAAAAAGGATTTGCTGCTCATTTTGAGAGCCTCCCCCGTTGTCGTTTCCGCCATTATTGTTTTTCTCACATCCGGTAGTAACTAAGGTCACCAACGCTGTAGCAAGACATATTGCAGAATTTACAATCATTTTAGAAATCCCTTGATTTCTTAAGGAGCCCAATGCCCCTGTTTCTTTTTTTGTTTTCATCTAATTTGTTTTTTAATCTGTTAGTACAGTTATTTTTATCTAAAATCTAAAATCTAAAATTTAAAAAGTAAATTGTAAGCTTAAAGAGTAAGTGCTTCCTAACTTAAACTCTTTTGATATTTGTTTTCTCTCTTGTATAGAATTATCTGTTCCGTAAAATCTTGGAAACTCTGCAAAAACCACAGACTGATTAAGCACATCCTTAACATTTGCCTTAATTGTAAAATATTTGCCAAGCTTCTTAGAAACCACTAAATCAAGCATATCACGCGGTAATTCATAAGTATCGGGAACATCATTATTAATACTAGCATCACCACTTGTATCAACTCTACCAATTCCAACTATCCTCTTTCCAATCCTATTATAAAGAACTCCAATTTGTATCCCGATAGCCGGAGCCTCGTAAAATAGTGAGGTATTTACCAAATAAGGAGACTGTCCCTGCATGGGTCTATCCTTTTCTAAACTTGTTTTTTTATCAAACACAACCTTGCTTTTAATTAACGAGGCATTAAAGCCAAAAGTAAAATTACGCATTCCAATAAATCCTAAATTTTTACGTATATCAAGTTCAACTCCATAATTATTAGCAGCTTGTGCATTTTCAAAAGTGTAAGTATATGAGCCACCGGCATCTAAATATGTCCATTCAATAGGATTTTTAAAATGTTTGTAAAATAAGGCCAATGTAACATACTCTTTAGGTGTAACATAAAGCTCATATTTTAAATCTATATTCTGCACAATAGCAGCCTTTAAGGCAGGATTACCCTTAACATCGGAGAATAAATTAAAATCATAATATACACTTGAAGATACCTCCCTAAACTCTTGTCTGTTAGTAGACATTCCATACGCAAATCTTATAATCTGTTTTTTATTAAGATTATACGCTACATTTAATGATGGAAATACATTGTATTGCGTATAAGTATCGTCCTTTGTATCATTACCTAGTATTGAGGTAAAACTTGTAAGGGTCATATTACGCGCCTCAAATCTAACTCCTGCATTAATCTTAAAATCTCCTATTGGTAGTAATGCTTGTATATAAGCAGCTCCAAGCAAGTCCTTCCCTTTATAGCTATTACGATTATCGGTATCGTCATAAAGATAAAGTTTATCGCTGCCCATATTAGAGTTTATAAGTATTTGACTTACCGGATCTAAATATTTAAAATCGCTGGGCAAATTAGCTTGATTATATCTATATGCCATCTCTTTTGCAGTGTATTTTCTATTTCTAAACTCTCCATAAAGTCCACTCTTAATTTCTAATTTTTTAACGGTAAATAAATAATTTGCTCCTACCGTAATAATATTTTCATTTAACTTGGTATTATCCCGTGTAATCTCGTTTTGATCTATCCCCATAAGGCCAAAGTATTTATCTCCCACAAATGTATTTTGCTCACGATTAATTATTCTTCTATCGGGATCATTCTTTGACGCAAAAGAATAACTTACATTCCAATCTAATGTATTGCTATTTAACATAGAGTCACTCTGCCTTATTATATGTTCTCCTGCTATTTGCCCCGTGTAAATTGTTCGAGTACTTATTAGATATTCGTATTTTTCTTGATTATATCGCGAGCTTATATTTTGCCATCCCTCACGGGTTGTATAACTACTTAAATTTGAACGATTAAATAAATTACGTAAAGTAATTTTATTGTTTCCAAATAAATAACTACCATTGAGCAATGCCCCAATTTTAGAATTAGCAGAAAAAATATTATCGGTATAATCATATATAAATTCCGGGGTATCGTTTACTCTATTGTAAACTCCATATCTAGAATTTTTCATGTTTGCTATAATCCTCTGCTGATAAGAATACTCCGCTCCTGCCGTTATACCTAACATATTTCCGTTAGAAAATTTTGCAACTTTATTAATCTGTGCTCCTCCTTTTTGATCTGGGATTGGAGTTGAGCTCTTAATATTCCAATTTTCATTGTTTATTTTAATAAAATTGTTAAACCCTGTTTTGGTATTGGCTCCAATGCTGTATTGTACGTTATATTGATCTCTATCGGGAACACTTTTTGATTGTATTTTAAGAAAGCCACCGGTAAATTCGGCAGGCAATTCTGCACTGGGGCTCTTTATTATAAGTATATTTTCAATTTGCGAAGTTGGTACCATATCAAATGAAAAAGAACGGGTATCCGGTTCGCTGCCCGGTACACTACAATTGTTTAACCACACATTATTATATCGTTGCGGCAGCCCTCTAATAACTATAAAACGGTCGTCTACAATAGAAACACCGGGAACTCGTTTTACAACTTCTGCTGCATTTTTATCGGGAGTTTTAGATATTTCTCCACTAGAAACAGCACTCATAACAACCAGCGAATTTCTTACCGTATTAATTGCACTTAGCTCGGTATTTTCTTTTTTTATTCCCTGCACTACTACTTCACCAAGCAAATTAATATCTTCTTCCATTTGCACATTAAGTATTTTTTCTCCTTGTAGGCCTATTTCTACATTATCTAAAATAACCTCCTTATAGGTAATACATACAATTTTTGTTTTATATTTTCCCTTATTTATCCCTGTTATAATGTAGTCACCATTTTCGTCTGTAACAGCCCCTTTTTGTAGTGTTTCAATAAAAACATCGGCTCCTACTATTGGTTCTCCGCTCTTTAGTTCTGTTACTTTTCCTTTAATTACAAAGCTGCTTTTATTTTCCTTCTGCGCTTGGGCAAATGCAGTTACATTGCCAATAATAATAGCAGTACATAAAATTGTAATAAATTTTAATTTTCTTTTTAACATCATTTATATCGATTTTTATCGCTAATTAATTTTGAGCAAAAGTATCTTAGGGATGTTACATATCGGTTACAAAGCAATTAAATGAATAATAAGGAATTTTTACATTAGTGCTAAATTTTTATTAAGTTTATATTTTAATGAGGCGCCTATTAAAGATTATATTTTATATTTGTGAAATAATATTCTATCGGCGAAGAAGGTAGATAAACTTAATGTTCTATGGATAAATATAAAATTCTGGTTGTTGATGATGAAGAGGATATTTGTGAAATTCTTCAATATAATTTAACGCAAGCAGGCTATACGGTTGATACGGCACAGAGTTCAGAAGAAGCCCTTTATAAACTTAAAAATCAATATAATTTACTATTGCTAGATATAATGATGGACGGCATAAGTGGGCTAAAACTTGCGCAGTTATTAAGAGACGAGTACAATAATGATATTCCTATTATATTTATTTCTGCACTTGATACCGAAACCGATGTTTTAAACGGATTTAATAAAGGCGGTGATGATTATATAGCTAAACCTTTTTCTATTAAAGAGGTTGTAGCCAGAGTAAAAGCTGTCTTAACAAGATATAACAGAATTAAAGAAGAAGAGAAAGCAGCAGAGCAGGCAGAACGGGAAGCAAAATTAAATTTTAAAGATAGTAATGAAACGTTCCTTAAAAAATTTGTCTTTGAAGATTTAGTTGTAGATGCAACAGATAAAAGGGTGTATATAAATAATGATGAGATAATTCTCACAAAAAAAGAAAATGAAATACTTATACTCCTCACGCAATCTGTAAACAAAATATTTTCTAGAGATGAAATATTAAAATTAGTATGGAAGGATGAGAGTTATGTTCTTGAAAGAACGGTAGATGTACATATAGCCCGTTTAAGAAAAAAACTGGGAAAATATGGCGATATGATTATAAATCGCTCTGGATACGGGTATTGCTTCCAAAATTAATTTATAAAAGCATGAAGCTAAAATTTAAATACCAGCTTATTCTGTATTACCTTATGGTTATTACAGTAGTATTGTTGGTTGCTGCTATTTATACCTTGCAGCGTAATAAAGATTTTAGCTTAAATACCCTCCAAAAAGAACTTATTGCTTATAACAATGAAATTTACAAGTCTTATAAAAGTGGTGTAGATTTTTATAAAATTGAACTTCCCCCAGAGATTCGCCTTTCTGTAATAGATACAACTGCTTGGATAATCTTTGATAGTAATGAAAGGATGACAATTGCAGATGAAAATCACTTGGGACGTCCCGAAATTATTAAAGCAGCTGCAAATGGGGAGGGGACATCATTAAGATACTCTAGCAATATGGACGATGAATATCTCTATTATGCAAAAAGATACCCCGAATTTTACATCCGTACCTCAACACCATATAAAAATGAGAATGTACAACAAATAAGCGAAGATAGCAATTACCTATATTTAATAATTGCACTATTATTGTTACTAGTTGCATCACTAGTATTTGTCTCTAAAATGCTTACCAAACCGCTAAAAGCATTTACCGAATTTACCGGCATTCTTCTCTCCGATCATAAAGATTTTAGCACTATAAAATTTCCCCATAATGAATATGGAGAAATAGGGAAAAAGATTGTGGATACTTTTAATCAACTAGAAAAGACAAAACTATACAAACAGCAAATGAGTCATAATATTGCTCACGAGCTTAAAACTCCTGTAACAGGGATAAGAGCCTATTTAGAAACTATTTTGCACGACGATAATATGGATATGGCTCAGGTAAAACGTTTTGCCGATAAAGCATATACCCAAACAATAAGGCTTTCATCTCTTATAAACGATGTATCAACACTTAATAAAATTGAAGAGGGGGCTAATAAATTTACAATAGAAGAGATAAATATTACAAATTGTCTTAAAGACGTACAAGAAGAATTGGGGTATAAATTAAAAGCCAACAATATAAAATTGCAGTTGCTTGTAAGTAGTACGTTGTGTATAAGTGGTTGCTATTCTCTTATATATTCTTTATTTAAAAACCTAATAGATAACACTATAGAACACGGTGGAGAAGGGTCGGAAATAACAATAAGTGCAGGAATAATGCAAAAATCGGGCGATGAAGGATATAGGTTAAATTTCACATATGCCGATACCGGTAAAGGGGTACCGCAAGAAACATTAGAGCGATTATTTGAGCGATTTTACAGAGTTGAAAAAGGGAGAACAAGAAAAACAGGAGGCTCTGGTTTAGGACTTGCAATTGTAAAAAACTCTGTCCTATTTCATAAGGGAACTATTTCCGTTGAAAATCGCGATGGAGGAGGTTTAATATTTAAATTTAATTTATTATCACTATCATAAAAAAATATATTAATTTAGCATTTCAAATTTTTATCATATGAGAAGAATATTGTTTACTGCCGCAAACCAAGAAGAAATAGAGTGCGCACAACATGCGTTTCGCCTTTATGAAAACCAGCTTGCTGAAAATATTAAAGTGGATTTTATGCTTACCGGTATAGGTACCACTTCTACTTGTTATAGGCTAACAAAAAAGATATTGGAAGCTAATTTTGAAAAATCTCCCTATACACTTATAATAAATATAGGAATAGCAGGTTCATTTAATATATCCAACTTACCTATTGGCACCACCATAGTTATTGAAAAAGAATATTTTGGAGATTTAGGCTTTGAAACTATGTTTGAATTTCAAACGCTTTTCCAGTACGAATTGCTAGATGCTGACGTTTTTCCGTATAAAGGTGGAGCTCTTTACAGAGAGAAACTTGAGGAGCCATTAGAAAATCTTCTTGCAAAATATGATAGTGTAACAGGCGTAACAGTACAAACAGTTAGCGGAGATCCTAACAGAGTTGAAGATATGAAGAAGCGATTTTTGCCCGATATCGAAAGTATGGAAGGAGCTGCAATATACTATGTATGCTTACAAGAAAAAATCTCTTGTTTTGAACTCCGCACCGTATCTAACGAAGTTGGAGAAAGAGATAAAAATAAATGGAATACACCTGCCGCACTTAAATCATTAACAGAATGCTGCAAAGAGATACTTAATACCGTATCTCACTAAATTAAAGTATTATGAACCTTTCGCTAGCCTTTTCGCCATGTCCAAATGATACATTTGCATTTCATGCAATGATAAATTCATTAGTAGATACAGAAGGGCTCACATTTAATGTAGAAATGGCAGATGTAGAGGAGCTTAATATGCGTGCAGCTAAAGGTAAATACGATATCTGCAAACTTAGCTATCATGCTTTTTTTACAATAGCCAATAAATATATTATGCTCCGTAGCGGCTCGGCTTTAGGGTTTAATAATGGTCCTTTACTTGTAAAAAAGATGGGGATAAAAAAAGAGCTTCCTAATAGTTCTACTATTGCAATACCGGGCATTCACACCACAGCTGCATTACTTTTAAAAACAGCCTATCCTCAATATTACAATTTAAAACCTATGCTGTTTTCAAGTATAGAAGATGCAATACTTAAAGGCGAGGTAGATGCAGGTGTCCTTATACACGAAGGAAGATTCACATATAGAGAAAAAGGGTTAGAATTAATAAGAGACTTAGGAGAATTTTGGCAAAATAGTTTTCATCAACCTATACCGTTAGGCGGCATAGCAATAAAGAGGGAGTTACAAGAGGGAGAATATAAAGATGGACAACTTGCAAAAAAAATAAATAGAGTATTACGTAAGAGTATTATATATGCGTATGAGCATCCGCTAGAATCTAAGAGTTTTATAATGAATAACGCTCAAGAGATAACAGAACAGGTACAACAAAAACATATAAATCTTTTTGTAAATAATTTTACATTAGATATAGGAGAACAGGGAGAGAAGGCTGTAAATTTTCTTTATGAAAAATACAGACAAACAATAGAAGAACAAAAAAATAATTTATAATTTTGCACAAATAGAATTAACAATAAAGATTATGGGAGAAGCTACAGAGGTAATAAGGATAGAAAATCTTAAAAAGATATATAAACTTGGGATACAAGAAGTAAGGGCTTTAGATGGAGTAAGTATTTCCATTTATAAAAATGAATATGTAGCAATAATGGGTCCTAGCGGAAGTGGTAAATCTACTCTTATGAATATACTTGGGTGCTTAGATACGCCTACAAGTGGCACCTATGTCCTTAACGGAATAGATGTAAGTAAAATGGAAGATTCTCAATTAGCAGATGTTAGAAATAAAGAAATAGGTTTTGTTTTTCAATCATTTAATCTTCTTCCTCGCTATTCATCTATAGAAAACGTGGCGTTACCACTAATATACTCCGGCATTCCTCATGCAGAAAGAGAGAGTAGAGCAATAGAAGCCCTTAAAAATGTTGGATTAAGTGATAGAATGGACCACAAGCCAACAGAATTATCGGGAGGACAAAGACAAAGAGTGGCGGTTGCAAGAGCCCTAATAAATAATCCTTCTATAATACTTGCCGATGAACCTACAGGAAATTTGGATACAAAAACATCCATTGATATAATGAATTTATTTGAAGAGATTTACAACAATGGTAATACCGTAATTGTTGTTACACACGAGGAAGATATTGCACTACATGCCCGTAGAATAATTAAATTAAGAGATGGTAAAATTGAGAGTGATTATATAAATGATAAAAGATGAAAGTATATACAAAAACAGGCGATAAGGGAACAACTTCGCTAGTTGGGGGGAAAAGAGTTCCAAAAAATCATCCACGCGTAGAAGCATACGGCGATATGGATGAACTTATTTCTTTTATAGGTATTGTAATAAGCGATGCTAAAACGGCAAAAGAGAAGGAGACACTTAAAAAAATTCAAGAAAATCTTATGCTTATTTCTGCCCATTTTGCATCCGACGGATCCTACAAAACACTTTCATCTATAACAGATGAAGATATTACATTTTTAGAAACAGAAATAGATTTTATGACCACCAAACTTCCTGAGCAAAAAGCATTTATACTCCCCGGTGCTCCAAGGGTATCATCTGAATGTCATGTGGCGCGTACTATTTGTAGAAGGGCAGAAAGACATGCCTTGTCAATAGGGCATGGCGGAGAGGCAAATGAAAGCACAACATTACAAGTAGAAATAGGGATAAGATATTTAAATAGACTATCCGATTACCTTTTTGTACTTGGACGTTTTTTTTGCATGGAAAATGAGGAAACAGAAGAATTTTGGTTACCATAGTTATATATGAGAAATTTTTATTATATTTGCGCCCCAATAGTTTTAGAGCTATTAAACACTAATTACCTAATTATTAAAAATTTACGCTATGTATTGGACACTCGAACTTGCTTCTAAATTAGAAGATGCACCCTGGCCGGCAATAAAAGAAGAGCTGATTGATTATGCCACCCGCTCCGGAGCACCATTGGAAGTAATTGAAAATTTGAACGATCTTGAGGATGATGGTGAAATATATGATAGTATAGAAGATATTTGGCCTGATTATCCAAGTAAAGAGGATTTCTTCTTTAATGAAGATGAGTACTAATCTTTATTAGTTACCATTTATTAATAATACTAATGCCCAATAAGAGTGCTTATTGGGTATTTCTTCTTAAAAAAATAACAAGAAACTGTTTAAAATAATTGTGGTATGAAGATAGTAATTGCTGGAGCCGGAGAGGTTGGAAGTCACCTGGCTAAGATGCTTAGTAATGAATATAACGACCTAACAATGATAGATAATGATGAATCTCGCCTAAATAAATTAGCAGAGGTTGCAGACGTTATTATAGTGCAAGGTAAACCAACATCAATAGCAACATTGGAGCAGGCGGGGGTTAGGCAAGCCGATCTTTTTATTGCAGTTAGCCCTGCACAAGAGCAAGATGTAAACCTAATAAGTGCCTTGTTAGCAAAAAAAATGGGAGCAAAAAAAGTTACCGCACGTATTAATAATGATGAATACATGCACTATGAAAATAAGTTGCTCTTTACAGAAATGGGGATAGATCTTCTTTTCTATCCCGAGAAAATTGCTGCTTATGAAATTATAGATCTTTTAAAACAAACCGGTACTACAGAATTTATGGAATTTGCACGTGGTATATTACAAATGGTAGTATTTAGGTTAGACGATGGGGCTCCCCTTATTAAAAAATGCGTCTCCGACCTTGCTTCTAAAAATGGAGCCTTACAATATAAGGCAGTTGCTATTGCTCGCAATGGCACTACAATTATCCCTACTCAAGAGACAAAGTTTCTTCAAAATGACCTTGTTTTTGTAATATGTACTAGAGCAGGAGTTAAAGAAGCTATGAGCTATTCGGGCAAAAATGATATTGATATAAAACGACTTATGATTGTTGGGGGTGGAAGGATAGGAGAAATGTTAGCAAAAAAAATGGAGAGTGCTGTTGAACATATAAAAATAATAGAATACAAAAAGGATAGATGTGAATATCTTGCGGAAACTTTAGATAAAGTTCTTATAATTAATGGTGATGGCAGAAATTCAGATTTACTTTTAGAAGAAGATGTTAAAGATTTTGATGCCTTTGTAGCTGTAACCAGTAATTCAGAAACTAATATTTTATCGTGCGTGGCGGCAAAAAAAATGGGAGTTTCAAAAACTATAGCAGAAGTTGAAAATATAGAATATATAAAATTAGCCGAGGGAATGGGAGTTGATGCCGTTATAAACAAAAAACTTATTACAGCAGGGCGTATTTTTCGTTTTACACTAAGCAATAAAGTTCGCTCAATAAAATGTCTTAACGGTTCCGATGCCGAAGTTTTGGAATTTATTGTAAACCCAAGCAGCGCCATAACAAAATGTGCTATAAAAGATTTACATTTTCCAAAAGAAGCTATTATAGGGGGAATAATTCATGGTAATGATAGTTATATTGCAACAGAAGATTCTATAATAAAGCCTTATGACAGAGTTGTAGTGTTTGCCCTTCCACAAGTATTGTCTAAAGTAAATAAGTTTTTCATCTAGAAATTTTTAATTTCTTTTTTCAATTTAATATTTATTACATTTGCAAACAAAACCAATATAATATAAATCACTGTTAAATTTTTTATTACAAATAATAATCTACAAGAATGATTACATATAAATTTGAAACATCGGGGAAAACAAGAAGTGAACACGATCTTCTTGGTGATAAAGAAGTACCAATGGAAGCATTGTTTGGAGTTCAAACACTTAGAGCAATTGAAAATTTTGATATCAGTAACAATAAATTAGGAGATTATCCTCAATTTATAAAAGCTTTTGGTATTACAAAAAAAGGCGCTGCACTTGCAAACTATGAGCTTGGTCTTCTTTCTAAAGAGGTTACCGATGCAATTATTGTAGCATGCGATGAACTTATAGAGGGTAAACACTCAAATCATTTTCCAATAGATATGATTCAGGGAGGCGCAGGAACAAGTGCCAATATGAATGCAAATGAGGTTATTGCCAACAGAGGACTAGAACTAATGGGCAAAAAGCACGGGGAATATACTTTTCTTCATCCTAACGATCATGTAAACATGGCTCAATCTACAAATGATGCATATCCAACTGCAATGCACCTTGGCTTATATATGATTCATCAAGATGTAATGCAAGCACTTAATTTACTTATTGCTTCATTTGATCAAAAATCAAAAGAGTTTGCAAAAATCATTAAAATGGGGAGAACTCAGCTACAAGACGCTGTACCAATGACCTTAGGCCAAACCTTTGGAGCTTTTGCCTCTGCATTAAAAAATGAATCTAAAAAAATTGATGCTGCTGCAAAAGATTTTCTTACAATAAATATGGGAGCTACAGCTATAGGAACAGGTATTACAGCTGAACCAGGTTATGCAGAATCATGTACAAGATATATAAAAGAGATTACTAAATTAGATATTAAACTTGCAAAAGACCTTGTAGAAGCAACACACGATACCTCATGTATGGTAGGTTATTCATCTGCCCTTAAAGGCCTTGCAATAAGATTATCTAAAATATGTAATGACCTTAGGTTATTAGCTTCTGGCCCTAGAACCGGCTTACAAGAAATTAATCTTCCTCCAAAACAACCAGGATCATCAATTATGCCGGGTAAGGTAAACCCTGTTATTCCAGAGGTTGTAAACCAAATTTGCTTTAAAGTATTTGGAAATGATACTACTATTGCGTTTGCGTCGGAAGCCGCACAATTAGAACTAAACGTAATGGAGCCTGTGCTAATAGAGAGCCTTGTAGAATCGGCACAATGGTTAAGAGCAGGTTTTGATACATTAAGGGTAGAATGCATAGATGGCATAACAGCTAATCAAGAACATTGCAAACACCTAGTTGAACATAGTATTGGTATTGTTACCGCTTTAAAACCTTACATTGGCTATGCAAATTGCACCGAGGTTGCCAAAGAGGCTTTAAAAACAGGTGGAAGTGTTTATCAACTTGTATTAGATAAGAAACTTCTTTCTAAAACAGATCTTGATAAAATTCTAGATCCTAAAAATATGACTAAACCAACCAAAATAGAGTTATAATAATTTTATACATAAATAACTAGCTGGCTAAAAATACTTTTGGTCAGCTTGTTTTTTTATGGACTATTTTATATAATACGGCATACGATAGTAAACTTATAACTTACTATTTTGCATATAGGCGCAATTTTACTACTTTTGCACACCCAAAACTAAGGAACTCATTAAAAATGGCAAGCTACCTGCAAGTTGAGAACATAACAAAATCGTACGGCCCACGCATATTGTTTAAGAATATCTGCTTAAACATAAACGAGGGAGATAAAATTGCGCTCATTGCCCCCAACGGAACAGGAAAAACCTCTCTTTTAAAAATTCTAGCAGGAGTAGATAGCTCAGACGGAGATGGCAATATTAAATTTCTTAAAGACATTACAATATCATTTTTAGAACAAGACAATATTTACGATTTCAATAGTACAATATATGAAATAGTTAAAGCCGCAGCCAAAGAACACACTCAAGAACATGAGATAAAAGAGGTGCTGTTTTCTTTAAGGCTTACAAATGTAGACCAAAAAATAAAAGAACTTAGTGGAGGAGAGGTAAAAAGAGTTGCAATAGCAGCTATGCTTATAACTAAGCCCAACTTTTTGGTAATGGACGAGCCAACAAATCATTTAGATTTGGAAAGCATTGAGTTTTTAGAAGATTACCTTGGACGAGCAAAGTGTACCCTTCTTATGGTTACACACGATAGATATTTTTTAGACCGCGTATGTAATCAAATTATTGAAATGGCAGATGGCACTCTTTATACATATAGCGGTAACTACTCTTATTTTTTAGAAAAAAGAGAAGAAAGAGTACAAAATATGAAGAGCGAGACAGAACGAGCGCGTAACTTGTTCCGCAACGAATTAGATTGGATGCGCCGAATGCCTTGTGCCAGAGGGACAAAAGCCAAATACAGAGTTGATGCTTTTTACGAAATTAAAGAAAAAGCAGAGCAAACTATCTCTGATAAAAACATAAATATAAACGTTAAAGTATCTAGGCTTGGGAAAAAAATTATAAATTGTAAACATCTTGGATTTAATTGGGATAGTTGGATAGGCGTAAAAGATTTTACCTATAACTTTGCCCCAGGCGAAAAAATTGGTATTGTAGGTAAAAACGGTATTGGCAAAAGTACTTTTCTTAACCTAATGACAGGCGAATTACAGCCAACTTTTGGAGAAATTGAACGGGGAGAAACACTTGTTTTTGGATATTACAAACAAAGTGGTATTGAATTTAATCCAAACGATACTGTTATTGATGCAGTACGAGAGATTGCAGAAGTAGTTACATTAGGTGATGGTAAAACAGTACCTGTTTCTACCTTCCTAAATTATTTTCTGTTTCCACCAAGCACCCATTATACTAAAATTGAAAAATTAAGCGGTGGCGAAAAAAGGAGACTTTATTTACTTACCGTCCTTATGAAAAATCCTAATTTTCTCATACTTGATGAGCCTACAAACGATTTGGATATTCTTACACTTAATGTGCTTGAAGAGTATTTAAAAGGATTTGCTGGATCGGTGCTTATTGTTTCTCATGATAGATTTTTTCTTGATAAAATAGCAGACCACCTCTTTATATTTGAAGGAGAAGGTAAAATAAAAGATTTTGTAGGAAACTATTCTGAATACAGAGATTATATAAAATCTGTAGAGAAAGAGAAAAGGACTAAAGAGAGAGCGTTGGCAGATAGGGAAGATAAAAAAGCTGTGTGGCAAGCTGAAGAGCCTCAAAAAAAGAAAAAATTAAGCTACAAAGAACAAAAAGAATTAGAGCAACTAGATAATGATATTTCCAATTTAGAAATTGAGAAAAAAGAATTGGAAACTAAATTATCATCGGGAGATTTAAAAGTGAACGAACTTACAGTTGCATCTAATAGAATTGGCGAGATAATAGATTTACTTGATACAAAGACTCTGCGCTGGCTAGAGCTTAACGATTAATTTTATTTAGAAACAGATTATTTATTATAATATATTTAGAAACTTAAAAAACTAGAGATTACGTTATGAAGTACCTTTTTATGGCATTGGCAACAATACTAATATCATTGAATAGTAATGCTATTACAGCGCAGGAGAATATTGAACTTAACCAAGACAAAAAAATAACTGTCCGATTTGATACTCGTTTTGATGCTCAGTACACAACATTTGGTAGAGATAAAAACACAGATATAAAACCAGAAGATGAAGGAGGTTTTGTTGGACGATATCTCAAACTTCTTATTGATGGTAAAATAAGTGATAAGTTTTCTTATAGTTTCCGTCATAGACTATATACAGACCATGTTAACCCTAAAGAATTTTTTAGCGCAACCGATTGGGCTAATATAACTTATACTCCAAATAGTAAATTCTCTATAACTGCCGGAAAACAAATGATATGTATAGGAACAATTGAGTATGATTATGCCCCTATAGATGTTTACTATGCTTCAGACTTTTGGAACCATGTAAGCCCATTCCAAGTAGGTATAAATGTAGGTTTTAGGCCAACAAATAAGCACACTATTTATGCTCAAATTGTAAACTCACCGTTTTCAGACAAGGCATTTAGCAATTTGTATGCTTTTAATGCAATATGGTATGGGACTATAACCAATTGGTTTAAAACAATATATTCTGCAAATATGCTAGAATATGAAAAAGGGAATTATATAAATTATTTAGCCTTAGGTAATAAATTCTCATTTAATAATACTGAGATTGATTTAGACTACATGAACAGATATGCAGGAAAAAGCACCGCTTTTTTTGAAGATTTTACAATAATGGGGAAGATTTCTCAAAAAGTTGGAAATAAATTTAAGGTGTTTGTAAAAGGGGGATATGACCAAAATAAGACACAATTACCCGGAGAGGAATTTATTTTTGATAGATATGTACTACCGGGAGTTGAGCGTGGATTTTACGGAGCAGGTGCAGAATATTTCCCTTTAACAACATCTAAAAATACGCTAAGAATACATGCATATTGGTATTCAACTACAGAGAACCCTATGCCACAGACGTTTAATATTGGTATAAGATGGCAAATTAAAGTTTTAGAAAGATAATAAACAATAAATAAAATAACAATAATCACTTAAATACTTCTATGAATTCTCTAAAGTTTTTAACACGCAGAAGAATTGAGGCTGCAATATTCCTCATAGTCTTCTTTGGTATCTTTGGTACCTTGGGCAACATAATGGGAGTCCCCAATATGTTAAATACCCTAATGAACACATCCTACAGCCTCCTAATTGAAACCGTATTTTATATTATGGGTATTACGGTACTATCGGGAGCCCTTGGTAAATTACTTATTGAATTTGGTGTTGTAAGGCTAATAGAGGTTATGCTCCGTCCCCTTATGAAACCGCTATATAATCTTCCTGGAGTTGCTGCACTAGGAGCTGTATTAACATTTTTATCTGATAATCCAGCCATTATAAGCTTATCAAAGGATAGTAATTTTAGTAAATATTTTAAAAAATACCAACTAATATCACTTACAAACTTTGGTACTGCATTTGGAATGGGATTGGTTGTTGTTGTATTTATGGCCGGTAGAGGATATGCCACGGCAGCAATAGTAGGATTAGTTGGCTCGGTTGCCGGTAGTATTATTTCTACGAGACTTATGCAGAGATTTATTATAAAAGCTTATCCCGATTTTAAAAATGACGAAGTTATAGGTGGAGATGAGCAACAAATCTCATTTAAATCTGAGGGTGGTGCTTTCTTAAGAGTTCTTAATTCTCTTTTGGATGGTGGAAAAACCGGTGTTGATCTTGGATTGGCAATTATACCGGGGGTATTAATAATCTCTACATTTGTAATGATGCTTACGTTTGGCCCAGGAGAAACAGGATACACTGGTAAAGCTTACGAAGGGATAGCCCTTCTTCCTGCACTTGCGGGGAAAGTAAATTTTATCTTTGAGTGGTTATTTGGATTTACACATCCCGAGTTAGTTGCATTCCCTATTACATCACTTGGTGCAGTAGGTGCCGCACTAGGTTTAATACCTAAATTTCAAGCAGACGGCCTTATAGATGGTAATGCAATAGCAGTATTTACAGCAATGGGAATGTGTTGGAGCGGTTTTTTAAGTACTCACACAGCTATGTTAGATTCTTTAGGTTTTAGAAAACTTACATCAAAAGCAATTATAGCTCACACAATAGGTGGTTTTTGTGCAGGTATTGTTGCGCATTGGGCATACATGGCATTTGCATTTTTTAGCTAGTTTATACCATATTTAAGGGGTAATAATTTAAAAGAGATGTGCTCTTCAAAAGTTTTTTATTTAACTTTTGGGAGCACATATGTCAGCAACACAACCAAATGATGTTCTAACTTATGATGTTTCTAAGAAGCAAAGTGAAATTAATGCATTATTTAGTAGCACAATATATTAATATGATGATGAACCGTTTTTTCTTATCAAGAGGTAGAGAGTATGAAATGCTAGCATATGTTATGCTTGAGAAATATTACGCATATGTCATAAATAATTGTCTGCAAAGATTATAAAATTAAATTGGGATTAGAATATAATAGAAACGCTATCGCTCTATTAAGATACAATAATTACCCTATAGATATAGTGATGGGTGCAGAACAGAATGCGTTATTGATGCAAAAACAACCAAATAAAGAATACGATGAATAAATTTACTGACAGAGAAGTTAAAGGTGGTCCGTCATCAGACAGGACATCTTTCTTTAAAAAAAGATACCTTATATCGCCATTAATGGTTGATATTGAATACATTAAGCATCTTACCGCTTCTCATAAAAAGAGTGAGCATCTTGATATTCTTTTGCGTAGAGCTACCGACCATGCTTATGCTATGTCTAACGTTACGCCAGTTATTCATGATCAAGACCGTTTGTTAGGAAATAAAACCCGTTTTATACGAGGCGCTATTCCTTACTTAAACTATGCGTCAGATCCATTTATTCGTGAGATAAAAAATGAGGTACAAGATGCTCAGTCGAAACATAACGAGCAAGGTAAAGGTGGCGGTATTGAGAAATCCCTTGAGATGGCTGTTGAAAAGGGATATGCAGTTGTTTCGGGTAAATTTCTTATGACACAAGAGGAGTATAAAGAATTTAAGGAACTTTGTAGTTATTGGGAAGGGAAAAGTTTTATGGATTTGGGGAATGCTCTTTGGAAAAAGAATTTTGCAAATGCTAATTATATCACTGACGGGTGGGATATAGGTATGTTTACTGCTCCTCACGAGCCATGTCCTGAAGGGCGTATTATTTTGGATTATGAATATGTACTTAAGACGGGATATGCTGCTATTATTGAGCAGATACGTCAAAAAATGAGTGATAATGCGGAAGATGAGCAGGGGCAAAAATTCTGGGCTGCGGCTATCGTGAGTATAAATGGAGCAATAGATTTTATTCAAAATTATGCTACTGAAGCTCAGAGGTTAGCTGACACATGTCATAACTCAGTTCGTCAACAAGAGTTGTTTGAACAAGCATCTATATGCAGTAAAATTGCCACTGAGCCTGCTTACACATTTCGTGAGGCGATACAACTATATTGGTTCACTTATCTAATTGGTCACATGGAGGGCTCTCACATGGGTTACTCTCCAGGGAGGCTTGATTATGTGTTAGCACCATATCTTAAGCAAGACACTACTACTTCACTTGAGATGGCGGTTTCGCTGTTTGAAGAGCTGTTTGTGAAAATGACACAGATAGAGTATATTGCCAGCCTTTCTTGGCAGGGATTAGGACATGGCAACATGTATCAAAATGCTATTTTGGGTGGCATTGACGAAAATGGAGAGCGAGTAGATGGTAGTACATCTTTAGCAATTTTACAGGCTCAAATCAATATGCAGATGACTCAACCCACCATATCGGTGTGGTATCATGAGAAAAACAGTGAGGAATTTCACTTAAAGGCAATTGAATGTGTGAAGACTGGCGTGGGATACCCTGCTTTCTTTAATCAAACGACTTATATTGCCCACGAACAGAAAATATCGGGGCTACCACTTGACATTATCCAAAAATATTCGGCAGTCGGAGGGTGTACTGAGCCCACCTTGCAAGGGTGCTCTTATGGAATTGTGCAGGCCGGATTTGTCAATAATGGCAAAATCTTAGATTTAACACTTAATGATGGGGTTGACCCTTTTACCGGTAAGCGTATGTTCGAATCACGTGAGGTGACCACCTACGAGGAGCTACGACGTTACTGCTTGGATATTATGAGCAACACTATTCATAACTGGCAAGAGTATTGGAATATAGTTATGGAGGCGCATAAAGTGTCTGTGCCATTAGTATTTTGCTCCGCTTTAGTGAATAATTGTATTGAGCGTGGTCGTAGTATGGACCACGGCGGAGCATTGTTAGAGCAATCTATCACCACAATCTCATCAGGTATGGTAAATTTATCGAATTCATTTGCTGTTATTAAGAAGCTTGTGTATGACGATAAAGTAATCACACTAAATGAATTAAAACAGGCTATTCATGCTAATTGGGAAGGATACGATGCATTGCGCCGTAAAGCTCTGGACGTTCCGCATTGGGGGAATGATGATGATTATTGTGACGACATTTTTGTAGATTTTTATAAAGAATATTGCCGTATTGTGCGGGCGCAAAATAATTTCTTAGGAAAGCCATATGATCCTACTATGTTAGCCATCTCCACACCAGTGCCTTTTGGTAGGGTCTGTGAGGCGTTTCCTGATGGTCGTTACCGCTTTGAACCTATCGCCGACGGGGTGACCTCTGCTTTTCCCGGAACTGATCTAAATGGTCCAACGGCGGTGATTCGCTCATGTTGCAAGGTAGACCATACAGAGATGCGTGGAGGGTTGCTTAATTTAAAATTTCACCCTTCGGCAATTAAAGGAGAGAATGGTTCTCGTAATCTGTTGGCACTAATGAAGACTTATTTTAGTAAAAATACGTTTCACGTACAATTTAACATTGTGGATTCTAATATGCTTCGTGACGCACAGCTAAATCCCGATAAGTATCGTGATTTAGTAGTACGTGTGGCAGGATTCTCCGCATATTGGGTGGAGATGAGTAAGGCGTTGCAAGACCAAGTGATTTGGAGAACAGAACACGATCTTTAAATCAGTATATTGTGAGTAAATCATTAACAATATTTAACACACAACACTACTCTGTACATGACGGACCGGGCATTCGTACCACAATTTTTCTAAAAGGGTGCCTTCTGAATTGTCATTGGTGCTGTAATCCTGAATCTCAGCTTCTACAACCGCAATTTAAATATAATCCTATTCATTGTAAGCAGTGTGGGAATTGTGTGAAGGCGTGTTCGCATCAAAGTGTCCATAGTAGTAATGGAACACGCTCGTTTGATTTTGCGATTTGTAATAAGTGCGAGCAGAAGAGTTGTCTTGAGAGTTGTTATCAAAATGCTTTGTCGGTTGTAGGTACCGCATATTCGATTGATGAGGTATTTAAAATAATCGAAAAAGATAGGGAGTTTTATGATAATTCGGGAGGTGGAGTTACTTTTTCTGGAGGGGAGCCTTTTATACAGGCAGAAGCGTTAACACTTCTGCTTAAGCGTTGTAAAGAGAGAAATATTTCTACTGCGGTGGAGACTTGTGGCTATACTTCCACCCAAAAGATGATTATTGCAGCTGAATGGGTTGACATGTTTCTCTTTGATATTAAGATTGTTGATAATAGTAAGCATATTCATTATACCGGAAGAAGTAATCGGTTAATTTTAGAAAATTTGAGCATATTATCAAAATTAGGTAAACGAATTATTGCGCGTATTCCTTTAATACCAGAGGCTACGGATAATATGGAGAACGTTCGAGATATTATTGCTATATGCAAAAGAAACAATATTAGTGAAGCCACGTTGGGTGTATATCACCGTCTGGGAAGACAGAAATATGCAGACTTTGGAATTAAGTACCATTTTAAGCATGATGATATTATCCGAGATAACGATTACTACCTAAATATTTGCCAACTTTTTAATGAAGAAGGCATAAAGTGTGAATTAATATAATAATCTGTTGTTTGAATGAACGGATAAAAGTATTAACTTTGTTTTAAAATGCACAACAAGTTAAGGACATGAGTCAAATATTTGCATCGAGTAAGTTCCTATTGAAGATACAATATAATACAACCGTAGCCGATGCCTCTATGCCCTGGGAAGATAAAATATGCAACACAAATGTTATGTAGAGCTTCAAAACCTAACAACTAAATTTTATGATTACATTTACTATTTGCCTAATTGCATTGGTGGTGAGTTACTTCACCTACGGACGGTTGATGGAGCGCATATTTACTCCCGACGACCGCCCCACACCTGCACTAACCAAAACCGACGGTGTGGATTACATCCCGCTACCAAAGTGGAAGATTTTCATGATTCAGTTCCTCAATATTGCCGGCTTAGGGCCTATCTTCGGAGCGATAATGGGGGCAAAATTCGGCACTGCCTCGTTCCTGTGGATTGTGTTGGGTAGCGTCTTCGCCGGTGCGGTACACGACTATATGGCAGGTATGCTTTCTATCCGCCACGGAGGTGAAAGCTTGCCAGAAATCATAGGCCGCTATCTGGGAATAACAACTAAGCAGATTATGCGTGGTTTCACGGTCATACTTATGGTGCTGGTGGGTGCTGTATTTGTTGCAGGCCCTGCGGGGTTGCTTGCCAAGTTGACCCCCGAATATTTGGATATTACCTTTTGGATTGTGGTAGTATTTATCTACTACATACTGGCCACTCTGCTGCCTATCGACAAAATCATCGGCAAAATATATCCGTTTTTTGCCGGAGCACTCCTGTTTATGGCTATGGGTATCTTGGTGATGCTCTATGTGAATAGCCCTGCCCTGCCTGAAATATGGAATGGATTGAGCAATACGCACCCTTCGGCTCAGACACTGCCCATCTTTCCAGTTATGTTCGTTAGCATTGCCTGCGGAGCCATATCAGGCTTTCACGCCACACAAAGTCCCTTGATGGCACGTTGCATGAAATCGGAACGTCAGGGGCGGCCGGTCTTCTACGGAGCCATGATTACCGAAGGCATAGTGGCACTAATATGGGCTGCGGCAGCAACAGCATTTTTCCACAAAAACGGTATGGGTGAAAGTAATGCTTCGATCATTGTCGATTCCATCACCAAAAACTGGTTGGGAGCCGTAGGTGGCTTTCTGGCTATACTGGGTGTAATTGCTGCTCCTATAACATCGGGCGACACGGCCTTTCGTTCGGCACGCCTGATTGTTGCCGACTTTCTAGGGTTAGAGCAACGCACTATGCGTCGTAGACTCTACATCTGTGTACCTATGTTTCTTGTCTCCATTGCACTACTATTGTATAGTTTGCAAGACAAAGATGGCTTCGAAACTATCTGGCGTTACTTCGCTTGGGCCAACCAGACACTCTCTGTCTTTACCCTATGGGCCATCAC
>JAVXCW010000009.1:58810-69040 GCA_036659275.1 Bacteroidales bacterium | reverse complement strand
TTTCAAATAACATGCTTAAAGGAAAAGAATTACACAGCTTTATTAAGAGAAGTTTAAATATATTGGAGAAATAATGGAATAACATTATACAGCACCAATTTTACTTAGGATTGCTTTCTAAAAATAAAATCAAATATTTTGGAAAGCAATCCTTTTAATATATATACAAGGAGACTTCCAATAAGTATTCCGGTTATATTTGCAGCTAAATCGTATGGGTCGCTATCGCGATATGTAGTTAAAAGCTCTTGTGATGCCTCTGCCATTGAGGCAAATAATATTCCGCTTAAAATTATAGCAGCAAAGGTGTATTCTTTAAATATCTTTATGTATTTATTATAATTGAAAAATAACCAGCAGACAAAAGGATACGGTAAAAACATTAAAAAATGAAAAACTCTATCGAGCCTTATGCCAAAAAAATACTCTGCAAGATTAATATTATTATTGGTAAAGTTATATAAGCAAAAGAATAGTACTGTTAATAAATACAGTAAAAATAACGCAGTAACTGTTATATAAATTTTATTTTTGTCCATTCTAAATAGCATTGCAATTAATGCCCCCAAAGTTAAATAAATAATTTAATTGTAAAACAATAAAGGCTCCAAAAGGTTTTTAATCTTTTAGAGCCTTTACTTAAAAACTGTTTAAATTTTGCTTAAATATTATTAATCAGCTTTTCTTATATTTGAAGGTTTAGAGAACATCTGTTTAGGATTGCCGTAATAATTTATTATTGAACTAGATGAAGCATTGGCTTTAAGAATATTTGTACAATATACATTTGCTTTACTTGCTCCTGTTGCTTCAACAGAGACATCCGTTGAAATCATCCCCTTTGCATTTAGAAAACTTGCCCCCGAATTAGTAGCTTTAATATTGTTTGTTCTCCCTGTTAATGAGGCTTTTGAAGCTCCCGATAGTTCCAACTCTATATTATTAGAATTGCCATTATAAGTAAAGTTTGTAGCCCCGCTTATATCACATAATATGTCATTAATATTACCATTTATAATCATTTTACTTGCTCCGGAACAATCAACTTTCATATTATCAAAATTTCCTCTTTGCGAAAGCATTGATGCACCGCTGCAACTTAGTTGCACATATTTTCCGCTAATGTTTAACTCTGCATGAGATGCGCCACTAAGATCATAAGTTAAATTATTGGTAGTAAACTCTCCGGTAGCATATAAACTGGATGCTCCAGATAAATCTATATATTTTATTGTGCTCATTTGCATATTTACAGTAATTTCCATATTAGTATTTCTAGGATACCTAAAATTTCTAGGCGTTTCTGTTTTAAAATAAGCTATTCCATTTAAAGAATATATTTTTATATAATTGCTAAGATAATCTGGACATATAACCTCAATTTTATCGGAATTTCCTTTAGTAATTTTTATTTTATATACAGAACTAGCATCAATACCTGTAATATTATTGAGCTTATAATTTTTTGTAACACTCTGCCCCAGTGCAGCAGAAACTGTGAAGGCGACAACGGCCAATAATAGTAAAAATTTTTTCATAATATTTTTATTTATATGATTTTGTTATTCTTCATTGTTTGATATTTCTTGAGCTAAAAAAATTTTTATTTTTTTTATACCCTCTGTTTTTTGTTTATAATACTCTTTGAGTATTTTGGCTTTTTGTTCTATAGATAACTCATTGGGCAATTGTTCTGAAAGAGGAATTGCCTCAAATGTTATATTATCTAACATAGTAAGTGCTTGTTCCTCTACATTAGTATCCATTTGTTTTGCCAACTTTATTACATCCGTTTTCTCATGTTGCATCTCTTGTTCATAAATATTAGCATTAATTACAGAGATATTTTGTTTTTCATTTTGTTTTGAAAAATCCCCTAATACAAATGTTACTATAAGTATGGCGGCCACGGAGGCACACATTCCAATAATTGTACTATACTTAAGTGTTAATACATTGTTATGCTTTGGCGTTTTTAACTTAGCCATAAAACGCTCTTTATGCCCTTCTGGAAGATTGCCACTGTTAAACAATCCGCTATTTTCTTTTATATATTTTTCTAAATCACTCATCTCTATTTATTTATTTTGTTTTGTAAAAGTTCTGCTAATTTTGCCTTTCCTCTCATATATATGCTTCTTATAGAATTTTCTTTTATTCCTGTAATATGTTCTATTTCTGAATAATCATATCCTTCAAATAAGTGAAGAGAAAGAATTAATCTATATCTATCGGGAAGAGAATTTAACGCTGTCTTTATCTTTTCAATGGTTTTATTTGTATCATTTTCTTCCTCAAATAATGAAATCCCTTCATCGTATAAAGTATTGTTATTGTTTTCTCTGTACTCTTCTATTGTAAGAGCGTTGCGGTTTTTAGCCCTAAGTACATCTATGGATTTTCTTATACATATACTAGAAAGCCATTTTTGTATTTCTAGTATGTCAGTTTTATTAGGATAGTTATAGTATTTTATAAAAGTATCCTGCATAATTTCCTCGGCATCATAAGAGTTTCCAACTATCCTAAGACTTGTAAAATAAAGTCTATCGGAATATGTACTATAAAGTTTTTCTATATTTATATTTAGTTTTTCTGGTTGCATTTTAAGTTGCTTTCATCTTTATGACGATATCGTTTTGCATTTGTTGCATATTTTTGTAATATTTTTTAAAAATAATAAATATTACAATAATTATTTCTTAAATTTGTTAACTTTAGTAAATATAAAAACAATTACATTATGAATAACGCAATATTTGAATTTCCCCTTCCGGTAAATGAGCCGGTTAAATCTTATCTTGCCGGTAGTCCGGAGAGAATTGCTCTTGATGCTGAGCTAAAAAGGCAAAGTTCTATGGTTATTGATATTCCTCTTATTATTGGAGGAAAGGAAATTAGGACAGGCAATACAGGTAACGTAGTTATGCCTCATAATCATAAACATATACTTGCTACATATCATAAAGCAGGCGAAAAAGAAGTGCAAATGGCTGTTGATGCTGCTATGGCTGCCCATAAAGAGTGGTGTGAAATGGATTGGAGAGTTAGAGCCTCTATTATGCTTAAAATTGCAGATTTACTTGCCGGTAAATATCGTCCTATAATTAATGCTGCAACAATGCTTGGACAAAGTAAAAATATTTTTCAAGCAGAAATTGATAGTGCTTGTGAGCTAATAGACTTTTTAAGATATAATGTAGCGTTTGCGTGTAGAATTTATGCTTCTCAACCAAAGTCGGCTGCAGGGCAAATTAACTCTGTAGAATATAGAGCTTTGGAAGGCTTTATTCTTTCTGTAAGCCCATTCAATTTTACATCTATAGCTTCTAATCTTAATATGGCTCCTGCAATGATGGGCAATACTACTGTTTGGAAAACTTCTACAACAGCAATTTTGTCTAATTATTATTTAATGCAATTATTTATGGAAGCAGGGCTGCCTGCCGGTGTTGTAAATTTCTTATGCGGAAAAGGTTCACTCATAGGCAAGGTTACTTTAGCTTCACCAGACTTTGGCGGTATTCATTTTACAGGATCAAGTGCCACATTCAATAACTTATGGAAACAAGTAGGTGAGAATCTACCTAAATACAAAACATATCCAAGATTAGTTGGAGAAACAGGAGGAAAAGACTTTATATTTGTTCATCCTTCAGCTTGCATAAATGCTGTTGCTAATGCTGCTTTTTGCGGATCTTTTGAATTCCAAGGACAAAAATGTTCGGCAGCTTCTAGAATGTACGCGCCTAAATCTTTGTGGCCCGAAATTTTAAAAGGGATACAAACAAGGGCTGCAGCTGTTAAAATGGGAGATGTTATGGATCCCGATAATTTTATAAATGCAGTTATAGATGAAACTTCATTTGATAATATTGTTTCATACATAGAATATGCAAAAAAGGCTTCCGATGCTAAAATAGTTGTAGGTGGTACTTACGATAAATCTGTTGGGTATTTTGTACAACCAACTGTTATTGAAACATCTAATCCTCATTTTAAATCTATGGAAGAGGAAATATTTGGCCCGGTACTTACTGTATATGTATATGATGATGCTAAACTAGAAGAGGCTGTAAAAGATTGTGATACAACTTCTCCTTATGGTTTAACAGGAGCTGTATTTGGAAAAGACAGAGTAGCTGTACAACATATTGCAGATGCTTTAAAATATTCGGCAGGTAATTTTTATATTAATGATAAGCCTACAGGAGCAGTTGTAGGAATGCAACCGTTTGGAGGCTCAAGAGCTTCTGGAACAAATGATAAAGCAGGTGGAGAATTTAATCTTATCCGTTGGGTAACTCCAAGGACAATAAAAGAGACTTTGGTTTCACCAACTGCTTATAAATATGCGTATATGAAATAGTGTGTATATCTACTATAATTTTTAAATTAGGTGGCTAAGAAATACTTTTTAGTCACCTTTTTTTATTTTATAAAACTTTATAGTTTTGTATAGAAAAAACTTATTATCTTTATATAATTTTGTAAATTTTAATAGTTTCTAAATATAATATGGTAAATAAACAACTTCATAAAGAAGCCTTTGTTATTGATTCACATTGTGATACACCGTTGGCTCTTATTAATGGTATTAACCCGGGTACAAGAAATAAAACGGGACATGTAGATTTTATCCGTATGAAAGAGGGTGGAGTTGATGCTTCGTTTTTTGCAATATATACTTCAAATAAACTTATGCCCGATGAAGCTACAAGGCGTGCACTGCAATTATTGGCACAGGTTTACGATGCTGTAGATAATAATTGTGATAAGGTTGGGCTTGCTCTATCGGTAAGAGATGGAAGAGAGCTTAAATCCAAAGGATTAGTAGCAATTTTTATTGGAATGGAAAATGGCCTTCCTATACAAAAAGATTTAAGTTTGTTGCGTCTTTTTTACAAAATGGGTGTTAGATATATGACACTTACTCACGCAGGCAATAATGAGATTTGCGATTCTTGTGCACCAAAGGAGAAAAAATGGAATGGAGTGAGTCCATTTGGGAGAGAGGTAATTGCAGAGATGAATCATTTGGGAATGATTATTGACGTTTCTCATATATCAGATGAGGCTTTTTATGATGTATTAAAATATTCAAAGGCTCCTGTAGTGGCTACGCATTCGTGTTGCAGAGCACTTTCTAACCATCCAAGAAATATGACAGACCAAATGATTAAAGATTTGGCTGCTGCCGGGGGTGTTATACAGATAAATTTTTACCCCGCCTTTTTAAGTGAAGAATATGCTAAAGATTTTTGGCCTTTGTGCGATGCTTTTGATAATGCTCAAGACGCATTAAGAGCTAATCCAAAAAGCAATAAGGCTAAGATTGAGTTTAAACAAGCAGAATCTAATATGTTTGCATTAAATAGACCTTCATATAAGTTGCTTATAGATCATATAGAGCATGTTATAAAATTAGTAGGGGTTAATCATGTTGGATTAGGGACAGATTATGATGGTATAGAAACTTGTCCTGTAGGACTAGAGGATATTAGTAAAATGGGCCTTATTACAGAAGAATTAAGTAATAGAGGATATTTGGATAGCGATATAAAACTTATTCTTGGAGAAAACTTTTTACGAGTGTTTAACGAAGTTGAAAAATTAGCTTTTAAATAAAAATACAAATAATATGAATAAAATAGCATTAATTACAGGGGCAACGTCGGGCATTGGAGAAGCGGTTGCTCAATTATTGGCAAAAGACGGATATAATTTAATTATAACCGGTAGAAGGGAAGCCCGCCTTAGTGAACTTGCTAAAAAACTAGAGGGGCGATTTGGAATAAAAACTCTTCCTTTAAGTTTTGACGTTCGCTCTTTACAGGAGGTTGAAAAATATTTAGGTGGTCTTAATTTAGAATGGCGTACAATAGACGTATTGGTAAATAATGCAGGGCTTGCTGTTGGACTTGGAACAATTGATTCCGGTATTGTTGATGATTGGGAGAGAATGATTGATACTAACGTAAAAGGCTTACTTTATGTTACCAGAATTGTTTCTAAATATATGATAGCAAGAGAACAAGGACACATAGTAAATTTATGTTCTATTGCAGGTAAAGAGGTATATCTTAACGGAAATGTATATTGTGCATCAAAACATGCTGTAGATGCTCTTACAAAGGGAATGAGGATAGATTTATTGCCCCATAATATAAGAGTTTCCCAAATATGTCCCGGTGCTGTTGAGACAGAATTTTCTGAGGTAAGATTTAAAGGAGATGCTCAAAAAGCCGCAAATGTTTATAAAGGATTTATTCCATTAAGGGCAATAGATGTTGCCGATGCAATAATGTATATGATAAAATGTCCGGCACATGTAAATATAAATGATATGGTTATTATGCCTGCCGCTCAAGCTAATTCTACTACTTTTAACAAAAAATTATAAAAAAAAGAGCGGGGGGCTAATCTAGCCAACCCGCTCTTTTTACAATATCATCTAATTTTTCAACCATTTTCCAACGATCTTGGTCATTCCTATTTTCAAATACAAGTATAAGTAATTCTTTTTGAGGGAACCTGCCTGCGTAAATTTGGAATCCT
This sequence comes from Bacteroidales bacterium, assembly GCA_036659275.1. Classification (GTDB taxonomy): domain Bacteria; phylum Bacteroidota; class Bacteroidia; order Bacteroidales; family UBA932; genus Egerieousia. The sequence continues at coordinate 62,482 of JAVXCW010000009.1, read as the reverse complement.
CCATTGTCTCCTGTGTGGTAAACCTTCTTAGGCATATTTGGCTTTTCCTCTATAAACCAACCATATCCGTACGATGTATTAGGACGGTTTTGGTACGAACTGTATGTACTGCCACTAATTAAAGTAACTGGTGAATGAGCCTCATTTGTAAGCTCTTTATTAATTATCACGTTTTTGCGGAGAGCTTTTTCCCACGCAGCAAACTCATGTGTTGACGTATATATACCCCCATCTGCTTTTGTTGCAAAAAAGGTCTCTTCACCATAATCATATTCTACAAAATGCTTCTCACTATCTAAAACATATCCATGAGCCATACGGGGTATTTTTCTGTCAGCAGCAAAATACATTGTTTCATTCATCCCTGCAGGGGTAAAAATTTCATCTTTCATATATTGTTCAAATGATTTTCCCGATAATTTTTCAATCATAATATAGAGAAGTTGAAAAGTAGGGTTCATATATTCATATTGAGTGCCGGGCGCAAAATTAAGAGTATCTATATTTTTAAGATATTCAATAGATTCCATATCAGTTGCGGTAAGGGTAAATTCCTTATTATCCCTTGGTCTGCTATCGGGAATACCAGATGAATGTGATAATAAGTGTTTTACTGTTATATCTGTGAATGGCTTGCATTGTTGGGGAAGGTAAGCATTTACATTGGGATGAATATCGTAAATACTATTGTTTATATTAAGTTTTCCCTCTTGATATAATTTAAGAATTGCCATTGCAGCAAATTGTTTTGATACCGATGCTATATTAAAAAACGTATTTCCGTCAATTTTTGTCCCTAATTTAGTGTCAGCTATTCCATACCCTTTATCAAACAGTATTATATCCCCCTGCATTATAAGAACTGCACCTCCGGGAGTTAGTACTTCTTGTTTATTAGTTTCGCTTAAATAGCGTGCAGTAAATAAAGAATCTATACTATTATACGCAAGTTCTTCTTTAGTTTTATTTGTGGTACAGCTTGTCATAAATATAATTATTGTTATTATTGCTATACGTATCATATTTTATTCTGTATTTCTAGTCTTAAAAAATTAAGTGCATTTGAAGCAAAACGCTCTATATTAAGGTTCCTACTTCCTTTAAATATCATCTGAAATGTTTTGGTATTATTTTTTCCGGCAATTGCAATCCAAATTGTTCCAACCGGCTTTTGTTGTGTACCACCACCGGGTCCTGCTATACCAGAAGTAGCAATAGCGTAATCTGTTCCCATTAGTTTCTTTACACCGTTAGCCATTTCTATGACGCACTCGCTGCTTACAGCACCATATTTTTCTATAGTCTCTCTTTTTACCCCCAATGTATTTATTTTTACACTATTATCATAACTTACAATTCCACCGTAAAAATATTCAGATGATCCTGGTATTGAAGTAAATAATGATGCTAAAAATCCTCCTGTACAAGATTCTGCCACACTTATTTTTTCACCTCTTTTTATAAGCATATCTCCTATAACAGATTGTAAACTATCGTTATCTTCTCCATAAACAACATTGCCTAAAATTGTTTTTAATTTTGTTGTATTATTGTTTAAATCCCTTTCACCCTCTTCTTTTCCAACGCCATATATAGAGAGTCTTAATCTCACTCCAAGTATTGGATTGGGGAGATATGCCAAGTGAAGATTTTTTGGAAGATTGTCTTCCCATTGTTCTATTTGCTTTGCAAGAGTTGATTCTGCTATACCAAATGTACATACTGTTTTATGAAAAATATTTTCTAAAGAAAAATGTCCTTTAATAGAGTCTAAAACTTTAGGAATTGCAGCTTCTGCCTCAAACGGAACCCCGGGAAGAGAAAAAATAAGTCCCTTGTGTCCATATTTCTCTTTTGCTATTTCAAACTCCATACAAGGTGCCGTGCCACATTCGTTTATTATAATTTTGCAGCTATCGGGGACAGATGCCTGAGCTAAATTAATATCACTCATTTCAATGCCGCGCGTTGTAAGAATTGTTTTTATAATATTAAGTTGCCGATCATTTTTAATATACGCTTTTGCTCCGGTTATTTTACCCAATACTTTTTTTGTAATATCGTCTTTGGTAGGGCCAAGGCCGCCTGTTATTATAACTATATTGGTCTCTTTAAGACAATTATTAATTGTAGAGATAATATCCTGTTCATTATCGCCAGTAGAAATCATGCAATTTACTTTTACCCCAATAGAATTAAGAGCTGTTGCAATTTTAGATGAATTAGTGTCAATAATTTGACCTATAAGTATTTCATCTCCTATAGTACATATCGATGCTGTTACCATACTGTTATTGTTTGTTTTTTGCCAAGTATTTATTTATTTCTTTAACAAACCCGGGTCCGTTATATATAAATCCTGAATAAATTTGTACAAGAGAAGCACCTGCATTAAGCATTTGCTCAGCTTGTTTTGGGGTCATAATGCCACCTACAGCTATTACAGGAAGCTGGCCTTCTGTTTTCTTATTAATATATTTTACAACTTCTAAGCTCCTTGCAAATAGAGGTGCACCACTTAAGCCGCCACCACCTATAGAATCTATAGCTTCTTTAGAAGAAGTGAGTTTATCTCGGCTTTGCGTTGTATTTGTTGCAATTACCCCATCAAGGCCCGAAACCAAAACAAGATCTATAATATCATCTAATTGCGAAAAAGGAATATCGGGAGATAATTTAAGTAAAATAGGACGGTAATCGTCAAAATATCTTCTTAACGCAAGGAGCCTATCAATAATTTCCGATAAAGCATTTATATTTTGTAATTTACATAAGTCCTTAACATTAGGACACGATATATTTAATGCAAAATAATCTACAAAGTCATATAAAAATGCAAAAGATTTTTCATAATCACTTGGTGCATCTTCGTTACTAGTACTAGTACTCTTACTAATATTTCCCCCAATAATGCAGTTAGGATTATGTTTTTTTATATATTCAACAGCGTATTTAACCCCATTATTATTTATTCCCATTCTATTAACTATAGCTTTGTCGTTAGGCAACCTAAAACATCTTGGTTTAAGATTACCTTCTTGGCTATTAGGAGTAAGCGAACCAATTTCTATAAAACTAAACCCAAAATTTGCCAGATGGTTATACATATCCCCATTTTTATCAAAACCAGCAGCTAAACCAACTGGATTTTTAAATTTAATTCCAAAGACCTCTCGCTCTAGTATAGGATTGTTATAATTATAAAACATTCTTAGGATAGAGCCAGAAAACGGAATATAGCCAAGAACTTTAAGCAATATCATTACAATTTGATGAGCTTGCTCTGGAGTAAAACAAAAAAATATAATTGGTCTTAATATTTTATACATATTATTATTTTTCAGAATGTTTGCAAAAGTACAGAATTTATAGAGACTGAGGAAACAATTCTTCAAAACTTCCGTCACTATAAAATATAATAACCCTTTTTACATTCCTTTTTTTACGTACACTCTCTTGTTTTGAAGTGTTTGTTTGATTCTCATTGAGTTGTGACACGCGGTTAATATCGCTAATATTCTGATTATAAGTATTTACAGTAGCTTTTTCATTAAGTGTGCTATTTTCATTTATAGATGAAAATAGCGTATTTGCACTAAAATCGGTACCAAGATCTGCAATAACTTCTGTTTTGTCTAAAATAGGTTGATTAACTAACTGTTGACTATTATA
>JAVXCW010000009.1:0-58710 GCA_036659275.1 Bacteroidales bacterium | reverse complement strand
CAATAACTTCTGTTTTGTCTAAAATAGGTTGATTAACTAACTGTTGACTATTATACTGTTGATTGTTATATTGTTGATTAGTTAAGTTATTAGTTTTACTTTCTGAATTTAAAGAAGAAAATTTGTCTAATGTAGGGGAGGGTAAATTACCCATTTCTTTATATGGTTTTCCTTTTCCTGTAAGAAGCCAATCGGCACTTATTGCCGGAAATTTAATAAGCAATCTATTTATAAATTCATAACCGGGCTTGTTCCTTCCCGATAGAATATGGGACAATCCCGAACGCTGAACTCCTATAATATCTGCCAATCGGGCAGGAGTAAGGTTTTCAAGCTCTAAAAATTGCTGTAAACGACTATTCATAAATGTAAATTATTAATACTACAAATGTAAGTATTTTTCTTATTACAAATGTAAATACTGATAATTATTTTTAGCCTACAAATGTTAATACAATATTATTATAAACACAAAATATCAATAGATTAGCTATTATTTACGCCATATACATACGCACATTAAATAGCGTAGTATAAACACTTGGAAAACAATATGATAGATAGCTATATACTGCACCATTGCTTACTGTTGTAATGTTTTAGAAATAGTGGAGATACAAGCATTAGAACCTATAGTTTAGCTTACAGATATAAATATCTGATTATAAATACATTAAATACTAGTATGCGTAATCATAACAAGATGTTATAACGGATACAATTAGAGTTTGCCACAGCGCAGTGCAATAGCGCACGATAGTTAATTATTGTAAACTCCTATGTTTATTATTGTGAATTACAACTGTAAACAAAAAATGAATTTTCAACGATTTTTTCTTTTAGGTACATTTATATACCTTTGCACAAAATAATTGATTGTGGAGCCTAAAATTAAGATACAGGATTATACGTATAATTTACCTGAAAACAGGATAGCCAAATATCCTTTAGAAAAAAGAGATGATTCTCAGCTTTTAATATTTAGAGATAATAACATTAGTAGTAGTAAATTTTCAAATCTAGCGAAGGTATTACCACCTGCCTCACTTATGGTTTTTAATAATACCAAAGTAGTTCCCGCAAGATTACTATTTAAAAAAGAGACAGGAGCTATTATAGAGATATTTTGTTTAGAGCCTGTAGAACCTAAAGATTATGCAATGTCATTTGCCTCTAGCTCAATGTGTAGCTGGAATGTTGTAATAGGAAATGCTAAAAGGTGGAAAGATGGTTGTATTTTCTTTTTATGTGATGAAAGCCATTCCGGAGCTTTTGCCATTAACCTTAGGGCCGAATTAGTTTCTAAAGAGGAAAATAATGGTTCTATTGTTATGTTTAAATGGGATACTGGTATTTCTTTTTCTGAGGTTTTGGATATCTGTGGACGTATTCCTATTCCACCTTATCTCAAAAGAGAAACCGAAGCTCTTGATTTAGAGAGATATCAAACTTTATATGCTAAAATAAAAGGATCTGTTGCTGCACCAACTGCAGGTCTTCATTTTACGGAGAATGTAATTGCAGACATTGATAATCTAGGTATAAAACGTGATAATATTTGTTTGCATGTTGGAGCAGGGACATTTATTCCGGTAAAAAGTGAATATATTGCAGATCATAAAATGCACACAGAGCCATTTGAAGTTACCAAAAAATTTCTTACAGATTTATGCACCCTTAAAGCAGGAGAAAAGGTTATTGCGGTTGGCACTACCTCTATAAGGACATTAGAATCACTTTATTTTATTGGAGTTAAGTGTATCGAACAAGGTGCTCCCAATATTGTATCGCAGTGGGAACCTTATAATAAGGAATATAATTATACATTAAGGGAGTCTATATCTGCAATAATAGACTATATGGAACGTAATAGGATGGAAAAACTTATAGCAAAAACGGCTATAATTATTGTTCCATCATATAAATTTAGAGTTGTAGATATTCTTATAACAAATTTTCATCAGCCGCAAAGCACTCTTTTATTGCTTATATCGGCTTTTATAGGAGAAAAATGGAGAGATGTTTATAACTATGCGCTTGAGCATAATTATAGATTCCTTAGCTATGGTGATAGTTCTATATTATTTAGAAGATAATGGCTTATCGGTTAAGTAATTAAGTATTTGTAAAGCCCATCCAACCATAAGTGGACCACTTCCTATAAGATGTGGTTCTATGTTATAAATTTGTTGTTTAAAAGCCTGTAGATAGAATTTATCCCCACTTAGTTTGTGCAATATATAAAGATTTCTTGCCATTATAGAATTAGCTGAAAACCTAATATAGTCCATTATAGATTCTCTTCTTAGCGGTGTAATTTGCTCTGTCTTAGAGGCTTTACTAAACATCCCGTTTTCCGATTTATAGAAATTTAATAGAATATATGTTGTGTATTTTCTTACCAATATAGCATACTTTTCTTTATTGGTGTGCTTTAGTAAAAGGATAACGGCGTTTAAAAAGAAAGCATAATCAAATAAATCGGAATGTAAATAGGTGTCATTTTCACATAGCATATATCTACATAGCGTAACTTCTCCTGTTTTTTGTTTCTCTAATGTATTGCTTATTATAACTTCTGCCAATTTTACATTTTCTTCGCTAATTTCTTTTATATTTTTGGCTATAATACATAATGTAGAGGCGTACATGCAATTATAAGCAGTAATTACCCTTTTATCTAATAATATCTCTTTTTTAGTTGTACGTATTTTTTTTAATTTATCTAATTCGTCTGGAGTAATCATCCAGTAATTTATTGTATTTGAGATATTTTGCAGTATATTATTATCTGCATTAATACTAATTCCCAAATATTGTGCTATTTGTATATATCTTTTGGGAAAATATTTTTTTAGCTCCTTTAATGAATATTTATAATAAGTAGAATTGTCAACTTCTTTATTTAGTGTAATATATGTAATGTAGCCTCCATTTGGCGATTTTAACTCAGTCTCAATAAAATCTAATATTCTTTGAGTTGCAACTTTATATTGTTTTTCGCCAAAATATTTATAAGCAAAAGAAAACATTGCAGCGGCTTGTATATTTTCTGAGAAACTTTTTTCAAATAGAGGCTCTTTTAGTGATGAATCCTTAGCTTTTGAAAAAAAGCCACCTTCTATAGGGTCAAACATACATGAGTAGTAAAGTTCATCTATGTGTTTTTTTATAATCAAAAGTATATTAGGCTTTTCATATCTTACAAAATACTTCATTAAAAATATTAATGAGCGAGTATTAATTAAAAAAGGGCTTCTTCTTTTATATTCCTCTGTATCTACTATCCTTTTTCCCCATGATCTTACGTAAGCATGTAATAACTTTTCGTCAATAGTTTTAGGTTGCTCTTTTATCCTTACAACTCCTGTGTTTATAAGGCGCTCAATCATATATGTGCTGGCTTTTTCTAATAAATTTTTCTTATTTTCAAATGAGTATATTATATTACTTGCAACCGATAAAAAATCGTTGGCATAAAGACTAGAAAAAGAAGTAAATGGTCTTACTCCGGGAAGAGAAAATGCATTAATAGGGATAGCTATTTTTTGTTCACTTATTATAAGCATATCCAAACCTATTAGTACTGCCTCGGGAATATCTTCTGTATCAAGAGCTATAGGAATAAAATATTTATTAATAGTGTCTATTATTTCTCTAGTATTAAATAGTCTGTATGCTGCTTCCCTTTCTGTTATTTTTGCTATGTTACCAATATGAATAAAAATAACTTTATCTTCTCTTATAGCTGTTTCTAGGGTCCTCTTTGTGAATGGCATCCATCTTATTTCTCCTTTAAGGAGTTCTTTAACGTATGGCGAAGATGTTTTATACATAAAAATATACTCTTAATACGGTTTTTCATTATCTTTGTAAAGGTAAAATTTTATCTTGATTTTTAATATGAAAATAAACAATAAATATTATTTTTTTAGCTACTATTTGCCGGTGTTGATATCACTAGTGTTTGCTTTCGAAATTTTCCCAATAGCTAAAGTTGAAAATACATCATCCAATGGCTTTTCTGCCCAAAGAGTTGCTATGGATATTGAATATATAAGTAAAAAGCCACATTCAATACAACATCCAAAAGAGAGAGAAGTTGTTCGTAATTATCTTTCTAAGAGGCTTAAGCAGATGGGAGCAGAACCTAAAATATTTGAATATGACTCTATTAAGTGTAAGTTTGGAGGTACATTTAATATAGCAAATGTTTATGCTCAATTTAATCCACTTGGTGTTACTAATGCTACTCAATATATATTATTGGTAGCTCATTTAGATTCTAGATTTTATAATATTGTATTAAAAGACACTGTTTATTCATATGGAGCAGCTGACGACGGTTATGGATTAGGAGTTATATTAGAGAGTATAGGACAGGCTGTTAAATATAGAAAAGAATGGAAACAAGGAGTTAAAGTGCTTTTTACAGATTCCGAAGAGCACGAACTAGATGGAATGTTTAATGCCGTCAAAAATAATAACAATTTATTTAACAATGTAAATTTTGTAATAAATGTGGAGGCTAGGGGAGTAAAGGGAGATGCATTATTATTTGAGACTTCTCCTGGAAATAGTGCTGTTATGAATCTATATAAACATGCTGTTACTCCGCGCGGTTTTTCACTTACCACATTGGTATATAAAGCTATGCCAAATGATACCGATTTTACCTTATTAAAAGATAGTATTCCGGGTCTTAATTTTGCAGTAATAGATAATCTACATTACTATCATACCAATTTAGATAATTTTTCTAACATTTCACTTGAGTCATTGCAACATTATGGTAATCAAATAGAACCTATAATAAAGGAGTATCTTGTGTCAAATAAATATTCTTCGCCTCAAAGTCTTAAATCATTTAATGATAATGTATTTTTTGCATTTCCACTTTTGGGCATGTTTAATTTTACGCATAAACAATATTCAACAATTAATAAAATAGCATTTTCAGCCTTTCTTCTTCTTCTTTTATTGTATATGAAATTTAGTGGTGCAAAATTTATCGGGATACTTAAAGGAAGCTTATATGCGTTATTTTTTGGAATTGCAGCATTAATTGTTGGGGAAATAGTTGCTTATTTATCAGCAATGTATACAGGGCTGAGTTTTAACATAGTATCGGTAAAATATGTTAAGTATGATAATGTTATAGCAATTTTTTCTATATTTATTTTATTGGGAGTTATTTCACTTTTTATTAAAAGAAAAGTTAAAAAGCAGAAGTATTTTGCCCTGGAATTTTTGTTGGGAACATTACTGTTATTGGGTGTAATGTCATTTGGAATGTTTGTTACTGTTTTTGAAAATTTCTTTCTCCTTATCCCTCTTATTACAAGTGCTTTAGCATTGTTGCTTGGATGTGTTAATTGCGGTAAGTTTTTCTTTATAATATCTGCTATGCTTATTACACTTACTATGGGATATTTTTTGCATATCCTCTATATTGCTATTACCATTGGTGCGCTTGGTATAATACTTATGTTGGGGGCATTATATATCATAATAGTAATATCGCAGTACTACTCATATAAGGTAAACTAGTTTTAATTTACTTTTATCTTTATAATTGTTTTTTTATTTTGTAGCTTTGCATCGGATTTATAATTTGAGAAACTGTTTAAATATGTTAACGAGATTATTTTATAGCTATTTTTATATGTTTTTTTGCTATAAAATGAGGCGAATAGTTAATTCTATTTAACGAGTTTTAGAGTGATAAAGTATTAAAAAGAGCATAAAAGAATGAGATTTATAAATTTAAACGGTTTCTAGTTATGGATTTAGAAAAATTTGAAGATATAAGACCTTATATAGATACCGAGGTATCTCCCGCATTGGAACGTATAGCAAACAATCCTTTGCTTATTGATATATCGTCATATTTATTCCCCGGAAAAGGTGAATGTTATTTTAAAGATCTTCTTCTCTCATGTAATACAATAGATGATTTTCAAAATAAAGTAATGGCAGTGGTTGTAAAAAAGATACTGTCTGATACTGCAAAAACGTTAACATCAGGAGGATTAGAGAGTATTGACAATGGAAAGAAATATCTTATTATCTCTAATCATAGAGATATAGTTTTAGATTCTGCAATTATACAAATTATATTACACGATAAAGGCATACAAACAACAGAAATTGCTGTTGGTGATAATCTTATAACATCTCCGTTTATTGAGGATATTGCAAGAACAAATAAAATGATAAAGGTTGTAAGGAGTACTTCTCCAAGAGAGGTGTATACTACTTCACAAGTTTTATCACAATATATAAGGTATAATGTGTCTTCTAGAAAAAGTTCAATTTGGATAGCACAGAGAAACGGGCGGACAAAAGATGGGGCAGATGTTACGGAACAAGGTTTACTAAAAATGTTAGATATGAGTGGCGATGGAGATTTTGTAAAAGATTTTGAAGAATTATGTATACTGCCGGTTTCAATATCGTATGAATATGAGCCTTGTGATTTGCTTAAAACTGTTGAGTTATGTATTTCAAAACGGAAGAAGTATGTAAAATCTAAAAATGAAGACCTAAACAGTATTCTTACGGGAATAATGCAGTTTAAAGGAAATATCCACATAGAGTTTAATGAACCAATATCTTTATCTGAAATAGAATTTGCGGCGCAGTTTGATAAAAATGAAAGATTTAAAGCATTAGCGGCATCCATAGATTATAAAATAAATTCAGGGTATAAGTTGTGGAAAAACAATTACATTGCTTACGATATTTTAAATAATACAGAAGAATATGCAAATTTGTATTCTTGTGCAGATAAGCAATCTTTTATAAGTTACATGAAATTTAAGTTACAGGCTACCGAGGGAAATGAGCATGAGATGGAAGAAATATTCCTTGCTATATATGCAAATCCTATTATAAATAAGAAAGCTCTCAAATAAATAAAAGTTCATAAATAATATATACTATGCAATCTAATAAATCAGAAAATGTAACAAAAGAGCTTACTAAAGCCGAGCTAGAGTTAATGAGAATTCTTTGGAATAAAAAGAAAGCATTTCTCGGTGATATTGTTGAGGCGTATCCGGTTGAACATAGGCCTGCGTATCCAACTATATCTACGGTTGTAAGAATACTAGAAAAAAAAGGATTTATAGGCCATGAATCTTTTAGTAAAGTTAATAGGTACTATCCGTTAGTAGCTAAAGAGGATTATAGAAGTAAAATTATTAATAATGCGATTAATGTCTTTTTTGATAATTCTCCACGGCAACTTTTCACTTATTTTGCGCAAGAAGGAAGTCTTTCTGTAAGCCAATACGAAGATCTTAAAGATTTTGCCGAAAAATTACTTAAAAAATAATTTTAGATATGAATATACTTGATTATTTTATATACAGTCAGGTGATTCTTACTGTCCTTTACATACTTTATATAAAATTTTTTCATAAAAAAATTTCTTTTGGGGCATCTAGAGCATATTTGATTTTAATTGCTCCAATTGCGCTTGTTTTGCCTTTACTTAGTATTCCCATTGATGCAGACTTATACAAATATTTTTCTTCATACTTACCTAATTTCTTTGTAATATCAGAAAACGAGGCATTAAATATGCCTATTATGATACTTACATTTAAGCAACCAAATTTACCTGAAACATTCCAATATTTAATTAGAATAACATATTTAACAGGAGTTGTATTTTTACTACTAGTATTTGGAGAGAGAATAAAGGGAGCACTTATATTATTCTACAAAGCCAAAAGAAAGGTGCTTAATGGTAAGGAAATAGTAATTTGCCCAAATTATAAAGGAGCTTTTTCTTTATTTGGTAAAATAGTTATTGGAGAGCAAAGCGTAGCCAATTATGGAATAGCACACATTGTTAGACACGAAGAACTTCATTGCCATTTTGTTCATTCGGCTGATATTATAATTATGTACGCTCAGAGTTCTATACTTTGGTTTAATCCAGCTATCTGGCATATAAACAAACTATTGCGCGAAGTGCAGGAGTTTCAGGTTGATGAACAGATGATAAAAAAAGAAATTAATCCCAATAAATATTTAGATTTACTTATAAATTTTGAAATGGGTATTAATAAACCTTATATGGAAAATATGTTTAGTTACTTATCATTAAAAAATAGAATATCTATGATTGTAGGTTCAAGGGTACACTATAATTTGAGATTATTAACTACTATTCCTGTTCTTCTATGTTTTATAACTTTTTTTTGTATTATTCCGGCTGTATATGATAATTTAGATGGACACAATATAAAGCCATTTAATACAAAAGGGGTACCATCAAATGTATGTGTAGTAAAGCCTAAATTTATAGGTAATTATTATGCAAATCATAAAATATGGTTGTCAAAAGAAAAGGACTCTCTCCAATTTACCACAAGTGAAACTTTAAATAAATGTGCTGTAAAGGTGTTTATTAAAAGATAAGCCAACTAAGAAAATTAGTTGGCCTATGGTAATATTATTAATTTAATTGAGATTTATTATTTTCTATAGTCATAAAATCCTATTCCTGTTTTACGCCCAAGAAGGTTTGCTCTAACCATTTTTCTAAGCAATGGGTGAGCGCGATATTTGCTATCACCAAATTCATTATAAAGTACTTCCATAATTGCAAGACAAACATCAAGACCAATTAAATCGGCTAAAGCCAAAGGTCCCATTGGATGGTTGGCGCCAAGTTTCATAGCTTCGTCAATTTCCTCTTTACTAGCAACTCCGTCTGCATAAATTCCTACTCCTTCGTTAATCATAGGAATAAGAATCCTGTTTACTACAAATCCAGGAGCTTCATTTACTCCAACAGGAGTTTTACCAATTTCAGTTGCTATTGCTACAACTTTATTATATACTTCTTGTGATGTAAGTTGCCCTTTTATAACTTCTACAAGTTTCATCATTGGAACAGGATTAAAAAAGTGCATTCCAATAATATTTTGTGGACGTAAAGTGCATGCCGCAACCTCTGTAATTGATAAGGACGATGTGTTTGTAGCTAAAATAGCCTCTGGCTTGCATATTTTATCAAGCGTTTGAAATATCTCCTTTTTAATAGCCATATCTTCTGCTATGACTTCAATTACAAGATCTGCATCAGCACAATCCTCATACACCATAGTATCTTTTATTCTCGCAAGGATTGCATCTTTTATAGCGGCTTCCATTTTACCTTTTTCAACCATTTTAGAAAGGCTCTTATCTATTGCTTTATGAGCTTTACCCAACGAAGCCTCTGAACGTCCTTTTAAGAGCACATTATGGCCTGCTGTGGCAAATGTTTGGGCAATACCATTACCCATTGTTCCTGTACCTACAATTGCTACTTTCATAGTATTTTTTTTTAGTTTATATATTTAGTTGTTTTTAAATTCATATTCACGCTTTTCTAGGAATGCTTGCATACCGTTTTTTTGATCTTCTGTAGAGAAACATAATCCAAAAAGATTACTTTCAATTGCTATTGCTGTATCAATATCTGTTTGAAGTCCTTTATTTATTGCTTCTTTACTATATTTTATGGCAATAGGGGCTTTTTTAGCTATTTTTAAAGCCATTTCCATTGCTGCCGGGATAAGTTCATTTGGTTCAACAATTTTATTTACAAGGCCTATTCTGTATGCTTCCATAGCATCAATAATATCGGCTGTATATATAAGCTCTTTTGCTTTTCCTATTCCAACAATTCTTGATAGGCGTTGTGTCCCCGAAAATCCCGGAGTTATTCCCAGTCCAACTTCGGGTTGTCCCATTTTAGCCTTTACCGATGCAATTCTTATATCACATGCCATTGCAAGTTCACATCCGCCTCCAAGAGCAAAACCATTTATTGCTGCAATAACAGGTTTATCTAACAATTCTATTTTTCTAAAAACAGAAGCTCCAAATTCTCCAAATTTTTTCCCCTCAATTGCGTTCATAGTTGCCATTTGCGAAATATCTGCTCCAGCTACAAAGGCACGGCCTTCGCCTGTTATAATTACAGCTGATATGTTACAGTCGTTACCAATGTTTGTAAATGCATTATTGAGTTCTTCCAAAACAGTTGAATTAAGGGCATTCATTGCCTGTGGATTGTTTATTTTAACAATACAGATTTTTCCTTGCTTCTCAATAATGAGTTTTGTATATTCCATAATAATTTTGTTTTTAAACAGTTTATTAATTGTTCTGTGTTACATGAACATCCATTTGTGGAAATGGAAAATTTATTCCGTTTTTTGGGAGTTCGTTATATATACTTTCGTTTACATCATAAACAAGAGTCCAATAATCATCGCTATTTACCCATGCGCGAGCTGTTATTATAACTGAACTATCCCCTAAACTACTTAAAGCGGCAAATGGCACTGCCGGAGTATTAATTACTACCGGATGATTATTTATTATATTAAGTATTAATTCTTTAGCTTTAGCAACATCATCTCCATAAGATATTCCAATATTCCACTCACACCTTCTTGTCCCAGAAGTGGAAAAATTATTAATAGATCCATTTGAAAGGGCTCCATTAGGGAGTATTATTGTTTTACGATCTGCTGTAGTAATGTGAGTAGTTGTAATTTCTATTGAGAGTACAGTACCACCAAAACCTTGCGCCTCTATGTAATCGCCAATTTTAAATGGTTTAAACATAAGTATCATTATTCCACCTGCAAAATTTTGCAGTGTGCCGCTTAATGCCATACCAATGGCAAGTCCAGAACCGGCTAATAGTGCTACAAACGATGTTGTATCAACACCAAGGACACTTATAGTTGTTACAATAAGAAGAACGGAGAATGTAATACTTACCACACTTAATAAAAAAGAACTAAGTGATGCCTCTATCCCTTTTTTATCAAATACCTTTCTAAGAATCTTTTTGCTTTTGCGTATTAACCATGCCCCTATAATATATATTATGAAAGCTGCAAGAATTTTAATCCCCAATTTTATTGTATAATCAATTCCTGTTGATATAAGTTGATCGAGAGGGGTTGTTAGCATTGTTCTTATTGTATGATCAATAACTTTTGCAGGGGCTTTTAACGAATCTGTGGGTACTGCTTGTAGTGATAAAATAGAGAATAATAACATGTTATAAGTTTAAAATTTATAAAAAATAATTAGTTTATACAAAAGTATTAATAATAGTTTGAATAATTAAATAATAATTCTAATATTTTGATTGTAATATAACAATGTTGTTATTTGAAATGATATTTTTATTACTTATTTTTGCAAGGAAATAAAATATAATATAATCACCAATTGTAATATAAAAAGTTATTATTTAATAAAAAAATATAATGAATAAAAGAATTTCTTTGCAAGATGCCGTTTCTAAAGTTAAGGACGGTATGACAGTTATGGTAGGTGGCTTCCTTGCTGCCGGGAGTCCCATTGCAATTCTTGATGAATTGGCAAAAAGCGGTGTAAAGGATCTTACTCTTATCTGTAATGATACTGCTTATGCAGATATAGCTCATGGTAAGCTCATAACTAACAAACAAGTTAAAAAGGTTATTGTTTCTCATATAGGAACAAACCCTAATACTAGTGAGCAGATGAATTCCGGTGAATTGGAAATAGAGTTTTCTCCTCAGGGAACTCTTGCCGAAAGAATTCGTGCGTATGGAGCAGGGTTGGGAGGCGTTTTAACAACTACCGGTTTAGGTACTGTAGTTGCTAAGGGCAAAGAGATTATTAAAGTTGATGGAAAAGAGTATCTTTTAGAAAAACCACTTAAAGCAGATGTTGCTCTTTTATGTGCTACTATTGCAGATGAGGCCGGTAATCTAGTTTATGTTGGTACAACTCAAAATTTTAATCCTCTTATGGCTACAGCAGCAGACACAGTAATTGTAGAGGCTGAAAAACTTGTTAAAGTTGGAGGAATTGCGGCGGAATGTGTACATACTCCTGCAATTTTTGTAGATTACATTTACGCAAAATAATTATAAACATAATAATACATACTAATAATATTTACTATGGCCAAGAAAGCTTTAATTAGACTTAGAATGAGCTGTCATGATGCTCATTATGGTGGAAATCTTGTAGATGGAGCCAAAATGCTTAATCTATTTGGTGATGTAGCTACCGAATTACTTATTATCAATGATGGCGATGAAGGATTATTTAAAGCCTATGATAACGTAGAGTTTATTGCACCTGTTTATGCAGGCGATTTTATAGAGGCTACAGGTGAGATTGTATCTGTTGGCAATTCTTCTAGGAAAATGATTTTTGAGGCTAGAAAGGTAATAGTTCCTCGTCCCGATATTTCAGATTCTGCTGCTGATGTTCTTGCTCAACCCATAGTAGTATGCAGGGCTAGCGGCACTTGCGTTGTTCCTGTAAAATCTCAGAGAATTAAAAAATAACTGTTGGAATATGGAAAAGCTTATTATTACGGCTGCTATATGTGGCGCCGAGGTTCTTAAAGAGCATAACTCCGCAGTTCCTTATACGGTAGAAGAGTGTGTGAGAGAAGCAAAATCTGCGTACGATGCAGGAGCAAGTATTATTCATCTTCATGTAAGGGAGGACGATGGAACCCCTACACAAAGTAAGACAAGATTTGAAAAAATAATTAATGCTATTAAAAAAGAGTGTCCCGATGTTATTATACAACCGTCAACAGGTGGTGCCGTTGGTATGACAAATGATGAGCGTTTGCAGCCTACAGAGTTACATCCCGAGATGGCTACATTAGATTGTGGTACACTTAATTTTGGCGGAGACGACATATTTGAGAATACAGAGAATACTATTAAGTATTTTGGTGAAAAAATGATTGAGAGGGGGATTAAACCAGAGTGTGAAGTGTTTGATAAGAGTATGATTGATATGGCCCTTAGGTTAGCTAAAAAGGGGTATATTAAATATCCTATTCATTTTGATTTTGTAATGGGAGTAAATGGAGGTATTTCTGGCGATTTAAGAGATTTTATTTTCTTACGTGGAAGTATTCCTGCAGATTCTACATATACTGTAGCAGGTGTTGGCCGTTATGAATTTACTCTTGCCGTTGCTGCTATTATTGATGGCGGGCATGTAAGGGTTGGTTTTGAGGATAATGTATCTCTTTCAAAGGGCGTTCTTGCAAAATCTAACGGAGAACTTGTTGCTAAAGTAGCAAGATTAGCAAAAGAGTTTGGTAGAGAGGTTGCCACTCCTGCCGAGGCTCGTAAAATACTTGGTTTAAAGGCAGTTTAATACGTTAATTAACAATACAATAAAATATTACCATTATGAAAAAAGGTAACAAATACGGAATTCACAGAGTGATTGAACCAAAAGGTGTTCTTCCTCAACCAGCAAACAAAATTGATAATAACATGGATGAGATTTACGATAACGAAATTCTCATTAATGTTAAGACTTTAAATATAGATTCAGCAAGTTTTACTCAAATTGAACAGCAAGCAGGTGGCGATAAAGCTAAAATTGCAGAAATTATGATGGGTATTGTTGCAAAACAAGGTAAACATCGTAACCCTGTAACAGGCTCGGGTGGAATGCTTTTAGGTACAGTTGAAAAAATTGGAGATGCTCTTGCAGGCAAAATAGATCTTAAAGTAGGGGATAAAATTGCCACATTAGTTTCTTTATCTCTTACACCTCTTAGAATTGATAAAATTAAAGAGATTCGTCCAGAAATAGATCAAGTTGATATTGACGGTAAAGCTATTTTATTTGAGAGCGGTATTTATGCAAAAATTCCTACAGACATACCGGAGAATCTTGCTCTTTCTGCTTTAGACGTTGCAGGTGCCCCTGCTCAAACAGCAAAACTTGTTAGGCCGGGTGATATAGTTCTTATTATTGGTGCAGGTGGAAAATCAGGTATGCTTTGTTGCTATGAAGCTAAAAAACGTGCAGGTGTTACAGGTATGGTTATTGGTCTTTGTCACAGCGAAAAGAGTACTAAGAGACTTCAAGATCTTGGTTTCTGCGATTATGTATTCTCAGCAGATGCTACTCAACCGGTTGCAATTCTTGAAAAAATTGAAGCCCTTACAAAAGGGGCAATGTGTGATGTAACTATTAATAATGTTAATATTACAGATACAGAAATGACATCAATTCTTTGTACAAAGAACACAGGCGTGGTTTATTTCTTCTCAATGGCAACAAGCTTTACAAAAGCTGCTTTAGGAGCAGAGGGTGTAGGAAGCGATGTTACTATGATTGTTGGTAATGGCTACACTAAAGGTCATGCAGAAATAACTCTTCAAGAACTTAGGGAGAGCGAAAAACTTAGAAAAATATTTACAGAATTATACGCATAAGTATTATGACTGCATCTAGAAGAAAAGAATTATTCCCTAATATCTCTGACGCTCAATGGAATGATTGGAAGTGGCAGGTAAGAAATAGGATTGAAACACTTGAAGATCTTAAAAAGTATGTTTCACTTACTCCAGAAGAGGAGGAAGGTGTTAAAAAATCTTTGCAGACTTTAAGAATGGCAATTACCCCTTATTATATAAGCTTAATTGACCCAAATGATCCTAATTGTCCTATAAGAAAACAAGCTATTCCTACAGCAAATGAGACACATCAGGCTGCTGCCGATTTGCTTGATCCATTGCACGAGGACGAGGATTCTCCGGTACCGGGGCTTACTCACCGTTATCCCGATAGAGTACTTCTCCTTATTACAGATATGTGCTCTATGTATTGCAGGCACTGTACAAGAAGAAGATTCGCCGGACAAAAAGACGGAGAAACAGCTTCTGATAATATTCAGAAAGCAATAGATTATATAGCTAAAACACCACAAGTTAGAGACGTTCTTCTCTCGGGAGGAGATGCTCTTATGGTAAGCGATGAAACACTAGAGTCAATTATTAAGAGACTTAGGGCTATTCCTCATGTAGAAATAATAAGGTTAGGTTCAAGAACTCCTGTAGTATGTCCACAAAGAATAACCGACGATTTAGTGAATATGTTAAAAAAATACCATCCCATTTGGTTTAACACACACTTTAATCATCCTCATGAGATTACAGCAGAGGCTGCAGAGGCTTGCGCTAAACTTGCAAATGCAGGTATTCCTCTTGGTAATCAATCTGTGCTTTTAAGAGGAATTAACGATTGTGTTAATATTATGAAGAAACTCGTACATGAGTTGGTGAAAATTAGGGTAAGGCCTTATTATATCTACCAGTGCGATCTTTCTATGGGATTGGAGCATTTTAGAACTCCTGTTTCAAAAGGTATAGAAATTATAGAGGGACTTAGAGGCCATACAAGTGGTTATGCAGTTCCAACATTTGTTGTAGATGCTCCAGGTGGAGGCGGAAAAACTCCTGTTATGCCTAATTATGTAATTTCACAAGCTCCGGGTAAAGTTGTTTTAAGAAACTTTGAAGGGGTTATTACTACATATACAGAGCCTACCGATTATAAAAATGAATGTAATTGCGAATATTGCCGACAAAATAAGAATAAGCATATTGAGGGGGTTTCTTCATTACTTGAGGGGAGAGGAATGGCAATTGAGCCTGCACATCTTAGCCGTAAGGAGCGTTCCCACAAATAAAAATTGCCTAAAAAGCAATTTGAAGTGAATTAAGGTTTTAGCAGGTTACATATTAAAGTATGTTCCGCTTAAAACATAAAATTTAAATGTATTAGTGTTATGCCGTTTGTTTCTGAGATATTAAAATATAGAAGTCTTTCTATTGTGGGGTTGGACAAGAATACCGGCAAAACTGAGTGTTTAAACTATATCCTTGGAAGGTTACCGCTTAATAATTATAAAGTAGCGGTAACTTCTATAGGGGTAGATGGGGAGAGTGTAGACCAGGTAACTACAACACCTAAGCCTGAAATTTATTTGCGTGAAGGAATTTTTTTTTCAACTGCTGAGTTATTTTATAAATCAAGGAGGCTTGTTTCGGAGCTAATTGATATTACAGACGAAAGGAGTTCTTTGGGGCGGGTTGTTACGGCAAAGGTATTGAGTGGTGGAAAAGTTTTATTATCGGGACCTTCATCTGGAGTCTCTTTAAGAAGATGGATGGGTAGTTTGGAGCAGTTTGAAATTGATTTGTGTATTGTGGATGGGGCGCTTTCTAGGTTAAGTTCTGCTTCTCCTGCCATAAGTAAGGCAATGGTACTTTCTACCGGAGCTGCATATTCTGCAAACCTTTCTACATTGGTGCAGAAGACAAAATTTGTAACAGAACTTATTAATATAGAGCTGGCAGATGAGTTTAATATTAAAAGTTTTATTAATGTTGAAAACGGTGTTTGGGGGATAAGTAAGGAGGGAGAAGTTATTAATTTTAACTTACAATCTTCGCTTACATTAAATAATTTGGATAACAATATAACCTTGGGCAACAGAGTTGTATATGTTAGTGGGGCTTTAACAGATAGGTTTTTGAAGCTTATTTTAGATTCAAAAGAGGTTAAAGAGATTGTGCTTGTAGTTAGGGATTTTACAAAGATTTTTGTAACGGAACCAAATTACAGAGCATTTATAAAAAGGGGCGGGAGAATAAGGGTTCTCCAAAAGAGCAAACTTATTGCAGTTTGTGTAAATCCTATTGCACCAAATGGGTATGTGCTTGATAGTGATTTATTATGTAGAAAATTAGAAGAGGCAATTAAATTGCCTGTTTATGATATTGTTAAAAATAGTTATGACTTTTAGGTCCTTTATAGATTATCCTTGCGGCATTAGGTATATGTTTGATGCTCTTAAACTGCAATCTTCTTGCGGTCGTAAGATGTTGCTAGATAGCTATATGATGAGGAGTATAAGTGAGGTTGAAAAAAGTTATATAGAGTTGCGTGAGGTATATGAGGAGTTAATTTTAAAAGATAATTCTATTCTTTTAAACAAGATGCACTGCCTTAGAGATATATCGGGCACTATTTTAAGATTAAAAGAAGGGGCGATTATTGATGATATAGAGTTATTTGAAATAAAATATCTTTCTATTTTATCGGAAGATGTGCGTAATATCCTCTCTAAAGCCCTATTAAAAAGTATTGTGCTTCCTGTATTAGAGGATGTTGTAAATATTTTGGATCCCGATGGATTGAAGATAAGTTCTTTTTATGTTTATGATGTTTATTCGGCTGAACTAAGGGAGGTTAGACGTAAAATAAAAGTGATAAATACTACTTTGGAAGTAAATTTAAATGAACAAGATATTACTTTACAAGAGCAGTTGCAGGAGCTTACTCAAAGAATGTTAGAAATAGAGATTGATGTGAGAAGAGAGCTATCGGGAAAACTTAGGGGATATGTTGTAATGTTGGATTCTGCTTTAAAAGGACTTGCCAAATTGGATATTTTATTTGCTAAGGGATTACAAATAAAAGAGATGGGGCTCTGTTTTCCTTCTGTAAGTATGGACTGTAAAACTAGTTATAAAGGGTTGTTTCATCCTCAAATAAAAGATGTATTAGAAAAACAAGGGAAATTTTTTACTCCTATTAATATAGAGTTTGCATTGGAGCCCGTTACCATTATAGGGGCTAATATGGGGGGGAAAACAGTTGTGCTTAAAATGGCGGCTCTTAGCCAACTGTTGTTTCAATTTGGGTTTGGTATTCCTGCGCAAAATGCTTGCGTTGATATTAAAAATTCAGTACTTTTATGTATTGGAGATGAGCAGAATGAGCTAAGTGGATTATCATCGTTTGCAGCGGAGGTAAAGGCTATAGACAATGTGTTGTGCTGTGTAAAACGGGGAGAAAGAATTTTGGCTTTAATTGATGAGCCGGCCCGTACTACTAATCCCGTAGAGGGAACAGCATTAGTAAGTGCTTTGTTAAAAGTGCTTTATAAAAAAGAGGTTTCTGTATTGCTTACAACACATTATAATATAGGGGGAGATTTTTATAAGAGATTTAGGGTGAGAGGGTTTATTAATAATGTGATGGATTATAGATTGGTTGAGGCTTTGAGTGGTGAGATTCCTCACGAAGCTGTAGGTATTGCAGAGAGTTTAGGGGCAGACATGGAATGGATGGGAGAGACTAAAAAGATTTTAATTAAATTAATTTAATATGCAGAGTAAATTAGGACTAGATTTTAAGAAGGTTGAACAAGCTAAAGGATTGGCAAAAGATATTGCTAATGAAGTTCAGTCTTTTGTTGAGGTTTACACTACAGTTGCAGTAGAGCGTACGTTGTGTAGACTTGCGGGAATAGACGGAGTTGATGAGAATCAAGTTCCGCTTCCTAATGTTGTTGTTGATGATCTTATGAGCAAAGGGGTTCTTAATGAAGGGGCGCTATTTTATATAGCTAACGCAGTTAAGAGTACAGGGCTTACTCCTCAGCAAATAGCTGAGAAAGTTGCTAAAGGAGAGTTAGATTTAACAAGGATTGAAATTACTGATAAGGATTCTTTGCAGAAAGTTTTACAACCTATTGTTGATGAGAGTATTTTAAGGATTAGAACTCGTAGGGCTAGAAGGGAAAAATACTTAAATACTATAGGTGAGGGATGTAAACCTTATTTATATGTTATTGTTGCTACCGGAAATATATATGAGGATGTTATACAGGCAGAGGCTGCTGCAAGGCAAGGAGCAGATATTATTGCTGTTATCCGTACTACCGGGCAGAGTTTGTTAGACTATGTTCCTTATGGGGCAACAACAGAGGGTTTTGGCGGTACTTTTGCTACCCAAGAGAATTTTAGAATAATGCGTACAGCGTTAGATAAAGTTGGCGAGGATGTTGGTCGTTATATAAGGTTGTGTAACTATTGTTCAGGATTATGTATGCCTGAGATTGCTATTATGGGGGCTTTTGAGGGATTGGATGTTATGCTTAATGATGCACTATATGGTATTCTGTTTAGGGATATAAATATGCAGAGAACTCTTGTAGACCAGTATTTTTCGAGAATTATAAATGGCTTTGCCGGAGTTATTATAAACACAGGTGAGGATAATTATCTTACTACAGCAGATGCTGTAGAGGCTGCGCACACTGTTTTGGCATCAGATCTTATTAATGAACAGTTGGCGTTGTTGGCAGGCTTGCCTCAGGAACAAATGGGCTTGGGACATGCGTTTGAAATGGATCCTGCTTTGGAGAATGGGTTTTTATTAGAATTAGCACAGGCTCAAATGACTAGAGAAATTTTCCCTAAGGCTACTCTTAAATATATGCCGCCTACAAAATTTATGACAGGAAATATATTTAAAGGTCATTTGCAGGATGCACTATTTAATATGGTGGGTATTTGGACAAATCAAGGAATTCAATTGCTTGGTATGCCTACAGAGGCCATTCATACTCCTTTTATGAGTGATCGTTTTTTAGCTATTGAGAATGCAAAGTATATTTTTAGTAATATGAAGAATATTGGGGATGAGATGGAATTTAAGGAGGGAGGAATTATAAAAACCAGAGCTAAAGAGGTGTTAAACAATGCTATTGAATTATTGCAAAAGCTTACATCCGAGGGGTTATTTAATGCTTTGGAAAAAGGGATATTCGGTGATGTAAAAAGGAGTAGGACCGGCGGAAAAGGGCTATCGGGAGTTGTAGCAAAAGGTTCTAATTATATGAATCCATTTATTAATTTAATGAAAGGGAGAAAATAGTATGAGCGGTGGATTATATTCAATGCAGGCGAAAGAGTTTGACAAAACGCTTGATTTAACAAAGGTTAAGCCTTATGGCGATACTATGAATGATGGTAAGGTACAAATGAGTTTTACTTTACCTGTTCCTGCCGGGGCAGAGGCCATTGAGGCAGCTAAGCAATTTATGAAGAAAATGGGCTTTGAGAATCCCCTTGTGGCTTTTTCACAAGAGCTTAATCCCGGTTTTACTTTTTTTAATTGCTATGGAAATACTACTTTGGATGTAGATTATTCTAATATTTATGTTCCAAAGGTTGAGAGTACAGTTATGGATATGCACGAGTCTGACGAGTATATTAGAGAGAATATTGGGAGAAAACTTGTTGTTGTTGGTGCTAGTACAGGTACAGATGCACATACCGTAGGTATTGATGCTATTATGAATATGAAAGGTTATGCAGGCCACTACGGTCTCGAAAGGTACGATATGGTTGATGCATATAATCTTGGAAGTCAAGTGCCAAATGAGGAATTTCTTGCAAAGGCCATAGAGCTTAAGGCCGATGCTATTATTGTTTCGCAAACTGTTACTCAAAAAGATGTTCATATTAAAAATCTTACCGAGCTTATAGAGCTTATAGAAGCTGAGGGATTGCGTGATAAAATGATTGTTGCATGTGGCGGTCCAAGATTAAGTCATGAACTTGCTAAAGAGCTTGGATATGATGCAGGATTTGGTATGAATACTTATGCCGATGATGTTGCATCTTTTATTGCACAAGAATTTGTTAAGAGGAATAATAATATTAAATAACTATATATCATGGATAAAAATCAAATTAGAGAATTTATTGCTAAGAGAGCGGCTTTAGAGATTAAAGACGGTGATGTTGTAAATTTAGGAATTGGTTTACCAACTCTTATTCCAAATTATTTGCCCGAAGGGATATTTGTTACCCTTCAGTCTGAGAATGGTTTATTAGGTATGGGACCAGAACCCGAGAAAGGGCAGGAAGATCCTCATTTTGTTAATGCAGGGGGTGGTTTTATTACAAGCCAACCGGGAGCATGTTCTTTTGATTCTGCCACCAGCTTTGGAATTATAAGAGGTGGACACGTTAATGTAACTTTTCTTGGAGCTTTGGAAGTTGATGAGAAAGGAGATCTTGCTAATTGGATGATTCCGGGTAAGAAAACTCCAGGAATGGGTGGTGCCATGGATCTTTTGGTTGGAGCTAAAAAAGTAATTCTTACAATGGAGCATACAGCTAAAGGCTCTCCTAAAATATTAAATAAATGTAAATTGCCGCTAACTGCTGCAGGACAGGTTAATATGATTATTACAGAGATGGGTGTTATGGAAATTACACCTAAGGGAATTGTTTTAACAGAAATTAATCCCGAGTTTACTGTAGAGCAAGTTCAATCTGCAACAGAAGCCAAATTAATTATTTCGAAGGACTTAAAAAAAGTTAACTTAAATTAATAAGAAATGAATTTTGAATTAACAAAAACACAGCAGCTTTTTAAGCAAATGATAAAAGAGTTTGCTGATAATGAGGTTAAGCCTCTTGCTGCGGAAGTTGATGATCAGGAGAGATTTCCGGTTGAAACCGTTGAAAAAATGGCAAAACTAGGCCTTTTTGGAATTTATATCCCTAAAAATTATGGTGGAGCAGGTGGCGATCATATTATGTATTCAATTGCAGTAGAAGAACTTTCTAGAGTTTGCGCTACTACAGGTGTAATACTTTCTGCACATACATCATTGTGTGCTGCGCCTATTTTAGACTATGGTACAGAGGAACAAAAACAAAAATATCTACCTAAACTTGCTAGTGGTGAATGGTTGGGTGCTTTTGGTCTTACAGAGCCTAATGCCGGTACAGATGCTTCTGCACAACAAACAATGGCTGTTCCCGATGGGGATGATTATATCCTTAACGGAAGTAAAATTTTTATTACAAATGCCGGGTATGCGCATGTTTACGTAATTGCAGCAATGACAGATAAATCTTTAGGAACAAAAGGTATTTCTGCTTTTATAGTAGAGGCTACTACTCCCGGATTTTCTATTGGAAAAAAAGAGCATAAATTGGGAATAAGAGGTTCTGCAACATGTGAACTTATATTTGAAAATTGCAGAATACCCAAAACTAATTTACTAGGCAAAGTTGGAGGCGGATTTGGTGTTGCAATGAAAACACTAGACGGTGGCCGCATAGGTATTGCTTCACAGGCATTAGGTATTGCACAAGGAGCTATGGATGAAACTGTTAAATATACCAAAGAACGAAAACAATTTGGAAAATCAATTTCTGCATTTCAAAATACTCAATTCCAAATGGCAGATTTACAAACAAAAATTGAGGCTTCTCGTCTTCTTGTTAGATCAGCTTCATTTAAACAAGATGCAAATCTTCCTTATTCTGTTGATGCAGCAATGGCTAAATTATTTGCCGCAGAAACTGCAATGGAAGTAACTACAAAAGCTGTTCAATTCCATGGAGGATATGGCTATACAAGAGAATATCCTGTTGAGAGAATGATGCGTGATGCAAAAATAACAGAAATTTATGAAGGAACTTCCGAGGTTCAGAGAATGGTTATTTCAGCTAAATTATTTAAGTAAAAAATTGAAAATATGAATATAATAGTTTGTATAAAACAGGTACCTGATACTACAGAAATAAAGATTAATCCGGTAACAGGCACACTTATCCGCGACGGCGTTCCTTCAATTATGAATCCCGATGATAAAGGGGGATTGGAGTTAGCTTTGGATTTAAAAGATAAACATGGTGCTCATGTAACGGTTATAACAATGGGACCACCACAAGCAGATCTTATTTTAAGAGAGGCTCTTGCAATGGGTGCAGATAAAGCAATACTACTCACCGATAGAAAATTTGCCGGTGCAGATACACTTGCCACATCGCATGCCCTTGCAGGTGCTCTAAAAAGAATGAAATATGACCTTATTATTGCAGGAAGACAAGCAATTGATGGCGATACTGCACAAGTTGGGCCTCAAATGGCAGAACATCTTGGATTACCTCAAGTTTCTTATGTAGCTGGTTTTGACGTTAAAAACGGAAAATATATAGTAAAAAAAGAGACCGAAGAAGGATACCAAATGTTGGAAGTAGAATCTCCTGCACTTGTAACGGTTCTAGCATCTGCATATAAAGCAAGATATATGAATGTATCCGGCATTGTAGACTCTTATGGTAAAGAGGTAGAAATATGGGGTGCAGATAAAATTGATATCCGTGAGGAGCAACTTGGTCTAAAAGGATCGCCTACAAGAGTACAAAAAGCATTTACCAAAGGCCTTAAGCAAGCAGGGGAAGTATTTGAAGTTGATGCAGAAGAAGCTGTAGGTATAATTGTTAGCAAGCTTAAAGAAAAATTTATTATTTAATTGCCTAAACTTAAAATAAGATGAATAAAACAGATTATAAACACGTATATGTTTTTATTGAACAAAGAGAGGGGAATATACAACCTGTAGCTCTCGAACTTTTAGGTAAGGCAAAGGATTTAGCTGCATCATTAGGAGAAAAAGTTGTTGCTATGTTTCCAGGACATAATATTGCATCAAAGGCCAATGAACTTATAGCTTATGGTGCCGACGATGTTATTTGCATTGATAGTCCTCTACTAAAAGATTATATGACAGAAGAATATTCACAAGCAATATATCAACTTATTGTTGCTTTTCGCCCATCAATAGTATTGATTGGAGCAACAACAATAGGCCGTGATTTAGGCCCGAGACTCTCTGCCAGACTAGAAACCGGTCTTACTGCCGACTGTACCAAATTGGAAATATCAGAAGAAACAAAAGAGCTTATGAGTACTCGTCCTGCATTTGGCGGTAATCTTATGGCTACAATTATGTGTACAGAACATAGACCTCAAATGTCTACAGTTCGTCCCGGTGTTATGCAAAAAATAGAAAAAGATATAACTAGAAAAGGGACTATTATTCCTTTTGAACCTAAGTTTGATAAATCTAAAATTAAGGTTAAACTTCTTGAGAATGTTAAGGAAGACAAAGGCATGATTGATATCACCGATGCTAAAATTCTTATCTCTGGAGGTAGGGGAGTTGGAACAAAAGAAGGCTTTAGTAAATTGGAAGAATTAGCCAAAGTACTTGGAGCAGAAGTTTCCTCTTCTAGAGCAATGGTAGATGCAGGTATAATTAGCCACGATAGGCAAGTTGGTCAAACCGGTAAAACAGTCCGTCCCGATCTTTACTTTGCGTGCGGTATCTCCGGCGCAATTCAGCATCTTGCAGGGATGGAAGAATCGGATTTTATTGTTGCAATTAACAAAGACAAATTTGCTCCAATCTTTAAAGTATCAGATATTGGAATAGTAGGGGATGTGAATAAAATAATACCGCTACTCACCGATAGATTGGTAAAAGCGATTAAAAAATAAGCATCGGTTGTAAAATAAGCTTGTCTTGTCCTGAAAAAGCGTTACAGGTTTGATAATGCAAAAATAATTAAATTGTTTAATTGGAGATGCCCGCAGGCATCTCCAATTTTCGTGTACGCCCAGCATGGTCGTAATCTAATGGGTGCAAGTCCCTAACGTGGGAATCGTTTAGCCAATAGCAAGGGTGTCTCTATATTTACGACAACATAAAGATGAACTCGCTAAATATCTTATGTGTCGCCACGCTTTGCCCTACGATTTTGCGCATCTGTCGTGGTCGTGGTATGATACTGGCGTTTGGGCTCGACAAGCATACCATTCGCTCGCAGTATATCGAAAAACTTATCTCGACCCACTCCCTGTGTGCATAACGGTTCTTGGAGCAGGAAATAAAGTTTCTTGCATCCTATGCGAGGCATTTGCCTTCGCACTGGCAGAACCATTGCTACAACTTGCGCCGCAACCGATTGTTTGTTTGGCGTGCGCCACCTGGTTCGGTAGTACAACTTTATATACAAATAATTTAGAAATGCAAAAATATTTCGATTTTTTTGCATAAAAATTTGGTGGTTTAAAATAATTGTATTAGTTTTAGGTCGGGAAAAGTTGTAACGGTTCTCTTTTAGTTACAACGTGGAGGATTAGGAAGTATCAAATCTATTAAACCTGTAAGATATGAGAATTGATAACTTAACCATAAATCAACAAGTATATATCCATCTTCGGAATATGCTCATAAAAACCTTTCTATCGGCAATTGTCTGTTGCCTCGTCTTATGATTATTTTGATTATAAGTGGGGCTGTTTAATTTATTCTAAATAATTGTAATAATAACATTTTAATACTTTGTAAAATGAAAAAGCTTAAATTAAATCAATTGGAAAGGACAGCTCTAAACAATAGAGAGCTAGAACAAATTAAAGGAGGTGCAAGATATTGTGGCTGTGGTTGTGCTGGTCCATCATCAGATGATGATAATGGCTGGGCTAATTCAGCTGGTGGTAAATACTCAGGAACAGACCAAGATCAAATATATTGCATACTTGATGAAATAATTATTACGCCGTAAATTAGTATCAGAGCACTATGTGAACTTAAAAACTCACATAGTGCTACATTTTTTAGAGTATTAATGATGCATTATATGCAATACGTTTTTGACTATATGGTTGTTTACGAATAAACTACAATATTTTGTAAATATTGTCAAAAATTTTTATGCAACATCCATGATTTAAAGAAGCACCCAAGAGAATAAAAATTAGCAAGAACTTTCTACTTTCGTATTATTAATCCACAAATTTTCATAGTCATGGAAGAAGTTAAGTTTAAGCAACAAGTCTTGCGCAGATGTGGGATAGATGTCCATCAAAAAATAATAGTTGCAACGATAGACGGAGTCGGAATAAAAAAAGAGACCCGAGAATTCGAATCATTTACCAGTTCATTGACAGAATTAAGAGATTGGTTATTGGAGCAAGGAGTAAGCCATATTGCAATGGAAAGCACATGGGTTTATTGAAAGCCTGTTTATAATGTTTTAGAACCATCCGGCTTAAAGGTTTGGATAGTAAATGCACGTCATATCAAGTATGTCTCAGGCCATGGGCAGCAGCCCAAACAAAAGATACTTTTTATAACGCAAGATATCATAAATTGGCAGCACGACGAGGCAAAAAGAGAGCCTTGATAGCAATAGGACATTCGATCCTGAAGTCTGTCTATCGCATAGCTAAGATATGTATTATAGAAAATAAAAAAGGAATCAAAGGTCGATTTTTACTGGCTCCCGTTATTTACGAATAACACTAAGCCGATTATGAAACTGATATCAACGGCTAAGCACCCAAGAGTGTAGTCCGACTACGTGTATGAAATTTTAAAACATTAAGCTGTACTCCTTTTAACTAATAACCACGCATTTGTTTTCACAAGTGCTATCTCTTATTTTGTTTGAATTGAACTTTATTAAAATTAATAAAAACTAAACCATTGATTATAAGTGGTTTTTAAACAAGATATTTACGTATGAAATTATCTATGAAAAAAATAGTAACATTTATCCTAACTCTATTAACTATTAACGCATATAGCCAAACTGATAGAGAGATTTCTAAGAAAATTAATGATGGGATGAAATATTATCCATCCGGACGAGATTTTGAGGCTAAGAAAAATATTGCAAACTGTGAGCTACTTGTAACATATAAGTTTGATTATCTTGAAAACCCTGAAAACGACAATCG
This sequence comes from Bacteroidales bacterium, assembly GCA_036659275.1. Lineage (GTDB taxonomy): Bacteria > Bacteroidota > Bacteroidia > Bacteroidales > UBA932 > Egerieousia. Next base: position 32,451 of record JAVXCW010000009.1, on the reverse strand, counting down.
TTATAATGAACCTATGCTCCTTGAAATAAGTGATGATATAGTAAAATTTTACTCTCAGAACTCGTTTTTGCGCGATAGCTTGATAAACGATTTTTATCATAAGAATAGAAATAATCCAACAGTAGGAATCAATGCAGAGAGTTGGTTGCCTAACAATCAATCCATCCTCTATATGGATATATATACGAATCCTAAACAATTAAATAGAGAGATTTATCATAGGTTTGATTTGTACGACTATATGTATAGTGAATCCACTGACAAGATAATATGGCAGGTTACCGGTGAAGAGAAGAGTGTATTGGGATACTCGTGCCGAAGAGCAGAGGCGGAATATAAAGGTAGAAAATGGATTGTATGGTTCTCAATAGATATACCATACAATTTTGGACCTTGGAAACTAAGTGGATTACCTGGTTTAATCCTATCAGCCGCGGATAGTGATGGGTTATTTAGTTGGACTGCAATAGGTATCAGCAAACCGCAAGGACGAAATATCTACAAGTTTAACCCCGAAGTTAAGAATACAAAGAAATGGGCGATGTTACCTCAATATGTTGTTAGGAACGTTAATAAGAAGGATATCGATAATTTGTGGATGCGACAGTGGCTATCTCCTGCATCTATGCACTTTGTATTTAGGGGTATGACTAAAGGTATAATTAAAACACGACTCCCAGACGGAAGTGTGAGGAGTATTGCAATTGATCTTAATAGTGATGTTGGATACTACCCTCGAATAGAACTCGAATAACAACATTAACAACTATTATTTATGAAATCGACTTTACTTGTCATACTATTGTCTCTGTGGGTATTGACTATATCTGCTCAAACAAAGATTTCGGGCATAGTTACCACCACCGAGGGCAAGGCAGTGGAGTTTGCTAATGTAATTGCACAAGATGTTGCTAAGAAAGGAATGTACTCATTTACCACCACCAACCAAAATGGCGAGTATTCGTTGGTGCTAAATATAAACCAGGATTCACTGGCTATTGTTGTAACGTCTTTGAATCTTGAAGCTACGACCAAGTTCATTACAAACAAATCTCAAAGATTAAATTTCAAAGTGAAAGAAAAGATTCTGGAAATTAAAGAGACAGTGGTACAAGCTACTATTCCAGCTATGAGAAGAGGCGGAGATACTCTTACCTATATAGCAGCTAAATATATTGATGCTAATGATATAGTAGTAGAGGATATTCTAAAAAAACTCCCTGGTGTTGATGTTGAGGAGTCTGGAAAGATAAAGTATCATGGAAAGGAAATATCTAAGTTCTATGTTGAAGGTTTGGATATGCTAGGCGGAAGATATGCCATAGCATCTAAAAATATTAATGCTAAAGATATACACTCCATAAATGTCTATGAAAATCACCAGCACGTAAAAGCACTAAAGGAAATCTCTCGACCAGATGCAGCAGCTATGAATATAACCCTTAAAGAGGGAGCTAAAGGTACATGGACAGGATCTATTCTGGCGGGAGGAGGTTATAAGCCAGGAATGTGGAAGGGAGAGCTTAGTGCTATGTACTTTGGGAAGAAGATGCAGTCCATTAATACCTACAAGTCAAATAACACAGGCGATAATGTAGCTAGAGAATTTAGCTCTCAGTATGATGGAGCAGCAGTCGCTACATCAATTATCGGAGTACAATTACCTTCTCTTCCACCGCTAGATGAGAACCTCTATCTTAAAAATAATATTCACGCACTATCTTCTAATTTCCTTTTTAAGTTAAACGAAAGCACACAGCTAAAACTTAATGCTAACTATGCACACGACTACAGAGAAAGTGATGGCATTTCCAGAACAATACAGAATATCGCTGGGGCTGGGCCAATAGTTATAGATGAGAGTATTTATGCAGCTATGCGTAGTAATAGAGTAAATATGGATATTAAAATAGAGAATAATAAAGAAAAGAGTTATTTGGATAATACCCTTTACCTAAATGGTGATTTTAATAAGGATTTTGGTAATGTAACAAGTAACGGTGAACAAGTACAACAAGATTTCAAATTGCCATCGCTATCAGCCCGTAATAATTTACGAATGATAGTCCCTATAGCTAAAAAACTCTCATTTAACATACGCTCCGATATAGCATATAATAATCAACCTACATCTTTACAGATTAAGCCTATGCTTTTCCCAGAGATATTTGGAGTGGCTAAGGCCGATAATGCCGTACAGACATTAAATTCATCAAAGTTTACAACAAATAATTCCCTTTTTACATCTTACCGTACAGGAGGCTGGGACTTTGCAGTGGGAGTAGGATTTAATGCTCACATAGAGGATATGAACTCTCAGCTTTATACAAGCACTCAGTCCGTAGCTGATTCTATGCGAAACAATATTAATTGGCAGAGATACGATTTAACAGTCGGACCATCCATTAGCTATAAACTAAATGAAGACTTCTTTATATCAGCCTATGTATTAGCAGACTTTATGTCCCTTCATTCAAAGGACAAAGTGCGAAACAAGACTAATAAGATTCACAAGATTATTGCCAGCCCATCATTACGACTGAATGGCAGAATAACTCATGATTTAAAATATTCATATACGGCAAGTTATTTAGAGTTTTATGGCGGACTTTATGATAGTTATGGCGGTTTTATAATGACCGACTACCGAAATATAGCAACCAAAGACGGAGAGTTGCGTCATACTAAAAACCAGAACTATTCAGCATCTATGAATTATAGTAATGCTCTGGATTTAGTCTTTGCAAACATAGACGCATCCTACTGGACAGCAAATAGTAATCTCACATACGCCTATAATTATGATGGTGCCCTAACATATATAGAATCAGTTGCCACCCCTAATAAATCACAAGGTCTAATCTTAAAAGCTAAAGTATCCAAACAATTCCTATCTATTTCTACACTTTTTACTCTTGGAGGAGGCTGGAATCGCTCTTGGAGAGAAATAATCCGTCAAGGGGATATGCTTAATAGCCGTAACGACTTTTTTACTACACTCTTTAGCTTTAATACCCGCTTCTGTAAATGGCTTACTATGGACTACAAGATAGAATATAATCGTTCAGAGAATAAAGTTGAATCACTAGAGAAAATCGCTCCCATAAATTATATAAAGCAAAACGGAGAACTTCTTTTCGACTTTGGAAATGGTTTTACCGCCTCCCTAGACTGTGAGCATTACTATAATGGCACGCTCTCTCCAGAATTTCAGAATATGGTATTCCTAGGAGCCGAACTCAGATATAAGTGGAAGAAAATCACCTACAGTATCGAAGGTAGAAACCTCCTAGGAACAGATTCCTATAGTTCAGCTTTCACCTCTGATATTACAGATTATCGTTACTCCTATACACTAAGACCACTAGGAGTCATCGCCACTGTAAGATTTAATTTTTAATTATCAACACATTAATTTATGAGAACAAGAAGAATAACAGCAGAGGATATTAAACATAGTTTAGTTAATATTTCTCAAATTACATTTGAAGTAACAGATGCGTGCAATCTTAAGTGTAAGTATTGTGGTTATGGAGATCTATATTTTGGATATGATAAGAGAGAAGATAAATTTTTAGATTATTCTTATGTGAAGGTACTCCTTGATTACTTCTCACACTTATGGAATAACAATAAAGCTGATTCAGCTCGACCTACAACATATATTAGTTTTTATGGAGGAGAGCCGCTGCTAAATATGAAACTAATAGAACAAGTTGTTAAGTATATTGAAAAATTAGAAGTCAATCGAAAATTTATCTTTTCAATGACAACTAACGCTATGTTGTTAGATAAGTGCATGGAATATCTTGTTAGTAAGGATTTTAAATTACTAATTAGTTTGGATGGAGATGAAACGGCTCACAGTTACAGAGTAACTCATAACGGCAAAAATTCTTTCGATAAAGTATTCTCCAATGTTAAAAAATTGCAAAAAAAGCATCCAAGCTACTTTGCTAAGCATGTAAATTTTAATGCTGTGCTACATAATAGGAGTAGTGTTGATAGTGTGCATCATTTTATTAAAAATGAGTTCGGAAAATTACCAACTATTGCCGAATTAAATAACTCTGGTATTCGTCCTGAAAAGATCGAAGAATTTAATCGAACATATCAAAATAAACATGACAGTCTTTTAGAGACAGAAAATTATGAAAAAATTTCAGAAGAGATGTTCATTTCAGAGCCTAATACAAATGATTTACTAAGGTATTTACATAGTTATAGTGGAAATGTATTTGGCAACTACAATGATCTTTTTATCGATAAACACAGTATAAATATAATACCTACAGGAACGTGTTCTCCTTTTAGCAAAAAAATATTTGTTACAGTAAATGGCAAAATACTTCAGTGTGAAAAGATTGATCACGACTTTTCTCTTGGGAATATTACCGAAAATGAAGTAATGCTTGACTTAGAACGTATAGCATTAGATTTTAATACGTTATTAGATAAATTACAGCCTCAATGTAATGTTTGTTATAGAGCACAGAGTTGTACACAATGTTTGTTTTACATAGAAGATATTAGAGATAGTATTAGCAAGTGCAACGGCTTTATGGGCAAGAGAGAGTTTATACTCTACTCATCCCATTGCTTGAGGCATCTTGCAAAAAAACCTAATTTATACAAAAAACTAATGCAAGATGTAGTAATACGTTAAATACACCTAATTTATTATGGATAAGAAAATTATATTGTCGCCGGACACCTTTTTATGGATAAAAGCAAATAAAGGATTGCTGTATAACACAAATAGCTTTAATGTTAAAGAATTTCACGTAACAGAGGCTATAAGAGGTATTTGTGAATCACTATTAGTTTTTGATAATTTATACAGTGTTGTTTTAAATGAGAGCAACCCAGAAGTGGGGTACTTCATCAAGTTAGTTGAGCAAGGTGGATTCGGAGTAATTCTAAATGCAGGTAATGATAATGTGCTATCTCTACCACCTTTACTAAATTTACAATTCTCTGTTGAAAGAATGGAAAGTAACTCTGGATTGGATATTGGGGAAAATGCTTTGACCTATTTACGCACCTTAACAATTTACACTGGAGGTGTAGCATATAGTAAGAATTATCACAAACAAATAATATATCCGACGGCCTTCAATGAAGTGTTAGATGTTAATACCATTGTTGAATTTATAGAACGTAGCGACTCTCAATATATCAACACAATAAATATCGTTATATCAAATATTGAGAATTATGACATAGAGAATTTATGCGTAAGGGTGTCTAATTTTAAGAAAAAAATAGAACTCTATTTTACGTTACCAACTAATAATAATCAAAAGGGGCTGATCTCAAATATCCTCTCAAATGGATTTAAGGTTACGCTTATCTGCGATCTTAAGTTTTTTCCTCCCGCGTCATCACTGTTTGAACCATATTTACCATACTCTGCAAATGTAAACTTTAATCTAATAGTGAGAAGCATTGAAGAGTATGAGAGATGGATTAATCTAATGGAGAAGCTCAATATTGAAAACCATAGTGTTACTCCTGTTTATGATGATAATATAGAGTTTTTCAATGAAAATATTTTTTTAACTCGTAAAGATATTTTAGAAAGTCAGCTATCAAAAAGAGAGATATTTGCTCATCAATCACTTAATACTATATCATTTGGTCAGCTAACTGTGATGCCTGATGGTTTAGTGTATTCAAATGTAAATCACCAACACATAGGAAAAATATGTGATGAAATTATAGACATAATAGTAACTGAATTAAAACAAAATTACTCTTGGCGTAGAATCAGAGATTCAGGAAGGTGTTCTAAATGTTTGTATCAATGGCTATGTCCATCACCATCTAACTATGAAATAGTAATGCAAAAAGATTGTATATGTAGCGATTAGCCTATGTATTATTTTGAGAGTTTTGTATATTCTCAAATAATCGAGACTATAAAGCAACTACAATAACCAACTTAATTATTAACCTAAAAAAAGCAATAGTGCATAGAAATGAATCTAACATTTCTCAAATTGCAAAAATACAACTTGAGAACAGTAGTTAAAATAGAGAGATCTGCTGTTACTAAAATCTCTATAAATTAAACAGTTGTCAATTTTAATATTTAAATTTATGAAATCATTGAAATTAAACCAGATTGAAAAAGAAACTCTAAATGATCAAGAGTTAAATCAAGTTAAGGGGGGGCAAACATATACTACTAATCATTGTGGCTGTGGTTGTGCGTATGCTGATAATGGAGGTTCAAGCACGGATAACAACGGTCGGGCTAACTCACATAGTAATTTAGATTCAGGTACATCTAATGACAAAGAATACGTATCAATTATAGTTACACCTTAATCTATCTATACCTTCAATTTATAGGGAGGTGCTATGGATATGCACTTCTCTATAAATTGATATATAATTTTATAATTGTTACGGTTATTATCACAGTATTTATTTTACTATACAGTAATAAAAGACTACTTTATCATGCTTATTAATAAACAAATTTGTTATGTATAAATATTATATAATTACCATTATTTCTATAGCGCTAGCTGTACAATCTTACTCTCAGACAATGAGTAAATCGCAAATTAATACAATTCTTGGTCAACAGAAGTACTATCCTAAAATACGAGATATAAATAAACTACAGGCAATAGATGAATTATTGTTGCGTGTGAAGTATGATTATAGCTATGTGATTGATACTGCTAAAATGTCACGATATAGCGAACCTATGATTCTTGATATTGGAAAAATCACGAATCGCTATTATAGTTATAATTCATACTTAAGAGATTCTATGCAAATGGCAGAAAATAAGAATGGCCCCGTGTCAAGTGGTGGTGGGTATGGTTATCGTAATATTACACACTTAGTTATTCCAAAAGATCAAACAGCCACTTACTTAGATGTTTTTACAAATCATAACACTCAAGATAGAGATGTTGCTTTAAGGATTGATACAAGAGAGTTTGTATATAATGAAAAATTAGAGCAAATTAAGTGGCAGTTTATTGATACCGCAAAAACTAGTATTCTGGGATATAACTGTATGGTTGCAGAGAGTTATTTCAGGGGGAGAAAGTGGAGAGTTTGGTTCACTGTTGATATACCTTATCCGTATGGTATGTGGAAATTAAACGGATTACCTGGTATTATCTTGAAAGGTGAAGATTCACAAGGGTTCTTCAAATGGCAAGCTGTAGGAATAGAAAATGGTAGAGAGCGAAAAATTTATCGTTATAATGAAAATATTAAATGGTCGAAACGAGATGATGTTGAAAAGTTGTGGCAGAGAATGTGGTGTGCTCCACATACGCTAAATTATCTTTTTAAGGTAGATAAAACTATAAATGTATCCCTACCAGATGGTACTTGGCATGAAGTTAAGGTTGATATGTCTATAGCACAAAGATTTTATCCAAAATTAGAGTTAGAATAATGAAAGGCTAAACAAGGAACGAACAGTTAAATTAAGTTATGAACGCAGCAGTGCTTATGAAAAAAATAGTTTTCCCGGTTATTAGGTTTGCTAGTTCAATAAATAAAAGCCATGACTGAAAAGACAAAAGGAATGAGCAAGATTAAACGTTACATCAAACAATTTAGGTCTGAATTTCAATAAGTTAGAAGTAAAAAACCTATCCAAAAATTATATTACTTCTCAGATAGGTTTATCAATTAAAATATAAATTGTGAGTAATTATCTTGTTGCAGCCATGGCTTCATTAATACAAATGCCAAGGGCTTTGGCTACCCCGGTGCCGTAGGCCGGATCTGCTTGATAGCAATTGCGTACGTGGCGTTGTTTGATGAAGAGTTCTGCATCTCCCATGGCACGTGCCGTGTTTTCACATAGAACTTGCTGTTGTTCAGGCTTCATAAGACGAAAAAGATCACCGGGTTGTGAGAAATAATCATTATCATATTCTCTTTCATTATAATTAAATACATCTCCGGCCGATTTCAAAGGTGGCTCTTTTTTCTCGGGAGAATCTTGCCATTCACCATAGCTATTTGGTTCGTATCCTTTTGCAGCTCCGTAATTGCCATCAACACGCATTGCTCCGTCTCTATGGAAGGCATGGAAAGGACAACGAGGTTTATTTACCGGAATTTGTTCGTGATTTACTCCAAGGCGGTAACGCTGTGCATCACCGTAAGAGAAAAGGCGACCTTGTAACATTTTATCGGGAGAAAAACCTATTCCTTCAACAATATTTATTGGATTAAATGCTGCTTGTTCTACATCGGCAAAGTAGTTCTCAGGATTACGATTAAGTTCCATAATTCCAACATCTTGCAAAGGAAAATCTTTATGAGGCCATACCTTTGTTAAATCAAACGGATTAATTCTGTATGTATTTGCCTGTTCTTCTGTCATAAGCTGAATACGGAATTTCCAACGGGGATAATCTCCTTTTTCAATGGCATTAAATAAATCTCTTTGATGAGATTCTCTATCGCTTGCTACTATTGCTGCAGCTTCCTCATCTGTAAGGTTTTTTATTCCTTGCATTGTTTCTAAATGGAATTTAACCCATATTCTTTTATTATCCTTATCGTAGAAGCTATATGTGTGGCTTCCAAATCCATGCATATTTCTGTATGATGCAGGGATTCCCCTATCGCTCATTGTTATTGTTACCTGATGTAGTGCCTCTGGAAGTAAAGTCCAAAAATCCCAGTTATTGTTTGCACTTCTCATGTTGGTTCTTGGATCTCTTTTTACAGCATGGTTAAGATCTGGAAATTTAAGAGGATCTCTTAAAAAGAATACGGGCGTGTTGTTTCCAACAAGGTCCCAGTTACCCTCATCAGAGTAGAATTTAATTGCAAAACCACGAATATCTCGTTCTGCATCTGCGGCACCACGTTCGCCGGCTACTGTAGAAAAACGGACAAAGCATTCTGTTTTTTTACCTACTTGCGCAAACATAGATGCTCGCGTATACTTTGTAATATCGTTGGTAACAGTAAAAGTTCCAAAAGCTCCCGATCCTTTAGCATGCATTCTTCTTTCGGGGATTACTTCTCTGTCAAAATGGGCTAATTTTTCCATAAACCATGGATCTTGTAACATTGCAGGGCCTCTTTGGCCAGCTGTTTGAATGTTTTGGTTATCCGCAACAGGACGACCATTTGATGCGGTTAGTCGTTTATTTTCCATAAATTTGTTATTATTTATTTTGCTACAAAAATAATATTAATATTTAAATTTACAAGTTGTTATTTAGTAATAATTATAAATTATTATGTGCTTTTTTAGTTAACAATTATGTAATAATCTAAGATTTTTTTTATAAATATCCTTATTCTAAGCTATTTAGCACATAGGAAAATGCTGTTTCTGCACCATTTGTTAATTTTTTGTTACATGTGGCTATTTTTTGTATAATGAAGAACGATTTTATATACTTTTGTGCACTCAAAAAATTAGAATAAATAAACAAACTAACAAATATTAACTAACCGTTAAAATTCAATTAAAACGTATGAAAAAAGTATTATTTATCGCAGTTGCAGCTTTAGCTTTTGCTGCTTGCGGCAATTCATCTGCTAACGAAGAACAAACTTTAGAGGCAACTCCAGCTACAGAAGTTGTTGAGACTCCTGCTGTTGATACAACTGCAGCTCCAGCTGTTGATTCAACTGCTGTTACAGCTACTGAAGTAAAATAATTCCTTCACTAGAAGGTTTTAAGAAAAAAGACAATTCCAATTGGGGTTGTCTTTTTTCTTGTCAGCCCTTTTTCCTCTCCAAATCTGCTTTAGATTTTGAAGTTATTACAAAATAAACGCCTGTAAAAATAAGAAGTGCCGCAAGAGGTTTACTCCATGTAAATATATCTTGTCCTATGCTTATTGCCAATATTGAAGTTATTATGGGTTGCATATAATTGTACATGCTTACAGTTGTAGGCCTTAATAATTTAAGGGCAAAGGAGACTAGTAAATATGGAATAAACGTTCCTACTATTAATGCAAAAGCAAGCTCACCTATTACGGCATTTTGAGGCATACCAAATTCATCAATTATTCCTATGAATTTAACTTGGCTGTAGCAAAAAGGGAATGTTGCTATACATCCGTAAAAAAACACCCATTTCATTACGTGAACAGAAGAATGAGTCTTCATTATTGGCTGTACAAGTACTAAATAGAGACCATATACTACGCAACTTATACCAACCAACAAATCTCCGCCTAAAGTCCCTGTTTGTGCTGAATCTGTTGGATTGGCGCTTGTATACATAATCATAACAGCACCGGCCATTCCAATAAATACCCCTCCGGCTTTTTTTAATGAAATAGGCTCTTTTATAATTAATGAAGCAAAAATCATAGTAATAATAGGGGTGCATGTGCATATAAGCGATGCATCAACTGGTGATGTTAACGATAATCCCCCTAAAAATGAGAGTTGGTTAAAAGCTGTCCCTAATAAACCACACACAAGTAATCTTATGTGATCTTTTGGTGTAAATTTGGGACCATTATTCTTTATTATAAGACCAAGAACAAAAAAAGCTATACATGCAAATGATATTCTTAATAGACTAAGGCCAAATGCAGGCATATTCACTGGAATAATCATCCTAGAAACCGATGTATTAAGAGCAAAGCATACATTTGCCAAAAGTATAAATATGCTTCCCTTTAATTTAGGATTCATAAAAAATTATTTATTTTTTGTATTAGCCTTATTTAATGCATCAATCATTTCTGTTGCTTTTGCCAATGCCGGAATAATATGAGGAAATATATATTCTTCACCTATTTCATTTGCAAATCCTGCTTTTGTAAGGTATTGTAAAACTTTTTCATTTACGCCACTCAAAATAAGATTTACTCCCTCTTTTTTAGATCTTTTCCATAAACTTCTAAGGTTATTAAGACCTGTAGAGTCCATAAATGGGACTTTTCTCATTCTTATTACACGTACTTTAATATTTTTTTTACCCAAATCTCTGTCAATTTCGTCTAATTTACTTGCAAGTCCAAAAAAGAAAGGCCCGTCAATTTCGTATATTTCAACTCCTATTGGAACGTCAATATGTTCTATGTTACTTAATTGAGCTAACTCTTCATTTTCTGTTCCAGGTAGTGTTTCCCCTGTAAGCACTGTAATTGATGAAGATTCAGAAACACGTTTTACAAATAAAATAATAGCAAGCACAAGTCCAATCTCAATTGCCACTGTAAGATCTATTATTACAGTAAGAAAATATGTTATAAGCAGCACTGATATATCTGTTTTATCCCCCTTTAAAAGATATTTAAATGTTCGCCATTCACTCATATTATATGCTACTATTATAAGAATTGCAGCAAGGCACGATAGTGGAATATATACTGCGTACGGCATTAGAAAAAGAAATATAAGTAAAAGAACAAAAGCATGTACAATGCCTGTTACAGGAGTTCTTCCCCCATTATTAATATTTGTCATAGTTCTGGCAATAGCACCCGTTGCAGGAATACCGCCAAAAAACGGAACTACTATATTTGCTATTCCTTGTCCTATAAGCTCTGTATTTGAATTATGTTTTTTACCAGTAACTCCATCGGCAACCATAGCGGCAAGGAGTGATTCAATTGCGCATAAAAGAGCAATTGTAAAAGCCGGCTGAAACAATTTTGTTGCTGTTTCCCAATCTATATTAGGAACTTGTGGGGAAGGAATATCTATACCATTTGCCAATTCTGGAAATTTACTTCCTATAGTTGCAAATTCAATTCCTGCAAACTGCGAAAGAAAAAGAGCCGCCGTAGTCCCTAATATTATTGCAATTAAAGATCCGGGAATTTTTCTTGTTACACGCGGCCAAAAAATAATTATAAGAATACACCCTAAACTTAGCAGAGTCTCATATATATTAATTGAATTAAGATTACTTAAATATGTACCCCATTGCGGAACAAATTCGCTAGGTACTTTTTCTATTTGAAGACCAAAAAAGTCTTTCATTTGTGTGGAAAAAATAACTGTTGCTATACCACTTGTAAAGCCAACTACAATAGGATATGGGATAAATTTTATAATGCTGCCTAATTTAAATATTCCCATAAGAACAAGCATTACTCCAGCCAAAACAGTTGCTATTATAAGCCCCGACATTCCATATTGTGCTACAATACCATAAACAATAACAATAAATGCACCTGTTGGTCCTCCTATTAAAAAATGTGACCCTCCAAACATAGAAACTAAAAAACCTGCTATTACTGCCGTTATAAGTCCTTGTTGTGGTGTTACTCCACTAGCTATACCAAAAGCAATAGCAAGAGGCAACGCAACAATACCCACAATAATGCCGGCAATAAGATCGGCAGTAAACATTTCTTTATTGTAGTTTCCTTTTTTAAATATTTCCAACACTTTTGGCTGGAAAACTTCTGATACTTTGAAACTCATTCTGTAAATAATTTTTCTACAGCAGAAATAACTTCCTCCGTAGGAGAGTCTTGGTTTATAATTAAATGAGGCTCAATATTTACGCATTTATGCTCTGCTTTAAAGTGTTTTTCACCACCTCCGGTAATGTTGAGCATTATTATTTCGTCTTTAGTTATCTTACCGCTTGCAAGGGCTTTTTCTAAACTTACTACAGCAACTCCTGCTGCCGAGTATATATCAATTCCTTCGCACTCTTTAAAAAGGTTACAAGCTTGTATAAGTTCTTGGTTAGTTGATATTTCCATATCTCCTTTTGTTGCCTTAAGGGCATCATAAAGTCCTCCCGGTACAGAGTATGGCGGCTTTCTGTTTGAAAGAACTTTTGCATGGATTAAAAGAGCCTTTTTACGTTCTTCGTTTTCATCAAATGGCAGAAGTGCCCTGCTATCTGCTTTCCATGCATCATACATGGGGGTGAATGGAATATTTTGTGATGGGATAAGTTTCATAATGTGTGAGCCAAAACGGCCGTCTTCAATAAGACGGAGATTTGCCTCATAAGCTGCAATTGTTCCTGTGCCACTCCCTATAGCCTGAAAGTAGCTATCGGGAATGCGCCCTATAAATTCTGTGGCTGATAGTACTGTAGTGCTCATGCCATCTCTGCGAGCCACATTTTTTGCTCCGCCTTCTTCTAAAAACCTTGGAGATTTGCATATTTTTGAGCCTAATGCAATAGCATCAAAATAGTCTGTTTGTGGAGGAGTACATATAAATTTAACACAATCTTTAAGCGGCTCTTTAAACCATAAGGCGTCGAGATTTTCGTGCGGAACAACTATTACAATTGGAATATTATTATCTGAGCAAACTTGGGCAAAAGCTCTTGCTGTATTTCCGGCCGATGCAACTACTAAAATTTTACTATTATCTTGTGGAAGCCTTGCGCAAACTGAATATGCTTCAGTTTCTTTAAATGAGCAAGTATTCATATTAGCTCCTTTCTCGGGCCAATACCCCGAAAACGTTATATATAAATTACTTAGGCCAAATTTATTAGCCAATCCTTTGCTTTTGTATGTTACTGGAGCACTAGATTTTTTTAGCATCCTATTAACCGGAAGCCAATCGGCAAATTTATAGAATCCATAAGTGCTGTCTTTAAAATCTATTTGTTTTTTTGCGTAAATAGTCCTTATTAAAGATGGGGTTGGATATGTGGGATCTGCTAAAAGCCATCCGGAATCTTTAAATTGACGTTTTGTAGCACAGTTTTCTAGTTTATATTCAGTAGGTTGTATGTACATTTTATTTTATTTTTATTTTCTATAAATTATTTTGGACAAAAGTAAAACATTTTACTAATTTTTGCAAATGGGCTTTTCTATGTTTTCATTTACAATTTGGGCTATGTCTATTACAGGTGTTTTTGATTGTTCTGAGAAAGTCTTAAGGCATAAAGGGCATGCGGTAATTATTTTATCGGGATTATTAAGAGTAAGTGCTTTTAATGACCCTTGGGTAATTTTTACTCTCTCCTCGTAGTTTAGTGTAAGGCTACCAATGCTTCCTCCGCAACAGATACTCTCTTTTAACTCTTTTTCGGCCTGTTTAAGGGTTCCTATATGTGCAAGGATATTACGTGGCTCTTTGTATATTCCGCATCCTCTTCCTAATTCACAGGGATCGTGGTATACCAGTGTTTCTGCTGTTTTATTAAGAGCAATTTTACCCGTATTTATTAGATTATCTATAAATTGTGTGTGGTGCAAAATTTTAAATCCCTCTAAGTGGTATTCTTCGGTTAAAACTTTTAAACAAATAGGGCAGGAGAGGAGAATTGTTTTGCATCCGCTTGCTTTTATCATCTCTACGTTTTTTGCAACTAATTCTTTTGCTGCTGCTTCTCTGCCTGCTAACATAAGTGGCCTTCCGCAACATACTCCTCCATCTTTATCGGCAAAAATATATTCTGTTCCAGACTTTTCTAAAATTGATGTTATAGATTTTATTATTGCAGGAGTTAAATGAGTCATACAACCGGCAAAATATAGTACTTTATTATTGTTAACGGTGTTATCTGTTTCAACCGGTGTGTGTGCTGCGTTTGATAAATAACTATAATCGTACTTTATATTATTGGTTACTGTTGCTCTTTGTGCTCGTTTTATTCCGCATGAATCAACTCCAACAGGGCATAATGCAACACATTTTCCGCACATAAGACATTTTTCAGAGATTTCGTTTATTTTTTTTGTGTTATGCCTTCTTAAAACCCGAATGAAGTATACCGATGAATATTTGAGATTTTTCTTTTGGATATTCATAGGACAAGCATCTAGGCATATACCGCAACTTGAGCATGAGTATATTTCGGCTTCGGCAAATCCTTTTCTTGGGCGAGTTACTTTAAGCCCCGCATTTCTTAGAACAATAAGTAGTGCTTCTGTTGGAATATGCATATATCTACTAAAGGGGAGTGCTAAGAAGAATAGCCCTAAAGCTGTGGAGTATGCCCACCATGTTGGCAAAACGTGGATATCGTTGCTAAGGAAGCTAGAAAAGACTATGTTCATGGGTTTTGTGAGAAAACTTCCACCGCTTATTCCTGCGGTAAAACTTTCTGCTAATAGTCTTAATGGAAATATAGACCACAAACATATAAGTGCTACTCTATCTGCAAAACATGGTTTTGTAGTTCTTCTAAGCCCTAATGCAGTAGAGCGGATTCGTTTATACATTGCTAGTCCTACTCCGCTTAGTACCATTAGTAGGAAAAAATCCATTAGAAAAAAGAAAAATGCTCCACGTAATGTTACGTCTCCCTCTTGTTTTACAAAATACCTAAAGAAAACAGGATAATATAGTACTCCGTTTCTCTGGGGCACGTATAAGGCAACTTCTATGTGTCCTACTACTATAAGCATAAACCATCCAAATGCTATGCTGGCGTGCATGTAGCCAAGTAATGCTTTTCGTTTAAATATTTTTACATGTATAAGGCAATCGCATATAATGTCCCTAATATTTTTATAGATTGCTGTTGGCGTTACTAGAGATATTAATAATTTTTTTCTATCGGGACCCGGTATATGTTTAAATAGCCTTATAAGCCCTATTAAAAGATATACTATAATGAATGCCACTCCTATCATAAATGGCAGTACAAAGTTATCGTAACCTCCTAAAATTCTCTCTCTCATTTGGTTTCGTATATTTTACAAATTGATATTATTAGGTGTCTTGTATTTATAGCCCTTGGACATATCATTGTGCATTTGCCACATAACATACATCCCTTAAGTAGTGATAGGGCAGTTTCGTTTTGTCCGTTACGTATAGCAAGAATTGCACTACGCACACTTGTTCTTGTAAAATTTCCAGCTGTACAACTTGCTGTACATGAGCCACAAGCCATACATTTTAAAACATCGGGCTCAAGTGCTATAAGTTCTTTAAATTTAGCATTATCTACTTTATCTAACTCAATAATGGAACTTGGAGCAAGCCCATAACCAAAATTTTTCATTGTATTCTATTATTGTTTTAAATAATTATTTATAGCTAATGCTGCAGCTCTTGCTTCGTGTAAACAATCGGGAATTGTTTTTGGCCCTGTACATGCACCGGCATAGAATATTCCCTCTTTATCGCTCTCTTGTAAGTGGTATATAGAATCTTTACAAGCAAAGAATCCGTCTTCTGCAGTTTTCATAGAGATCATTTCACCTATTTTAAGTCCTTCACTATTGTTCTGCATACCAGACATAAGTACAAGTAAATCTAGTGATACTTTTATTGGCTTACCCGATAGGGTATCTTCTGCCTTAACAACAAGCCGCTTCTCTATATTTTCTGATACTTCCGATACACGTCCTCTTATAAAATGTATTCCATAGTCTTTTTGCGCTTTAAGATAAAGATCTTCGTAATTACGGCCAAACATTCTTAAATCCATATAAAAACAGTAAACCTCGGCGTTAGGAAATTCCTCTTTTATCTCGCATGCTTGTTTTACAGCTGTGGCGCAACACACCTTTGAACAGTGTCTATTGCCAACCTTTTCGTCCCTAGACCCAACACAATGTACAAATCCTATTTTTTGCAGATCTTTAACTATGCGCTCATCTCTTTTGGTGTTAAAATAATTTTCTAAATCGGCATTAGTAATTACTTTATTATAAACGCCATATCCATATTCTTCTTTTTTCTCTGCTCTAAATAATTCAAATCCCGAAGCCATTAGTACAGCGTCTGCTATTACTGTAATTCCATTTGAAAGAATTATAGTATATGATTTTTTTAAAAGATTTATTGATTTAACTTCTGTATTTAGAAAGCATTTAACACCTATAGTATTTTCTATTAATTCATCTAAAACTTCTTTTGCTTTAATACCATTTGGAAATAACCTATCCCATTTAGCTAGATGTCCTCCTAGTTTATCAGATTTCTCAATCAATATTACGTTATAACCCATTTTATAAAGTTGAGCACTTGCTTCTAGTCCACAAGGTCCGCCTCCAATAATTACAATATTATTATTCATATATCTAAACTGTATAAATTTACAAACAAGCGCAAGTGGGAAGCTCGGGTCTGCCCATATCTTTGTTATTAAGTCCTTTATATTTTGTTTCAGGATTATAAGGAATACCTATTTTATCTAGCAAAACTTCTGTGCCAACTTGGTGTATTTGAAGTCCTAGTTCCCATGGATCGTAGCCCATAACAAGACCTGCTACCTCTTCGTATGTAAATACGGGAATTCCGTGTCCGTTTTCTCCGTATGTTTTACCTTCCATTTCGGAGATTACATATTGCCACCTATCAAGAAAATAAGGGCATCCGGGACAATTTGTAATTATCATATCGGGTTTAAAAGGTTCCATACTTTCAAATTTTTTATGAGTATTAGATAGAGAGTAGCCGCGGTTACTTTGAATTAGATATTGCCTAAATCCAAATCCGCAGCAATGTCTCCGCTCGGGATAATCTATAACTTCGCCCCCCCAAGCCTCAATCATTCCTGCTAGAACATATGGATATTCTGCACCTCCTACACTTTTAGATGGAAACATTTTTCCGTAATGGCATCCAATATGTTCAACTACACGTAGCGGTTCTCCTGTATTTTTATTTACTAGCTTGTATTTTGCTTGAGCGGCAATTAGATTTCTAAATTTGTATATAATATCGCTTGCGTGCGCAAGGTATTTAGGTTTACTAAATTCTAATTTACATGAATCCCATAATTTTTGTTTTATTTTTGCTTCAAGTTCGGGAAACTCGTGCCATGTCTCAAGAGTTTCGGTATATAAACCAAATGAAGTTATACATGAGCAAACATAATTTTCATATCCATATTTATGCATAAGGGCAAATTGCCTTGCAATAATGGTCATTACGGTTTCTTGAGGAATTGCATCGGAATGATATGCTATTCCTCCGCAAGTTGTATGATGTTCTGTTTCAAAAAAATCTTTGCCCATCTTATTTCTACATATATCAAGAAATGTTTTTTCGCTTGCTGGGAAAAAACTTTGTCTTATGCAGCTTCTTACATAAAAATAATGATCCTCTGGAATTTCTTTTTGATAATCTGACCATATTTTTCGCTTTCCTTCGTATATCATAATGATTATTTTTTATTTAAATGATCTTTTTCTGTTACCGTAAATACTTTGTTAAAATATTCTTCTTCTGTTAAGCCCATTTCTTTGGCTTTTTCCATAGAATATTTATTTATTGTTTCTATCCTAGCTGTAGCACCTGTTACATCAAATATTTTTTGTAATTCGTCTAAATCTGATTTAGGTATTTTTCTTAGTGCTCCTGTCCCTTCTCCATCTAAATTAGCCCCTAATCTTGCATAAAAATCATCCATATGCTGTTCGCTCCATACCCATATTGGCCCCGATTCGGGATGCATGCTAGATTTATATGTTCTTGGATATACGCAATAACCGTAATTAAGAATATTAGAACTCATTACTTTAGTTAGGGCATATTGCTGCCGTCCTTTTTCAGATTCGGCAAAATACCCAAGCTCCATGGAGAGATTTCTAAGTGCCATTACCACTAACCCAGGTGCATTTTTTCTTGGACAACGAGTTATACAAGACATACATTCTCCACAATACCATATAGTTTCGCTTTTAAGAAGTTTCTCTATTTCCTCATCATTTTTAGATTGTACTGTATCCACTATTTGTCGTGGATCGTATTTGTAAAATTCGGCAGCAGGGCAAATGGCTGTACAGGTACCACAATTAATGCACGCCTTAAGTCCTTCTTTAATTCTGTAATCTTCAGCTAATTTTTCGTATAACTTACCCATTTGCTATTTTTTTATTACTTTATTTGTTATTTGTCTGTTTTATTATCTTTTACCAAATTAAGAAAATCTGGATTTGCATTCATATTCTCGGCCATTTTTGATAGGACCTTAATAAATATATAGAGTTCGTTAGTGGGAATATCTTTTATTATAAGATTTACTCCTTGCATTGCAATATCTGTAACTTCATCCTTTATATTAATTGCATATGGTGTTAATTCTATTAAATTTTGACGTCTATCTTGTTTATCGGCAACCCGTTTTACAAGTCCTTTTTTCTCTAATCCGTCTATCAGTTTTACTATAGAATTTTTATCTTTAATAATAATATCTGCTATTTGTTGTTGAGACATAATACCCTCATCCCAAAGAGTATCCATTACTAAAAATTGTTCGGGAGTTATATTATGCCCCTTTTGCAAAAAAATTGTTGTTATGTATTGTTTGAATCTATTGTGTACTAAATTCAAAAAAACGCCCACTTGTTTATTAAGTATCATATTAGATAGTATAAGCTTTTACTATCTGCAAAAGTAATTTCTTTTATTATATTAACAAAATTTTAATGAGATAAATTATTCTTTTTAATTAATTTTACAAAAAAATTGACTTATAATGCAAGAGATTATTATTATTGCTATACTTTTAGTTGTTATGACCAGTGTGGTTGTAATATTGCTTATTTTGCTTAATAGAACTAATCGTGAGGAACTTACATCAAATATAAACAGATTTGGAGAGTCGCTGGAAAAAAGTATGGGGATGCTTGGAGGGTTACAAAAAGAGAGATTTGAGCAAATAGAGAAAAGCCAAAATGAGAGATTGTACCAAATGGAAAAATCGCAGCGAGAAAAATTAGAACAGCTAGATAAAACTCAAAATGCTATGTTGCAAAAAACCGATGAAAAGCTTGAAAGTATAAGGAATACGGTAGAGGAAAAATTAGATAAAACTCTATCGGAGAGGCTTGGAAAGAGTTTTGAGACTGTAGGAAAGCAATTAAATGAAGTGCAACAAGGATTAGGCGAAATGAAGACACTTGCACAGGATGTTGGTGGGCTAAAAAAAGTGCTTAGCAATGTAAAAATGCGTGGTGGACTGGGAGAGGTACAGCTTCAAATGCTACTAGAAAATATTTTAGCTCCAGATCAATTTTCAGCAAATGTGGCTACAAAAAAAGGGAGTAGGGATATGGTTGAATTTGCCGTAAAACTACCTGGAAGCTCTCATGAAAATATTTGGCTCCCGATAGATGCTAAATTTCCAAAAGACGTATATGAAAAATTGCAGGAGGCATACGATACTGTAGATTCTTTAATTATTGAGTCCGCTCAAAAAGAATTAGAAACCACTATTAAACTTAATGCCAAAGAAATATCTTTAAAATATGTAGATCCCCCATATACTACCAATTTTGCTATAATGTTTCTTCCATTTGAGGGGATTTACGCAGAGGTAGTGCGTAAGGCAGAATTGCTAGATGAATTGCAACATAAATACAATGTTATAGTTACCGGTCCTACAACACTTGCTGCAATTTTAAATAGTTTACAGATGGGGTTTCGTACCTTAGCCATACAACGTCGTAGCAGTGAAGTATGGGAAACTCTTGGGGCTGTAAAAACCGAATTTGAAAACTTTGGAGGTATTTTAGAAAAAGCGCGTGGTAAAATTCAAGGTGGGTTAACAGATATGGATACCTTGGTTGGAACCCGTACCAGAGCAATACAGCGGAAATTGCAAAATGTAGAAATGCTCGAACAAGGGGAGAGTCAAAAGATATTGGAGGGATAAATTTATATATGGAAAACTATTTTGGAGAACTCATTGCATTGGTGGTAGCCATTTCGTGGACTGTTACCGCTCTTTTTTTTGAATATGCCGGAAAACAGATTGGATCGGTAGCGGTAAATTTGTTTCGATTATTATTTGCGTTTGTATTACTTGGTGGAATGCTATGGTTTGCAACCGGTTCTTTTATGCCGGCGGGGGCAGACGGGAGAACTTGGTTCTGGATGTCGCTATCGGGGTTTATAGGATTTGTATTTGGGGATTTTTGTTTATTTTATTCTTATTTACTCATTACCGCAAGATTCTCGCAGCTTATTATGACACTTGCTCCTCCCATTGCCGCTTTTTTCGGCTATATGATGCTGAATGAAAGGCTCTCGCTCATGGGGGCACTTGGTATGATTGTCACTCTCACCGGAATTGCTATCTCTATTTTTAAGCGGAATAACAACGGTTCCATTAGGTTGAATTTGTCTGTAAGAGGGTTATTATTTGCGTTTGGCGGGGCATTCGGTCAGGGATTGGGAATTGTGCTCAGTAAAAAAGGGATGCTGTATTACAACCAGATAGAGGGTTTGTCGCAGCAAACAATCGATTATATTCCGTTTGCCGCAACCCAAATGCGTATTATTACCGGCATTGTAGGTTTTGTTTTGATTATGCTGCTCACCAATAGAATCAAAGATTTTAAGAACGCCCTCACCAATAAAAAAGCAATGGGAGCCACTTTTATGGGAGCCATCTTTGGCCCCTTTGTTGGCGTTTCCCTCTCTCTCATGGCCGTTATGTATGCCGACACCGGGGTTGCATCTACCATCATGGCTACAACTCCCATTATAATCCTTATCCCTTATGTTTTAATTTATAAAAAACGGATAAGCACTATTGAAGTACTTGGGGCGGTGATAAGTGTGGTGGGGGTATCGTTATTTTTTGTAAAATAGGGCGGAGGATTTCATTACTTGCTCTTCTCATAACTCATTTGTTTTACTATCTATAATACTGTTATTTATACTATAAATTCTTGCGAATGATTTTATGTTTCCCCAAACTTTTAACTAATCATATAAAGAGAACTTCTGACTCATGTAACCAATTTGTTTCTTAATACTTTCTGGGTTTTTAACTACATAATAATTCAAGAACCCTCTCTTTTCAGCTCCCTATCTTTCCGTTTCGGTAACAATTGTTTCCTGTTGGGTAAATTTTATCTTATCTGTTTATATGTGATTTTTTTTCTTTGTAAAAAAATAACGTAAACAAGATGAGATATTTATTTTTATCGGCAAGTATTGCTATGATGATGATTTCCTGCAGTACTGCAAAACAAAACAAAGATGATGTGGTATTACTTACCGGAACCACGGCAAAAAGTATAACTCCTAATACAAAATTGGAGTTTTCTTTTATTTCTAAACCCTATAGTTCTGTAGACCTATCATTTAGAGTAGGGGGACCGCTTGCCGGAATAGAACTGTTATCTGGAAAATATTACGGCAAGGGGGAAACAATTACAAAAATTGATCCAAGAGATTTTATTATCCGTAAAGAGAGAGCCGAGGCCGTTTATAAACAAGCTCAGAGCGAGTTTAAAAGAATTGAGGCTCTTTATAAACTAAATAATATTTCGGCTAGTACCTATGATAAAGTGCGAGCAGATTATGTAAATGCAAAAACAGCATTTCAGACAGCTTCTAACGATTTAGAAGATGCAAATTTAATTGCTCCATTCAGCGGATATGTGGGAGAGGTTTATGTCGAAAAATATCAGGATGTAAGACCTGTACAAAAAGTTATTTCGTTTGTAGATATAAACAGGCTTAAAATAGAGGCGTACATTCCTCAATCGGTAGCCGTAAAAGCTCAGAAGATAAAAGAGGTTGCTATAGAGTTTGATCTTATTCCAAATAAAATATTTACAGCTAAGGTATTAGAGGTTTCAAAGAGCACTATGTCAAATAACATTTCTTATTTGCTTACGGCAGAATTTAAGAATCCCGATAAAGAGGGGATATTGGCAGGCATGTCGGGGAAGGTAGATTTAAATCTATTGCAAAATTGTGTAACAAACGGAGAAAATAACGGACAACAGCAAGCTATGATTGCCGTTCCGCAAACAGCCGTGAGCCATCGTCCGGGGGTTGGTGATTATGTGTGGGTAATTGATACGCAGAGCGGTACTGTTTCTCAAAGAACGGTTGTGCCTGGCGATTTGCTTGATAGCGGTCTTATTGAAATAGCACAGGGCTTAAATGAAGGTGAGATTGTGGCTACCAGTTCGCTCCGTTTTTTATCGGAAGGGAGCAAGGTAAAAATAGAGGAGAGAGGTAACAATAAAGAACAAGTGAAATAAATAATTAGAGCTATGAAGATTGTTAAATATTTTTTGCAAAATAAGCCTGTTACGGTGCTCTTGCTAGCCCTTATTTTCTTTGGTGGTATATTCGCCTATATGAAAATGGGAAAACTGGAGGATGCTCCGTTTACTATTAAACAAGCATTGGTGGTTACCCCTTATCCCGGAGCTTCGCCACAAGAGGTGCAAACGCAGATAACAGATGTATTGGAAGAGTCAATACAGTCTATGGGTGAGTTGTATTATCTTAAGACAGAGAACCGTGCGGGGCTCTCTAAGATAACTGTGTATGTAAAAAAAGAGATAAGGGCCGAGGCTATGCAGCAATTGTGGGATAAATTGCGCAGAAAAGTGAATGATGTGCAGGGGAAATTGCCACAGGGAGCCGGAACATCTATTGTGAATGATGATTTTGGAGATGTGCTTGGCGTGTTTTACGGTTTAACCGGTAATGGGCATACTTACAGGGAGCTGGAGGATGAGGCCAAAATTATTAAAAATGAGCTGCTTAAAGTTAAAGATGTAGCAAAAGTGGAGATTTACGGTGTTCAGATACCGGTGATAGATGTGGTAATAAGCCCCTCTATTATGTCGCGCAGCGGAATTACCACCCGTGATATTGCCGCTGCTTTTGAAGGACAGAATAAAGTTACGGATGCAGGGGGAATTGAGGCAAAAGAGAACAGGATACGGATTGAATCTACCGGTAATTTTTACTCGTTGGAGGATATTAGAAACCTTACAATTGTATCAAAAAAAGGGGAGCATTTCCGTCTCGCCGATATTGCTCAGATTAACGAAGGGTACAAAACTCCGCAAAGCAATACAATGAGAGTAAATGGGGAACCGGCTATTGGAATTGCTATTTCTACTGTTCCAACCGGAAATGTGGTGGATATGGCGGCTTTGGTAGCTGATAAGGTGGAGTGGTTTGGAGAAAATATGCCGGATGGATATAAATTGGTATCTGTTTATGATCAGGGATATGAATCGGCTGTGGCAAACAAAGGGTTTATTATGAACCTTATTATATCGGTAATTACCGTGGTTGCCATTTTACTGTTTTTTATTGGATTTAAAAACGGTATTCTTGTGGGTAGCGGATTGGTATTTTCTATTTTTGCCACCCTTATTGTAATGCTTACTTATGGAATTGCTCTACAGCGTATGTCATTGGCTGCTATTATTATAGCAATGGGCATGCTAGTGGATAATGCCATTGTGGTATCAGATTCTATTCTTGTAAATATGCAACGCGGAATGCGCAAACGGGTAGCTATTATAAGGGCTTGTTCCTCTACGTCTATGCCTCTGTTGGCGGCAACCGTTATTGCTATCCTTACATTCCTTCCTATTTATTTTTCGCCGCATATTACCGGGGAGTTGTTATCGTCATTGGTAATTGTAATTGGTGTCTCCCTTATGTTCAGTTGGGTGTTTGCTTTAACTCAAACTCCGTTTTGTATTCAGGAATTTGTACGTCGTCCCCGTACAAACGAATTAACACAGGAGTTGTTCAGCGGAAAGATGTATGATAAGTTTCGTTCTTCGTTACGGTTTGTAATAAAACATAAATACATTGCCGTATTGTGTATGGTGGTGGCACTTGTTGTTTCTGCATGGAGTTTTAAGTTTATTCCCAAGGTGTTTGTACCTGCATTGGATAAACAGTATTTTACCATTGATATGTGGCTTCCCGAGGGAACCCGTATTGAGAAAATGGATTCGGTTGTAACGGATATTGCTTCTTACATAAAGGGGCACGAGCAGGTAGATATGATTTCTACCTATGCAGGACGTACTCCTCCAAGGTATTATCTGTCAAATATAGCATTTGGTCCGCAGCCTAATTACGCACAGGTGCTAGTAAAATGTTACACATCAAAAGATGCACGTTTATTACAAAAGACACTTGCTGATTCAATACGAATTGTTTTTCCTGAGCCTTTTATGAAGGTGAATAAATTTGAGTTGAGCCCGTTGTCCGAGGCTATGATTGAGGCCCGTTTTAGAGGTCCCGATGCGGCAGTACTGGATTCCCTTGTTGGACAGGCAATTGAAATTATGCGCAGAAATCCTAAAGTTGCGGATGCTCGTAATGAGTGGGGGAGTATGTCTATGGTTGTAAAACCGGTTTATGACCCGGTAAAGGCAGGTACTCTTGGAATTACCAAATCTGCTATGATGGAATCGGTACGCTCCATTAACGATGGGGTTCCGGTGGGTGTTTATAGAGATAATGAAAAACAGGTTCCGGTATTGCTTAAATCAAATGTTTCCGGTATTACTAATGTTGCCTCTTTGGGAAATTTCTCTGTTTGGAACGGCGAAAAATCGGCTCCGCTATCGCAGGTGACCGAGAAAATTGAAACAACTTGGGAATTTCCGCAGGTAAGAACCTATAACAGAGAGCTTTCTATGGCTGCTATGTGCGGTGTAAAAGATGGTTATACAATGGCTGAGGTGCATGGCGAAATTAGAAAAGAGATAGAGCAGATGCAACTTCCATCGGGCTATACATTCTTTTGGGATGCGCAATACAAAGATCAGACAGAGGGGTTGCAGGCACTTGCTAAATTTTTTCCTCTTGCGTTTCTGTTCCTTATTCTTATTCTTGTAGGGCTGTTTGGTAATTTTAAACAACCTGTTATTATTCTTTGCATTCTGCCGTTATCAATTATAGGTATTGCCGTGGGATTGCATCTTACAGGTTTTGAATTTGGATTCTTTCCTATTGCAGGATGGCTTGGATTGTTGGGTATGATTATTAAGAATGTGATTGTATTGATTGATGAGATTAATATACAGCAAAAAAACGGGGTAAAACCTTATATATCAATTATCGAAGCAACTGTATCACGTACCCGTCCGGTACTTATGGCCGCTACAACTACCATTTTTGGTATGGTTCCTTTGTTGTTTGATGTGGCCTTTGGTGGCATGGCGGCTACTATTATTTTTGGATTAACCTTTGCAACCGCGTTAACATTATTTATTACGCCGGCATTGTATTCAATATTTTACAACATAAAAGAAATAAAATGAGAAAAATATATATCATAGCATTTTTATGTGCGGGTTATAGTGCTTTTGCGCAGCCACAGAATTTATTGCTGCACAAATACAGAACAATGGCACTGGAATATAACCACAACCTTAAGGCAGCCGAAAAAAATATTACGGCAAGTATGGAACTCGAAAAAATGGCACGTGCGGATAAGGGACCAAAGGTCTCTGCCGCCGCCACCTATCAATATACCGGAAACCCTATGGCATTAAGCCTTAATCTTCCGTCGGTTGATACCCCTGTGTCTTTTAGCGGATCTAACAATCAATACGGGGCTACAGTCTCTCTTTCACAACCGCTATACACTGGAGGGAGGATATTGGAAGCTATTAAAATGTCTAAATATAAGCAATCTATAGCCATTAATCAATCGGATTTTCTTCGCTTATCAGTTTGTTTTCAGACAGATATACAGTATTGGAGTACGGTTGCCCGTTATGAAATGATAGGGATTGCAACGGAATTGCGGAATTCAATGGCTACTTTGGTAAAAACCATTAAAGAGCGGGTAGAAGCGGGCTTGGTTGATCCGCAAGATTTATTAATGGCAGAGGTAAAACTAAATGAAGCGGAGTATCAGTTGTTACAGGCACGGAACGCATTTGAGGTGGGCCTGATGGCATTAAATTCCATGATAGGGGTAGAGCTTCAACAACAGACAGAAGTTGAGCATATTGTTCCTGTTGTTATTGTTCAAGATTCACTTTTTAATACAAATGGTAATTTAAGACCAGAACTAAAGATGGCGCAAGACAGAGTGGATCTTGCAGGGAGCCATCTTAAATTTAATGACTCAAAATATAAACCACAGTTGTATGTAGGGGCAGAGGGGAGTTATTCCTCTCCCGGATATAATTTTAATTCCGATTTGGATCCTAATTATGCCGTTTATGCAAAACTCTCCGTTCCTATTTTTGAATGGGGCAAACGCCAAAGCGAAAAACGGATGTCTAAGCAACAGATTGGAATGGAAACCGATAATTTAAATAAGGTAACGGATGATGTAAATTTGGAAATTAATACAGCAAAAACTGCTTTGAATCAGTCACTACAACAAGTTGAACTAGCATTTTCATCTTTGGAAAAAGCTTGTGAAAACGAACGCAAGGCATTTGAACAATATAAAGAAGGAAATACTTCTATTTTAGAAATAATTGATGCGCAGGCTTACCGCCAAACCTCGCAAGTAAATTATACACAAGCTAAAGTATCTGCCCAAAGCAATTATTCACAATTAATAAAAGCTCTTAATAAGTTTTAGTTACAATAGAATATATTAAATTTGCTGCATGAAAAATAAATTGAGCATATTGTTGTACAGTATTTTGTTCTCGGGGCTGGGAATATTTTCGTATCTGTTATTGATAACATACGCAAACCTGCCTGTAAACATATCGGGAAAGCAAATATCACCTATTGGAATTTTGCTCTTCTTTATTATCACCTTTAATGTACTAGGCTATTCTATTATTAGATTAAGTTCTTGGATTAATGGCAGATACTCGCTTTATATAAAGCAAAGATGGAAAGTAACAGCTATTTATATTGTAGTTACTATTGTGTTGCTTGTGCTCAATTATGGTTTACTGGTATGTGCCAAATTAATTTTGGGAGCTGCTCATCCGTTTACATTCCCAAACGGTGGAATCCGTGTTTTAATTATTGTATGGTTGGTGGAACTAGTGGTGCTGGGATTACTGGTTGTGAACAATTTTATAAGAGATATGCTTAAATTGCAGCAACACACGGCCCAATTACAAACAGAAAATAATACGGCGCGCTACACTGCACTGCAAAACCAGTTAAATCCTCATTTTTTATTTAACAGTTTAAACACCCTTATTGCTGAGATTGAATATGAACCTAAAAATGCAGTTGTATTTACTAAAAATCTCTCAAATGTATATAGATATGTGCTACAGTGCCAAGATAAACCGTTGGTTTTGTTAGGAGATGAACTTGGCTTTGCAAAGGCATATCTTTTTTTACATAGAGTTAGATTAGGTAATTGTATTGAGTGGAAAGCACAGATTCCTACAGATTATACCGAGTGTATGTTACCTCCGCTTACTTTGCAATTGCTTGTAGAAAATGTTATAAAGCATAACTCTATAACAATTCAGAAACCTATGGAGATAAATATTTCTATTGATGATAATCAATTGGTTGTTAGTAATTCTGTTAACCTTAAAAAGAGCAATGAACCATCTGGAATAGGATTAAAAAATTTGTCTAATAGATGTAATTTAATGTTTGGCAAATCTATAACCATAATAAATAATGAGAATGTATTTACTGTAAAAGTTCCTTTATTATATGAATAAAATAAGCGTTGCAATAATAGAAGATGAAATTCCTGCAGCAAGATTAATTTCATCTATGGTAAAAAAACTGCGTCCAAATTGGAATGTAACAGTATTGCCAGGAAATGTAGAAGAAGCAGTAAAATGGTTTGCAAATAACCAACATCCAAATATAATATTTTTGGATATACAGCTCTCCGATGGTAATTCATTTGATTTTATTACCCAAGCTAAGCCCTCTTCTATAATTATATTTACAACGGCTTACGATCAATATGCAATAAGAGCATTTAGTGTTAATAGTATAGATTATATTTTAAAGCCTGTTGACGAACAAAGACTTTTAGAAGCTATAATTAAATATGAATCTATAGCCTCTGTTTCTTCTGAATCTACATCTCTTATATTTAATGAATATTTAGATACAGTAATAGAAGCATTAAAACAGAAAGAAAAACAGTATCGCACCAGATTTTTAATAGCAGGAGTTGATAAATTTTGGGCATTGCAGGTTAATGAGATAGCTTATTTATATTCAGAAAACAAAATTACATTTGCCGTAACTCATTCTGGCACAGAGCATATAATTGATATTTCGTTGGATAAATTGTCTGAACAATTAAATCCCGATATTTTTTTTAGAGCAAATAGGCAAACAATATTGAGTATTAGCTCTATAAAACACATAGAGCCGTATTTTAACGGCAAGGTAGTAGTTTTTGTAAAACCGCCATACAAAAATCAAATAACAATTAGCAAAGAAAAACTATCTGTATTTAAGATATGGCTCAATTATTAAGAATATTTATTTTACAAACAGTTACTTAGGCATGGAGTAATATCCAAATAAAGGCTACATAGAGTATTATAAATATAGCACCTTCTATTCTGTCAATTTGTTTTTTCTTAAATGTAAAAGCAGTTATAAAAATTAGAATTGATGAAAGCAATAGAGCTCCCATGTCTAAAACACCCATATTTTCCATACTTAGCGGAGTAATTAAAGCACTGCCACCTAATATAAGAAATATGTTAGAAACATTTGAACCAATTATATTTCCAAGGGCAAGATCTGTTTTCTTTTTTTTAGCAGCAACAAGACTAGCTGCAAGTTCTGGAAGTGAAGTGCCTCCTGCCATAATAGTAAGAGCTATTACGGCATCAGAAATACCCATATTTTTAGCAATTATTCCGGCTGCATTTACAAATAAATGTCCTCCATATATTAATCCGGTTAATCCGCCTACTACCATAAGCAAGCACAACCATATATTTAAAGGTTTTTTTACCGGTTCTAATGAAGATGTTAATGTATTGCTATTAGAATTACTTTTAGCTGAAAAAATAGTATAAGCCATAAAAACTCCAAAAAAGCAAAGGAGAATAATACCGTATGTACGCGATATAATGCGCTCTGATGTGCTATCTAACCATACACCACTCCAAATTATGCACAAAATAAATGCAGCCAATAATGCAAAAGGAATATCTTTTTGTATATTATTTGATGTTAGTTTTACTGGAAAAAGGAGGGCAGTCATTCCAAGTATCATAAAAGCGTTAAAAATATTTGATCCAACTATGTTACCTACAGCAATATCGGCATTCCCATTTATAGCGGAAATAAAACTCACCACCATTTCGGGCGTAGATGTACCAATTCCAACAATTGTCATTCCTATAATAAAATCAGAAATGCCAAACCGTTTTGCAATATGGCTCGAACCGTCTACTAAGTAATTAGCTCCAATAAGAATGAGGGCAAGCCCTAAAATAAGTAATAAAATATTAATCATAAATCTATTATTATAAAAGGGACTTAGACAGTTTCTAATAATTTATATCCAAGTTGGTGTACGGTCTGTATTTCTAAATTTTTATCTTCCAATAAAACTTTCCTTAACTTGGTAATATAGTTATTCAGACTATAATCATGATTCATACTATCATTCGGCCATAACATAGCCGTTATCTTCTCTCTGGTGATAGTATGGTTCTTATCGGTAATAAACAGATGTAAAAGCAGACATTCATTAAGAGCTAATTTCTTTACAACTTCACCCCCTTTCCGTAAAGTATTATCTTCTATATTAAGTTCAAAAACACCCACTTTTACCGTTGTAAGTACAGGGGGTTTTGTATATTTTTTAATATAGGCAATCAGCTCTTCTGTTTCAAAAGGTTTTCGTAAATAGGTAGCTCCTCCGGCATTAACTGCCCTTACGGCAAAACTGCTCTCCAAATGAGAGGATATAAATAAAATAGGGGTATCGGGAGCAAGGCTTTGGATATAGGGAGCCGTCTCAATTCCATCGGCATCGCCTATTTCTACATCCAAAACAATAATATTCGGCTTAAAATCAGCAATTATAATATCAATTTTATCTAGTGAATATCTGCAATTTACATCATACCCATACTCTTTAATATTCAGAGTTAAAATAGTACCTAATAACTTATCGTCATCTATAAGGAGAACTTTTATACCACTATTCATATCCTATCATCTTAAATGTTTTTATAAAGGTAGGTTAAAATAGAAATTACTTCCATAACCCTCTGCACTATTTAGTTTTAATACACCTCCGTGTGCCTGTATAATATATTTTACGTAAACCAATCCTATACCATAACCTATGGTTTTTCTGTTTTCCTGCGGTACTTGGTAGAACTGGGTAAATATTTTTTTCTGATATTGCCTTGCAATACCCCATCCATTATCGGCAACAGATACAATTACCTCCTTTTTACCAAGGGATAATGTAACAGTAATATTTACCTTCTCATTGGAATACTTTAAGGCATTTTCAATTAAATTTATAAATACATTGCCTATGTAAAAAGCATCGGCCACAACAACACATGTTTGAGGAAGTTGATTATCAATTGTAATTGTATGCTTCTTTCCCTCATAACGTCTATCAAGTTCCAGTTTTGCTTTATTAGCCAGCATCTGTAAATTTATATTTTCCTTATTTAGACTAATCTGTTTTTTATCTGCTCCGGCAGTCATTAGTAACGATTCAATATCCAGCACCAAAGAGTGTAGATTCCCTTTACCATCTTCTATCATCTGTTGCTTTGATATATCCGGTTCTCCCTTTTTCAACCACTCCAATAATGCCAATACCCCATTTAAAGGAGCTTTTAAATCATGAATAATTCCATTTACCCGTGTCTCTTTTTTAAGTATTAATTCCTCCTTTTTGCGGATAACAAAAAACTGATAACATAATCCGTATAAAGCAATTAAGATAAATAAAACAGATGAAATAAAAATATAAATCATTTTTACTATAAATCCCGATAGTGGTATTTCCATTTTAAGTTGCACAGATTGTAATCCTTTTGTTCCAATTGGTATTGTATCTGTTTGAATACTACATAATTGATTGGACTTTATAGAACCTATTGTTTCCTGTATTGTGTTATTCTTATTGTAAGATAGGATAACATGAGGGTATGTTTGTCCAAAATCTGCCACAAATAAACTATCCAAAATAAAAAGGTTTAATGGTTGCCCTAAAGCCATCAATGCATCTTGTCGGCTTTGTACTAATACCCCTAAAAAACTTTTAGCTACGCCGGCCTGTTTAGGGGTACTAAGTCTTATTGTATCTCCTTTATAACTTGCTATTTCCCGGGGAGTCATAAACTCTTTGGATTTTACGGTAACAAAAGGCCTCCCTGAGCCACCATTTCTAAGCACAATTTCTTTTTCTATTGCAGTACTAAAATATTTTTCTACGGCCAGTTTTTGTTCGGCTAAATAAGATGTATGCATACTATAAAGCCAAAGCCCTTGCAGAGATATTACCGCAAGAATAGCCAATATAGTAATGTTTCGCACCTTGTTCATAGAAATTAAATTAGTAGCGCAAATGTATATAAATAATATCAATTATAAAATTATTATATAACTATTATGTTTTGGTTATATAACTATTATATTTTGATTATAAATGCTTTGAAAAATAGTATGTTACTTTGCACTTAAGAAAATAAAACAATTATTAACCAATTTTAATAAACAAAACTATGGAAAATATAACATTTAAATTACTAGATTCTCAAGAAATGGGAGCAATTAAAGGGGGAGGACAATGGATGTATGATCCTCAATCCAATAAGTGGATATGGATCTTGCCATCCAGCTTAACAAAAAATTAAAGTTTATATTTTTTTAACATAATTTTTAATTTTATGA
>JAVXCW010000008.1:0-72305 GCA_036659275.1 Bacteroidales bacterium | reverse complement strand
TTTATAGCAATTATATGTGCTTTTATTGGTTAATAAGTGAAATAAATGGTCGTTTTAATTATACGCTTTGTGCATTATATATACGCACTATACAAACTTAAACTATGCAACTAATTATTTATTAACCTAATTATTAATTAACCTAATTATTTATTTATGTTCATTAAAAAGATTTCTAGTCAATCGTTACAATTTGTAATGATGGCAATTGTCGCCATGTTTTTCTCGGTGGGGGCAATGTGGGCTCAGAATGTAAATGTTACCGGTACAGTAACGGACAAAAACAGCGAACCGCTTGCTGGAGTTTATGTATTGGTACAAGGGACAAAAGCCGGCACATCAACCGATGTTGATGGAAAGTACGTTCTTAATGCTCCTGCAAACGGAACCTTGGTTTTCTCATCAATGGGATTCCAAAATTTAGCAATAGCTGTAAGTAATCGCTCGGTTATTAACGTAACTATGCAAGACGATGCAGTTATGCTAGAAGATGTTGTTGTAACAGCTATGGGCATTAAGAGAGAGAAAAAAGCACTGGGATATGCCGTACAAGACGTAAAAGGGGCAGCTCTTGTGGAAAATCGCACTGCAAACTTAGCAACTTCACTAGCAGGTAAAGTTGCCGGCATGAATATTACTGCAACATCAACCCCCGGAGGATCTAATCGTATTGTAATAAGGGGTAATAACTCAATATCGGGCAATAATATGCCTCTAATTGTTATTGATGGTGTCCCATACGATAACTCGCAAGGCGTTGGTAGCACAACCGACGTATCTTGGGGAGGATCAGATACAGGAGATGGATTATCTATGCTTAATCCCGAAGATGTAGAATCAATATCTGTACTTAAGGGGCCCTCTGCAACAGCCCTTTATGGCTCACGAGGTGGTAATGGAGTACTAGTTGTTACAACTAAAAGAGGTCAAATTGGTAAAACTACGGTTGCATTTAACTCAAATTTTACTGCTAGCAACGTAATGATTCAGCCAGAATTTCAAAATGAATTTGGACAAGGGGCAGCTGGTAAATATGATGCGAAATCGCGTAATTCATGGGGACCTAAAATTGAAGGTCAAATGATAAAAGACTGGTCTGGCACAGAACGTCCTTTTGTTGCAAAAAATAATAATTTTAGCGATTTTATGAATACGGGAACGGCATGGACAAATTCGGTTGATATTTCATCTGCCAGCGAAAAGTTAAATGCACGTGTTGGCATTTCAAACACACAACAAAGTGGCGTAATTCCAAATAATAAACTTAGCAAAACAACATTTACGGCTAGAGTAGGTTGGGAAATTCTTCCAAGACTAACAATGGATGCTAAAATAAATTATACATACATTAAAGGGAATGGACGTCCCGAATTTTCAGTATCTGGATTCAATCCTATATTTTCATTAATTTACACTCCAAGAAGTATAAATTTACATGAAATGAAAGATGTATTTGATGCTAAGGGAAACATATTAGATTGGTATCCCGATGGAGCCGGTTCCCTAACTGTGGTAAATAACCCCTATGCTATTTCAAATTTAACAAGTAACGAGGATATTACAAACCGTATTAACGGATTTGGTTCCTTAAAATATCAGATTACAGATTGGTTAAATTTACAATTAAGATATGGATTAGACAACTATAGTAAGACCGTGGAAAAGAAATATCGCCACGGACTAGTTTCATCTGCTACAGCAAAAGACGGAAGATATATTAACCAAGCACAAAACTTTACCGAAGTAAATGCTGATTTTCTTCTTTCTGCAATAAAACAGAATATTGGAGAGACAAAACTATCGGGATCAATTATGTTGGGTGGCAATATTATGAATAGAAATAGTAAATCTATATATAATCAAGCAAATGGATTAAATATTCCAGAACTTTACACAATAGAAAACGGTAAAACAGTTACTTATTCTGACTATAGGTATAATAAAGAAATTCAATCTATCTACGGAATAGGTCAATTAAGTTGGGATGGTTGGATATTTATGGATGTGACGGCAAGAAATGACTGGTCTTCTACCCTTCCAAAAGAAAATAGATCTTTTTTCTACCCATCTGTATCCTTAGGTTGGGTTGTAACAGATATGTTTGATAGGTTTGATGTAAAACTCCCCGAATGGTTCTCTTATGGAAAAATAAGGGCATCTTATGCAGAGGCAGGTAATGATACAGATCCTTATCAGTTGCTCCCTACATTAGGCACTATAAGCAATATGCCCGGAGGCAACATGGGTGCTGCTCTTCCCTCATCTCTTGCAAATGCAAATCTTAAACCAGAGATAATTAAATCATACGAGATTGGTATTGAGGCAAAATTCTTTAATAATCGTTTAGGGTTTGATGTTACATATTATAGTAAACGAGCATATAATCAAATTATTGCTATGCCAACATCTATTACTACAGGATACTCTAGTAAATTTATTAATGCAGGTAGAATTGATAATAATGGTTGGGAAGTTGTACTTAATGGATCTCCTATTAGGAATAAAAATTGGAACTGGAATTTAACAATGAACTTTGCAAAAAATAACTCTAAGGTTGTAGAGTTAATTGAAGGTGTTGATCAAATAGTATTAGCACAGCCAATGGGTCAAAATTGCTATGTTGTTGCTCAAGTAGGAGAACCTTACGGACAAATGTATACTAATGATTTTAAATATGATGATAATGGAAATAAGCTTGTTGGTGATAATGGTAAATATCTTGTAGACTCAAAATTAAGAGCTACAGGAAACTTTAATCCAGATTGGACAATGGGCTTAGGCTCAATGTTATCATATAAGAATTTATCATTTGGTTTTCTACTGGACATTCGTAAAGGAGGAAACATTTATTTACAATCTATGATGCGTTTACAATCATGTGGACAAACTATTGAGACAGCTGCCGGTAGAGAAGAATATTATTCAACAGGAAAAGGATTAATATCAGAAGGGGTTAATATAAATACAGGAAAGCCTAATACTGTAGCCATAGATCCTAATGCTTATTGGGGACAATTCTACGGAAATATTGGAAACTATATTTATGATATGACTAATGTAAGATTACGTGAGGTAAACATTGGATATACATTCCCTAGAAAATGGTTTACTAAAACCATTATTAGTTCTATTAAATTGAGTGCAGTAGGAAATAACTTATGTTTCATATATAATTCACTGCCTGGATTTGATCCAGAAAGTACATATTCCACAGGAAATGGGCAAGGTGTTGAAACGGCGGCATTACCATCTACTCGCTCTTTTGGCTTTAATTTAAATATAATATTTTAATAAAGGAATAGACAAATGAATAAAAGATTTAAATCAATATTAGTGATTATTGGAATAATTATGTTGGCTACAAGCTGCACAGATCATTTTAATAATATGAATACCGATCCTAACAAACCTACACCTGATGCTACCGATCCTAAATTTGAGTTTATTTATGCTCAAAGCCGTTCTATGTTATACTCAAGTCAATGGCAAGTTGGAGATCAAATGACAGTAGATCATTTCTGCGAATTTGCAGCAAATGACCCTTTATCCTCATCGGATTACAGCATTGATTCTAGATATATTCAAGGAATTTGGGATCTTACTTATGTCTCTTTATCTAACTTCAATTCTATTATAAGAAATCAAGAGTCAAATCCTCGTAATGTTAATGTAGTCCAAATGTCAAAAATTTGGAAAGTATGGCTAATGCTAAGACTTACAGATTACTTAGGGGACATTCCTTATTCACAAGCAGCAAATGCAGAGGCAACAAATCCTAAATACGACACTCAAAAAGATATTTATTATAAAATGTTTGAAGAGTTAACCGATGCTACTTCTAAACTAACAACTAGCGAAGGTAATATAGGGACTTATGATTTAGCATTCAGCGGAGATATTATTAAGTGGAAAAAATTTGCAAATTCACTTCGCTTAAGAATGGCATTACGTATAGCAGATGTTGATAATGCAAAAGCAAAAACAGAGGCAGCTGCGGCCATTGCAGGAGGTGTAATGACATCTGCAAGTGATGCTGCTCAAGTTAGAATGGGAGACGCATCTTCTGAGACAGCATCTCAAAGTCCTTTATACTATCACAGAAATCAATCTGTAATACACATGTCAACTGCCTACTATAAACTTGTTAATAATTTTGGAGGTATTGCTTGGCCTACTATAGCAGATCAAAAAACAAATACGAATATAACAAAAGCCATAGTAGAGGCTAAAATTCACCCGACAAAAGTAGATCCTCGCGCAATATTCCATTTTGAGCCTAGTGGTGTAACAGAAAAAGTTGCAACTCAATCACTTTTTGGTAATTGGGCCGGCACAGAACCCGGAAATGTTTCTTCGGCTGTTGGTGCCTCTATGATAACGGGGCAAAAGCAAGCAGACTATGCCAAAATAGGAGAATTTTACTATAAGAGCCCAAATAGGCCATATCCTGTTTTAAAGTATAGTGAAGTATGTTTTCTTCAAGCTATCGCTATTGTAAAAGGTATTATTTCTACCGGTGATGCAAAGGCATTATACGAAGCAGGCGTTAGAGATAACATGGCCGAATTTGGCATTTCCGCTACAATTGTAGATAAGTATTTAAGTTCTAGCGATAAAAACACTTATGGCACATCACCAAAATATGATGATAATATTGGTACTTGCAACACTGCTTTAGATAAAATACTTACTCAGAAATGGTTATCTCATTTTGTTGAGGGGTCGTTTGAAGCATGGGCCGATCACCGTCAGTATCATAAACCAACACTTATGCCATTTGAGCATGTAAATGAAAGTTCATTTACAATGAGTTCAAGTGATAAAACTAACAATACTCCTAATGCCTATATTAAAAGAGGTTACTACCCTTCTTCTGAGGTAAGCGTTAACAAAGCTAATCTCGAAGAGGCTATAGCACGTATGGGATCAAATAGTATCCAAAATAATGTTTGGTGGGATGTTAAATAATCTAATTTATGCATTGCTCTTGCTTTTAGCAGGAGCATGCTCTTTTAATAGAACATCTAAAAGTACC
Organism: Bacteroidales bacterium; assembly: GCA_036659275.1. GTDB lineage: Bacteria > Bacteroidota > Bacteroidia > Bacteroidales > UBA932 > Egerieousia. The sequence continues at coordinate 67,270 of JAVXCW010000008.1, read as the reverse complement.
GATAATAAAGTATGGGCGTGGTATGCAGGCAAAAGCACTTTTACTCCACAAAAATGGGATAGTACTTTTGCAAAAGCCTCAAAAGCAGGTATTGATGCGGTTATACTTGAGTGCCATGGGGGCTATCCCGAAATTATTGGAGACAGCTCTAATTTTAAAGATAGCGCAGCAATTACAATTATAAAAAATGCTCTTCCATATGCTCAAAAACACAAAATAGAGCTACATGCGTGGATATGGACAACAAATCGCACCGAAATGAGTTGGAGAACGGCACATCCTGAGTATTACCAAGTTAATGCACAAGGAGAATCGTGTTTAGACATAAAATTATATAATAGAGAACATTATAGATGGGTATGTCCATCAAGGCCACAAAATATAGAATATTTAAAAGACAGAGTTCGCGAATTGGCTAAAATAGAAGGTCTTGCCGGAATACATTTAGATTTTATAAGATACCCCGACGCAATTCTCCCTTACGCACTACACGAGAGCCGCGGAGTAGTTCAAGACAAAGTATATCCACTATGGGATTTTTGCTATTGTAAAATATGCCGCAATAAATTTAAGGAAATAACAGGCATTGATCCTCTTACCATAAAAGACCCTACATTAAATGCAAAATGGATGCAATATCGTTGGGATGCTATGGCAAATTTTGCAAGTGAAATATGCAAAGAAATTAAAGCTCATAATAAAATTGCAAGCGCAGCCGTGTTTGCCTCTCCTAATGAATCAAAAAAGCTTGTAAGGCAAGATTGGGCTAATTTTAAAAATATAGACATTGTTTTTCCTATGTTATATCACAAGTTTTACGGATGGGAAGATTCAATGGTACAAACAGCTACAAAACAAGGTGTTGAAGCTCTAAAAGCAGCAAATAGCCCAGCATATTTATGTACAGGCCTTTTTGTAGGTCACGTTCCAAAAGAAAGGATAAGCGAATTCTTTAATATGGCTAAAGTAGGAGGTTCCAAAGGAATTTGCCTTTTTTCAATTGAAGGAATAGATAAAACGCCGGGATATTGGGAAGCCCTTGAAACCGCCATTAGTAAATTTAAAAAATAAGTAAAACTAAAAAGCAACAATTTAAATGCTTTTATCTTACCATCCCGGATTTTGTGGAAAAACAATTCCCTTTAGCGTGTACAAAGTTATTTGGCCGGTAGGAATAGCGTCCAAATAGTTCTTTGGCATTGAAATGGGACGAATTGCGTTGGCACCGTAAGGAAGTATATATCCTTTAGAATTAACAAGAGGGCCTGTAGTTGGTTGTGGTAGCGGAATTTTTGCTCCCATAAAAATTGCAGGCTTTATTGTTGGATCTAAGTATGAGAGTTTACCCCATCGGCGAATATCCCATTGACGAAACCCATCCATCATAAGCTCGCTGCGACGCTCACGACGCAACTCCCATAATAAAGGGGAAACATCGGAATCGCGCAACGGATCATTTGGAATTGCTGCAAGTGATAAACCGGCAACACCGGCACGGCTACGAAGCAAATTAATTGTTCCATCAATATCGGTTTGGGTTAAAACGCCCAACTCAGCAGCAGACTCTGCATAATTTAAAAGCACCTCTGCAAGCCAAAAAACTGGAGCATCTGTAGGGTTATTAGGAGCCAAAATATCGCTCGCCGATAGAGTACTATTATCAAATTTTGTAATTTTATAACCCGTACTAGAGGTAAAACCTTTATCATTAGGGGTTCCTTTATATGCCAATACATTTCCAACAGATTGTAAAAGTCGTTTATCTCTTGCGGTAAGCGTTGCTTTAATATTATCATCCCCTGCATACAGTGGAGATAATAATATAGGCAATCCGTCGGAACACAAGTAAGAATTAATAGCATCTTTAGTTAACCCGTTCATCATGGTACTGCTGTTTGTATACCCAACAACTGAGTGTGTTAATACGCCAGATACATACGATTTATAAAGCATAACTTCGGTATTTTTTGAAAGATCTAACGAGCCGTATAAATCGTGGTAAACAGGAGTTAGAGAAAACTGAGAATTACCAACTAAATTTGCGGCAGCATTTTTTGCAATTGTAAAAAGAGAAACTGCGGCAGTATTATCACCTGTAACATACTTTGCATAAGCCCCTTCATAAAGAGCTACGCGGCTAAGATATGCCCACACAACCTCCTGCGAAACCACATTTATATCTCCCAAATCTTTACTCTTTAAAATTGACCTAATATTATTTGCAGCAAACTGTAAATCATTAATAATACTATCTACAATAATTTTTCTGGCAATACGGGGAGTATATATTGCATCAACATTACTCTGATCTAAATACTCATATATATAAGGAACATCTCCAAAGTGTCTTATCATATTTGCATATTCATAAGCTCTAAAAAACTTTGCAATCCCTTTATAATGGTTTATTGCCTCTATAGGCATAGGGACTTTATCTGCCCTTACTAATAACAAATTTGCCTTTCTTATATATTTATATTCCCAATCTGCATTAGAAGCAGCAGGGGTTGTAGGAAAAAGATTCATCCCCGACGCCGCCTGATCATCATTAAATGTGGTAAAATAAAAATCTCCGTTTGTTCCGGTTCCATATCCCAAAAATCTATTATAAAACTCCCAGCAATATGATTTTACATTATTCTCACTTGTCCAAAAATTTGTATCATTAAAGACAATTTTAGACCCCCTATTAAAGAAATCTTTAGAGCAAGAGGTAAATATTCCAATAAAAAGAGAGAGAGCAGAGAGTGCAACTACAAGTTTTATATATTTTTTATTTGTTTTCATAATTAGCTATTTATTATATAGATATTTATTTAAATATTTACATGGATATTTGTATCCCAAACGAAATTACCCTTTGAAAAGGGGCGGTACGCCCATAAAAATCTGACGTTGCAGAACCTGCAGTAATCTCCGGGTCTATAGGAATTTTCTTTTGCGATATTTCAAACAAATTTTCCCCACTAAAATATACCCTAACTTTTTCTAAATATGCCTTTCTTGTTAATTTTTGAGGGAGTGTATACCCTATTGTAAGATTCTTAAGCCTTAAATAAGAAAGATTTAAAAGATATTTTGTCTGTGGATAAAAATTATTGCCGGAATTTGCAACAGCAGAGGACATTTTAGACATGTTACTTATTGCAGATACGGCATTGCCGGTATATGGATTAGGATATTTTGCATCTTGATTATTAGGAGTCCAAAAATCCATTTGGTGCTGATACATTACATCTGCCCCCCTATAGTAAGGAATTGCTTCGTTCCCTATTGCCCACATATCTCGCTTACCAATTCCCTGAAAATAGAGATCTAAATCGAACCCCTTAAACGATCCTCCAACTCTAACGCTATACTGATAGCGAGGAGTTGTATTTCCTATTTTTACTAAATCGCCATGGTCTGTAAGGGTAGATTTTCCTGCACTTATTATATTATCACCATCTAAATTTTTATATTTTACATCTCCTGGGCCATAAATAAAATTCCCCGTTTGCAGCCCAATTTGGCTTGGAGAATTAGCAATATCGGCAGCAGAGGTAAAATACCTATCGGTTTCAAAGCCCCATATTTCTCCTATTTCTTTTCCCTGATAGTTGTCGGTAAGTAAATTTGCCTCATTACTATTCCACTGTGTAATAATACTTTTATAATCACTTATGTTAATATTGCCATAAATATTAATTCCATTTGCAAAAGTATGGCTTCCATCTATTGTAATTTCCCAACCACGAGTTCTAAGCCTCCCATCATTAATCATTGCAGCTGCGGCTCCAAATGCAGCAGGAAGGGTTGCCCCTACGCTAAGCATGTTTCTATTCTCTCTTTGATACCAATCAAACGAAATTCCATATTTGTTCTTAAAAAATCTTAAATCGGCACCTATATCTAGAGTAGCAATATCTTCCCAAAATAAATTATTTGAAACATTTGCAGGCATTCCTGTATATAGCATTTTAGCTCCTCCGTAAACCCAGTTAGCCAAACCGGTTCCCATTGTTGGAATAAATCTATCGGGGCCAACATTTTGGTTTCCAATTATTCCGTATGAACCTCTTATTTTCATATCAGATATTACATTAATAAGTGGCTCAAAAAACTTCTCTTCTGAGATTCTATAGCCTACCGAAAATGATGGAAAAAAAGCCCATTGCGAGTGTGATGGAAAATTTGAAGAGCCGTCATATCTGCCATTTAGCTCTACTAAATATTTATTTTTATAATTATAATTTATTCTACCAAACCATCCGGCAACAGCCCAATCACTTGCATCTCCATCTACAGTTGGCGTACCATAAGCTAAGGGAAGTTGTCCTAGGTTTTTATCCATTAGTCCCAATTTTTTAGAGAATTGCTTGCCATAAGTTCCTTTTTCTACATTTAGTCCTACAAGAACTTTAAGCGTGTGATTACCAAATACTTGCTCGTAAGTAGCAAATGTATTTGATGTTATTTGGGTTGTCTTTTTAGATGTAAAATCTGTTTCATCATAAGCCTGACTAGGCAATTTTGTATTATACTTTAATCCTCCTCCCCAAAAATCCCATAAAGAGACATACCCCCCTGTTTCATGAGTATTTGAATGGGTTGTTGAATAAGCAAACTCACTTCTAATTTGCACTAAATCACCAATTTTTACTGTTGCCGCAACTTGTACATTTTGATATGTTTCCCTTGTACTACAATAAGATGCACTATTCATAAATCCCGGAATATGCCTAAAATAAGCATTTGTACCGGCCTCATTTGTATACTGCCCGTAAGGAAAATATGTTCCCCACCGCCACATATAATAAAACGGATCTTGATAGGTATACGGATAATCAAAATCGTATTGTCGCAAGTTCATTCTCGCCTCCAAATCTAACCACTTAGCAGCCTGAGCATTTACCGTTAAAGACAAGTTGTATTTATTAAGAATATCGGGCTTAATTTTTAAAATTCCCTCTTGGTATTGATAGGCTCCCGATAGAATAAAACTTATTTTTTCGCTTCCGCCGGTTATCTGTAAATTATGATTTTGCTGCGGAGTCCATTTTTGATACATAATATCAACAGGATCCCATAAACGGTAGAAGTAGGTAACTCCATCTAATATCTCAAAGTCTTCTCCATATATCATATTATTGCTCTTACGGTTATGAGAATATTTGTCTATCCAATTTGTAATACCTGCCATAAGCTGCGGAGCCTTCATTCCAAACATATCAAATGCCTGCTTACCTCTAGTCATTGCGGCATCCATAGCCCCAATCTCGGCAACTGCATCATTTGCAAACTGAGGAATTACAGTTGGTGTCCCCCATGAAAAATTATTTGAATATGAGGCAGTAAATTTAGATCCTTTTTTACCGCTTTTAGTTTTTATAAGAATAACACCAAAAGCAGCCCTAGCCCCATATATAGAGGTTGATGCAGCATCTTTAAGCACCGATACGCTCTCTATATCATCTGCATTTACTATAGATATATCACTAACTACTACGTTATCAACAAGTATAAGTGGAGAGCCTCCATTTGTTTTACCATCCTCACCTACTGCATTAAGAGACCCCATTCCCCTTATATTAAGTACAGGCGCTTTATTTATAGCTCCATTAGAAAACGTAATTGTGAGTCCCGGAATTGCCCCTTGCAACCCCTTAGCCGCATCTGTAAACGGTTTATTTTCTAGCGTACGCGATACATTTACCGTTGAAACAGCCCCTGTAAGATTTTCTTTTCTTTGAGTTCCAAAACCAACAACAACAAGTTCATTTAATAGCAAATTATCGTCTGCCAAAACAACATCTATAACTGTTTTACTATTTATAGAAATTACTTTTTTAATCATTCCTATAGCCGAAAACTCTAATGTTGCATTAGCCGGGGCCTCTATAATATAGGAACCATTTGAATCGGTAGATACACCCTTGGTAGTTTTGGATATAATAACTGAAATGCCAACAAGCGGTTCTCCCTGCAAATCGGTAACAGTTCCTTTTATAGTAATATTTTTATCGGGAGGCAAAATATTAGTAAGCGAATAGGCCGCGCTATTAAATAGAAAAACAAAAAAAATGGTAATTGCAACCTTGTACAACCCCGTTATTGTGAGACTACGCCTGCACATATAGCTATTTGATACATACATGAAATGAAGTTTTAATTATTCTAATGTATGTAACAAAAAAATGGAATATTAGTTTAGGCTATAATCCTTTTATAAATTCTTCACTTTTGCTTAATGGAATTATATTTACTTCTATTGGAATATAGAACAAGCGTTTGCGTAAATCCTCATTTATATACTTATTTATTATGAGGCGTTTACTGTCTTTTTCTGTAGTGTAAATTATTGCCAATGGATGCTTTTTAGCCATTTGACTTATTTTTGAAATATCTCCTTTTGAGAAACTACGATGATCTGCAAATTTAATTGAATCCAAAATTTTATGCGAGCCAACAATATTATCCCTAAACTCATTATCGTTTGCAATTCCTGTAAAATAAACAGCACTTTTAGAATAAATATATCGTGTATCTCCTTGGTTGTAAAAAACCGGACGAGGAGCTCCGTAAGAAATTGTAGAAAAATAAAGCTGCTGCGTAGCACTTAGCCCTAATTTTTCGCTCCACACTTTCCCTTGTTCATTTACAAATTCAAGTGCTTTTTGCTCGTCAATAGCGCCATCAAATTCTCCATAAATTGGTGTTTTTGATATTATAACACTATTAGCTCTTTTTATTTGCTCGGGCAAATCTCTTAGTGTTCCAATGGGTAATAAATTATCGTTATAAATAGGATTATTGTAATTCATAAGTACCACAGAGTGGCTAGGGGTAACTTTGCGGTGCTGAAAGGCATCGTCCAAAATAATAAGGGTGGGACGGTAGATAGCAGCGGCAGCGGGTTGGGTATTGCCGGGACTGTTAGAAACACACGCATCCTGCGCATGCTCTGGTAAAGCCAGTAATTTTTCAATTCCCTCTCTGCGGCTGGCACAAACAGCAATAAGAATATTTGGGAATTTCTGCTTTATTTGCAGCGGCTCATCTCCCACCTGCTCAAACGTATCGGTGAGTTGGGCAATCCTAAACCCTTTTGTTTTCCGTTTATAGCCTCGCGAGAGTACCGCAACCTTGTATTTATCTCTAAGAAGGCGGATGAGCATCTCGGTATGAGGTGTTTTACCTGTTCCTCCAACAGTTATATTGCCTACACAAATTACCGGAATATTATAAGAAATACTCTTTTTTATCTTCCTGTCATACAGGCTGTGCCTTATTTTTAAAATTACCCAATAGGGGAATAATAATAGTTTACTTTTAAATGGTAGCATGTTTTTTAGATTTTCCAAAGCGAAAGCTCAAAATAGGCTTGTTCATCACTTTTTTTATTTTAACTTGTTGTTTCATAGTAAAAGGTATTATTTATCCCCATCTCTTAGCAACATAATCTAACAATTTTAACACCTTTGCCACATCGTTTTCTGTAACTAATTTTAATCTGGTTTCTTTAAAATCGGGAAGGCTCTTAAAATAATTGCTTAAATGACGACGCATTTCAAGCACCCCAACTCTATCTCCTTTTACCCCAACCGATTTACAAAAATGATTTTTGGCAAGTTCAACTTTTTCAATTAAAGTTAAGGGAGGCATTTGTTCGCCATGTTTCAAATAATATTTTATCTCTTTAAATATCCATGGGCGACCATACGTAGCTCTTCCTATCATTATTCCATCTACCCCATACCGCTCAAATGCAGCAGCAGCACCGGGACCATCTACAATATCTCCATTTCCTATAATAGGTATCTTAATGCGTGGGTTTTCTTTAACTTTCCCAATTAAAGTCCAATCGGCCTCTCCTTTGTACATTTGGCAACGCGTTCTACCGTGAATAGTAAGTGCCGCAATTCCAACATCTTGCAGCCGTTCTGCTAATTCTACTATTATTTTTGAATCTTCATCCCATCCTAAACGAGTTTTAACGGTAACAGGTAATTTTACACTTTCTACTACTCTTTTGGTTATCTCCACTAGTTTATCAGGCTCCCTCATCATACCACTTCCGGCTCCTCGTCCTGCAATTTTGTTTACCGGGCAGCCAAAATTAATATCTATTAAATCTGCTCCTGCACCTCCGGCAATTTCCGATGCCCTCTCCGCCATTTTTGCCGCCTCAACCATAGCATCGGGAATATGTCCGTAAATTTGTATTCCAATAGGTTTTTCATAATCAAAGGTTACCAACTTTGCCAAAGATTTTGCGGCATCTCTAATAAGACCATCGGACGATACAAATTCGGTATACATCATATCTGCTCCATACTCCTTACAAATATATCTAAATGAGGCATCTGTAACATCTTCCATTGGAGCAAGAAATAGCGGTTTCTCTCCTAAATCTATATTGGATATCTTCATTAATTATGTTTAATTATTTATCGGGACAAAAATAACATTAAAAGTGCAAAAAAAACATTATTTTTGCCTTTCGTTTCAAAATGAAAGATTATGGTAAATCAAAGAAAGTTAAAAAGGATTGGAGTGCTTACCTCGGGTGGTGATTCTCCGGGAATGAATGCGGCTATAAGGGCGGTAGTAAGAACAGCCATTTTTAATAAAATAGAGGTTGTTGGTGTTATGAGAGGATATACCGGTCTAATTAATAGGCAGTTTATGGGTATGCAGTCTCATTCTGTTGCTAAAACAATAAATTTAGGTGGCACAATTCTTAAATCTAGCAGATGTCCCGAGTTTAAAGAGAAACGATGCAGAGATATAGCAGTGGAAAATATGCAAGAAGCTGGTATAGATGGGCTTGTTGTTATAGGTGGAGATGGATCGTTTAGAGGTGCAAATCAGCTATTTAAAGAGTATAATTTTCCTGTAATAGGTGTTCCTGGCACTATAGATAATGATATTTATGGTACCGATTTTACAATTGGGTTTGATACCGCAATAAATACTGCAGTTGAGGCTATTGATAAGATAAGGGATACTGCCGATTCTCATAATTTGGTGTTTTTTGTAGAGGTAATGGGGCGCGATACCGGTTTTATAGCACTTTTCACAGCTCTTGCAACAGGTGCGGAGGCTACTCTTATTCCCGAAGTGCATACAGATTTAGAGAATTTATGTGGTTATTTAGATCACGAAAGAAGACAAAATAAAACTAGCGGAATTGTAATTGTAGCAGAGGGCGAAGATGGGGGAAGTGCAATTGAGATTGCCCATAAGGTTAAAGAACGCCTACCAGATTATGAAACACGCGTTACAACTCTTGGCCACATACAGCGCGGAGGATCGCCAACATGCGCAGACAGAGTTTTAGCAAGTATCCTTGGCAGCAATGCTGTAGACGCCCTTTTAAAAGGTAAAAGCGGTGTAATGGTTGGGCAAATTAACGGACATACTACATATACTCCTTTTGATGAGGCATGTACAAAACACAACGAAATAAATAAAAGTTGGTACGATATTGCTCATATTTTGTCACTTTAAAAAATTTTATTACCTTTGCACCCCCTTGTGTAGAGGGAAATCGCAACAAAAATATAGTATTAACTTAAAAATCAACACAGTGGATTATCAAAGTTACAAGACAGTGTCGGCAAATGCACAAACCGTTAACAAAGGGTGGGTGGTTATTGACGCAACTGATCTAGTATTAGGAAGGCTTGCATCCAGATTAGCATTTATTCTGAGAGGCAAAAACAAAGCCAACTACACGCCACACGTGGATTGCGGAGACAACGTAATTGTTGTTAATGCTGAAAAAATCCGCTTGACAGGCAAAAAGTTGACTGACAAGGTGTATGTTAGACATACAGGGTATCCCGGTGGACAGCGTTTTACTACTCCTAAAGAGTTGTTAACACGTAAACCAACCGCAGTACTTGAAGAAGCAATAAGAAATATGCTTCCAAAAAACAAACTTGGAGCAGACTTGTTCCGTAACCTTTATGTATATGAAGGTGGCGAACATCCTCACCAAGCACAGCAACCAAAAACAATTAATTTTAACGAAATTTAAACAGAGCATGGAAGTAATCAACGCCCTTGGAAGACGTAAATCAGCAGTTGCTCGCGTTTATGTGAACACAGGTAAAGGTAATATTACAATTAACGGCAGAGAACTTGAAAAATATTTTCAAGAGGAAACTCTTCAATTTATTGTAAAACAGCCACTTCAAATTACCAACACACTAGCTGACTTTGATATTAAAGTTAACTTAGATGGTGGTGGAATTAAAGGTCAGGCTGAGGCATTGCGTTTGGGTATTGCCCGCGCACTTTGCGAAATTAACGCAGAGGCTTACCGTTCAACACTAAAATCAGCAGGATTCTTAACTCGCGACGCTAGAGAAGTTGAGAGAAAGAAACCCGGCCAACCTGGTGCTCGTAGACGCTTTCAATTTAGTAAACGTTAGTATTTACAAGCTGATCTTATTTGCACAGTTTGAATGTAAAATCGAGAGATTTTCTATTGGATTTTATCCCAATGAACTACTCTGGATTTGTTCAGCTGCGGAAAATTAAGGAGACCGGAAAATCCGTTACTCCTAATTGATAAAAAGAGAGAAAAACAAAATTAAAAAAGAGAAAAATGCCAAGAACAAATTTCCAAGACTTACTTGATGCAGGTTCGCATTTTGGTCACTTAAAGAGAAAATGGAATCCAAAAATGGCTCCATATATTTTCATGGAGAAAAATGGTATTCATATCATTGACTTGCATAAGACTGTTGTTAAAATAGATGATGCCGCAAATATGATGAAACAACTTGCACGCGCAGGTCGTAAAATTTTATTTGTTGCTACAAAGAAACAGGCAAAAGATATTGTTGCCGAAAAGTCAGCTTCTGTTAACATGCCATATGTTACAGAGAGATGGCCGGGTGGAATGCTTACTAACTTCCCTACAATTCGTAAGGCAGTTAAGAAGATGAACACAATTGATAAAATGATTACAGACGGTACTTTTGAGACTCTAGCAAAAAGAGAAAAACTACAAGTAACTCGTCAAAGAGCTAAATTAGAAAAGAACCTTGGTTCTATTGCAGACCTTAACCGTTTACCTTCTGCTTTGTTCGTAGTTGACGTACAAAAAGAGATGAACGCAGTTAAAGAGGCTAACCGCCTTAACATACCGGTTATCGCTATAGTTGATACTTGTTGCGATCCTACTCCTATTGATTATGTTATTCCTGCAAACGATGATGCCGCTAAATCTATTTCACTTATTATGGATATTCTTTGTGTAGCCGTTGCTGAAGGGTTACAAGAGAGGAAACTAGAAAAGGAGAAAGAAAAAGAGGTATCTGCAGATAACAAAGAAGGCGAAGCACCGGTTGGTAAGAAGTTACGCGCACGTAAAGGCAGCCAAACTGCGGAAGAGGTAGCTGAATAAGCACCTTAAAAAGCAATGTTAACTATTAATAAACAATTCTAATTATGGAAATAAAAGCAGCAGACGTTGCAAAGTTGCGCCAAATGACAGGCGCAGGTATGATGGATTGTAAAAGAGCTCTTGTAGAAGCTAATGGCGACTATGCTAGAGCACAAGAAATCATTCGCGAAAAAGGTAAACTTATTGCGGCAAAACGTTCAGATAGAGAAACCACCGAAGGTTCTGTTATAGGTATTACAAATGAAGATCATACAAAAGGTATTTTAACATGCCTTGGCTGTGAAACAGATTTTGTTGCTAAAAACGCAGAATTCCAGACTCTTGCAAATAATATTGCAAAAATCACTTTGGAAAACTTTCCTTTGGATTTAGCAGGCCTATTGGCATGCAAAATGGGTGGCCAAACAATTGAAGAGGCAGTTACTCAACAAACCGGCAAGAGTGGTGAAAAACACGCTATTCCTTACTACGGCAGAGTTGAAGCTCCATTTATAGGGACTTATATCCATACAAATGGGAAAGTTGCAACAATTGTAGGTTTCTCAAAAGTTATAGATACACATGTAGCAAAAGAAATTGCAATGCAAATTACAGCTATGAGCCCTGTTTCTATAACAAAAGATGATTGTCCTAAAGAAGTTATAGAGAAAGAACTAGAAATTTACCGTGAGCAAATTGCTTTAGAAGGCAAGCCGGCCAATATGGTTGAGAAAATTGCCCAAGGTAAACTTGGTAAATTCTTTAAAGAAAGCACTTTAGAAGAACAGACTTTTGTTAAAGACGGCAAAATATCGGTTAAAGAATATCTTAACTCGGTAGAACCCGGAGCCAAAGTTGTAGCATTTAAGAGATTTTCTCTTAACGACTAATTTGTTATAATACATATTTAAAGCCGCTGGAAAGTATAAATTTTCGGCGGCTTTTTTTATGCTATTATTAAATAATCTTGGATATATTATATTTTGTCCGTATTTTTAACATTTGTAGTCATAAAAACAGGGTATCCAATTAACATAAGGCAAAGCATGAGAATACTTAATTGCATAAAAAAGATATTGCACTCTAACAATGCAACAAAATTATTAACTCAAGAACTTGAATTATATAAAACACTTGTTGGATCAACTCACCACTCAATGCTCATATTGGATAAGAATAGGTATATTACAAGGATTTTAAACACTAAAGATGATAAACAATTTGCTCAATTAGTAAACGCAGCTATTGGTAAACCACTAAGTTATTTTGTTAATGACTCTACTTCTCCGTTCAATCAAGCATGCACTATGTTTAATAAGGTATTTGACAAAGTGTTATCAACCGGAAAGACCGAAGAATTATCTTACATAGTTGGTGATTCTTATTTAAAAGCCGAGATTTCAAAAATTAACAATGAACAACTATTAGTTCAAATACATGATATTACAGCTATTGTAAAAGAGACAAAAGAATTAGAACAAAAAAACTACAAAGAGCTTTCCATGGCTTTAACGGCAGGTGGAATTACGTCTTGGAGTTATGATGTAAATACAAGAATTATCTCCTCCTCCCACAAGAATAATATAATAGGAGATAGTGTGCAGATTGATGATGTGATTTCTAGAGCTCTCCCAAAATATAAAGAAGAAATAACAACAATGTTTAATGATATTGCTAATAATAAAACACAACATTGTAATATAATCATAAAAATAAAAAACCTTAATGGAGATGTACAATTAACAGATATTCATGCAATTCCATATTCATTTACTCCCGATGGACGAGTATCTGTAATAATGGGATCGCAAAAGGACATTACCGCCGAATACGAAAACAAACAAAAGCTAGATAATCTAAACAAACAAAATGAGCTTATATTAAACAATATAAAATCGGGGTTAGTATACATAGCTCCAAATTATAAAGTAATTTGGGAGAATGTAACAAAAGTTTTTCATCACCCTTCACAAGCTAACTACTACAGACAAGGAACCTACTGTTACGAAGCATTTAGCAGGAGTACCCCTTGTGAAAAATGCGTTATGAAAGAAGCAATGCTAACACATAAACCTGCATCAAATGAATTTACAAACGAAGCAGGAATTTCTGTTGAAGCACTGGCTAATCCGTTATTGGGAGAAAATGATGATGTTGAAGGAGTAATTATAAGACTTGACGATATTACTCAAAAAAAGAAGACTTCTAAGCAACTAAAAGAGACACAACAAAAAGTATCGGCAGTTAACCAATTACTGTCAATAATTGTTGAAAATTTGCCATCATCTTTTTTTGTAAAAGATGCAAATAGTGGATACAAATATATTATGGCAAATAAAAAATACTGCCACAATTTAGGCTTGGCGGAGAAAGATATTATAGGTAAAACAGACTATGACTTGTTCCCTAAAGAAGAAGCAGATAAATATAGATCTAACGATATAAACACATTAGAACTAAACCAAACAAAAGTTTTTGATGGTGAGTATGTTACAGTAAAAAATGGAATTGCAATTTGGTACACCATAAAAACGCCTCTTATTAATATTAATGATAATAACAAAAAACTAGTAATAGGGATAGGAGTAGATATTACAGAAAGCCACAAAGCTTATGAGGAACTTGCTATAGCCAAGAAAAAAGCCGAAGAATCTGATAAATTAAAATCATCATTTTTAGCTAATATGAGTCATGAAATAAGGACACCGCTAAATGCTATAGTTGGATTTTCCGAATTAATGCAATCCTGTACAAACGAAGAGGAAAAAGAGGAATATATGCAAATTATATCAACAAATAGCGAACTACTGCTAAGGCTGATTAACGATATTTTAGATCTTTCTAAACTAGAATCGGGCATTGTACAACTAAATTATGTGCGCTTTAACTTGGTAAATTATTTTTATGAGTTATCTGCAACAATGAAACGATTAATTACTAATCCTAGTATTAAATTTATAGCCATTAACCCCTATGAAAGTTGTATAATTGAGGCTGATAAAATAAGAATGACTCAAGTATGGCAAAACTTTATGACAAATGCCATAAAATATACAGTATCGGGATATATAAAAATGGGATACGAGTATGTAAATAATGGTATTAAAATATATGTAGAAGACACCGGAATAGGTATTGCAGATGAGAAGAAAAGCAAATTATTTAGTCGCTTTGAGAAACTAGATTCATTTGCACAAGGAACAGGTTTAGGATTATCTATCTGCAAAGCTATTACAGAGCTTGCAGGGGGACATGTTGGCTTTGAATCTACTAAAAATAAAGGTTCGCTATTTTGGTCGTGGATACCATTAGATGCAGAAATTACGCTAAAAACAAATGACGAAAATATCTCTTTTTCTACTGAGCAAAAGATAGATACAATAATAGATAGAGAAAAATACTTAAAAAAACATCGTTGTAAAATATTAATAGCAGAAGACAATGATAGTAATTATCAACTTCTAAATCACATGCTCAAAAATGATTTCCAATTATTCCGCACTACTAATGGAGTTGAAACTGTAGATTTTGTAAAAAATGACATTGTAGACCTTATATTAATGGATATAAGAATGCCAATTATGGATGGGCTTGAGGCTACACTAGAAATAAGAAAATTTAATAAAGATGTACAGATTATAGCGGTTACAGCTAATGCTTTTGAATCTGACCACGATGCAGCATTAGAGTGTGGGTGTAACGATTTTATTTCAAAGCCTGTAAGCAAAGCAGACCTAATTAACGCCATGTTTAAAATGTGTAAAAGAAAAATGGAAAGATAAATTAATACTATCTGTGTTTTACTAACTATTGAACACATTAGCTTCACATTTGTTATAAATATAAAATATTTTTATGGAAGCAATGTTTTGTTATCAATGTGAAGAGACAGCTCATAATACGGGGTGTACAATAAAAGGTATATGTGGCAAAACTGCCAATGTTGCAGGACAGCAAGATTTACTAATATATTTGCTAAAAGGCATATCAAAATTAACCGTTGAACTTCGCAAAAATGGTATGGAGTTACCTATGGCCAACAAATTTATAGTTGATGGACTTTTTATGACAATTACAAATGCAAACTTTAATAGTGAACGCTTTGTAAATAAAATTAAAGAGGCCTATATTGTTGATAGTAAAGTACGTGAAATATTAGGTAAAGATTGCAATTGCGCCTGTGGCTGTGAAACTTTTGCAGGAGTGCAAGCTACAAAGGATGAAGATATTCGCTCGTTGCGCGAACTGCTGACTTATGGAGTAAAGGGAATTGCTGCCTACGCAGAACACGCTTATAATCTTGGATTTGAAGAAAACTCTCTCAATGCCTTTATACAAGAAGCATTAGTTGCAACTACTAACGAAAAACTTTCTATAAATGAGCTTACCGCAATGGTGCTAAAATGTGGCGAAAATGGGGTAAAAGTAATGGCATTGTTAGACAAAGCAAATACATTCAAATATGGCAATCCCAAAATTACAAAGGTAAATATTGGAGTACGCAAAAATCCGGCAATACTTATTAGTGGACACGACTTGCGAGATATGCAAGATTTATTAGAACAGACAAATGGTACAGGAGTAGATGTGTACACTCACTGTGAAATGCTACCGGCTAACTACTATCCGGCTTTTAAAAAATATAGCCATCTTGTAGGTAATTACGGCAGTTCATGGTGGAAACAAACTAGTGAATTTGAGAGTTTTAACGGTGTAATCCTTTTTACAACAAATTGTATTGTTCCCCCACGTAGCAATGCAACTTATACTAATAGAGTTTATACAACAGGAGCATCGGGATTTCCCGGATTTCCTCATATTCCTAATTGTGCAGAGGGTGGTTCCAAAGATTTTTCACAACTTATTGAGCACGCTAAGCGTTGTGCTGCACCTACCCAAATTGAAACAGGTGAAATTATAGGAGGATTTGCCCATAATCAACTCATTGCATTAGCCGATAAAATAGTAGATGCCGTAAAAAGCGGTGCTATACGCAAATTTGTTGTTATGGCAGGTTGCGATGGCAGACTAAAAGAACGTAATTACTATACAGAATTTGCTCAAAAATTACCAAAGGATACAGTAATTTTAACTGCCGGGTGTGCAAAGTATCGCTATAATAAATTACAATTGGGAGAGATAGCCGGTATCCCACGCGTATTAGATGCAGGCCAATGTAACGATAGTTATTCATTGGCAGTAATAGCTCTTAAACTCAAAGAGATTTTTGGACTATCAGATATTAATGCTCTCCCAATAGTTTATAATATTGCATGGTACGAACAAAAAGCAGTTATTGTGCTTCTCGCCTTGTTATCACTTGGTATTAAAAATATTCATTTAGGCCCTACCCTTCCTGCTTTTTTATCTCCAAACGTTGCTAAAATACTTATTAAAAATTTTGGCATAGCCGGTATTGGAACCGTTGATGAAGATATGAAAGAAATGTTGAGTTAACCTATTTTTTCTCTATCCAAGGTAAAACAAATCCCATGTGATTTGTGTCGCTCCACAATACAAGCTGTTTCTTTTCATTAGATAGTAGTATTACGTTTTCCAAAGTACATTCTTTTACACCTAAATTACCAATAATTGTAGCCTTTACAGAATTATCAAATGTAGGAAATGCACTAAGTTTTATTTCTGCGTAATAATCAGCAGCATCTATTTGAATTCTAAAGCGTAGTTGAGTAGGGTTAATTACTAACTGGTGCGACATCTTAGTAAAAATTAAAAGTGGTTTACCATCTTTATAAAAACCAATATTAGATGTGGCAAGCAATGCTTCTCGCTCGGCTTTAATAACCGGGTCTAATTTTTCTTCTTTACTACATGATATAGAAAGAATTGCAATAGCAATTATAATAATATATGTTGTATATTTCATGTTATATGACATTTATTTAACTGTAATGTATTTTATAATATATTCTATTTCATCGTTTTTATCAACTATAGCAGCCATAATGCGATATTCCCCGGCATGGAGTTTAAAATAAGTCTCTTTTGTAGGTTTGTCGTCAATGTACCAATTTATTTGCTTTAAATTGCCCTTATAATCTAGTATACTCAATGTAATTGGCTCTGTAACAGAATATTCAACTTTAGATAAATTAATCCTTACATTAGCAGTTTTTGAAATGCTATTTGTTGTAAATGTAAAACTTTGCTCAGATGATGTAGCATCTTTAGTAATTACAATAACATTATACGTAGTTGCAGGCTGCAGATTATTTAAATGCAATACATCTGAGACGCCTTTAGCTGTACCAAGAACTGTACTTTCACCCTGCTTCTGCCACGATATAGTACATTCTGCCTTTTTCCCTTTTAGCACTATCATAGCGTCGTATTGGTTTGGAGTAATTTTTAAATGAATTTTATCATTACTTAGCGCTAAAAATTTTATAACACCATTGTCTAATTTAATATCCTCTATATCAACAAAAGGGGCAGAACCATTCCATGCTTTAAAAGCCGTGTTGTTAGTAAATTGTGTAATTTCCTCATACCCTGGAAAAAATGTTTTTCCAGCAGGGTAATTATAAATTACCGGAGTTGTGGGAACAGATCTTACTAGTTTTACACACTCGTGATCTGGATTACAATTTAATGTATTATCTATCCACGATTGAGAATATTGACTAGATCTATCTATATGATAAACAAGCATCCCTTTTGATCCATTAGGCAAATATTCATCCCATATAAAATTGCCCGTGCATCTATTTTCCATTAAAAAATATTCGTTTTCAGTTGCGGTTTTAATTAAATAACCCTCCCCTTTATCTTTAGTTACAGGGGCTAGTGCATAATCTCCCGATATTAATAATTCTTTAGGTTCTGCCCACCCTACTAACCAACGCTCCAATATATTAAGAGCAGGCGGAGTCATCCCATTATTATTATAAGCGCCGGCACACATTAAGGAATAATTTTCAAGAGCAGCAGCATCTCCCCCCGATTCTTCGTAATCGGTATCGTAAAAATCGGGCCAACCCAAAACATGGCCAAATTCATGACAGAAAGTACCTATACCTGCCATTACGCCACCACTCGTCCCTGTTAACTCAGAGGAACAAGCATACCCTCCCAACTTTACTCCATTTAATATAATATTGTAACCACCGTCCTCTACATTCCATCTGTGGGGCCAAATTGTTCCTGCAGTACCTTCGGCTTGGTTATATCCGGCATAAAAAACAAAGACATCCCTAATATTGCCATTATCTGCATATTGGCTAAAATCCACTCCTGCAACGGAAGCTTGTTTGCACGCATCAACAATCATTTCAGGTCCTTTTTCAATGCCTGTTTTATCTGCATAATAGCTCATTGTATTTGGAAGATGATACGGTCCTACAACGTCAAATTTAGGATCAAATTGGCCATTTGAATTGTCATAATAATAGTTCCATGCACTACCTGTAGCTTCATTTTTATTATAGCCATCCATATTGAGCATCTCTAAAAAGCTCTGTTGTGGTGCTGCCGTAACAAAATCTCTATCCTTAAAAGTTACCAAAATAACTAGAGACCTAAGCTGTTTATTTATCTTACTTTTTACCTTAGCCCCGGCTCCTCCCAAACTATTTAATTTAGGCATACTCAAATAATGCATGGAGCCTTTTCTAAGTGAATTTACCACGTTAGATTTAATTCCTTTTGGAATCAACATAACTTGCGCCCTCTCTGCTTTAGTAAGCTTATCCATAGGTTTCGCTTTTATAGCAGTTGGCACAAGAGAACCATTAGATGCTCGTTTTGCATAATAATAATCGCCATTGACTCCACCAACAAGCGTATAGCCATCTTGGGAAAGCACATAGTGATTAAATTCATCACCAAAAATTCTAATGGAGAGTTTTGTTCCATCGCTCTGCGTAACAGTAACGTATCCGCGACGGGCAGGAATTGAATAAGAGACATTAATAATGCCTGTAAACAAAACCATAAATAGTGTTAAAAAAGATACTTTAATAAAAGTCATAAAATATAGTTTAGTATTAAGATTTTATATATTTGCACGTACTCCATCCAAAAATTCTTTCATTTTTGCTGAATCTTTGGCATTTACTATTTCTAATAGTTTTTTTAGGGAATCTATAATATTTTCCAATTGAGCTGGAGTATGCGGGTTAAAAAGAATTTCGGTAAGGAGATAATCATCTTCCGAAAGGAGTCCACGAGCAATTTCCAAGTGCTTTTTAAATGTGGTTCCCGGAGCATCTTGGTGCTTCATAATTGAGCCAAATACTAGTGTAGAAGCAAAAGGGATTGAAAGAGAATATGCAACAACCTCATCGTGCTCTTTAAAAGTATATTCACACACATTTAATTTTAGGGAATTAAACAAATCTCTAAAAAATATTTTTCCCATATAATCTGTACCGTATGCAGCACTGCCCGGTTCGTCTATAATTATAGCATTTTCTGTTTGCAAGCTCCCAAGATTTGCGAAAGTAGGACCAAACATTGGATGAACAGAAACATAACGAAACCCACTTTGGGCATAAAACTCTTTTAGCCCTGTTTTAACAGATGCAATATCAGATATTATACAGTTCTTTGAAAGGAATGGAAGAGCCTCTTTAAATGCCTGCATTGTATAGCTAAGAGTTACACAGTTAATAAGTAATTGTGGTTCAAACTCTTTTATTTGAGCATAAGAGGTAAACCTAAGCGCATTATAAATAAACCTCATCCGTTTAGCATCGGTTTCCAAAACTGCCACTTCGTGATTAAAGCTAAGTAAGTCTGTAAAGAAGGAGCCCATTTTTCCTGCTCCTAAAATAAGGATTTTCATTTTTGTGTTCCTCCCATTACATCCATCTGCACTTTTACAGATTCTTCGTGAATTGCCTTCATAAGCTCTTTTACAAAATCTGAGGCAAGATCCATTTCCACTCCCATTTTACCGCGATTATCTATAATTTCATTATATCTAACACTTTGTAAAATAGGCATATTATGTTCTTTTTTGTATGTTCCTATTTCTTTAGAGATTCTCATTCTTTTGCCTAAGAGTGTAAGAAATTGTTCATCTATTTCATCTATTTGCTGGCGAAGAATGCTAATATTTTCTGTTGTTTGCACATTATCTCTTATAACCAACATTTTAAGAGTATAGTCCAAAACATTTGGAGTAATTTGTTGAGCGGCATCGCTTAATGCACCATCGGGATTACAATGTGATTCTATAATAAGACCGTCAAAATTTAAATCCATGGCTTGCTGAGAAATTGGTGCAATTAATTCTCTTTTACCTCCAATATGACTGGGATCACAGAAAATTGTCATTTGTGGAAACCGCCTGCGCAGCTCAATTGGAATGTGCCACAATGGGGTATTTCTGTAAATCTTTTTTTCGTAAGAGCTAAATCCTCTATGAATTACCCCAATATTTCTTATTCCGGCATTATATAACCGTTCAATGGCACCACACCATAATTCCAAATCGGGATTTACCGGATTTTTAACAAGTATAGGAACTTCAACTCCCTTAAGAGCATTTGCTAAATCTTGCATTGCAAACGGATTTGTAACAGTTCTTGCTCCAACCCAAAGTACATCAACTCCAGCCTTTACAGCTTCTAAAACATGCGCAGGTGTTGCAACTTCTGTAGAAACAAGCATCCCCGTTTTTTGCTTAACCTCTTTCATCCACGCTAATCCCTCAGCTCCAACTCCTTCAAATCCACCCGGTTTAGTTCTAGGTTTCCAAATGCCTGCTCTAAATATTTTTATCCCCTTTGCGGCAAGTGCTGTAGCAGTTTCTAATACTTGTTCACGGCTTTCGGCACTACAAGGACCTGCTATGATTATAGGCCTTTGTGTATCAACCCCATTAATTTTTAGTTTTTCTATATTCATGATTATTTATTTTTCTATGCTAAATTTTATGTTTTTTACATTCTGGCTAATGCCTTTTCCAACATTTTTTCATTTGCGCAAAGTGAAATTCGCACATACTTTTCTCCTTCCAATCCAAAAATAAACCCAGGAGTAATAAATACTTTAGAGTTATAAAGAATTTTATCACATATTTCCCGACAGTCTTTTTCTACTTTTCCCCACAAAAACAGCCCCACCTGTCCCGGAGCTACAACAGCTCCGGCCTTTTCTAAAATTGCAGTGGCAAGTGCGCGGCGTCCCATATATATTGCTGTCATATTTTCATACCAACTATCGGGAGCTTTAAGAGCTTCAACTGCTGCCATTTGCATTGCTCTAAACATTCCGGAATCCATATTGCTTTTAACTCTTAATATCCACTCAATAAACTGTTTATTAGAAGCTGCCATTCCTATTCTCCACCCTGGCATATTAAATGTTTTACTCATAGAGTTAAGTTCTATGCAAATGTCTTTTGCCCCCGGCACACTTAAAATACTAAGTGGAGTATCATTTAAAATAAAGCTGTAAGGGTTATCATGGCATATAATTATATTATATTTTTTGCCAAAGTTAACAAGTTTTTTAAACAACTCAATAGAACCATTTGCTCCGGTAGGCATATTTGGATAGTTGCACCACATAAGTTTTATAGAGGCCAATGAAATTTCTCCACGCTCGTTGGCCTGCTCTAATTCTAATAAATTTGGATGCCAACCGTTTTCCTCTTTTAATGAATAATTTATAATTTTAGCTCCAACAAGTTTTGATACCGAAGCATAAGTTGGATACCCCGGGTTTGGAACTAACACACCATCTCCCTCATTAATAAATGCCATTGAAATATGCATAATTCCCTCTTTACTCCCCATAAGTGGCAGAATTTCATTTGCCGAATTAAGGTTAACATTATAATGTTTTTTATACCAAATTGCAAATTCATTACGGAGCTCAGGAATACCTATATATGATTGATAACCATGTGAGTCTGCAGCCATTGCACAATTACATAATGCTTTTATGGTTGCATCACTTGGTGGAAGATCTGGGCTTCCTATTCCAAGATTTATAACATCGGCCCCTTGTTCATTCATGCGGGCTATCTCCTTTAATTTTAAAGAGAAATAATATTCCTCTACACATTCTACCCTATGGGCAGGAGTAATTAAAACGCTATCGGGATTAATATTTGTATCCATTTTTATAGTTTTTTATTCAATGTCGTTTATACCGGCTGCATATTCCCCCAAAATTCCAAACTCTTTTGTAAGGGGGCGAATTGCATCAATTGCCTGTTTGTATCTGTTATAATCTGTAAAAAGTAAATTTATATAAAATTGATATTCCCATTCTTTTCCAATTATAGGAAGTGATTGAATCATAGATAGGTTCATATCATAAAACGAGAGAACAGAGAGCACTTTGGATAGGCTTCCCGATGTGTGCGGAAGGGTAAAAACCAACGAACTTTTGTTTATATAGTTTTCACTTTTACACTCCCCTTTTACGCATTCATTTGTATCTTTATTTATCTCGGCAAAAACCTCTTTTGCCACTGTTTTGTTTGCTAAAACAAGGAAACGGGTAAAGTTCCTTTTATTAGTTTCAATGCCATTTGCCAAAACATTCATTCCAAAAATTTTGGCCGCACCGGCAGGACAAATTGCTGCATGAGCAGTGAGTTTATTCTCCTTTATCCATTTTGCACTTCCTGCGGTATCTTCTTTTTCTACAAGCTTAACATTTGGAAGGGTATCTAAAAAATCGCCACATTGCATAAGAGCCATCGGGTGCGAATTTATCTCTTTAATACTATGAATATCTACTCCGTTAAGAGCTACAAGCGAATGGGAAATCCTTAATTTATACTCCCCAACCACAACTAAATTATTTTCCCTTACAATTTGATAGTTCTGCAAAATGCTCCCTGCTATAGTATTTTCTATAGCCATTACGGCAAGCACTCCCGGGTCATTTACTACACTTATAGCCAATTGTTTAAATGTGCTGCAATCTATAGTTTCAATTTCATCTTTTGAAAAAAATCTATTAGCTGCAATATAATGATTGCATCCCGGTATCCCTTGTATAGCCACTTTTCGTTTCATAACTTACTTAAAAAACAAAAGACTCCTACCAAATTGGCAGGAGTCTTATTTATATATTAATACTTAATAAATTCTTATCTTAATACTACATACAAACTCCTGCTCTCACTCTATAATAGAAGTAAAAGTAAAAAAAGAAGAAGCTTGTAAATCGTTGTTGTATCATAATGAGCGCAAATGTAGATATTTTTTATAAACTGCCAAAGAAAGTTCAACTTTTTTTGTTTAATTTTTCTAAATTTCTAAATTTGCACTGTCCAAAACAGTACACAAACAATTTGTTAAAGTGAATAAAATTTATACCTACAATGGGCTCAATGAGTTAGCCCAATACATACCTAAAAATAGTGGAGTTTTTGTAATAATTGATAACAATTTAAAACAATACTACAAGTACTTTAACATGTTTAATATAATTGAAATAGAGACATGCGAAAATACCAAGACACTAAATACTGTACAAATAATAATTGAGCAACTTTTAGAAATTGGCGCAGACAGAGATTGTTTTATTATGGGTGTTGGAGGAGGTATTACAACCGATATTACCGGATATGTGGCCTCAATATATAAAAGAGGAGTTAAATTTGGATTTGTCCCTACCACCCTACTAGCTCAAGTAGATGCCTCAATAGGGGGAAAAAATGGCGTTAATTTTCACTCTTATAAAAATATAATAGGAACAATAACCCAACCACAGTGGATATATGAATGTACCAGTGTACTTATGACTCTTAATCCTAAAGAGTTTAAGGCTGGAATAGCAGAGATTCTTAAAACTTTTATATTATTTGATGCTACATATTACAACAAAGCAGTAGCCTATTTTACAGAACTAGAAGAATATTTAAAAGAAAATAAAAGTTACTTAATGGTTACCAATAAAAAAAGCACACCCAATAAAATATATAAACAAGAGATACTAACCAGTATAATAGAAAAGTGTGCAAAATACAAATGTGGTGTTGTAGAGCGTGACGAATTTGAAAAAGGAGAAAGAAGATTACTTAATTTAGGACACACCTTTGCCCATGCAATTGAAAAATTATGCGGAGAACAAGACAACAGAGAAAATAAGGAACATATAAAAATAAGTAGTGATGCTAAATTTGCAATAATGCACGGCGAAGCTGTAAGTATAGGAATGGTAATTGCAGCTAAAATTGCAGAAAAGCTCTCTCCCGGTAGTTCCAATTTTTCTGTGCAACTCAAAGCAGATCTTATAAACGTGGGACTTCCGGTAAAAATTCCCACAAACTTTAGTATACACAATTTGATACAGGCCATAGGAAAAGATAAAAAAGTAGCCGGAGAAAATATCCACTTTATCCTTCCTAAAGGGGTAGGAAACGTAGAAGATAAAAGTATTCCATTAAACCAATTAAAGGAGATTTCTAGTGATTTGTGTTAGTATACAAGAAACAAATCTGCAAAAATGCAGAGAGATATTAAAAACCTGCGCAATGGCGGAAATAAGGGCAGACTTATGCAAATTTTCCACTAAAGAAATTGAGCAAATTATAACTGGGCATCCAAATATTTTAATTACATGCAGAATAGCAAATAGCTCTAAAGAGTATGCTTCTGAGCAAATTACCCACTCTATTATAAGAGGGGCAAAATATGTTGATATAGAATTGGAAGCTCCCGATACTTATTTAGAATATATAAAATCTTATGCCAAAGCAAACAACTGCAAACTAATAATTTCATATCATAATTTTAAAGAAACAAATTCAATTGAAGAGCTTATTAAAATTTATGATTTATGCCTACGCAAAGGGGCAGATATTGTTAAAATTGTAACAACGGCACATAATATTTCAGATGCAGTAAGAACATTATCGCTCTATAAAACAGATAAGTACCTTACACACAACAATGGTTCTTTGGTTGCATTTGCAATGGGAGAAGCAGGAAAATTCACCCGCTATTTATGTCTTGCACTTGGTGCTCCATACACATATATTGCCTACAATAAAGAGAGCGCAACCGCCCCCGGACAATACACAAAAGCTGAAATAGAACAGCTGTTAGAGCCGGCAAACTACACACACATATTTACCGCTAATACCAATACACAACCTCTTACAGCTCCAACTTTTATTTGCTCAACCAACAAGTTGGATACCTCATTAAACAACTGTACAAAAATATCAATTCCTCATTCACTTACAATCCCATGCTCCAAAAGTGTAGCTCAGCGAGCAATTCTTGCTGCCGCATTAGCCTGCGGAGAGAGTAATTTAGATAATTACGCCCCCTGCAACGATATCACTGGCGCAATAGAAGTAATAAAAAATCTTGGATGTAAAGTAACAATACGTGCCAATACACTTAAGATAAAAGGGGGAAAACCTAAAAATATAACTAACTTATCTATTGGTGAAAGTGGATTATTTACCCGCCTGCTTATCCCATTTGCGGCTTATCTATCACAATTAAATGGGAAAGAAATAGAAATTACCGGGCACGGCAGTCTCCTCAAAAGGAACCTTTTAGAATCTGCCAAAGCACTAGAAGCTGCAGGAGCAAAATGCACAACTAACGGATACCTGCCATTTAAAATTTTTGGTTCTATCTCCAACAGCGCAATAAAATTTTCCGGTAAAGAAAGTTCACAAATTGTATCGGGCTTTCTTATAACGCTCCCCTTGCTTGGGCATAACAGCACCCTCACAATTACAAACCCAACAAGTATCCCATATATAAGGCTCACTATAAAAACTTTAGAGCAGTTTGGAATTAAAATAGAGACTCAAAACAAGCTTCCCGATAGCATTATTTACAATATTATTGGAAACCAAATATATTCTCCGGCAAATATCTACCTAGACTCCGATTGGAGTTCGGCAGCCTACTTTGCTGTTGCAGGCGCAATTGCAGGAGAAATTACACTGTTAAATATGCCATTAAATTCGGCACAAGCCGATGAGGCTATTTTAGAAATTCTTAAACAATCTGGCGCTGAAATTATTATAAAGTCTGCTAAAAATAACCTTGTAAACATTACCGTTAAAACAAATATCCTTAACGCCTTTAGCTATAATGCCACTAATTGCCCCGATTTATTTCCAATTTTAGCCATACTAGCAACACACTGTAATGGAACAAGTTGTATAAAAGGAGTAACCCGACTCCTCCAAAAAGAGAGTAATAGGGCAGAAACTATATACACAGAATTTACACTTCTTGGAGCCAACATAAACATTATAGACGATAATATGTATATTAGCGGCAGTAAGTTACACGGCGGAATGGTAAGAAGTCATAACGACCACCGAATTGCAATGAGCATAATTATTGCAACTCTATTTATAAAAGAACCTGTTATTCTTAATGATATAAAATGTATTGATAAATCTTTTCCATCATTTATAGAAAAGCTTACAGGTATAGCAAAATAACATAAAGTAATAAAGTAATAAAGTAATAAAGCATAAGTAATTATGAACACATACGGAGACAAATTAAGAATATCTATTTTTGGAGAATCCCACGGCCCCATGATTGGCGTAATATTAGATGGAGTTCCGGCCGGAATACCTCTTACTGTTGAAGATTTTTTGCCCGATTTAGCAAGGCGAAAAAGTGGCGCAAAAGGAACAACTCCGCGTAAAGAAGATGACTTACCACAAATTGTATCAGGTATATGCGAAGGATGCACAACAGGAGCACCGCTAACAATAACATTCCAGAATAAAAATATTAACTCTGTAGATTATTCCTCATTTAGAGAACTTCCCCGCCCGGGGCATGCCGATTTTGTAGCCCAAACAAAATACAATTTCTTTAATGACATTAGTGGTGGTGGCCATTTTTCTGGTAGACTTACTCTTGTTTTAGTAGCCGCAGGAGTTATTGCCAAAAAGTTAATAGGGCCAATTAAAATAAGCGCAGTAATAAAAGAGATAGGGGGAGAAAAAGAAAATTGGCAACCAATAATAGATGATGCCATAGCAAAAGGGGACTCTGTAGGCGGCATTATTGAGTGCACATGTAATAATATTCCAATAGGACTAGGCGAACCATTTTTTAACTCGCTAGAATCTCAAATCTCACATCTTGTGTTTTCAATTCCGGCAACGCGCGGAATTGAATTTGGAGACGGATTTAAAGCCGCCACAATGAAAGGCTCACAACATAACGATTGTTACATAGACAACGAAGGCCACACCTTAACAAATGGTGCAGGAGGAATAAATGGCGGTATCTCAAACGGAAATCCAATAATCTTTAGAGTAGCAATAAAGCCCACCTCAAGCATCTCCAAACCACAAACTAGTTACAATTTTATAACTGAACAAGTGGAAGAGTTTAGTGTAAAAGGCCGCCACGATGCCTGCATAGCACTTCGCTGCCCTGTAATAATAGAAGCCGTAGCTGCAATAGTATTTGCTAACGCATAGCCTCTACGTCATCAATTTTTTTAGAAATAGGAGTTCCTAATATTCTATGGCCGGTTGGAGTAATTAAATAATCCTCCTCATTCCTTATACCGCCAAAATCTATCCATTTTTCAACTTCCCGATAGTTGATAAATTCACTAAACCTATTTTCGGTCTTCCACTTCTCTATAAGAGTAGGAATAAAATATATCCCCGGCTCAATTGTAAGAACAAAACCAGGTTCCAAATCACGAGCTAACCTTAGAGATTTTATTCCAAATTGAGTTGATTTTGGAACTCCATTATAGCCAACCCACACCTCACCAAGATTCTCCATATCATGCACATCGAGCCCCATCATGTGTCCCAATCCACACTGAAAAAACAGAGCATTTGCACCGGCAAGAACTGCCTCATTTGCATCGCCTTTGGTAAGTCCTATCTCTTTAAGTCCATTAAATATTGTACGACAAGCCAAATAATATACTTCTTTAAAAGAAATTCCGGGCTTAAGAGCGGCAACAGCTGCATAATGAGATTTATACACTATCTCATAAATAATCTTTTGTCTATCGGTGAACCGTTTTCCCACAGGAATAGTTGAAGAAAGATCTCCGCAATATCCGTTAGGCAATTCGGCTCCGGCATCAATCAAAAGCATTTGCCCCTCTTTTAATGTATTTTCATAATTATGATTATGCAAAGTTTCTCCGTGAACGGTAGAAATTATTGGAAAAGAAAGTTCTCCGCCATTACTTTGCGCAACACTTTGAATAATAGATTTAATTTCGTATTCCTTCATCCCGGCTCTTGCCCCCTTCATTGCAGCAAGATGCATATCATACGAAATATTTACCGCTTTCTCTATCTCCGCAATCTCCTCTACACTTTTATAGTTACGTTGATTTACAACAGCCTTAATAAATTCAACCGATTTACCTGCATCTTGAGCAAGAGGATGAATATCTAATAATTCTGTTAATTTTAGCTTGTGTTCTGCTCTATATGGAGGCAAATAATGGACTTTACGCCCCATCTTAACGGCATCTTTAATAAAACTATTTAGCGAAAGCAATGGTAAAGTTTCATTAACACATATGCTATTAGCCTGTTCTTTAATTGTAGGCAATAAACCTGTCCAAACTATACTGTCTATGGTAAGTTCGTCGCCAAATATAATTTCTCTATTGTTATCAATATCTATAACAGCTGCAATATCAGCATTTTTATTAAAACCAAAATAGTACAAAAATGTGGAATCTTGCCTAAAGTGGTATTGATTATCGGCATAATTCATAGGACTTTCACTATTGCCCAAAAATAGTAGGATACCGCTTCCAACGGTGTTTTGCAAAATTTCTCTTCTCTTTTTATACATAATATTAGGAATTATTACTTATTTTCCACGAAGATAGTAAAATCTAAAACAATTTAGTATAAAAGTTGCAAGAACGGTATCTTAATCTCAACTTTTTATATATCTTTGCGGCACAAATCTTCAGGGCAGGGTTAAATTCCCTACTGGCGGTATAGTCCGCGACCCTCTTAAAAGAGGCTGATCCGTTGTAACTACGGAACCAACAGTATAGTCTGGATGGAAGAAGACATAAAACTGTAATAAAAAGGTATTTTATGGGTGATATCCGTAATGAAATATCATTTTTATAGCAATTTTTGGCGAACAAAAAAAGAGAAATATTACTCTCTTTATAGTTCCAATCTGCTCCATTACAATGCCTTGTTGATACATATAATTAATTAAAATTAAGTAACAATTAAGGTATGTTAAAATCAACAAGTTATTTTACTAACTCAAAAAAATGTGCTAAAGTATTGGCTTTTGCACTGCTATTTCCTGCAATTCTTGCCTCAAAAAATGTGGACAATTTACCTATTATTAAAAACAAACAAGATTCTACGGCCATACTCCTTAAGGAGATTACCGTATCGGCAGGAATTAAAAATGCCAAGAATTCTCCACTAAGGCTAAAAAGTATTGATGCCGGAGAAATTCAAGCGCTTGCCCCCGGTAAAACTTATCCCGAATTATTAAAAAGTATTCCGGGTGTATATGCTACCGGAGAAACAGGTAGTTACGGAGATGCAAAAATAAATATCCGTGGTTTTAAACAAGAGAACATCTCGGTATTACTAAACGGAACTCCAATATCGGGGCTTACAAGTGGGAGTATGTTTTGGAACAACTGGCTTGGACTTACCGACGCCACAGCTACAATACAGGTGCAAAAAGGAATTGGCGGTTCTATGCTTAGCGATAATTCTGTTGGAGGCACTATAAATATAATAACCAAAAGCCCTGCTTCCGCACCGGCTTTTAATCTAAGCTATTATTACACATCGGGGGGCACTTCTAAAGGCAACATTAGTTACAATAGCGGAGAATTAAAAAAAGGATGGGCAATATCACTTTTGGCCTCTTATGTATGGGGAAAAAGCTGGGTTGAATGTACAGATGTAAATTCATGGGCTTATATGGCATCTATAAGCAAAAAAATAAACAAAAAACACTCGTTACTTTTTACAGCCTTAGGCTCTCCAGAGAAACATTCTCAACGTTCCACTCGCCTATCTTACACAGATGTAGAACAATATGGACGAGAATATAATAAAAATTGGGGCTACTATACGGCTCCCGATGGTAAAACTACGCAAAAAACAATTAACAAAAACAACTACTTTAAACCCTATTTTACCCTTAATCATTTTTACAATACAAAAGTTGGAAAAAACCTTAATAGAAACTTCTCTCTTAATAGTGCGGTATATCTTACAATAGGAGACGGAGGCGGATATTGGACAGAAAGCAAGGGAAAAAGAATTATTGCATATCAAAAAGACGGGCATATAGATTGGCGCGGAGTATTTGAAGATAACATATCTGCAAAAGAATCTGCCCAAAACATTATGAGCGATTACATGGCCGGGCATACGCAGGTTGGTGTAAAAAGCTCTTTTATATTAGACTTGGGTCATAATTTAAATCTCGATGGAGGATTACATTATCAACACTACGAAACATGGGAAAAAGAGAAGATTACAGATCTTTTAGGGGGCAATTATTGGTATGAAGATTATGCAAAAAACTCATTAGCCGGTGAAGCAGGGCGTAATCCAATGAAAAAAGAGGGGGATTATATTCGTACACACAATGGTAAAATATTAAATTACGGTACAGTGTATGGAATGCTTACATATAGCCCTAAAAAAATGATTCTTACACTTGGCGGATCGCTAAACACATCATCACACCAAAGATGGGATAAGTATAATTATATAAATAATATTTATAGTAATGTTGCTCACGGAGTTGGCGGTGCAGTTAAAGGGGGATTTTTATATAAGTTTAATGAAGGCAAAGGGAAAAATATATTAAACAGCATTTACCTAAATGCTGCATTTTATAGTAGGGTTCCATATTCTAATGTATATTTTGCTAACGGAAATAATACAATTTCGGAAGGAGTGAAAAACGAGAAAAATATACTTGGGGAACTTGGATACCGACTTATTTATAATAAAGGTGGAGTTGAAGCCACTTTTTATAGTGCATACTGGAAAAATAAGTCAATTATGAGTAACCCTTATAAGCCATTAGAAGAGGATGCTTATAAATTTATGATTACAGGGCTTAATGCACTCCATTATGGGATAGAAATTGATGCATGGCATAACTTTACAAATTGGTTAAAATTATCTGCTTTTGTTTCTACTGGGAGTTGGAAATGGAAAAACAATGTAAATGCAAAAATTTATGACCAATATACGGGACAAATTGCACAAGAAGTAAACGTATATAGCAATGGACTTCCGGTTGGAGATGCTCCGCAAACACAGATAGGGGCAAACTTGGAAATTAGACCGCTAAAAGGGCTATCGGGAAATAAATTCATAACAAATGCCGATCTATCTATAAAAGCTGACTGGCAATATAATGATAGATACTGGTCCGATTTTGATCCTGCAACCCGGACAAATTCTAGCGATTATAATAATCCATACAAAATACCCGCATATCACTTAGTGAATTTGGGAATAAATTGGAACCAAAAATTTGGAAAGAAATTAATTGCAGGAATATTTTTTAATTTAAACAATATCTTTGACACATACTACATAGAACGCGGCAAAGATGGTAAAGATCATAGTATGGATACATTTACAGGATATTGGGGACAAGGGCGCAATTGCAATTTTGGAGTAAGGCTAGAATTCTAGCCTTACTATTATTGCTATTTCCACTCACTATCATATAGATACTCCTCAACTACATTATCCGGAATTGAGGAGTTATACCAATCTATGTGATCTAACCCGGCAGATTGATACCATTTAGGGAAATTAGGATATCCGTTACTTATGGTCTGCATTTCTAGCATATATCTAAATTCTTGCGGAATCATACATCCCCAAACCATTCCATTATTTGCCCTATATACATCTTTATCACTAACAAAACCCTGCCCATAATATGATTTATCAACCAAGTCGGTAGGAGGATAATTAGATTGGTGTATTTCTCTACCCCTCTCCAATCCTGTTTCTGAGACAACAATAAATGGATTAATTTTATTTATGAGCAAATGTTCTTTTGGAATACTATTAGTAAATCTTATTCTAACATTTTTCTCAGAAGGAATAACGGTGGCGCCATTTACATCGTGTACAACATTTATCCAACTACTTACTCCATATAGCTCTGAAGGATTATTAAATAATGCAAATACTGCATCATTTTGTCCCAATTCCATCCCTTTATTGTTTGTATTTATTGGAGCATTTGAAAGTGAATGATTATCGTTTTGTAAATTTGCAACCATATTAGGGCTAATATCATCTAACTGAATTCCACAAGCTGCCTCCATTCCGGCACCAACGGCTCTAAGTTTCCAATTAAAATCTATATAAACAATATTATTCCCTTTAGACAGCTCCCCTTTTGTATAATATGCTATTCTAAATCCTAAAACTACATCATTCATATCATAGTCTCCAGTATATGGCCATAAATCTTCAAAAAAGTATGTACCCCATGTACCTGCCGACGGAAAATAAGAAACATGCGTAACCGTAGGATCGTTATCATCTACATCTGTCCCCTGTGGAACGCCATCTCCATCTGCATCCACCGGATCTTTCCCTCCAGTACTTCCTAAACCCTCGTTGTATATTGTTTCTGGTATATAATGGTCTCGTCCACCCCAATATGCAGAGTTATTGCAAAGATTAGCTGTGTATTTTGCATTTTGAGAATCATTCTTTTTTGGACAGTAATTTTCTATATTTCCTAAAAAGGAAATCTCATCTTTACTATTTATAATTGTATTATCGGGCTTTTTATCGCTCACTCCCCACAAGATTAAAGCATAATCTTGTCCATCCATGTTTCTATTTATAAATTTAACATTCCTATTATCCCCGTTACCCTTACCATTCCCATTCTTGTATATATACGCTATACTGCCACTCTCCATGTAAAACGTAGCATTATATAATTTATATAAATTTGTTGTTTTTAAAAGAGAACCTGCATAGCAATTAAATGTAACTGTTGACCCATCTCTAATTACGTTGCATTCTAGCCTTCCATAATTATCAATTTTCCCTTTAGCATAAAAACTTTCCTCAACAGTAAAAAAACCATGCTGATAAAGGGAGCTCGAAGTGCTATTCATTGTTAATATTTCTGTTTCAACACTTCCTCTATCATTTAAATAATTGTAATTATAAAAAGAGGCATTGGAAAATATCTCTATATTTTCACTCTCAACATCACCTTCATTTTTAAAAGAACTTGAACTTCCAATATACAATTTATTCTCACAATCAAATTCAGCATTTTTATAGTTATAAAAAGTACTTCCTGCATTTAAAGTTAATTTACCGGCTTCAATATCGCCAAAATTATAGCAAGTAGATCCTGCTCCTGTAAAATTAATTCCCTGTGTAAAATTAAATGCTCCAGTATTATATAATAAGGCTCCGCCACCTAATAAGCTTGGTGAATTTACATGCACTTCTCCTTTGTTAACAATGCTTACTCCTTTTTTTAGAGCATTAAATCCTTTTTTCATTATTAACTCCCCATCTTCTTGAACATATATAGCAAGGAGATTTTCGGCCGTGTTGTTAATATCAACCAGTCCTGAAAATTTAACACTTCCTCCATTAAGCACAACAATAGAACAAAAAGAGAGCGGTGATAATACATCATTTGTTAAAATAATAGCCCCTTTTACATATAACACAGGGCGAGTTTTTATATCTAAATTAGCAAATAAGCCTGCGCTATTTATTTCTAATTCTTTATCGGCAGGAATAAAATATGTTTTATTGCCTGTTAAATATGGTGGTAAATCTGAGGTGCTATTAATTGTAACATCATATTTTTTTGGAAAATTAGGAGTAGGTATAGCAGGCTCCTCGCCTATACTCTCTATGTTAGCTTTTGTAAATCTATTTTTTGCATTAGATTTAACAGCTTTATTTCCAATAATATCAAAAGTAGATAGTGAAACTAACCCATTAGGGGAGATTATTTTCACATATACTTCCTTACATCCCTTTGCCAAATCCATAACAGTTTCAAAGGCTTTTCCACTGTATGCAGCACCAGACGCAATTAACGAGCCTTTTGAGTACAATGGCGATGAATATATTTGAACAGTTGATGCATATTCCTGCGACTTTGTGCTTATTGCAAAACTAGAAACTTTAGATAAAGTTATTGGAATAGAGATAGAAACAGCCTCTGTTGTTTTCCAATCAAAATTATCGCTTATTGGAGGAATATATGGAATAGTATTTTTAACACATGCAGTAAACAACGTTGCTAAAATCCATGTAACAAATAATATCCTTTTCATAGCATTAGTATTTTGTTACAAATATATTCATTTCAAAGATTTTAGCAAAATTTTATAAGACTAATTTACTCAATGTCCAATTATAGCACCGGCAACTGCATTTGCAACTAATGCCCTAAGTCTCACCACACTTCCTTTATCGGCAGGATGAACCCTATGAGCTAGTAGTATAACAGCAGTTTTTGATATAGGATCAATGATAATTGATGTTCCTGTATAGCCTGTATGTCCAAATGTTTTAGTTGGATGAAAAAGATTACCGTTATTTGAAGCATAAGGGGAATAATTATCCCAACCAAGTGAACGACCAAGAGATTTAACTTCTTTAGGAACTGTTATCATTGTTTTAACAGTAAGCTCTCCAAGGACTCGTGTCCCCATATATTCTCCGCCATTCATTAGAGCAGCGGCCAAAATAGATAAATCTTCCGCATTTGAAAATACTCCTGCATTACCGGAATTACCATAATTCATTACTCTTGCAAGCGGATCGTGAACCTCGCCAAGTAAAACTTTCCCATTTGGTTGTTTCTCTGTTGGGGCTACAAGTGGCATAAGATTAGGGTGGTTAATGGGTAGATAAGTAGTGTGTTTCATACCAAGCACATCAAATACATTCTTTTGTGCAAAATCGCAAAGCTTTTCTCCGGTAATGCGCTGTAGAATATTTTGCAAAGTAATAAAATTGAGACAACTATACTGGAAACGGGTTGTTGGTTTAAAATCCCTTTTCATGGTACAAATGTAACTCATAAGACTATCGGGATTTGCTTTTCCACACTTTTTAATTACCTCTTGGGGAGCCACATAAGGTGGAAGCCCCGATGAATGAGTTAGTAAATCAATAATTCTTATATCTATTTTCTCTCCTGTTGCAGTATCTATATACGGCCTAAAACCGGGAATATACATTTCAACTTTATCGGTAAGTCTATAATATCCTTGCTCTAAAAGCCTCATCATGCTCATAGTAGTGCCTACCACTTTGCTACACGATGCTAAATCAAAAATGGTATTTTCCGTCATAGGCTCAACTTTGGGATATACACTTTTATTTCCATAAGCCTTAATATATGCTAATTTACCATCCCTTACAACAGCAAGAACAGCTCCCGGTATCTCACCCTTCTTAATAGAATTATTAATAATATCATCAACTCTTGTTAAACGTACCGGATCCATTCCGGCATCTTTAGGAGAAACACGCTCAATAGACTGTGCGCAAACGGCAGTTACCATACAAATAGCTGCCAATAAAGATAAAAATTGTTTCATGAATATAATTTTATAATTTAAATTTTACCTTCTCAAATAATAGCAAACTCAAATACTATATTGTTTGCATAGGTATCTCCTTTATGAATCACTACGCTTGGGAAGGAAGGGCGGTTGGGGGCTGCAGGGAACTTTTGACACTCAATAGCTACACCTGAATAATTTGAATAAATATGTCCTTGTTTGCCCTCTTGGCAACCTTCTAGCCAGTTGCCGGTATAGATAATTACGCCCGGCTGATCTGAATATACATTTAATTTTCGGCCGTTCTCATTAGTGCTTAGTTCTGCCACACGTTTTAAATTTCCATTCCAGTTATCAACTACCCAGCAGGCATCGTATCCCTTGCCATATTTAAGGGCTGGAAAATAGGTTTCTATACGGCTCCCTATAGAGTTTGCTTTTGTAAAATCCATAGGTGTGCCAGCCACAGAGGCCAATTCTCCTGTAGGAATTAATGTTGAATCGGTAGGAAGATAATGTGATGCTGCCAGTTTAAGATAATGATTAAGAATTAACCCTTTACCATCCCCTTTAAGATTAAAGTAGGAATGATTAGTAAGGTTAAGGATTGTAAGAGAATCGGTGCTACCGGTAAGTTCAATGGCCAGTTTCCCAATAATATTTTCACCATTAATATTTTTATCTTGGGATAACCATTTATAGCGTGCATTTACCTCAACTGCACCCGGATAACCATCGTCTCCGTTTGGGGCAGTAAGGGTAAACAGAACTGTATTGGCTTCTATTTTAGATTTCCAAACACGATTGGCATATCCATTATTTCCACCATGATTATGATTAGGGCCATTGTTAATAGGTAGTGTATAGATTTCTCCGTTAAGCGTAAATTTTCCATCTGCTATGCGGTTGGCAATTCTACCCGGAACCTTACCAAAGCAAGGGCCATCTCCAATATAGTACATAAGATTATCGTACCCAAGTACCACATCCTCAATAACTCCATTTTTATCGGGAACACAAATAGAAACAATTGCAGCCCCTATATTACAGAATTTGAGGGATATTCCCCCACCACAATCCATGGTATACAGAAAAATTTCTTCTCCGGCAGGGGTTTGTCCAAATTTATTTTCGGTGATTGTCATAGTTTATTTTATAAGAATAAGATTACCAAAGCTTAGCAGGATACTCGCCGGCATTTACAAGAGTTTGAATCTTATCTACAACACCTTGTCTATCGGTAGCGTAGGTTACTCCAAACCATTTGGAAGGGGTATCCAGTACCTTAACGGTAGCAGTTTTGGCTTTAATAAGATTATTTACTACCAGCGGAATAAAGTACTCAGCTTTTAAATTACCATTAAGATTATTTAAAAAATCTACAAACATCTCATTAGAATGGATAAAATAATCGGGAGTAAAGCCCCACATATTCATAGAAACAGGGGTATTATCCTCAATGATAGTCCACTCCCCTTTTTCATCTTTATATGAGACTTTACCTTCTCTCCTTATTACCTCTGTCCGCTCCACAACATTGGTAAGAAAGCCTTTTACATTGGTTTCGCAAACGCCCCTTGCTACTGTTCCGCTCTCCGAAAGGGTATTTCCAACCCTATAACCAACCATGCAGTAATTATTATTAGTTCCTTCCATTTCTATAAGAGCTTTTGCCAGAACAGCATAACTCTCTCTGCCATAAAAATCGTCTGCATTAATTACAGCAAACGGCTCATTTATAACATTTTCGCCCATCATTACAGCGTGATTAGTTCCCCATGGTTTAACTCTTTCTGCAGGGCATGTAAAACCTGCAGGTAAAGCATCTTTAGATTGGAATACGGTCTCTACCGGAATATGGTTTCTATATTTGCTTGCAATTTTTTCGTTAAAATCTTGTTCAAAATCTTTCCTAATTACAAAGACTACTTTTCCAAATCCGCCTCTTATAGCGTCAAAAACCGAGTAGTCCATAATTGTTTCACCGTTGGGACCAAGTCCGTCCAACTGTTTTAATCCTCCGTAACGGCTCCCCATTCCGGCAGCCAAGATAAATAAAGTAGGTTTCATTATTAATTTTTTTAATTCAAATACAAATGTACAATAAGAAATTGTTTATAGTTTCCTTGCACCGTTACTAATTACCACATCATACACCTTAGGCTCATGACCAAATTTTGAATTGTATTGTTTTTTTGCTTTTGCAATAAAGCTATCATAAAGCCCATCTTTTACAAGATTTATAGTACAGCCGCCAAAACCTCCGCCCATAACACGTGAGCCGGTAACACCGCACTCCTTGGCAATATCATTAAGATAATCTAATTCCTCGCAGCTTACTTCATATAATTTACTCATACCATAGTGAGTTTCATACATTTTTATCCCAACTGTTTCGTAATCACCTTTACCAAGAGCATCACAAACATCAAGAACGCGTTGTACTTCCCCTATCACATACTCTGCACGCATATAATCTTCTGCTAAAATTTTACTTTTAACTTGGTAAAGCATCTGCATTGTAGCGTCTCTAAGAAATTCTACATTAGGATGTCCGTTTTCCCTAATGGCTTTGGCAGCCCTTTCGCAGCTCTCGCGGCGTTTGTTGTAAGCACTGCTGGCAAGCTCATGTTTAACAACGGTATCCAATAAGACCAATTTATATCCTTTAGGATTAAACGGAAAATATTCATATTCCAAGGAGCGACAATCTAATCTAATAAGGCTTCCCTCTTTTCCAAATATAGAGGCAAATTGATCCATAATTCCGCATTTTACTCCGCAATAATTATGCTCTGTACTTTGTCCTATTTTTGCAAGTTCAAATTTATCTATTCCTAAATTAAAAATTGTATTAAGAGCAAATGCATACGTGCTCTCTAGTGCCGCCGAAGAAGACATTCCTGCTCCAAGTGGAACATTTCCTGCAACAACTGTATCAAATCCTTTAATTATTCCCCCTCTTTTTGCAATTTCTCTACAAACCCCAAAAATATATCTTGCCCAGCTCTCTTTTGGAGCATCTTGTTCTTTAAGGCCAAATTCTACATAATTATTCTCATTCTTTACATCAAGAGAATATGCTCTTACAACCTCTTCCCCTGTTTTATCTCCTAAGCCATTTGGTTTAATTTCAGCAATAATACATTTATCAATTGCACCCGGAAAAACAAATCCTCCATTATAATCTGTGTGTTCTCCAATTAAATTAATACGTCCGCTAGAAGCGTATTGCTCTCCATTAGTTCCAAATTTACTAAGGAATGCCTTATTTATAGTCTCTCTCATAGCATTTTATATGTTTTATTTTTAAAAATTCAATTCTTTTCTATTTCTCAAATATACAAAAAGTATAATAATTATTATGAAAACTGCTTAATAGATTTCTATAATGAGCAGAAAAACGATACAAACAGTGGCACAGTAAAATCTACCAATACGCCATGAAAAATTGAGACAAACACCAACTCTTTTCCACAACATTTTGTAATAATAGGGAGCGTTGTATCCATTGTAGTAGCTCCTCCAACACTTATTGGAGCAAATTTTCCAAAATATTTGTAAAACAACGGAGCAAAAAGCAATGCCATTACCTCTCTCATTATATTTGCCATAAGAGCAATAGTTCCTAGTTCTGCTGCCAATTGCACCCCCAAAGAGGCCTCCTTAAGTTCGGTTATTAGTATTGACGAAAGTGAATAATACGCAAAACCACTTCCTACCGCCAAGCAATCAAAGACGCTCCATTTTGCAAGTACTAAACTAACAAGTGCCGAAAACGTTAAAGTCCCCACAATTGTAGCCAAAGGAACCAAAAGTAATTTTGGCCTTATGCTACACAAAATTTCAAATAATTTTTTATCCGATCCTATACTTATACCTACCTGTAACATAAGTAAATATAGTACATAAGTTGTAACGCTGCCACTCACTAAAAACTGAGGTAGCCATTGTCCCTCACCTGCCCATCCTAAAATACATCCTAGAGCAAAAAAGCCAACAACAATTAAACTACCTTTCATTATTCACCTCCTTGCTCTCAAAAAAACACTTGTAAACAATTAATGCAGCCAATGCACTCCCAATAGCCCCGGCAAAAGCAAGAATAAAAGCTTGCCATCCCAATGTCCCCAAATTGTTTACTATCTCCTTATTTGCTCCAACCGATATTCCTAATAAAAACAGGAGTAAATATATTGTATACGAAATTGTTTTTGAAACATGCCTAAGCCATTGGATTCTTTTTAACAAAAGTCCTAGCCCAAGCCCAATAAACATTATGCCTATTACTGTAAACATATTATTATAAATTGATTAACAATTATTTATTACTTTCCGTACTCCAAATAAAGCATTAGCAAATGGGCAGAGCTCCAACTAAAGTGAGGTGCTTTTAGTAAGCTGCCATTATGGGTGTTATAATTTTCGTGTATGGGGGCGCCCTCTTTTAAACCATAAAGTCTATCAAAAACTTGCTTTGTAAACGTATCTGCCTGCACTGTATATCCATATTTTCTTAATCCATTAATTCCAAAGTACACTTGATCTAACCATATTGGTCCTCTCCAGTATCCGGCAGGCATAAATTTAGGATTATCAGCTGCAATTGTGGGAAAAGGGATATATGTTGCAAATTTATTACTATTTGTAAAAATTACTGCAACATCGTCTGCTTGTTTTTTAGTTGCAATTTTAGCCCACAGTGGAATACACGCTTCTGTTCCCTCTTGGGCAACAAAAGCACCATCTAATTTTTTGTCAAAAAAGAATCCTTCATCTTTGCTAAAAAAATAATCTGCTATATTTACAGGATACGGCTCGCCAATAGCCGGTCCGCATACGTTAGCATCATATTCTACATCTTCCATAATAGACACCGTTCCATTGTCTTTGGCTGTACTTGTTGCTACACTCTTTAGTTCTCCAAGTAATTTATGTTCATAAACCAAAAACGCATTTAAATCAACCGACTCTTGATTAATGCTCCAGCCACCTAAACTATCATCTACAATTTTACCGGCAGCATTTATTTTGCCATTATAAACCATTTTTGCATCATCAAATCTAATAGCATTATCCATTCCACTCTCCCATGCGGCAGCCTCCAAAGTACCATCACATGACCCAAACTCACAAATACCGTTTTTATTGTTATCTCTGTACTTAAACCACCAATAAAAATACGAAACCAACTTAGGATAAATTTCTTTTACAAAAGAGCTATCTCCTGTAGCTTTATAAATTTCTGAAACTGCCCATGCAGCCAAAGGAGGTTTGCTATCTCTATTATTATTCTCTTTTTTATCACTATAAATACAATCTATAACCATTCCATTTTTATCTTGATAATCAAACATAGCCCTCACTTGGTCTTTTGCAAGATTAGGGGCAAAAGAGGCTAACGCAACAGCATGTTTCCACGAATCCCAGCCCCAGAATCCCATAAAATATCCAACGGCATGGCTTGGTACAACCCCATCGTAATGCAAGTCACCTCTGGCACTTTTCCAATTTGCAATAAGTGTAGTAATAGATTTTGCCGCTATTCTATTATACTCCATTGGCATATCTTCCCTTATCACGCTCTTAAAATAGCCATTCCATCTAGCCAAATTTTCTTGTCTGTAAACTTTACTTTTTAATAATTTCTCATTTGCTCCTAATAAAATTTCATCCATCTTATTGGTTGCAGTA
Organism: Bacteroidales bacterium; assembly: GCA_036659275.1. Lineage (GTDB taxonomy): Bacteria > Bacteroidota > Bacteroidia > Bacteroidales > UBA932 > Egerieousia. The sequence continues at coordinate 25,683 of JAVXCW010000008.1, read as the reverse complement.
AAAAATGTAATCACAACCTCATTTTTTGGGACAGCACATTTAGCAATATATCCAACAGTATTACTACTAGAATCGCTAGGTGTATTAAGTAATAATTTAACATCTTTATTAAAAGTTAATGCAAAGCCCTCCCCTAAAGAATCCTTTACAATTATACTGTTTTTACTAAGTTCCATGGTATTAGTTGATTTACTAAACCATTTTTTATTCCACTGAGTATCACCGTAAAGTATAAGAGGCAATTTTCCGTTAGCTTGCACTTGTAATAAAGCGTTATTTTTATCAATAAAAATGAGCCTTTGCTCAATATTTCCGTTTTTAGAGAGAGCGTTAACATACAATTCTCCCGGAAAATAAGTGAGAGAATCTGGGATAAAAGTTTCTGATTTATCAATATTAAAATTGTCTTTATTTCCACTTGCTGTCTCAAACCCTGCTTTTACAATAGCTTGCGAAAACCACACTCTTTTGTTCATATCTAGGTGAAAAGGACCACAAAATCCATTAACCCAATTACCTTTTTGAGGAAGAGTAAACCCCCACCAGCTACCTGCATCTGTAAACCATCCTCCACAACGTACCTCATCATTAGGAGTATAACTTATATCCAATATATTAGGGTAATCATATCTACTATAACCCTCTTTAACACTTTTAGAACAACTTAGCAACATTATTGCCGCCAAAGTATAAAATATTAATTTATTAAAATTCATAAGTTTAGGCACTAGTTAAGTGCAATTATATAAAACGTATATTCCTGCTCACATGGCGTAATAGTATACTCGGTATGCGTTTGAGCTCCCCATGTAGTGTCTCCGCCAATCCCCATTTGCTGTCTATCAATATTTAGCCATACCATCTCTTGTTTCTCTACACTTCCTCCATGAATTTTCTTAGTACCTACATTATAACAAAGTTCATTCATTGGAAAATTGTATCCCCCAATCCCAAGAGGATCTCCCCCCGTAACAACTTTTATTCCAACGCCATCCTTATTAAGGAGAGAAGCCCACCTTACGTCGCTTTTATTCCCTGTCTCTTGCGCCCTAACATAAGGATGATACTGCTCCCATACAGTTGCACTGTAAAGATCTATATCTGCACTACTCTTTCTGTCCCAATAATTCTCATGAGGACCTCTACCAAACCACGTCATATTTTCAAACTCACCCTTTAAAATCATTTTCATTCCAAATCTAGGCATCTCGGGTAACTCAGCTCCCTTGGCAGGTTTAAAACTTGCGGTAACTTTTATAGCTTTATTTGGAAGCACAACGTATGTAACGCTATATTTAAATTTATCATTAGGCATCTCATAATTAACCCTTATACTATCACCTGCCAAAACATTTAGCTCCTCTATAGAATTATGTTTATTCCCATTAATAATAATATCGGCCAATTTAAGAGAATCGGCAGCAGTTTTCCATATTCCACATCGCTCAAGAGTTCCGTTAGCAAGATCGTTTTCGGTAACAGGACGCCAAAAATTTGGCTTTAATCCCTCCAAAAGAATCTCCTTTCCATCTATTTTATAACTGGTAATCTCTCCTATTTTAGGAGAAAATACAATGTCTGTTTTTAATTTAAGATCTTCTGCGGCTCCCCTGTTTTGCATTACTCCTGCTTGTTCTTTGCAAGTTTTAAAAGGTAATTCCCATTGTTCGCTAGCAACAATATGCCCGGCAGGGAGCAACTCTGTAGCATATTTAGTAGTAGCATTTATATGCAAAAAACACTCTCCAATATGTTTATTATACAGAATATTTGTTTTATTAATGCTATCGGGAAGTAATAGTTTTACAATAGCACTATTACCGGCCTCTATTGTAGGAACCTCTAACACCCCTTGTGTAACAGTAGTTCCGCCACACTTTACTGTATAATTAAAATTATATCCGGCAGTTGAGATAAAATTATACCTATTTGTTATTTTTATTTCATCTGAACTAAAATTAACGGGGTCAAATTTAAAATATTGATAAATCTTTTTAACCTCCCAAATATGAGGACGAAGAGTACGGTTTGCAGCCACAAGCCCATTTGCACAAAAGCTAGAGTCATTTACAATTCCAACAAAACCCATATCTCCCCCAACACCCCATATCTCTTTACCGTTTTTATCTTTAATTGCAAAAGCTTGGTCTACCCAATCCCAAATAAACCCCCCTTGTAAATTGTCATATTTATAAATTAAATCCCAATATCCTTGCAAGTTACCCTCACTATTGCCCATTGCGTGAGCATACTCGCAAAGAATAAGCGGCCTTGCCGGCCTTTGATTAACCCATTGCAATAAGCGCCAAGGACGTGCATACATAGGACAGAAAATATCTGATACCCCTTTTTCTCCTCCCCCTTCATATTGCACAGGGCGTAATGTATCGCGTTGTTTTGTCCAATTATAAATTGTCTCAAAATGTTTACCGTAACCACTCTCGTTTCCCAAACTCCATATAAGTACAGAGGTGAAATTTTTATCTCGTTCAACCATGCGTTGCATCCGTTCCATAAACGGAATATTCCAACCCGGTGTGTTAGCAAGAGTTCCGTCCTTGTGAGTCTCCATCCCATGCGATTCTATATTAGCCTCATCAATTACATAAAGACCATATTTATCACATAGAGCATACCATTCTTCATAATTTGGATAATGTGAGCATCTTACAGCATTTATATTAAACTGCTTCATAAGTTTAATATCCTCAATCATACTTTCAACTGTAATAGTACGCCCTTTGTACATATTATGTTCGTGTCTGTTAACTCCCTTAAACTTAATAGGTTTACCATTAACAAGCACCATTCCGTTACTCATTTCCACTGTTCTAAATCCAAATGGATGAGTAAACGACTCCACAACTTTTCCTTTTTTATCCAACGTATTTACCACAAGGGTATATAAATTTGGAGTTTCTGCATTCCATGGTTTTACCGCCTTAAAAATATTACGGCATGTAACAACGCTATCTTTATTAGTTACAGTTAGTTTAGAACTATAAAGTTCAACCTTTCCATCTAAAATCTTAACCTGTACATTTGCAAATGTTAAAAGTTTTAGATTAAATTCTCCATCTTTATAATCATTTATTAACTGAGCTTTAATTTCAAAATCTTTAACTCGCTTATGCGGCCTTGCAACAAGCCTTACATCTCGTTCAATACCACTATAACGCCAATAATCCTGCGCCTCAAGATATGATCCGTCACTATAACGATATACCTCAACCGCTAATTTATTTTTGCCCGGTTTAAGATATTTATTTATAGCAAATTCTGCTGCAAGGCGGCTATCCTCGCTATACCCTACAAACTCTCCATTTACCCACACATAAAATGCAGATTCTACACCGGCAAAATTTAGTATTATATCTTTTCCATTAAAATTATCGGGAACTAAAAAAGAGGTAATATATTGCCCTACCGGATTATATTCTTTAGGAACAAAAGGGGGATTTGCAGGAAAAGGATAACGAGTATCCGTGTATATTGGGGCATCAAAGCCTTGTAACTCCCAACTTCCCGGAACATCAATCTCCTTCCAATTTGTGCAATTAAATTTTTCTTCAAAAAAAGAGGGGGCCTTGCTTTGAGGATTTTTAGAATAATTAAACTTCCATTTTCCATTAAGGGAAAGCCTCATTTCAGATTCTTTGTTACGCAATAATGCTCCCAACTCATTAGAATAAGGGACTAAAGATGAATATGTATTCTCTCTATTTACCTCATTTATATACTGATTCTCCCAATTATGAGTATCATTATTTTGAGCGAATGCCGTATTACCAATACAAGCCATACACGCAAACAAACTTAAAAGCAGGGCTCTCTTTTTCATCTGAAGATATTTTTTTGCTAATTTAGTAATAAATTATTTAACATTATTCATAGGGCACAAGCGGAATTTAAACTGACATCTTTGAGCAGGAATTAGATACTGCTGGTGTGGATATGCGCCCCAGCTTGTATCACCGCCTACTCCCATTTGTTTCCAATCTATATTCCACGTTACCATATCTTTATTAATAATATCGCTAATATGACGTTGATGTTTTTTTAAATCAATTTCACTTAAATCTTCTGTTGGAAAAAGATATGCACTTGCACTTATATATGGTTCTCCAATAGCTTTAAGACCTGTGCCGGCTGCGTTTGTAAGACTCATCCAACGTACATCTGTTTTATTGCCGTTCTCTTGCGGACGATCGTAAGGGAAATATTGCTCTGCTACACTTCCTTTATAAAGCCCAACAAAAGAGCTTGTATTACGGTCTATATAATTCTCGTGAGGGCCCCGGCCAAACCACTCCATGGTATCATACCCTTTATTTAAAGTAATAGTTACGCCAACCCTTGGCATTAACGGAAGGGTATCATTTGCAGGAACAAAGAGATAATTTACATCTACAACTCCATTTGCAGCAACTGTGTATTTTACAATGCAAGTAGAATTTGCAACACTACTAGGGAGCATATATGTTGATTTAACCTCATACGCCCCTTTAGCTAATTGCTGTTTTTCCATTTTTAGAAGTTTGGCATTACGCCCGGCATTACGCCATGGATCGCATATCTCTGCAAGATCACTCCCTAAATCGTTATCGGTAGAAGGACGCCAAAAATTAAGACGTAATTCGTCTTTTATTAGCTCCAATCCATTAATTTTATAAGAATTAAGGGCACCTGTTTTTTCATTAAATCCCACACTTATATTTTGAGTGTTCTCTGTATTAATTTCTTCTGCACAAAAAGTTTTACTTGCAATCTCTTTTCCAAAAGGCAATTCAACTTGCTCACTGGCCATAATCTCTCCTGCTTTAAGCAATCCGTCATCGTTCTTTTGGTAAGCATAAATATTTAAAAAATATTCTACTCCCGGTTCAACTTTTATTTGAGGCAAAGAAGCTTTAAACATTTTTTTACTCTGTGGTTCCAATACAACATTCTCTATGGAACCTGTGGCAATAACTTTACCATTTCCTTCTAAACGCCATCCGTAAGTAAAATCAGATAAGTTTGTAAAGAAAAATTTATTTGTAAGTTCTATAAGGCCACTGTTATAATCTGCCAAACGGAAAGCCATATTTTGATACACTTTTTTAACTTCCCATATATGAGGTTTAAGAGTACGGTCTGCAGCAATAAGTCCATTCATACAAAAGTTTTTACTACTTGGAGTTCCAGCCGGAGCCATATCTCCACCATAAGCCCAATAAAATCTTCCGTCATCTGTCTTTTGAGCAATTCCTTGGTCTACCCAGTCCCATATAAAGCCACCTTGTAATGACGGATATTTTTCAATTACATCCCAATAATCTTTAAAGTTTCCAACACTATTGCCCATTGCATGGGCATATTCGCAAAGGATTAATGGTTTATTAGGTAAGTATAAAGTCCAGTTTATAAGTACATCCAATTTTTTATACATAGGACAAAAAATATCTGTATTAGGCCCTTTTATCCCATCTTCTGAATGTACAGGACGGTTAGATTTATCATTTTCATGTACCCATTTATAGGTTGCAGCAAAATTACATCCTTCACCAGATTCATTTCCCAAAGACCATATAATTACACTTGGATGATTTTTATCTCTCTCAAACATTCTCTCAGTTCTATCTATAAATGCTTTCTCCCACTCAGGTTGATTAGCAAGGCATTTATTAGCATCGTATCCCATGCCATGGCTCTCAACATTTGCCTCATCAACTACATAAATACCGTATATATCACACAGTTCATACCAACGTGGATCGTTTGGATAATGCGATGTTCTTACGCTATTTATATTAAACTGCTTCATAAGTTGTATATCCTTAAGCATAGAAGCCTCATCTATAATATGCCCCGTAACAGGGTCGTGTTCATGCCTGTTTACCCCTTTAATATATATTGGTTTACCATTTACAAATAGCTGTGCATGTTTAGTTTCACACTCACGGAACCCAATTAACCTACTTGTAACTTCTTCTATTTTACCATTTATACTTAGCGTTAAAACCATTTTATAAAGGTTAGGCTTCTCTGCGCTCCATAAAAGCGGTTTCTCTATATATTTATGAAATTCAACTCCTTGTTTATTGTTATCAATTATAGATTGCTTCTGCGTTGCGGAATAAATAACATTATCCGCTGCATCTAATAGCTCTACCTTAACCGTTGCTCCTTTAATTTTATTAGGAAGTTTGTTACCAAGTTCAACATAAAGTGAGAAATTGGCATTGGTGTAAATACTGTCTAAGTCTGTAACTACTTCAAAATCTCTTATATGTGTTTTAGGGCGAGCATACATAAATACATCACGTTGCATCCCTGCAAATCTCCAAAAATCTTGATCTTCCAAATAATATCCATCGCTAAATTTTAATACCTTCACCGATATTTCATTTTCTTTTCCATAATCTACAACATCTGTAATATCAAATTCCGATGGTGTTTTAGAGTCTTGAGCATATCCAACTTGTACTCCGTTTACCCACACATAAAATGCCGATGCAACAGAACCAAAATGAAGTACAATGTCTCTTCCTTTCCAATTTGCAGGGACAGAAAAATTACGTTTGTATGACCCTACAGGGCTGTTATCTACCGGAATAAGCGGTGGATTTTTAGGAATACCATATCCACTTCCTACATAAAATGGGTATCCGTATCCTTGCAATTCCCAGTTTCCCGGTACATCCACTTGGTTCCATCCTTGTAAATCTGCCCCTTTTTCCCAAAAGTTATTTGGAGCTGCAGCAACTGTAGCCGAATATTTAAAATTCCATTTTCCATTAAGAAGTTTATAAAAAGGAGAAGATGCTTTGTCTCCCTTTAATGCCAAAGCTCTATTTGGATAGCCCAAAAATGTAGCAGCAGAAGTGAGCCTATTTATGTGCAGAATGTCAAAATTTTCCCAATCGTTATCAGATTTTGGATATTTGTTCCTTGTTAACTCTTGTTTAACCTCTTTCTTAAGCTTAGTTCTATCAACGGGTGCCCCGTCATATTGTGCATTGGCAGTAAAGAAACTCCCAAGTAAGCATGCTGTTATAAATAGTTTTTTTAGTTGCATAATAACATTTTTATTGTTGTAGCCGATGACCAGCCAAAGTTTGGACAATTTAAAGTTTCTCCCGTAAGAGGGTTGTAATTTTCATGTATAGGACCATCTGTAAGTAGCCCTTGAGCATTTTCTATATATTTTTTAATAAACATATCAGCCTCTTTATTAAAGCCGTATTTACGTAAACCTGTTACGCCAAAATAAACTTGATCTATCCATACAGGTCCTCTCCAATATCCTCTTGTAGCACGGAGACTCGGGTGGCTTATATCTAAAGTTCCCAATGGAAGTTTAGAGTTAAATTTTGTAGGGTCTAGCATTTTATCTAATACCAAACGCGCTTGGTCTTCTGTGGCAACCCCTGCCCATAATGGTAACCAACATTCTGCACCCATAACTTTTATAAACTCTCCTGTACCAATACGGGTGTCATAAAAAAAGCCGGTTTCTTTATCAAACATTTTTGTTTGAATGTGCTCTTTAAGAACCTGTGCCTCCTTATCTAATTGTGCTGCAATATCATCTTTATCTAACATTTTTGCCATTTGAGAAAGATATTCTTTTTCTGCATAAAGAAATGAATTAAGACATATATTCTCTTGGTTCATAGACCACGAACTATCGGGAGCATTTTTTAACATAATTGCATCATCAAAACGCACCCCGTTATCCATACCGCTTTCCCAACATGCAGCAATAAGAGAACCATCGGTTGATCCATATTCACATACTCCGTTTCCGTTGTTATCTCTATGTGAATACCACCATTTATGGTATGTATATAGTTTATCAAACATCTCTGCTACAAACTCTTTATCCCCCGTTGCATCGTAAATATTCTTTACAGCCCAAGCTGCCAAAGGAGGCTTTGTATCGCGCCAGTTATTGCGATCTTTAAAGCGACTTACAAAATCTGGAATCATTCCATTTTCTGCCTGATAGTCGAAAAGACAACGCATTTCATTTTTAGCTTGCTGGGGATTAAAAAGAGCATTAGCAGAAGCTATTTTCCAAGAATCCCACGACCACATTCCAAAAAAACCATTATAAGATGGATAGCTACCATCGTGTAAAATATCCCCGGCAGGGACTCTCCAATTTGAAACCAATGTAATTAGTGCTTTTGCAACTACATTTCTGTATTTATTCTCCTTCATAAATTTGCTATCACTTGCAAATAAAGAGCTAAGATACCCATTCCAACGCTCTGCATTTTTAGCAAACACATCCTTCGCCTCTATATTTAAATTTTCTTTAATTTCCTTATCTAAATCTTCTTGTTTATAACAAAATGTCTGTGTAATAAGCGTTTCAAAATTCTCGCCAACTTTTAGTACAACATTCTCTTTTTCCACTGCACATAAACTATCTTTTCCCACAAGTTTTACTCCACTTGCTGTTTTAAAATTGGCAACCAACTTTGCCTTTTCTCTATTCTCTGTAATAGTAACGCTATTCCCCTCCATTGTAAGTTCCGCACTATCCTCATAAACTCCTCCATTCCATTTTAATGAAATTGTAACATCCTTATTACCAATGTTTTTTACGCTAGAACTGATATATACAGTAGCAGCTGAGCCATAGCATAATTGAGTTCTAAATTCAATGCTTTCATTTTTAACTATTTGTTCTAGTTTTCCCGGATAATATGTTGTGGTTTGTATATTGCGGGCCATATCATATTTTTCTCCGTTAAGTGTTATAATGGGCTCTGCTAAAGATGTAGCAATCCATCCCCAGCCACTCATCATATAAGGACCAATAAAAGCTCCTGCATATTCATTATATTCTTTTTGAGGAAGAGCATATCCTATCCACGAGCCGCAATCTGCAAAAACAAATTTATCTCTATCCTTTTGTCCCTGTGGAACATTCTTAATATTTATAAGATTGCTAAAATCATCTCTAGAATTTTTTAACGGTTCTACAGAAAAATTTTCCACATTATTACTACAAGATGCTATAGTAATAATCATTATTCCTATAGCAATAGTTTTATTAAAAATTTTATTCATAGTTTTTTATTAAAAAAGGCTGCCGCCCATTTATGTGGTGACAGCCTTAATTATACAATTATTTAGAGAATCCAGGATTCTGAACCCAATCTGGATTTAGTAAAAACTCATCATGAGGAATAGGCATTAATTTATGTTTAGTATCAACATAATTTTCTGCATATGGCTTATTGTGAGCCTTTAGACTCTGACTAACAATTCCCCAACGAACAAGATCATACCAACGAGCTCCTTCTAATGCCAACTCACAAGGTCTCTCAACTTCCTGCAAATGTTTAAGGACATCCGCCTTACCCATTGTACGAGGAAGTTGTGCTACGTTTGCACGATCACGTACCATATTTATATAATCTATTGCCTTGCCTGTTGCCCCTTTTTGGTTAATACACTCTGCATAAAGCAATAGTACATCTGCATAACGAATAACAGGAATATTAAATGCACTCCAATCCCAATAATCACTTAACGATTCATCCCATGTCATAAATTTATGCCAAAAAATCTCATTTTCTCCATGCCAATCTGTGAATTTTTCTCCCTCACCAAAATAAAACGGTTTAGTTTTAGAATCATTAAATATAATAGTAGAATATAACCTGTCACTATATTTTCCATCAACTGTTTTATCTTTTTTCATTGTCTCAAATAACCATGCAGATGGGTAAGCTTCCTCATAACCTTCTGCATTAAAAGATGCTAAGTGTAAAGCAATACGATTAAACTCTCTCCTTCCACCTTCATTATTACCCGAAAATTGAATTTCAAATACAGCCTCTTCACTATTTTTGTGCAAGCCATCCCATAAATCTGCATAATTATCTAAAAGGCCAAACTTGCCACTTTCTATAATCTTAGATAACTCAACCTCTGCTTTATCTAATTGATTACGAAACATGTAGAATTTTGCAAGAATACCGGCTGCCATGTATTTAGTAGCACGACCATGCTCATTCATAGAAGCCCAAAATTCCGGCTCAGGAAGATATTTTTGAACATCTATAAGTTCCTTCTCTATAAACGCAACAACAACACCGGCTTCTGCTTGTTTAGGATAAAATTCTTCTTCAGAGCCTTTTATCTCATGCTCATATAGAGGAATAATTTCGCCAAAATTCATGTATAAGCGATAATAATAATATGCTCTAAGGAAACGAGCCTCGGCTAATGAACGATTTTTTACCTCGTCAGAAACCTCGGGTACATTAGGAATATTATCTATACATTGATTAGAATAATTAATTCCTTTATATAAATTGCTCCATTCACCCATACAACAACTCCAATCGTTAGGTGTATTTGCAAACATTGCAAGACGGCTCCACTCTGGCACGTCTGCTCTAAAATCTAACTCGTCACTTCTATAATTATCTAAAACTATAAAGCGCTCATAAGGTGCGCCCCAACCCATACTAGGCTGTAAACGAGCGTAAGCCGAAGTTAACCCCTTTTTAATATCGCCCTCACTTTTCCAAAATGTAGAAGGGGTAAGATAATTTGGATTACTCTCCTCGTCTAAGAAACCTGTACAAGAAGACAATCCCATTGTTATTGCCAAAAAGGCTATTAGTATATTTTTAATATTCATAATATTCTATATTCTTCTATTATAATTAAAAACCAAATTTAACACCAATCATATAGGTACGGCTCAATGGATATATTGCATAATCCACACCCATAAAATTGGAACCATCTGATGTACTATTATATGTATTTCCTGTTGAAGGATCATAGCCATCATAACCTGTAATAGTAAACAAGCGTGTTGCTGCAAGGTAAATACGACAATTATCTATTCTTATTTTTTTGCAAATACTAGAAGGAAGATTATACCCTATTTGTAAATTATTAAGTGTTAAATAACTACCATCTTCTACAAAACGATCTGAAATTATAGTATTGCCATTAGGGTCTCCAAGTACGGCTCTAGGAATATCGGTATTAGGCTTCTCTGGAGTCCATGCGTTTAAAGCATTTTTTCCATAATTAAATACATGATCCATTCTCTCTAATTGAAATTTAGTGTAATTATAACGTTTTACTCCAAAATTGCCATAGAAGTTAGCTACTAAATCAAATGCACCATAAGCTAAATTAACATTAAGCCCCATAACAACCTTTGGCATGCCGGAACCTACTTTTACTTTATCTCCTGAATCTAATTTACCATCACCATTTTGATCTATAAAACGGATATCACCAGGTTTTGCTAAATTTTGCATAGCAACCCAATCACCATTTTCGTCTTTATAACCATTGTTTTTATTCCACTCGTCAATTTCTCCTTGATTTTGGAAAATACCTGCAGTTTTAGTTACCCAAAACTCCCCAATCTCTCCACCTACATATGAACGAGCAGGGCCCGATTCCGAAAGATATCCGGGGTCTGCCATCTCTTTAAGAACACTTTTAAAATGAGATAAATTTAAGTCTATATCATATCTAAATTTCTTACCTGCAGTTCCGTGATAAATAGCTTGAATTTCAAATCCTGTAGTACGTAATTTACCGTCATTTACAATTAAAGAACCAAAACCGGTACATGCACTAATATTTTTTTCAGAAAGCATATCAACAGTATTTTTAATATACCCCTCTGCTGATACTTCCAACTTATTATTCCAGAATCCTAAATCAACACCAATATTGCTATATAGAGTTGTTTCCCATTTAATATTTGCAGAAGGGAGGGAACCTATTCCATATCCCATATTTACCGCATTACCATTAAGCGGGTAGTTAAGATTATTAGTATTTGAAGATAACACAGGAATATATTTATAATTACCTATAGATTGATTACCTAAAGCACCATAGCTCAAACGCAACTTAAATGTGGAAACAGTCTCTTTTATCTCTTTCCAAAATTTCTCATTTGCTATATTCCAACCAACCGAAGCTGATGGAAAAAATCCCCATTTATTACCTGAAGCAAACCTAGAAGAACCATCATATCTGGCAGAAACCATAAATAAATAACGATAATCGTAATTATAATTTACTCTGGCAAAAGCAGATCTTAACCCATAACGATTAAAACCACCCTTTACAGCAAACCCTGTTTGGCCATGAGAAAGCCATGGTAATTCGTTATTTTCAAACTGTTTAGCAGATCCAGATTGATCATCATATTTATTTTCTTCTTGAGAAATACCTAACATTGCCTGAAAATTATGTTTTTCTCCAAATGTTTTGTTATAGTTAGCTGTTAACTCCAATAATGTAGCAACAGTTTTACTTCTTTGCTCATATAGAGATGCTATTTTATTCACCTTAAGAGACCCTATATAATATGTAGGAGAAAAACTCTTATAATGATAGTAATCTATATTGGTACCACCTTGGAATTTAATTGTTAAATCCTTAATAGGTTGATATTGTACGTAAGCAGAAGCTGCAACATTATTATTCTTAATTTTAGTATCAATTAAGTTATTAAATGCAACCGGATTACCGGCATCAGACATTCCCATACCAGGGATTGCTCCACCATATCCGCCCTCATTTTTCTCATTGTATACAGATACCAATGGTTCTATATTTGTAACCTGAAACATCCCTGGGAATCCACTATTTTCCTCTGGAGTTGTTTCCATAAAACTCACACTTACAGATTCACCTACTTTAAATTTACCTCTTACAACATCAGAATTTAAACGGAAACCGTATTTTCTTGAATCTGTACCAACTACAACGCCCTCTGTTGATGAATAATAGCCCGAGAAAGCAATGTTCATAGTTTCATTTCCTGCAACATATCCTACATCATATTTCTGAGTAATACCTCTGCGGAAATATTCATTCTGCCAATCGGTATCAGCAAATTGAGATGGATCTTTTTCAAATGCAGCAATATATTTAGGCCATTTAGAATTAGGAACACCGGCATTTATAAGGCCGGCCTTTCTTACACTTACAAACTCGGCCGAATTACAAAGTTCCATTCTCTTAGGCATATCATCCATACCTACATATACCGAAGCGGTAATTTTAGGTTCTTGCTTTCCACCGCGTTTTGTCTCAATTAAGATAACACCCGCAGCAGCACGCGAACCATAGATAGCAGCCGTAGCAGCATCTTTAAGAACTGTCATAGATTTAATATCTTCTGGGTTAAGATAAGTAATATCCCCCGGTACACCATCTATGATAACAAGAGGAGCATTACTTGATCCCCAAGATGTTAAACCACGTACCTGTAAAGAAGGTTGATCACCGGGAGCTCCGGAACCGTAGTTTACATTAAGGCCGGGAGCCACTCCCTGCAAAGATTCTGCAGCGCCAGATCTAGACATCTGTGCAAGTTTTTCGCCAGATACTTTTGTTACCGAACCCGAAACGTCAGATTTCTTTTGAGTACCATATCCTATAACAATAATCTCTTCTAAGCTCTCCATATCTGGAACTAAAGTTAAAGCAATAGGATTAAAATCTTTAACAATGATTTCTTGGCCTTTATACCCAATATGAGATATAACCAATACATCATTAAGATTTGCCAGTAATTCAAATTTACCGTCAAGATCTGTGGCGGTACCTTTATTAATGGTCTTGTTTTGAATATACACGCCAATTGCGCTTTGGCCTGTTTCATCTAGGATTGTCCCCTGTACTTTATTTTCTTGCGCATAAGCAATACCGTTTAAACCTAAAACAGTAAATAAAGTGACGAGGATAAAGAATATTTTCTTTACCATAGTTTTTAATAGTTGTTAATTGTTTGTTAAAAATTAATTGTTGTAAAAATATCAACTATATAATCTATCTCACTACTTTTCTTATATATTCAATCACTACAAAGAGGTTATTTTTCAACTAATTTTCTCTACAACATACTTTTTAAACAACTATAAAACAATATATTAAGTATTATAATAATACTACATTATAGCAAAAATAATATTACAATTTTGATAAACAATAATGGAGGCTCTCCTCGGAGTCTAGTTCCATTTTTTTTCGCAACCTATATCTTGCCATATCAACGGTTTTTGGCTGTGCAGAGGTTATAGTTGCTATTTCTTTTGTTGATAATCCTATTCTAAGTAATGACGCAAGCCTTTGTTCATTTTGTGTAAGTTTAGGATATTTTTGAGAAAGTTTAAAAACAAAATCACTACTTACTTTGTCTACCAATATTTCCATTTCGTTATTTTTTGCATTAAACTGTGAAATATCGCTGCTTATTTCATAAAGCTTTGATAATCTATCGGAGTCGGATAATTTATATGATTCTTTTATTTGTGTCTGAATGTTTGCAAGCATTTCTCCTCTTGTTCTAACAAAGAATGCGGTATTGGTAAGCTCATTTCTTATATATTCCAATTCTTTTTCGGCAGTGTTAGCTTGAATCTCTTTCTCCTTATACATAAGTTCCCTCACTTCTCTTCTGTGTAATTCTATTTCATTTTTATCATTTAAAAATTGTATCTCTCTCTTCTGTCTGTATCTATACGCAAAATATGTTGCTATTAAAAGAATAGCGAAAAATATTAATACAACAATAAAAATAATATATTTCATTGTTGTAATTTTATACTCTTGAGCTCTTATTTTTATTGTATTTTTTGTGTTATCGAGTCGTTTCTGTAACAAATCAGTTTCATATATTCTTATCTGTTCAACCATTTTTTCTTTTTCAATCTCTATAAGTACATTTTTAAGATTGCTATATGCACTTTTAAAATTGCCATCTGCTTCATAAATAGTTGCCAAATATCTACTGTTATCCAAAATGAGCTCCTTTGCATTTACCTTTTGAGCGTATATTTTTGCATACATTAAAGCATCAATAGCCTTTTTATAGTTACCGGAGTAATAGTATTGCATTCCTAAATTATTGTAGTTTTCTGCTAGCGACCAGTTTTCATCTGTCTCTTTGTTTATACTTATTGCTTCATATAGTTGTTCTATTTTTTTAACAGGGTTGCTACTTTTATATAGAGCCAAATTGTTTAGATTTCTTACAATTCCCCTTTTATTTCCAATTTTACGATTAATATCTAATGCTTTAAGAAAATTTTGCTCGGCCAATTCATCATCGGGAATATAAATGTTTATAAGACCTATTGCATTGTAGCAGTTTGCTATCATAGAACTATCTTTTAATTCATTTGATATATCCAAAGCTTTATTTGCATATTCAAAAGCTCTATTTAAATCTCTTAAATATATATAGAGGCTACTTAATTTAATTATTATTTTTCCCTTAAGGGGCTTATTATTAGGAGGACAGTTATTCATTGCATCCAAAACATACTCAAAACCTGTTACAAAATCGCCATAATTTACATAAGCGTATCCATTAATAAGTTGCGCATTTGCAAGAAGTTCCATATCTCCATACTTTTGTGCATAAGATATAACTTTGTTGGCATAAGATATTGCTTTTTGCGGAGCGGAATATGGAAGTTTTTCAGCTTTTTTAATATACTGTACCATTTCAATTCTAGAATTTAGTGCATCTTCACTCACTAATTTAGAATTATTGCTATTTTGTGCATAAATATTATCTGCTACACCTAATATTATTATAAATAATTTCCCTGTAAATAACAGAAGACGTAAAATAGTTAATTTCATTAATAATTAAGTTAATATTAATGTTTCAAAGATATAAAAAAAGGGTAGCTTAACAAGCCACCCTCTCTTAAATATTATAATTATATTAATAATTATTCTTGCTCTTTAGATGCAGCAGGACGTGGTTGTCTGTTGGAAGCGTTACCGCCTCTGCTATTACTACGTCTGTCTCTATCATTACGGTTGCCTCCTCTACGATCATTATTTCTACGATCATTTCTGCCTCCGTTAGATCCGTTTCCTGCACTATTTGCACTTACACCTGCGTTTGGAGTAAGATCTCTCTTACCATAAACTTCGCCGTTGCAAACCCATACTTTAATTCCTAATACTCCAACTTTGGTATGTGCCTCAGCTAATGCATAGTCTATATCTGCACGGAAAGTATGAAGTGGTGTTCTTCCCTCTTTATAAAGCTCCGAACGGGCCATCTCTGCCCCACCTAGTCTACCGCTAATAAGAACTTTAATTCCTTCTGAACCCATTCTCATTGTTGTTGCGATAGCCATTTTAATAGCTCTACGGTAAGATACACGTCCTTCTACCTGCCTTGCAATGTTATTTGCAATGATATTGGCATCTGTCTCGGGGCGTTTTACCTCAAAAATATTAATTTGAACCTCTTTGTTAGAGATTTTCTTTAATTCTTCTTTTAGTTTATCAACCTCTTGACCACCTTTACCAATAATAACACCTGGTCTTGCAGTGTGAATTGTAACTGTAATAAGTTTTAGTGTTCTCTCAATAACTATTTTTGAAAGACTAGCTTTTGCTAAACGAGCATTTAAATACTCACGAATTTTTGTATCCTCTAAAATTTTAGCAGCATAATCAGTTCCACCGTACCAGTTGGAATCCCAGCCACGGATAATACCAAGCCTGTTGCTTATTGGATTAGTTTTCTGTCCCATGTTATTTCTCCTCTGATTTTACGGCTTTTTTACCCAAAACAATAGTTACATGGTTAGAACGTTTACGTATTCTAGCTGCTCTACCTTGAGGGGCAGTTCTTATTCTCTTAAGAGAACGTCCCTGACCAACCATAATAGATGATACAACTACATTACCACTTTCTAACTCTTTTCTATCAGCTTCGTTTTTAGACTCCCAGTTAGCAATTGCTGAACGGATGAGTTTTTCTAAACGTACTGAAGCCTCTTTCTTTGAATATTTAAGAATATCCAAAGCGCGATTAACCTCAACACCCCTTATAATATCTGCAACTAAGCGCATCTTACGGGGAGAGGTAGGAACATCATTCAGCTTAGCTATAGCTGATTGCTTCTTTATCTCTTTTTGCCTATCGGCCATTATTTTTTTACGAGCTCCCATTTTACTGTAATCTGTGTTTCATTAAATTATTTACGATTACCCGAGTGACCTTTAAAGGTTCTTGTCGGTGCAAATTCTCCGAGCTTGTGACCTACCATGTTTTCAGTAACATAAACAGGAATAAACTTATTTCCGTTATGAACAGCTATAGTATGACCAACGAAGTCTGGCGAAATCATACTGGCTCTCGACCAGGTTTTCACTACATCTTTCTTGCTAGCTACATTCATAGCAAGAACTTTTTTCTCTAGGCTTGCCTCTATATAAGGGCCTTTTTTTATTGAACGACTCATAATACTCTATTCAGTTTAATTCCGTTATTTCTTTCTTCTCTCGATAATAAACTTCTTAGTAGTCTTCTTAGGATCCCTTGTCTTGTAACCCTTAGCTAGTAAGCCCTTCCTTGAACGTGGATGGCCTCCTGAAGCACGGCCTTCACCACCACCCATAGGGTGATCAACCGGATTCATTACAACACCTCTAACTCGAGGTCTTCTGCCTAACCAACGTTTACGTCCTGCTTTACCATCAGACTCTAAGCTGTGATCTGGATTAGATACTACACCAACTGTTGCACGGCATGTAACAAGCACCATTCTTGTTTCACCTGAAGGTAATTTTAGAATAGCGTGCTTGCCCTCTCTTGCTGTAAGTTGAGCATAACATCCTGCACTACGTGCCATTGCGGCACCTTGTCCGGGAACTAGCTCAATGTTGTGTACATCTGTACCTAAAGGAATCTCTGATAGAAAAAGAGTGTTACCAACCTCTGGGGCAACACCTGCACCCGAAGCAATAACTTGTCCTACCTTAATACCCTTAGGAGCAATAATGTAGCGTTTTTCTCCATCTGCATAAACCACAAGTGCAATTCTTGCACTACGGTTTGGATCATACTCTATAGTTCTTACTGTAGCGGTGTATTTGTCTTTATCTCTTAAAAAGTCGATAACACGATACATCCTTTTATGACCGCCACCTAAATAACGCATTGTCATTTTACCTGTATTGTTACGTCCACCTGATTTGCTGATAGGTGCTAATAACGATTTTTCAGGAACTGAACATGTAATTTCGTCAAATGCGCTAATTACTTTATTTCTTTGACCGGGTGTTACCGGTTTAAATTTGCGTACTGCCATCTCTTAAATGTTGCTGTAGAAATCAATCTTATCTTCACCGGCCAAAGTTACAAACGCTTTTTTGTAATGGTTTGTGCGGCCTGACAATAAACCCGCTTTTGTAAAGCGGCTCTTCTTTTTTCCGTGGTAGTTAACTGTATTTACATCTTTTACAGAAACACCATACATTTGCTCAATCGCTGCCTTAATTTCAATTTTGTTGGCATCACGATCAACTATAAAACCGTACCGATTCAATTTCTCGCCTTGAATCGTCATCTTCTCTGTTACTAAAGGCTTAATTAAAATTCCCATCGTTTTCGGTTTTTAACGTCCATATTGTGCTTGTAATACATCTTGTACACCATCTACTAAAACAACACTGTATGCACACATAATGTCATAAGTATTAATTTGATTAGCGGTTATTACTTTAACGTTTTCCAAGTTACGTGACGATAAGTAAATATTATTTGAATTTTCTGGTAGTACAACCAAAACTTTTCTGCTATTAACCTTAATATTATTAAGAATGTTAATAAACTCTTTAGTTTTAGGAGACTCCATTACAAATGGCTCAACTACTGTAATAGCTTGCTCTTTTGCTTTATAAGTTAAAGCTGAGAAACGAGCTAATTGTTTAAGCTTTTTATTTAATTTAAAGCTATAATCTCTTGGCTGTGGACCAAATACTCTACCACCTCCTACAAAGATGTTTGCTTTAATGCTTCCATGTCTGGCACCGCCTGAACCCTTCTGTCTTACAATCTTTTTAGTACTGTAAGCAACTTCCCATTTTTCTTTTGTCTTGTGGGTACCTTGGCGTTGATTAGCTAGGTATTGCTTTACATCTAAGTAAATGGCGTGGTCGTTTGGCTCTAAACCAAAGATAGCATCGTTCAAAGTCACTTTCTTTCCTGACTCTGTTCCGTCAATTTTTAATACTGATAATTCCATAGACGCTTATTCCTCCACAATTACATAAGAACCCTTAGCTCCCGGGATAGAACCTTTCACAAGGATAAGATTGTTCTCAGGGATAACTTTAATAACTTTAAGGTTTAAGACTTTTACTTTGTCACCACCCATACGGCCGGCAAGTCTTTTTCCTTTAAATACTCTTGAAGGCCAAGATGATGCACCCATTGAACCGGGAGCACGAAGTCTGTTGTCTTGTCCATGAGTTGCTCCGCCAACACCGGCAAAGCCGTGGCGTCTCACTACTCCTTGAAATCCTTTACCTTTTGATATTCCGGTAACATCTACCCAAGTGTCCTCTCCTTCTACTTCAAAGAATTCGACAACTGTTAGTGTGTCACCTAATTGCAAGTCTCTGCCATAGTCATTTTCAAACTCGACAAGTTTGCGCTTAGGAGTGGTATTTGCCTTTTTAAAGTGTCCCATAAGAGGGGCGCTGGTGTGTTTTTCTTTTTTCTCGTCATAGGCAAGCTGTACAGCGGCATAACCATCACATTCTTCTGTACGAATTTGCGTAACAACACACGGACCAGCCTCAATAACAGTGCATGGTATATTCTTACCATCGGCACCGAAAACGGATGTCATTCCGATTTTTTTTCCAATTAATCCAGGCATTGGTTTTTAATTAGTTGTTTGTTTAACATAAACTGCATTGCCAGTTATTGAATTTCAACTGGTTACAGTTCCCTGCATACTTTGCGGGGGTGCAAATATACAACTAATTATTTAATCTGCAAAAAAATATAAACAGTTTCTAATTCGCTTTGTTATTGTATAAAAACAATATTATTATGAAAAAAGAGATCTTTTATATTAAAGTTACAGACGGAGGACCATTTTTAGTGTATGGGAATCCGCCGATAGATCAAGAAATTATTGTTCCAAATAAAGATGGGAAATCTTGGATATATAAAAAAGGAAAACATTTTAATATTTCACCAGACGCACCATATTGTGCTTTGTGCAGGTGTGGAGAATCTAAACATGCTCCATTTTGTGATGGTTCTCACAAAACTGCAATATGGAATTCTAAAGAAACTGCAAATTTTATCCCAATTATGGATAAAGCAAAGGTAATAGAGGGACCAAAAGTTATTCTCGCCGATAACGAAAATCTTAATGAAGAGGGGGAAGAAACAGGAAAAATATATGAACCTAAGTTTGAACCTGCCATAGGGATAATTGAAGATCCCCAAATTGCAATAAGCGGCCCTATATGGGTTAAGGGAGGAATACGAATAGAAAGCAGTAATGGAAGAAGTTACGAAATAAGGAATAGAGTTGTTATTTGCAGATGCGGATGTTCTTCAAATAAACCGTTCTGCGATGGTACTCATGCCACTGCCGAATATTATGATGGGCTTGGATTTGAGGTAGGCAACCCATAATATATGAAACACTCCGGGTTATATGTATTATCAATTATTGTTGGCATTTTTGCCGGAGCTGTGTGTATTCCATTTAGATATGTAGTAAGCTGGGTTAGTGGAATAAGGCCATATATTTTTGGCGATGAGGCAGAATTGTTTGGCGTAAAAAGCGCTCTATTAACACATGTGGTAGTGTTTATAACTATTTATCTTATTCTTATGATTGTAGCTCTGCTTGTAAAACATTTTCCAAAAATTAGCGGTAGCGGATTACCTCAGACTCAAGCATTGCTCTATGGAAGGATTGTATATAGCAAGCCCTTTACTTATTTATTTGTAAAGTTTATAGGAGGTATTTTTAGCTTAGGATCTGGACTGTCTTTAGGGAGAGAAGGAACGTCGGTACAAATGGGATCGCTTACCGGCTACCTTACAGGGAGTTTATTTAGAGTTAAGCAAGGTTTAAGGAGACATCTTATTGCCGCAGGTGCAGGTGCAGGTATTGCGGCTGCATTTACGGCACCTCTCTCTTCATCTATTTTAATTCTTGAATCTTTACAGAAATTTAGCATGCCACAAACGGCAATTTGCACATTACTAGCTGGTACTACCGCAGGAATAATGGCAAAACTTACAATTCCAAGTAATATTTACGGAGGTATTCCTACTTCTACACCAAATACAACTGAGTGGAAATTAATAGTAGTGTTCTTTTTTATGGCTCTATTTTTTGCCATTATAGGAAAGTTGTTTTCTAGGATGCTAATTATTGGAAAGACTTGGTATTCACAATTAGATACTTGGAAATATTCCTATATAACAAAAAACACTTTTTCTAAAGTTGCTATTTTAACTGTTGTCATTTTTACGGTGGGGCTATTTTTCCCAACAATGATAGGGGGTGATCAAACTTTTTTAGTAACACAAGCAAGTAAGGGACATGAAAATATTTTTTTTCTTATAGCATTAATAGTCGTAATTTCTGCTTTTACAATTTTGTCGAATTCGAGTGCTTATCCCGGCGGAATATTTCTTCCTATGATGACTGTGGGCGGTCTTGCCGGCAAATTATTTTATGAATTATTATTTCTATTTCCCTATTTTTTAGGGCAAGATTATAATTTATCGGGATACTTTGTATTAATAGGAATGAGTGCTTTTTTTATCTCTGTTGTACGTACTCCATTAACAGGATTTATTTTAATAAGCGAAATGACAGGACATTATGAGGTATTCTTTCCAGCTTTAATTGTTGGTACGTTGGTGTATTATTTTACGCAAATGTTAAAGGTGGAGCCAATGAACGACATCCTTTACAAATTTATGATTAGTACACAAAAAGACCAGCCAATACGTTCAACAATATATCTAGAGGTGGGTCCCGATAGTTATTTTGCCGGTAAAACCATACAAACTCTTACTCTGCCACAAAATTGCACAATAACAAATATCCAGCGCAATAAACAAAATTTACAATTTATAAATACCACTATACTTATTGAAGGCGACCAAATTGCTATTGAAATAAATTCAAATGAAATGGAAAAAGTATATCAGCCATTAGTAAGTATGAGTATCTAATAATTTGTTATATGACAATTGCTGCATACGCTACTCTACATAGCTGCTGTTATCCCAACAATGAGTACATAAATTACATTTAGGCAGTCCTATAGCCTCAATTAAATCGTCTAACCTTTGAAACTTTAAAGTTGTAAGTTGTAAATGTTTGCACATTATACCAATCATCTCGTTGTGTTTTGGATTATCGGGATTAGCATATTCAGCTAAAACATCATCGGATAATTTATCGGTTCCTTCCATATCTCTTATAACACGGCGGGCATATAAATCGTAATTACTACGGGATGAAGAAAAATTAAGAAATTTACAAGGGAAAATAATTGGCGGACATGCAATACGCATGTGAATCTCTTTAACCCCGGAATCTAATAATTTTACAACATTATCTTTAAGTTGTGTGCCCCTAACAATACTATCATCCATAAACACAATTTTTTGATCTCTTGTAAATTGTTCATTTGGCAATAGTTTCATTTTAGCAACTAAATCTCTCATTTTTTGATTTTGAGGCATAAAGCTACGTGGCCAAGTAGGGGTATATTTTACAAATGGCCTTTTATATGGAATTGATTTTTCGTTGGAATATCCTATAGCATGCCCCACCCCGGAATCGGGGATACCGGCTGCAAAATCGGGTGTAATTAGAGTATCGCGTTTTGCCATTGCAGCACCACAACGGTAACGTGAATCTTCAACATTAATTCCTTCGTAGCAGGCCGAAGGGTATCCGTAATAAACCCATAAAAAAGAGCATATCTGCATCCTTTTTAGTGCAGGTGCCACTTCTCTTACTCCGTCGGCACTCATCTGCACAATCTCCCCCGGGCCCAAATCTCTCACATATTCATAGCCAAGATTTGAGAAGCTCGAACTTTCACTCGCACAAACATACCCCTTATCATTCTTTCCAATTGTAATAGGTGTTCTTCCAAATTTATCTCTTGCTGCATATATAGCGTGATCTGTAAGAACCAGCATTGAGCAAGAACCTTTTACCTTTTTTTGCACTAGCTCAATTCCCTCTTTAAGAGTACTTGCCAACCCTATTATAACAGCAACTAATTCGGTTGCATTAATTGTAGAATCTGAAAGCTCAGAAAAATGATGTCTCTGCTCAAGCATTTCTTGCGTAAGCTCTTCTATATTATCTATTCTAGCTACAGTAACAACTGTATATCTGCCAATATGCGATGTTATGGTTATTGGTTGCGATTCACAATCTGAAATAACCCCTATACCCATATTGGCATTGCCAAATTTAGGTAATTCATCTTCAAACTTATTTCTAAAATAGCCATCCTCCAAAGAGTGAATTGCTCTTACAAATTTTTCACCATTATAAAAGGCCATACCTGCACGCTTAGTGCCAAGGTGGGAATGATAATCGGTTCCGTAAAAAACATCATTTACACATTCGTTGCGCGATACACAACCAAAAAATCCAGACATAATTATTATTTAATTTTAGAAACTGCCGCAAATATAGTAATTCTACTTAACTAATAATCTATTTCCGGTATCCTCTTTAATAGCTTTTTTAAATTTTTCTGTATAACCGGGGAAATTAGGAGTTACAGGGACTCTATTTGAGTGGCCATTAGTGGTGAAAGCACCGTCCGCTTCTTGTTTTTTGGTATTTCCATCTATATATTTTACAAGAAGGTACTTATCTAGTTGTTTCCATTTATCAAAAAGAGCATTTGCTTCATTTACAGAAAATTGCGTTAAGTAATCAATTGCTTTATTATCCATTTTTAAAGCATTAGCGTCTGCTTGGGCTACAGCTTCTATCATCTCATTCTCGTGTTTATCAACAACGGCTCTAACCTCTGCTCCTATTTGATTGTATCTTAAATATGCAAACTGCGCTATTCTATTTTGAAGCCAAAACATAGAAGTCTCTGAATATTCAACCATGCTCCCGTTACCTAACGCATAATGATTAGAAATAGCATTTGAACAAGTATAAACGGGAGTAAGTGGAGAAGTTCCGGCATCATCAACAGCAAACCAAAATACGCCACCAACTGTATTAGGAAGCCAGCCTCTACATTGTCCCACAAACCAAAAGCCTGTTTGTTGTGTACAAATAGCCCTCTCGTTGGTAACAGTAACACTATCAACTTTAAAACTCATAGGGCGCCATCTATATGGGAGAGCATTCCCTCCTGCGCCAACATCTTGTGTCATATCAAAAGGTGTTCCTTCAAAATGATCGCGCATCATATCCGCAACATTTTTAACAGAGAGTTTACTTTTTGCTTTTACATATAACGGCATCCTGTTTTTTGGGTTTTCCCCGCTTGCAAAATCTAAATATTTAGACATGTCCTCTGCCCCGTGCTTATTAAAAAAACTCCAAACACGTGCTTCACACCCTCTCATGGCCGAAAAATCTAGTGGCCCGTATGTATCAGCAAAACTAAAATCACTATCACTGCCATCATAAATTCCTATTTCCCTTGCATGGCTTATCACATCTTTTGCATATATGCAATTTTGCGGATCATTAAGTGGAAAAGTTGCAATTCTTGCGCAATTTGCGTGCGCCGAAATATAACCGTTTGGAATCCTTACAGCAACCCAAACCACTCCCTTATTTACATTTACTCCATTCTCCATTCTTGGCTTTTTACCAATAATATCTAAAAACCAAACTTCATTTGGATCCCCTATAGAAATAGATTCTCCCGATGACGCATATCCATATTTATCTGCCAATGAAGTAAATATTTCAATAGCTTCACGCGCCGTCTTAGCCCTTTGCAACGATAAATAAATTAAAGAACCGTAATCTAAAATTGCTTGAGTATCTCGCATTTCGTTAAGTCCTCCCCAAGTAGATTCCCCTATAACAACCTGATTCTCATTCATATTACCTATAACATTATACGTATATGGCACTTGTGGAATCTCCCCCAACAACCTCTCTTTTCCCCACTCCCGTATCTGAATCATCTCACCCGGCTTATGGCTTCCGCGCGGCATATAAACCAACGTTCCATACCTAGTATGTGAATCTGCGGCATAAGTTACCATTACCGATCCATCCTTAGATGCTCCTTTAGAAATTAGTAAATTAGTACACGGTAAAGCACTTATACATGGTAGAAGTGCCAAACAAAATATTAAAATAGCTTTAAGTTTCATATATCACATTTTACAGCGTTCCTTGCTAGGGAAGCAAAGGTATAAAAAATGGATGAATTTACACGATAGCCAACCGAGATTATAGCATCAAGATTATAAAAGTCAACCAAGCGCTTAACGTTACGGCTCCCTTCTGTTTGAACTATTTCCATTTTGGAAACAGTTGCATCGGGTTGCAATTCGCCGTCGGAATAAATATTGGCAAGATGCTTTGATATTGCAGGTACTTCTACATCAAACAATTCAGCCATAGCTTTTTGAGTAAGCCATATTGTTTCATCCTTTATAACGGCACTTACCAACACCCCTTCTTCGGGTGTATTATAAATCAAATATTTCAATTCATTATTCATAGCTTAACCCTCAATCTCATTTACGATAACATCTATATCAGTACGGAGTGCATTAATCTTCTACACTAGCATCTATAAACTGCGTTTTGGAACTTCTCGCAAAATCTTTTTATCTCTATTTTATTTACAATATTTATCTAACCA
>JAVXCW010000007.1:53569-74211 GCA_036659275.1 Bacteroidales bacterium | reverse complement strand
AATTTTGTAGCGAATAACGAGCGTGTCTATCAGCTTATTACAAGAGCAGAAACAGATAATATACAAACTAGAACCGGAGAAACTCCGGCTATGATTGCTCCTCAGATAAAAGCAAATTCACCGGCGATAGAGGTTGCTACCAGGTATCTCTTTTTGGGTAATCTTGAGTTTACAGATTATAACGGCCATAAATTCACCGCAAAAAATATAAAATTCACCGATAGCTCGTTTTTTGATATTTTTACCAGAAATATTTTTGCCGCAGATGCAAAAAGGGGTTTGCTCCTAAAAGACAATATTATGATTTCCCGTTCTTTTGCCCAAAAACTAAACGGTTCAAATAAAGATTTTAATGCACTGATAGGAACGGCTCTTAAAAACGGCAACAACATTTTTACCATTACAGGTATTTATGAAGATTTCCCAAACAATTCCGCTTTACGTGAAGTAGAGGCCCTATTGCCATTTACCTCAATTGAAACATTCGGACTATATAGCGGCTATAACGGATGGATAGATAACAGATACAGCAGTTTTATAAAAATACATCCCAATGCCTCCCTTCCCGATATTCAAAAGACCATCCACACATTATGCGAAAAAAATCTCCCTTTGGAAAAATACGGAAAAGGGGAGCGGAAAATAAATATTGATCTTATCCCTATCCAAAACGCACATCTTATGAATGCGGCTGTAAAACGAGAGTGTTGGCTACTGGGAATTATTGCAGCAATGGTTATTGTATCTGCCACGCTCAATTATATTCTGATCTCCCTCTCCTCTATGGCAAGCAAAGCAAAAACCATTGCAGTGCTGAAATGCTACGGCGCCTGTGCAAGAAATATATACAATCGTTTTTTATCCGAGGCATTTCTCCATCTTTTAGGAGCTCTTTTCTGTGCGGTTTTACTTATTCTATGGGGGATGAATATAATTGAAGAAATTATCGGGACAACAATACTCTCTCTTATACAAGGAAATAGTATCTTACTTATCTCGGCTATATGCATGGTTGTACTTATTATATGCGGCATTGTACCGGGAGCAATTTATTCTAAAATACCGGTAGCCGTAGCATTCCGTAAATACAAAGGCAACTCCCGCAAATGGAAACACATTCTGCTATTTATTCAATTTGCCACCTCTTCCCTGTTTATCACTCTCCTTACCATTGTTATAATGCAATATAACATGATGCTTTATTCAGACATGGGATATAAATATGATAATCTTATATATACCTCATTAAACAGCACCACGCCCATGAGTGTAAGGGTGAATATTCAAGACAATATTAACAACCTCTCTTGCGTAGAAGGTACCACCTTAACATGCTTACTTCCCTCCGACGGAGGTTTTCCTACGGATCTAATTCTTCCCGGAATGAACGAAACGCTATCCGCAGAAGATATGATATGCGCCGGAGAACATTTTTTTAATGTTCTGGAGATTCCAATGCTTGAAGGAGAGTTTGATGCCACGAATTCGGCAGGGAAAGAGATTGTGATTAATAGAAGTTTAAAAGAAAATCTGGAAAAAACCGCCGGATGGAAAAATGGGGTAATAGGCAAAAGTATTCAAATTGGAAACAAACCGGAAAATCTGTTTACCATAAGTGGGGTGTATGAAGATTATACAACGGGGACTTTATTAAAATCGCTGCCGCATCAACCGGGATTCATAACATCCGATAAAGCCAGAAGGGAATTAATTGGGAATATGTATCTCCTTATTATAAAATTAAAAGAGATGTCAAAAGGAAATATTGAATCTATAAACAAGACAATAAAAGAGATTGCCCCCGAGTTAAAACTTAATGTGGTTTCCTACCCTGATTCCATAAAATCTCACTATGCCCAGAGCTGTAAATTCAGAAATTCCATTATTATAGCATGTATAATTATACTCCTGATTACCATGATTGGCCTTATAGGATACACCCGCGATGATACTAACCGCCGTCGCCAAGAAATAGCTCTGCGCCGTATTAGTGGGGCAACACTAAAAGAAATACTTCAACTGTTTTTATTTAATATATTAAAAATCTTATTTCCAGCCATTATTATAGGAAGTATTACTACATATTACTTTGCAACCGAATGGTTGTTGCAATTTGCCAACAAAATAACCCTTAGCTGGTGGATTTTTGCCTCCTGCTCTTTTACAACCACAGCAATCATTATTGCAACCGTACTCGCCACCATTTACCGCACCGCCCGAACAAACCCGGCGGAACAGATACGCTAGGTTACCTAGCGATATATTGTAAAAAAACCATACAGCAGTGTATAAAAATTAGACAACCAAAACAATAGAATAAAAATATAAAATACTGTCAAACAATTGTTTAAGTACTGTGGCACATTTATAGTTACCAACATTATTAAAACAATAATTTACAAAAATTAGATGACTATGAAACAAGTTTTTTTACAACTTTTCAAAAAAGGAAACAATAGCATCACTAAGATATTTCTTTTAGGGCTAGGACTCGCAATGGGATTAGTACTTATTGCAAAAGTATACTACGAAAAAGTCTATGATAATTTTATGCCGGATGCCGGGAGAGTTTATATTGTCTTAAGTGATTACTCTAAGCTAGACAAGCAAAGTAGTAAGATCTTTCCCCAAACTCCAGGGGCAATTGCTCCTGGTATTAAAGCATGCTCACCTATGGTTGAAGCTGCAACAAGATGTACCGGATTTGCAAGCGATGTTATCTGTAGTCTTGTTGATAAAAACGGCAATCTTACAACAGGAAAATACTCTGCTAGAAATATCAATCTTGCAGATTCTAGTTTTTTTGAAATTTTTACAAGGAAAATTACAGGGAATAATCCCAAAGAAGGATTAAATATTAAAAATCACATCTACATTTCGCGCTCCTATGCCAAAATACTCGCAACCGAAGGAAATACTGCAAATGTGGATGCTTTAATTGGTTCAGTTATATCCCCTATGTACGTAGGAAACGGAACACTAAAATTTACAATAGACGGTATTTTTGAAGACTTTCCAACAAACTCTTCTTTTGGTGAAACAGATATTCTACTCTCTTTGCCAAGCATAGGGCAGTTTATGTATGATGGTACAAATAACTGGGTTGGAAACGATAGATATAGAAGTTTTGTAAAACTACTCCCCGGAAGTTCTGTAAAAGATATAGAAGCCGGCATTGCCACTATGTGCAAAAAAAATCTCCCGTTGGAAGAGTTAGAAAAATCGGGAGTTAAAATTAGTTTTCACATAGAGCCTCTCTCTACATACCATACTAAGGGAGAAGAAAATTCTGCAGTTGGCGCAACATGCATGATGCTCCTTATTTTATCAGCAATAGTGCTCATTGTCTCCATTCTTAACTATGTGCTTATTGCACTCTCGGCAATGGTACATAAAGCCAAAATGGTTGCTGTACATAAATGTTTTGGCGCATATCCTATAAATATCTATAAAATGGTATTTTCTGAGGCATGTATACATCTGCTTATATCAATAATATTGGCATGCTTTCTTATTTTGGCATTTAAAAATAGTGTTGAAGAGGTAATAGGTTACTCTCTTAAATCTTTAATATCGCCAGAGAGCATTGTTATTCTAATTGCAATATGCGTTGTAATATGCATATTATGTGGATTACTGCCAGGCATGGTTTATTCAAAAATTCCTGTTGCCGCGGCATTCCGCCGTTACAAAGAAAGCTCCCGTAAATGGAAAGTATCCCTTTTATTTGTACAATTTGTTGCGTCAACATTTTTTGTGTCGTTATTAGCCGTTGTTATTATGCAATATAACTATATGATTAACAGCAACCCTGGTTATGCATACAAAAATGTTCTGATTGTAAATCTTGGCACAGCCTATCATGGAAAAAAAGAGACTATAAAAAATGAGCTCTCCAGCCTTTCTGCTGTAGAAATGATATCATCTTGCTATAATCCACCAATATACCGGCCTAGCGGTAACAATGTTTATCTTCCGGGAGATGATAAAGAGTATTTTAATATCGCCGATATGTATTTTGCAAGTGACGGATACTTTAAACTTATGGAAATTCCAATTATTGAGGGGCGTAATTTTACAGAAGAAGCTAATGTAACCAACGAGATTATGGTAAGCCGCAGTTTTGTAAAGAAAATGGAAACAATGGCAGGTTGGAAAGACGGTGCAATAGGAAAGAACGTACTCATTTCTGAACATAGCCAAATGCCTACCGATATCTTTACAATTTGTGGGGTATATGAAGATTATCTTATTGGTGATTATGAAGTCAAAGATACAAGACCAAGCGTCCAATTTTATGGTGGCAAAACCATGGAAAATGAAGATTCTTACAGAGATACCGATTGGTTGATTATAAAATTAAAAGAAATTAATCCACAAAATATAACTGCCGTAGAAAAAATTATAAACAAGGCAAATCCCGATGGAGGAGCAACAGTTATACCTTATGCAAATGAGGTTGTAGATGCCTACAAAGAAAGCCGTAGATTTAAAGCCGCTGTTACGTATGCCGGAGCAATAGTATTATTAATTACCCTAATGGGGCTTTTAGGATATACCCAAGATGAGATAAACCGCCGCAGAAGTGAGATTGCTGTGCGAAAAATAAACGGAGCTACAATTCCTGAATTACTTAAACTATTTTTAAACAATGTATTAAAACTGGCCTTGCCAGCCACTATTGTCGGCAGCGTTGGAGCGTATTTCGCTGCCGGCATTATGTTGGAAAACTATACAAAGCAAATTACATTAAGTTGGTGGATCTTTACCTTATGCTGCTTGGCAATCCTAATGTTAATATCTGCTATTGTTACTATTAGAACATATAATGCTGCAAATGCAAATCCTGTAGAAAATTTAAAAAGTGAATAATTAAAAATAAAATAGAAAATATATAATTAACAAATAAAAACATAAAATTATGGCAATGCTCAAAGTTGAAAATTTAAAGAAAAGCTTTCGTACAGAGGAAATTGAAACAATAGCCCTTAACGGAGTAACCTTTGAAGTAAACAAAGGTGAATTTGTAGCAATTATGGGACCATCGGGGTGCGGTAAATCTACCCTACTAAATATAATTGGTTTATTAGACAATCCTACTAGCGGAAAATATACGCTTTTGGATAAAGAAGTTGGAAATTTAAAAGAGAAGGACAGAACATTATTTCGTAAAGGAAACATAGGTTTTGTGTTTCAGAGTTTTAATCTTATAGATGAACTTAATGTTTACGAAAATGTAGAATTGCCCCTTATTTACCTTAAAATTAAGGCTGCCGAGCGTAAAGAGATGGTTAATAACATTCTTAAAAGGATGAACATAAGCCATAGGGCAGGTCACTTTCCTCAACAGTTATCGGGAGGTCAACAACAACGTGTAGCTATTGCCCGCGCTGTAGTATGTAATCCATCTCTAATTCTTGCCGATGAGCCTACAGGAAACTTGGACTCAAAGAACGGTAAAGAGGTAATGGAGCTTTTAAGTGAGCTAAACAAAGAGGGAACAACTATAATTATGGTAACGCACTCTCAGCACGACGCTTCTTATACCCAAAGAATTTTGAATCTATTTGATGGTGAACTTGTAAAAGATGTTAATAATTTAATGTAAAAAACGCATTTGGAAAACAACAGAGGCCAACTAAAAGTATTTTTTAGTTGGCCTCTGTTTATTTTTATTTCTGCGATCCAAACGTTTTAAGAAACTGTACCCTTTCATATTTATCGGGAGATGGAATTTGTGA
Source organism: Bacteroidales bacterium (assembly GCA_036659275.1). Taxonomy (GTDB): domain Bacteria; phylum Bacteroidota; class Bacteroidia; order Bacteroidales; family UBA932; genus Egerieousia. Next base: position 68,470 of record JAVXCW010000007.1, on the reverse strand, counting down.
ATAATTTAACATGCCTCGGAAGTCCTCAAGCGAGTTAAATCCCTTTTCATCCATAAATTTATTAAGCCCGGCAATAAACTTCTCAACTTCAGAAACTCCCCTATTATACAATGCAGAACATAATTGCACGGTTTTGGCTCCCGATAGAATCATTTTTATTGCATCATCAGAGGAAAGAACCCCGGTAGAAGCAGAAATATCTAGCCCCCCTACCATTGATGAAATAATAGCTATCCAACGCAATTCGCGGAGATAATCACCCTCTTTTGAAAATGGGTTTGCACCAACAACGCTAAGTGTTTTTAAATCGATATCGGGATGATAATATTTATTAAACATTACCACAGCATCGGCACCGCAAATTTTAAGAGAATCTACAAATCTAGGTAAATTAGTAAAATTATCTCCAATTTTTACTGCAATAGGAATATGATACTGCTTTGTAAGTGACGTAACTACACTTAAATATTCATCCTCTAAGCTTATGCTGTTTCTAGCCTTTAATAGAGGCAATGAATAAATATTTACCTCTAAAGCATCTGCTCCTGCATTTTCAATCTCTTTTGCAAAAGAGAGCCAATTACCACTTCCAAAACAATTAATACTTGCAATAATAGGAATTTTAACAGCCTGTTTTGCCTCTCTAATAAGATTAAGGTAATTATCCAAAGAATACTCCCTCATGTAGTGATAAAGATAATCCATATTCTCGGGATAAAGAGAGCTTTGCTCATTAAGAAATTCAGCCTCACTGTTTATCTGCTCCTCAAAAAGTGACTTTAAAACAACAGCACCAACGCCGGCCCGCTCTAAAGCAATAATGTTTTCGAGTTTAGCAGTAAATCCGCTGCTTCCGGCAATAAATGGGGATCTTAACTTAAGTCCCATATAGTAAACCGATAATCTTTCCATGGCTTTATAATTTTATATAAATTTACAACTGTTCCAACAACCTTTTCATACTCACTTTTTCATCTACATAATGGGCAAGTTGTGCTATAGGAATCCTTACCTGCTCCATTGTATCCCTATCTCTTAAAGTAACACAATTATCATTAAGACTCTCATGATCAATTGTAATACACAGTGGAGTCCCTATTGCATCTTGTCTTCTATATCTCTTTCCAATGCTGTCTTTTTCATCATATTGGCAATTAAAATCTAATTTAAGCTTACTAATAATCTCTCTGGCAAGCTCTGGAAGACCGTCTTTCTTAATAAGTGGCAAAACAGCCAACTTAACAGGAGCTAATGCAGGATGAATTTTAAGAACAACTCTCTCCTCTCCATTATCCAATTTTTCTTGGTGATAAGCTCCCGATAAAATAGAAAGAACCGTTCTATCCAATCCTACCGATGTCTCAACAACATAAGGAACATAACTCTCATTTGTCTCGGGATCGAAATATTGTAATTTCTTCCCCGAAAATTCTTGATGTCGGCTTAAATCAAAATTTGTCCTAGAGTGAATCCCCTCAAGCTCTTTAAATCCAAATGGAAAATTAAACTCAATATCTGTTGCAGCATTTGCATAATGAGCTAATTTATCGTGATTGTGATACCTATAGTTTTCGCTTCCCAATCCAATAGCCTTATGCCATTTTAAACGAGCCTCTTTCCACTTTTTAAACCATTCCAACTCCTCTCCGGGCTTAACAAAAAACTGCATCTCCATTTGCTCAAACTCTCTCATTCTAAATATAAACTGCCGCGCAACAATTTCATTTCTAAAAGCTTTACCAATTTGTGCAATACCAAAAGGAAGTTTCATCCTCCCAGTTTTTTGCACATTAAGATAATTAACAAAAATCCCTTGTGCGGTCTCTGGCCTTAAATATATTATTCCAGTTTCATCAGACACATTGCCCAACTGAGTACTAAACATAAGATTAAACTGTCTTACATCGGTCCAGTTTTTGGTGCCCGATATAGGACAAACTATCTCGCAATCAACAATAAGTTGCTTAAGTGCAACCAAATCGTTTGCATTAAGAGCTTCAACCATTCTAGCACGACAAGCATCAATTTTTGTCTTATTTCTAAGTACATTAGGATTTGTAGCTCTATACTGAACCTCTTCAAAAGCTTCGCCAAATTTCTTCTTTCCCTTCTCTACATCCTTATCTATTTTCTCCTCCAATTTAGCTATATAGTCTTCCAAAAGAACATCTGCTCTATATCTCTTTTTTGAATCCTTATTATCAATAAGAGGGTCATTAAATGCCCCTACATGGCCCGAAGCCTCCCAAATTTTAGGATGCATAAAAATTGAGGAATCAATTCCAACAATGTTTTCATTAAGCCTAACCATTGCATCCCACCAATATTTTTTAATATTGTTCTTAAGCTCAGAGCCAAGTTGTCCATAATCATAAACAGCACTTAATCCATCATAAACTTCGCTCGAAGGGAAAATAAATCCGTATTCTTTAGTATGAGCGATAAGATTTTTAAAAAGGTCGTCTTGTGTCATAATATCTCTTTTCTATAAATTCCTTAAAATTAAATAACTTGCAAAAATAGTAAAAATTTGCGCCATTAAACAGTTTCTATACTTTACGTAATTCCCGTAACGGTTTAAGAGCAAATTCCCTCTCGTACAAACGAGGATGCGGCACAATTAAATTAGGAGTATTAATAGTTACCGGAACCCACTCCTGCTGTGTAGTATTCCCATATTTGCCTTTACCTGCTTTCATCTCTCCCTTGCATTGTTTATCAATTAATAAAATATCAATATCAATTACCCGTGATGAATAAATTCTGTTCCCATTTGCATCAAATTGCTCCCCAACACGAACTCGTCCTAACTCCGTCTCTATTCTAAGACATTCACTCAAAACCTGCTGTGGCTCAAGCTCTGTAACACAGCAGAATGCTTGATTAAGAAACTTATCCTGCGATTCAAATCCCCAAGGATTGGTTTCGTGCAAAGTAGATGTATTAACAGCCTCTTCCAAAGAACCTATTTCTAAATAATTGGGCAATAAACAATCTATAAGTTCTATAACCGCCTGCTCTATAACTGCCTTACGATTACCCATGTTACTTCCTAAAAGCAAATATACTCTATACATGTTTCTACAGCATTCCTAATTCCAACATAGCTTCTTCGCTCATCCTACTTTTATCCCAAATTGGTTCAAAAACAAGTTCAATAGCAACATCGGTAACACCGGGCGTATCCTTTACGGCGTCATTTATATTTTCTATTAGCTCATCAGCCATAGGACAATTAGGGGCAGTAAGAGTCATTTTAATAAAAACTTTATGTTCGTCATCTATTTTAATCTCATAAATAAGTCCCAAATCGTAAATATTTACCGGAATCTCCGGGTCAAAAACTTGGCGCAATGCTCGCACCACATCTCTTTGTAAACTTTCAATTGTCATCTGCTTTTACTTATTTTTATATGCTAACGCATAAATTTTAATCTGTTTAATCATTGATACTAGGCCATTTGCTCTTGTTGGAGAAAGATTTTCTTGTAATCCTATCTTTGAAATAAATTCAAGATTAGAATTAAGAATATCATTTGGAGTTTGTCCATTATACACCCTTATAAGCAAAGATATAATCCCCTTAGTAATTATAGCATCGCTATCGGCCGAAAAATAAAGTCGTCCCTCTTTTATTGAGCAATTTAGCCAAACTCTGCTTTGACACCCCTTTATAAGATTATCATCGGTTTTAGCTGTCTCGTCAATAACCGGAACATTTTTACCAAGTTCAATAATATATTCGTATTTATCTAACCAGTCGGTAAAAATTGAAAACTCCCCTACTATCTCATTTTCTATCTCTTGTATACTCATATTTGTGTTTTTAATTTCTATTTTAGCATTGCTATTGCTCGTTTAAGCGATGCAATAAAGTATTCTGCTTCTGTAACCGTATTATATGGAGCAAAAGAGGCTCTAACCATACTTGTAACACCAAAACGAGTCATAATTGGCTCTGCACACATAAGCCCCGAACGCACAGCAACACCCATTTTATCCATAATTTGTGCTAAATCTCCGGCATTACACCCATTTACATTAAATGAAAATAGTGGAATTTTTTGCTCAGAATTACCATAAACTGTTAACCCTGTAATCTCTTTTAGAGCTTCTTGCATATAATTAATTATATTTTTCTCTTCTTTATAAACTATTTCTCCTATTTCTCCAATGCGTACCGCAGAGGCAAAATCTAACGCCGGTTTAAGCGATGCCGCCCCAATAAAATTTGGAGTTCCTGCCTCGTATTTTAGAGGCAGCGGTGCATAAGTAGTTTTTGGAAAAGTAACAGTATCAACCATATCGCCCCCTCCCATATATGGAGGCATGTCGTTTAACCATTTAGTTTTCCCATATAATATGCCAACCCCGGTAGCACCGTAAATTTTATGTGCAGAAAAAGCATAAAAATCACAATCCAAAGCTATTACATCAACTTTTTTATGAACAATTCCCTGTGCTCCATCTATAAGTACGGGAATTTTATATCCATGAGCTATTTTAATAAGTTCCTCAATAGGATTTACAATTCCCAATACATTTGAAATATGTGGTGCAGCAATAAGTTTTACTCTATAATCAATAATGTCAAAAAGTGCTTTGAGTTCCCATTCTCCGTTATCATTAACAGGCAATACTCTTAATGAGGCGCCCGCTCTTTTGCAAGCGAGTTGCCAAGGAACAATATTAGAGTGGTGGGAGTCTTCTGTAACTATAATTATATCGCCCTCTTTAAGATATTTTTGGCAAAAGCAATTTGCGACAAGGTTTATTGATGCTGTTGTTCCACTTGTATAAATTATGTTGCTTCTATTGGGAGCATTAATAAAGTCCTTAACATGTTCTCTAGCCGTTTCATAAAGTATAGTGGCTTCATCTGCAAGTTTATACATTGCTCTATGTACATTTGCATTTATTCCACTGTTCATCTTATTTAAAAGGTCTATAACCTCAATAGGCTTTTGAGACGTTGCAGCATTATCTAAATAAACTAGTGGTTTACCATACATTTTTTGCTCTAGTGCCGGAAATAGCCTCCTTATATCATCTATCGTTTGCATAATAATCAACTTTTTGACAAAAATATAAAACTTATCACTTAAAAAACATAAATTTGCATCAATTGTTGTAAAATAAAATTATATGTACGATTATATAAAGGGGCAACTTATAGAAATTATCCCCACGGAGGCAGTTGTTGAGAATAATGGAATGGGATATAAACTTCAAATTTCACTCCAAACATTTACTCAAATACAATCTCTTAAAGAGACTAAACTATATATTTATCATCATATAAGAGAAGATATTGAACTATGGTATGGTTTTTTTGAAAAAGAAGAGAGAAATATTTTTACAATGCTTATAGAGGTTTCGGGCATAGGCCCAAATACCGCTCGCATGATGCTTTCATCTATGAGTACTACTGAAATAAGAAACGCAATTGTTACAGCAGATGTTAATAAAATAAAAAGTATAAAGGGGATAGGGATAAAAACAGCTCAAAGGGTAATAATTGATCTTAAGGATAAAATGGCAAAGGGTGGCGGAACCGCTATTGACTCTATTATTGCCGGAGCAGGTATTGCAAATATGGATGAGGCACTCTCTGCCCTTGTTATGCTAGGTTTTAATAAGGTGGCCGCAGATAAAGTACTTAGATTAATTATTAAAGAAAATCCAAATTATACCATAGAGGAACTTATAAAGTTTTCTCTTAAGAGGCTATAATTTATAAATAAATTAATACATTTGTATAATAATCTTTATAAACACATAAAAAATATAAAAATATGAATACTCCTAGTAATCTAAAGTACTCTAAAGACCATGAATGGGTAAAAATTGACGGCAATATTGCTACAATAGGTATTACTGATTTTGCACAAAGCCAATTAGGTGATGTTGTTTTTGTTGATATTCAAACCGATGGCGAAACTTTATCTGCAGATGAGGTTTTTGGTGCAATTGAGGCTGTTAAAACAGTTGCAGATGCAATTATGCCTATTTCCGGTACTATTATTAGCGTTAATACAGACCTTGAGGGTGCTCCAGAAACCGTTAATACAGATCCTTACGGAGCCGGTTGGATGATTAAAGTTGAAATGAGTAATCCTGCCGAGGCTAATGCTTTATTAGATGCTGCTGCATATAATGCTATTTGCAAATAATCAGTTTTTAATAGATAGACAAAAAAAGGCAAGCAAAAGTAATTTTTGCTTGCTTTTTTACTAATTTAGCAGCCGTATTATTCCTTAAATAGACTAATTATGAAACATAGTTTTGGAAGCGACAACCATTCGGGTGTACATCCTCTTATAATGGAGGCAATAGTAAAAGAAAATAACAATTTTGCAATTGCTTATGGTGAAGATACTTACACGCAAAGCATTCTGCATAAACTTGAAAATCTTATGGGCGGAGACTGTACGGCTTTTTTTGTATTTAACGGAACCGGGGCAAATGCTGTAGCTCTCTCTTGTTTTGCAAATAGCTATAACTCTATTTTAGCCCCAAATACCGCTCATATTAACGTGGATGAGTGTGGAGCACCCGAAAAACTATCGGGAGCCAAAATAATACCACTAAATGCCCCAAATGGAAAGGTTTGCGTTAAAGAGGTTATGAAGGGGCTCACAGGATTTGGATTTCAACATCATTCTCAACCAAAAATTCTTTCAATATCTCAACCAACCGAACTTGGAACGGTTTATTCTCCTGCCGAGATAAAGGCATTGGCAGATCTTATGCATAGCTATAATTGTTTTTTGCATGTAGACGGTTCTAGAATTTCAAATGCCGCAGCTTCGCTTAATATACCAATAAAAGAATTTATATTGGATTGTGGAGTTGATGTGCTTTCTTTTGGAGGGACAAAGAACGGACTTCTTATGGGAGAGGCTGTTATTGTGTTTAATAGAGGGACTAATAATGCTGCCGACGTTTTACAATATGTAAGAAAACAGGCTACGCAGCTTTATTCTAAGAGTAGATTTATTGCTGCACAATTTGAAGCATATCTTAAGGATGATTTGTATCTTAAATTAGCCGGCCATTCAAATGCAATGGCAAAATATTTGGCAGAGCAACTTGCAGATATTCCACAAGTAAAAATTTCTAAAAGTGTTGATAGTAATTCTGTTTTTGCAATTATTCCAATTAAACTTGCAGAAGAACTTTTAAAGAAACACTATTTCTACATTTGGGACGAGGAAACTAACGAGGTAAGATGGATGTGCTCTTTTAATACAACAAAGGATGATATTAATCTGTTTGTAAACGACGTAAGAGAATTAATACATAAGATATAAAAAAATAAAACCATGGAAGTTAAAAGAGTTTTTGATCTTTTGGATAGACTCTCTGCATTATATCCTAAAGATGATATTTTAAGTAGGAAAGTTAACGGCTCTTGGGAAAAAATTAGCGTTAGCGAATATATTGCAACTTCACATAATTTGGCAGCCGGATTCCTTAACTTTGGATTACAAAAGGGGGATAAAGTTATTACCATTTGTAATAATAGGCCAGAGTGGAATTTTATTGATATGGCTGTTGGATTAGATAATATGGTGCATGTTCCGGTTTACACAACTCTTAGCACAGAAGATTTTTTTCATATCTTTACTCATAGCGATGCAAAAGTTATTTGTATTGGGACAGAAATAATACTTAATAGAATTGCTGAGGCTTATTTGCGTATGCAAAATAAACCCAAGATAATAATGATGGATTCTCCGCCACAAGCTATAATGCGTGAAGATGGTATTAAAGTTACTTTTTTAAAAAATATAATTAACAGCGGAGAAAAAACATACCCTAAATATAGCAATATTATTGAAGATAATAAACGTAATATATCTGAGAATGAGCTATTTACAATAATATATACCTCTGGTACAACAGGAACCCCAAAAGGGGTAATGCTCTCTCATAAAAATTTAATGTTTTGCGCCATTAATACTGCACGTAAGCAGACAAAAGACAGTAGCTGTAAAATGCTTAGTTTCTTGCCTTTATGTCATATTTATGAGCGTAGTATGAATTATGACTATCAATATGTTGGTATAAGTGTTTATTATGCAGAAAACTTAGCTACAATAGCAGCAGATTTGGCAAGTAGCAAGGCTGATGGTTTTTGCGCTGTACCAAGAGTGCTAGAGCAAATGTTTGGGAAGTTAGAAAGTATTGGGAAAAATTTATCGGGAGTAAAGAGATTAATTTATAGTTGGGCATTTGATTTTGGCTGTAATTTTGATAATTATAATAAGAATCCTTTTTATTTATTTAAATTATTTCTCGCCGATAAACTAATATACAGCAAGTGGAGAGACAATTTAGGAGGGAAGGAAATGCTTGTTGTATCGGGTGGGTCTGCAATAGGAGCTCGCATAGTAAGGCTTTTTAATGCCGCAAAGTTGCATATTTTTGAAGGATATGGTATGACAGAGGCTTCTCCTGTTATTGCAGTTAATAATCCTATTAGTGGAATAAATATAATAGGAACTGTTGGCCCACCTATGGATGGTACAGAAATAACCTTTGCAGATGACGGCGAAATATTGACACGAGGTCCACATATTATGCTTGGGTATTATAAAGATAAGGAGTATACAAAAGCTGTTATTGATAAAGACGGATGGCTACATACCGGTGATATAGGATATTTAGTTGATGGAAAATATCTTAAAATAACCGACAGGAAAAAAGAAATTTTTAAACTTTCCGCAGGTAAATATATAGCTCCGCAAGTTATTGAAAATATGCTTAAAGAGTCTCCATTTATTGAAAATTGTATGGTTATTGGAGAGAATCAAAAATTTCCTAGTGCACTAATAGTTCCAAATTTTAATAAATTACATTATTGGGCTGCCAAACACAAAGTTTCCTATGATAGTAATACCGACCTTATTGAAAAATCTCAAATAATAGCTAAAATTCATAGAGAGATTGAAAATATAAATATTCGCCTTGCGCCACATGAAAAAATAAGGAAAGAGAGAATTATAGTTGATGAATGGAATACTAATAATAATACGCTGTCGCAGACATTAAAACTTAAACGAAGTGTTATTCACAAAAAATATGCTTCAATTATTGAAAGTATTTACAAAAGCAGCGGCGTTTTTTAAAGAGCGGCTAAAATTATGCAAAATGGGATTCAACAAGCTTGCTTAACAGATATACCTCAGATAAAAGCTCTTTGGAAAGAGTGTTTTATAGCAGACAGCAACTACATATCCATGGTTTTTGATTATCTCTTTACTGCTCCCACCACAGAGGTATATATCTATAAAGAAAACGGGCTAGTACTTTCTTCTTTATTTACAATTCAAATTACATTTAAAACAGAGGATGGTATCTTCTTAAAGGGGAAATATCTCTATGGTGTTGCCACAACAGCTACAGCAAGAGGGCGAAAATTAAGCATCCAATTGGTTGAACATATTTCCCTATTGTTTAAAAATATTGGAGACGCTTTTATAATTGTACACCCCGCAAGCGAAAGTTTATTTAATTTTTACAAAATGCAGGGATTTACAATAGAACTTTCCAAAGAGATATTTATAATGCCTAATAACATTTTAAGAATAATACGTAAAATCTATACTAAATATGCGGCAGACAAATTATATAATGCCAATACAAAAGCTGCCACCCTCCTATTTAATTATATAGCACAAACTTATCCCAAGCGATTTGAATGGAGTATTCAAATGCTAAACTACATGATATATTTAGGAGAATTTGAGTCTGCATCTTGCTCCTCATTAACAACTTCTAATACTCCCTTTATACTTGTAAAGCCACTTACAGATATATGTGCCACACATATATACAACGGCACTTTTTTCAACTTTACAATGGAGTGAGTTATGTATTTATAATAAAGATTGCATATTATAACATTCTATAATACAATATATTTAACAAAATTATAGAATCTATAGATACATCATATTTTAATATTAAATAAAACGAATGCACTAACAATAGAAATTACTTTATTTATAGTACTATTTAATAGGTAGTTATAACGGAATAAGACCTAAATGTTCCACGTAGAACATTTAGGTCTTTTATCTTCCAAAAAATATAAGTAATACAGAAATATCTGCAGGAGAGACTCCCGGTATGCGCGACGCTTGTGCTATTGTAACGGGCCTGTGTTTAATAAGCTTATGGCGGCTCTCAATTGATAGTGATGTAACTTTTAAAAAATCGAAGTCGGCAGGTATAATAATGTTTTCTAACTTTAATATTTTATCTGCAATGCGTTGCTCTCTTTGAATATACCCCCTATACTTTACGGCTATTTCGGCGCTCTCCATAATGTCGTTTTCTAAGCAGCACTTTAATTGTTGCCCTATTTTAGGCATGTATGGCAATTCTATTTTTTCTAATAAATTAGCAGGATTACACGCAAAAGAATTCTGCGGTAAAAAGCTATTTTTAACTTTATTAATAGAATCTCTTACTAATGTTCCATGTGGAACATTTGTAAGTAATGAAACAATATTAACCTGCGGACGTGATAGTATATCAGATAATTTCTTCTTTTGTAGCAATGGGGCCGTTCCCAAATTTTCTAAGAAATTATTAATTACTGCCGGTTCTGCTGATTCATTATCTAATAAAGAAATTAAAGTATCAACGGCATTATATTTTGCATTAAATAATTTATATCTATCTTCTGTAACTAACCCTAGCTTATAACCAAGAGGAGTTAGCCTTTTATCTGCATTATCTTGCCTAAGTAAAATTCTATACTCTGCCCTAGATGTAAACATTCTATATGGTTCATCTACCCCTTTTGTTACAAGATCGTCTATAAGAACTCCAATGTAGGCCTCATCTCTTTTAAGAACTAATGGGTCCATCCCTTTAATTTTAAGAGAGGCATTAATTCCAGCTAGTAAACCTTGCGCAGCTGCCTCCTCGTATCCTGTAGTACCATTTACTTGTCCTGCAAAGTAAAGTCCTTCTATTATTTTTGACTCTAAAGTTTGTTTTAATTGCGTTGGGTAAAAGTAATCGTACTCTACCGCATAAGCAGGTCTGTATATTTCTACGTTTTCTAATCCGGGAATAAATCTTAAGGCATTAAGCTGTGTATCTAATGGAAGTGATGACGAAAATCCTTGCAAATAATATTCGTGCGTATTCCACCCTTCGGGTTCTAAAAAAAGTTGATGAGTTGTTTTTCCTGCAAACGTTCTAAGTTTGTCTTCTATACTTGGGCAATAACGAGGTCCAACGCCATGTATTTTCCCGGAAAAAAGCGGAGAGTCTTTAAAGCCCAATCTTAAAGTTTCATGAACAGTTTCATTTGTATGTACCATGTAACAATTCATTTGTTTTATTCCATTTTGAATTGGAGATGGAATATTTAAAAATGAAAAGCGTGCCGGCTCCTTATCACCATCTTGAGTTTCTAATTTTGAGAGATCAATTGTCTTTGCATCGAGTCTTGGAGGAGTTCCGGTTTTCATTCTACCACTAATAATTCCGTGCTCGGCTAATTGTTCGGTTACTCCATAAGAAGAGAGCTCCCCCACTCTGCCACCGCTTGTAGACTCTTTTCCTATAAATAATAGCCCATTTAGAAATGTTCCTGCTGTAATAACTACCGAGTTAGTTTCAAATATTGCACCTAAAACTGTTGAAACTCCAATAACTTTCTCATTTTCAATGATTAATCTATTTACTACATCTTGCCAAATAAAAAGATTTTTTGTGTTTTCTATAATATAACGCCAATTAAAGGAAAAATACACCCTGTCACACTGAGCTCTTGGGCTCCACATGGCAGGACCTTTAGATCTGTTTAACATTCTAAATTGAATTGTACTTGCATCGGTAACCAAACCGGTACATCCGCCAAGTGCATCAATTTCTCTTACAATTTGCCCTTTAGCAATTCCACCAATTGCAGGATTGCACGACATCTGTGCAATTTTGTTCATATCCATAGTAATAAGAAGTACCCTGCTTCCCATTTTTGCGGCAGCTACTGCTGCTTCGCATCCTGCATGACCGGCTCCTATTACTATTAAATCATATTTTTTGTTCATCTATCGGGAAACAATATTAGTTAGTAACAATAATGATTCATTTTCTGCTTTCCTCATTTTTTCTATATCTTGCTTACTGTGGTCATCTAATCCAATTAAATGTAAAATTCCATGAATAATTACTCTATGTAATTCTGTTTCAAAAACTTGGTTATACTCAATTGCATTAGCTTTAACAGTGTCTATACTTATATATAACTCTCCCGATATTTCATTGTTATTACAATAATCAAAGGTTATAATATCTGTATAGTAATTATGACCTAAAAATTGGTTGTTTATTTCTAGGATTGAAGAATCTGAGCAAAATATAATATTAATATCTTTTACTTTATTTCCACTATTTTCAATAACTTCCTTAATCCATTTTTTTATAATTGCTTTAGATTGTAAGTTAAAGATTATGTCTTTTGCATAAAAACTTGTCATATATTTAGAAAGTATTAAACATTAAGAGAAAATATACTAATTATTTGTATGAGGATAACATTAATTTAGTAAATTTGTTCCGTTTTAGCGGCAAAGCTACAACTAAGAAATAAAATAAAAAACCAAATAGTAAATTAAAGTAAATTATTATGGCTAAAGTAAGTGTTATTGGCGCCGGTAATGTTGGCGCAACTTGTGCAAACGCAATGTTACACATGAAATTCTGCTCAGAGATTGTTCTTCTTGATATTAAAGAGGGAGTTGCAGAGGGTAAAGCATTAGATATGATGCAAACAGCTAATCTATATCAATTTAATACTAAAGTTACAGGTGTTACAAATGATTATGCGGCTACTGCTAAATCTGATGTTGTTGTTGTAACTTCTGGCATCCCAAGAAAACCCGGAATGACAAGAGAAGAGCTTATTGGCGTTAATGCAGGTATAGTATGCGGAGTTGTTGAAAATGTTCTAAAGCAGTCTCCAAAAGCAATTATAATTATTATTGCAAACCCTATGGACCCTATGACTTATCTTACATTAAAGAAAACAGGACTTCCTAAAAATAGAGTTATAGGTATGGGTGGTATTCTTGATAGCAGCAGATTCCAATGCTATTTAAGCAAGGCGCTTAAAGCACCTTCTAGCGATATAGACGGAATGGTTATTGGCGGACATGGTGATACTACTATGATTCCACTTGTTAGATTTGCCACTTACAGAGGTGTTCCTATTCAAGAGGTGCTTCCTAAAAAAATATGGGAAAAAGTTGTTGCAGACACAATGGTTGGCGGCGCAACACTTACTAAACTACTTGGGACTTCTGCATGGTATGCACCAGGAGCAGCCGGAGCTGTTTTGGTTAAATCTATTGTTATGGACGAGAAAAAAGTATATCCTTGCTGCGTAGCACTAGAGGGAGAATATGGACAAAATGATATTTGTATTGGAGTGCCTGCAGTAATAGGTAAAAACGGTTGTGAAAAAATAGTTAAACTAAAACTTACAAAGGAAGAGCAAGAGCTATTTGATAAGAGCGCAGCAGCTACAAGAAAAACAAATAATGTTCTTCACGATATGAAGCTCCTTTAATTTGTTTTAAAATATAAAAATGCTCTTCTCTAATTACAAAATATAATATTGCAAGAGCATTTTTTTATTTATTAACAAATTTTAATAAAAATTTTTATACTATAACTGTTTAGCTATGAGCGAAATAAAAAATTAGTTAAAATTTTTATTAACATTTTTTTATGTTATTGTAAATAATTTACTAATTTTACCCTCGCTTAAATACGAAAATACGCTAATTAATATGGAAATTAAAAAATCACCAAAAGCAAACTTGGAAAACAAGAAGTTGTTATTCAAGGAAATTGGATTAATTATCTCGCTTGTAATTGTTCTAGCTGCATTCGAGTGGAGCTCAACAGAAAAGACTGAGACAAACATGGAGGCAGAAAGTTCAGTTGTAATTGAGGAAGAACAAGTTCCAATTACTCAAGACACACCTCCACCTCCACCAGAGGCACCAAAAGAGCCTGTTGTTTCTGATATTATTGACATTGTAGATGATGATGTTAAAGTTGATGACAAACTACTTATCACAACTGAAGACGATAAGAGTCTTGGTGTTGAGATTAAAGACTATGTAGTTAAGGCAAACACAGAAGAAGCTGTAGTAGAAGAAGAAGTACCATTTGCAATTGTAGAGCAAAAACCTACCTTTAGAGGTGGTGACCAAAACGATTTCTCAAAATGGGTATTCGCTCAAATAGTTTATCCTGAGATTGCAAAAGAAAACGGTGTTCAAGGCCGTGTAACATTGCAGTTTGCAGTAAATACCGATGGTAGTGTAAGTGAAGTTACAGTTCTTAGGGGTGTTGACTCGTCATTGGATAAAGAAGCAGTAAGAGTTGTTTCTAGTTCTCCAAAATGGTCTCCAGGTAAACAAAGAAGTAAACCTGTAAAAGTAAGATTTACATTCCCTGTTATTTTCCAATTGAGATAATAACTCATTCCTTGGTTGTCTGACCAAAAAATAAAGAAAGGGGTTAGCCGTTAAGCTAATCTCTTTTTTTATTATGAGCAGAAATTACTGCAAGTGATTAGGGAAAAATACGGGAGCGAGTTATCTTCTCCAAGGGATTTTTTGTGCTTATCAATAGAAATAAATGATAAATGTGGCAAATTCATAAGTATCTCTACAATAAAAAGAGTTTTTGGTTATGTAAAATATGAAAATAAGCCATCAATGTGTACACTAAATATTCTTGCTAACTATATTGGTTAGATGTATTAGCGAATTAACTTTAGCACTGTTTCAACAGGAATAGGTTCAACAACTCTTCCATTTACTCCTTTTATAGTTGTGGCCATAAATAAGGAGTTCCAAA
>JAVXCW010000007.1:6318-53469 GCA_036659275.1 Bacteroidales bacterium | reverse complement strand
AGGGCTCATGCTATCATTGTTTAGTAATTTTGGTGAATAAAAAGACTCCGATTCATTAATTAAATTGCCCGGGCATACAGACATAGCAATAACATAATCTCCACTGCCATTTGAAGCTATTCCGCCTGTTTTTGCTAGTCCCATAATAGCTCTTTTTGCAATTCTTTCTAAATTACGGGCATCTACGGGAGCATCTGTAATTACAACCATCATACATGAACCATCTACATCTTGCATTACGTTTTGTTTAAATGAATACTTTTTAAGTAGCTGTCCTACCTGTATTCCTGCAATTTCTAATACACCACCATAATTACTTTGTACTAAAACACCTACGGTATATCCTCCAAGGCTCTTAGGTAATACTCTCGACGATGTTCCTATACCTCCCTTAAATCCAAAACAAACAGTACCGGTTCCTGCCCCTACGCTCCCCTGCTCTACCGTGCCTGTTTTTGCAGCTGCAATAGCTTGTAAAACCTTATCGGGAGTAATATATCTGGCTTGTATATTATTAAGCGCCCCATCGTTAGTTTCCCCTACTACGGCATTTACAGACTCAATATTGCTGTTTCCGGGCTGCTGTAATGTGTATGTAATTAATCCGTCTATTGCCGCAGCAACATTAAGGGTATTTGTAAGAATTATTGGTGTCTCTATGTTCCCCAATTCTTTTACTTGCGAGTATCCGGCTAATTTGCCAAATCCATTTCCAATATATATTGCCGCAGGAACTTTTTTCCTAAATATATTTCCCTGATGGGGTATAATTGCAGTAACTCCGGTTCTTATATCTTCTCCTTGTATACAGGTAACTTGTCCAACCGAAACACCCGGGACATCTGTAATTGCATTATATTTACCGGTGTTAAATATTCCTGTTTTTATACCGTGTTCCCTTAAAGTGTTTTGAGAGTATAAAATATTTACACAAAAAAGTAAACTAATTAAAAGAAATAGCCCAAAAGTGAAAAATATTTGTTTCATGTGTTAAAGATTTAATGTTAGTACAAATATAGTTTATACTTTTGTGAAATTGAATTTTTGAAAATAATAATAAATTAATAAGGAGAGTATGGAGAGATCGGTTTTTGTAAGTGTAATTACACCTGACAGCCCACAGGAACAGGTTAATGAGTATTTGGATGAGTTGCAATTTCTTGCAGAAACAGCAGGAGCCATAGGAGAAAAGAAATTTATCCAAAGGGTAGACAGACCTAATTCAAAAACATATATTGGAAGCGGAAAACTAGAAGAGATAAAAGCTTATATAGTTGAAAATGAGATATCATTGGTTATTTTTGATGATGAACTTACTCCATCACAATTAAGAAATATAGAACGGGAACTTGAATGCAGGATTCTTGATAGGACAAATCTTATTTTAGATATTTTTGCCCAAAGGGCTAAAACGGCTTACGCAAAAACACAAGTTGAATTAGCTCAGTACCAGTATTTGTTGCCCCGGCTTACCAGAATGTGGACTCACTTGGAGAGGCAGCGCGGTGGTATTGGAATGAGGGGCCCGGGAGAAAGTCAAATTGAGACGGATAGGCGTATTATTCTTGATAAAATTAGTAAACTTAAGGAACAGCTTAAGAAGATAGACAAGCAAATGTCATCACAGAGGGGTAATAGGGGCAATTTAGTAAGAATTTCCCTTGTTGGGTATACCAATGTGGGTAAAAGTACTATAATGAATTTGCTGGCTAAAAGCGACGTTTTTGCCGAGAATAAATTATTTGCTACCCTAGATACTACCGTTAGGAAAGTAGTTATTGAGAATGTTCCTTTTCTTTTAAGTGATACTGTTGGTTTTATTCGCAAGTTACCTCATCAACTTGTTGAGTCTTTTAAGAGTACGTTGGATGAGGTTAGAGAATCGGATATACTGCTACATATTGTAGATATTTCACATCCGCAGTTTGAGGATCAAATAAAAGTGGTTAAAAAAACTTTACAAGAAATTGGTGCCGGAGATAAGCCTACATTTATGGTTTTTAACAAAATGGATGCTTATAAATATGTTAAGCAAGATGAATTTGATCTTAATCCTAAAAAGCCGGAGAATTTTACTTTGGAAGAGTTAAAAAATTCATGGATGTATAAAGAGAACAGCCCTGCAATCTTTATTTCCGCCAAAGAGAAGACCCATGTAGATAAACTCCGCAACGATCTTTACAAAATGGTTGCAGAAATACATGCGGGACGATACCCATTTGATACATTTTTGTGGTAGAAAGTATAATTATATATAGCAATTTTTATTTTATTGCTATATTTTAAATTCTAATGCTTTTTTAACCTATAAAAGCCTCTATGGCCGCTACTGTTTTTCCCTGCTCCTCAATAAATGTATTATGGCCTGTTCCCAAAATTACTACAGTTATGGCTTGTGGATATTTAGCGGTTAGTTCTGTTACTTTTTCTTTTGTAATAAACTTATCTCTGTCGCCAAAAACAAAGAGGAATTTATCTAACGTAGCCAAGAATTCTGTGTTATCGGGCCTCTCCATAAGGCCACGAATACAGGCAACTATTCCGTTTGGATCATGGGCTTCAGTTATTTCTATTGTCTCTTCAATTTTAGAATCCATCCGACGTAAATTTTCGGTTGCATACATTCTGGGAATACTTAATGCAGCAAGAGTATTTAATTTTGCACTGTTTATAAGTTCAATCTCGCGTAGTCTATCTTGTTTTTTGTTGGGCGAATCTGCAAAAGGGGTTGAATTAAGCAAAATGAGCCCCTTAAATGCACCGGAGAAGAGTTTTATGCACTCTTGCGCAACATAACCGCCCATTGAGTGACCTGCTACGTAAACGGGGGTATTTACCTTGCATATGTTTAGCACGTCTGCTGCAACAGCTGCACTAAAATCAATTGTATTTATCTCTTTATTTGAGCCACTTAAACCGTGTCCGGGCAAATCAATTGCAATAACTCTATATTTATTTTGCAGAAGCTCTATGAACTCTGTATAAATATACAAGGTCTCCAAGTAACCGTGTAAAAGTAAAATTGTAGTATCACCTTTCTTTGTATCCAGAATATGAATAGGTATTCCGTTTGATATTGCAAAAAATTCCATTATTGTCCTTTTTTTCTACAAATGTACTGTTTAATTTTTAGATTTGTAAAAATAAAAGAAAAAGGAAAATGTCCTAATGCAGATAATTATAAACACAGATATATATTAAAAAAGGTGCTCAAAAATTTTGAGCACCTTTTTTAATATAAGAATCAACTGTAAAACGTTAGTCTTTAAGTTTTGCACAAAGGAACTCACGGTTTAGACGTGCTATATGGGCTACAGAAATGTGTTTTGGACACTCCATTTCGCAAGCACGAGTATTTGTACAAGCACCAAAGCCTAATTCATCCATTTTAGCAACCATTGCTTTAGCCCTTCTAGAAGCCTCTACTCTCCCTTGAGGAAGTAAAGCTAATGAGCTAACTCTTGCCGATACAAACAGCATGGCAGAGCCGTTTTTACATGTTGCAACACAAGCGCCACAACCTACGCAAGAAGCAGCATCCATACTTTCGTCCGAATCTTTCTTTTTAATAGGAATTGCGTTACCATCGGGAACTCCTCCTGTATTTACAGAAATAAATCCACCGGCCTGAAGAATTTGTTCAAAAGCACCTCTATTTACAACAAGGTCTTTTATTACAGGAAATCCTGCACTTCTCCATGGTTCTATAGTAATTGTATCGCCATTTTTGAATTTGCGCATGTGTAACTGACATGTAGTAATCTCGTTGTCAGGTCCATGAGCCCTACCATTAATGTATAGTGAACATGCACCGCATATCCCTTCTCTACAATCATGGTCAAAACTAATAGGGCCACCGGCTTTACAGCCTTTATTTACAGCAACAGGATCCATATTCTCACTAATCAATTGTTCATTAAGGATATCCATCATCTCTAAAAATGAACTATCGGGAGAGATATTCTTAAGTTGATAAGTTTCGAAATGCCCTTTTTCTTTTGCGTTTTTTTGACGCCAAACCTTTAATGTTAAATCCATATCTTATCTCTTTTCTTAGTCTTTATAGTTTCTTGTAGAAGGTTTTACAAATTCGTATTTTAACTCTTCTTTATGCAATTGTGGGTCTTGCTCTTCGCCTTTATATTCCCAAGCAGAAACGTACATAAAGTTTTGGTCATCACGTTTAGTTTCACCATCTTCTGTTTGCATTTCGTCACGGAAATGACCTCCACAAGACTCGTATCTATTTAAAGCATCCATTGCCATTAGCTCGCCTATTTCTAAAAAGTCTGCTAATCTTAATGCTTTTTCTAGCTCTTGATTGAATTCTGTGTTTTCACCGGCAACATAAACATTGCTCCAAAACTCTTTTTTAAGCTCTTTAATTTCTTTAATAGCCTTTTTTAAGCCGGCCTCATTCCTAGACATTCCAACATTGTCCCACATAATTATACCAAGCTCTCTGTGAAGAACATCAACAGATTTCTTCCCTTTTATAGAAAGAAGTTTATTAATTCTATCTACAACTTTTTTCTCTGCCTCGGTAAATGCAGGATTATTAATATCTGTCTTAGGCTCTTGAATCTTATGAGAAAGATAATCTCCAATGGTATAAGGTAAAATAAAGTAACCATCTGCTAAACCTTGCATAAGAGCAGATGCTCCTAAACGGTTTCCACCGTGGTCACTAAAGTTAGCCTCGCCTATAGCGTATAAACCAGGAATTGTTGATTGAAGATTATAATCTACCCATATACCACCCATTGTATAGTGGATTGCCGGATAAATCATCATTGGCTCTTTGTATGGGTTTACATCGGTAATTTTCTCATACATTTGGAAAAGGTTACCATAACGCTCTGTAATAACATGTTCTCCCAATCTTTCTATTGCTGCGGTAAAATCTAAGAAAACTGCCAAACCGGTTTCGTTTACACCAAAACCTGCATCGCACCTCTCTTTTGCTGCCCTTGAAGCAACGTCTCTAGGAACAAGATTACCAAAGGCAGGATACCTCCTCTCCAAATAATAATCTCTATCTTCTTCGGGAATTTGTGCTCCGGTTATTTGTTTCTTATGTAATTTTTCAACGTCTTCTTTTTTCTTAGGAACCCATATTCTACCATCATTTCTCAAAGACTCACTCATAAGGGTAAGTTTTGATTGTTGCGTACCATGAACAGGAATACAAGTTGGATGGATTTGTGCAAAACAAGGATTTCCAAAGAAAGCTCCCTTTTTGTAACATTGCCAAGCTGCAGAACCGTTACTGTTCATTGCATTTGTAGAAAGGAAGAATACATTACCATATCCACCACTAGCTATTACAACTGCATGAGCACCAAAACGCTCAATTTTACCTGTTTCAATGTTTCTTGCAATAATGCCTTTTGCCTCACCGTTTATAACAACCAAATCCAACATTTCGTGTCTTGGATAAGATTTAACAGAACCTTTTGCAACGGCTCTATTTAAAGCAGCATAGGCTCCAAGTAATAATTGCTGACCGGTTTGTCCTCTTGCGTAGAAGGTTCTACTTACTTGAGCACCTCCAAAGGAACGGTTGTCTAAAAGTCCGCCATAATCTCTTGCAAACGGAACCCCTTGTGCAACACATTGGTCAATAATGTTATTACTTACTTCTGCTAAACGATAAACGTTTGCTTCTCTAGATCTGTAGTCTCCACCTTTGATAGTATCGTAAAATAAACGATAAACCGAGTCGTTATCGTTTGTGTAATTTTTTGCAGCATTAATACCACCTTGAGCCGCAATTGAATGGGCACGTCTTGGTGAGTCACTAATACAGAAAACTTTTACATTATATCCAAGTTCGCCTAATGAAGCAGCAGCAGAAGCACCGCCTAAGCCTGTGCCAATTACAATTATTTCTAATTTGCGCTTATTAGCCGGACTAACTACGCGAATTTGAGCTTTATGCTTTGTCCACTTTTCAGACAAAGGCCCCTCAGGAATTTGTGATATTAATTTTTCGGCCATTTTTTATTTTTTAAGAGAAAAATTTTCACAATTTTAGTTACTTTTTATCAAATAACCAATTATTCTACAATAATTATTATTATTCCGCTCTGTAATTAACAAATTTTTTAACTTTACCCCCTGATTACTTAAAAATTAATACGGTAATGAAAAAGTTTATACTCCTAATGGTGACTGCACTAATGGTTATTTCGGTCCCATCTTATGCTCAAAATAAAAAAGAAAAAGAATTAAGCCCAAAAGCAAAAATAAGGGCAGAAAGAAAGGCTAAAGAACAAGCAGACATTTTACAATGTATATCACTAGGTAAAATAAAAATTGTTATCTCTCGCATATATCCAACAGAGTCTGTTTCATTTCAGAATGCATCGGGGAATAT
This sequence comes from Bacteroidales bacterium, assembly GCA_036659275.1. Taxonomy (GTDB): domain Bacteria; phylum Bacteroidota; class Bacteroidia; order Bacteroidales; family UBA932; genus Egerieousia. The sequence goes on along the minus strand of JAVXCW010000007.1, from coordinate 47,090 downwards.
AAGTAAAAATACATCTGATGGGTATTATGTGCAACTTATTAATAATAATATATTTACCTGCTACCTTCAATATATGGGCACATCAAAAACCCCCATTATGGGAGGACAAAACTTATCTTTAGAAGCTAAAGACCAAAAAGTAGAAATAATTAAGGAATATGATACAAAAACAGAAAGTTATTTGTATCAATTCAATTATAAAAACGAAAATATTGGAGACACATGGAAATGTACCATCCAATTATTTACAAATGGCGAAGCCAATATAAGAATGGATGGTAATTCTCGCGATTCAATTTCGTATACCGGCAAACTAATAATTATGGAAGATGATAAAACTATTAAAAAATAACATAATATGAATTTAAAGACAGCAATCACTTATTTAATTATTGTATTAATAATCCCGATAGTTTCTATAGCACAAAACAAAATGGAAATTAATATTATACCTAAACCTCAATCTCTAAGTGTTTTAGAAGGTACATTTAAAATTACACCAAACACTGTAATTATTGCACCTAAGGGTTTTTATGGAGAATTTTTAAGAAATAAAATAAATGGTGCAACAAAATATAACATCTCTGTTTTATGCGATACATGTATAAAACAAAATTGTTTTAAACTATTAGTTTCTGATAGTTATAATTTACCAAGTGAGGGGTATGAGTTAAGTGTTAATTCTAATGAGGTTTTAGTAAAAGCCTCAGATAATGCCGGTATTTTTTATGCAATACAAACCATTTTACAATTACTTCCTCCTACAATTTACGGCAATGCCACCGGCTGGGAAAAATGGGAAATTCCTGCTGTTAAAATTAAAGACTATCCCCGTTTTAAATACAGAGGAATGATGCTTGATGTTTCTAGAACTTTTTTTGATAAGGATATTATATATAAATATTTAGATTGGTTGTCTTATCACAAAATAAACACATTCCACTGGCATCTTTCTGATGATAACGGTTGGAGACTAGAGATAAAAAAATATCCATTTCTTACTCAAAAAGGGGCATGGAGGGGTCCAAAGGAGGTTATTCCGGCTGCTTATGGATCGGGTAACAAAAGATATGGTGGTTTTTATACCCAAGAAGATGTTAAGGCAATTATTAAGTATGCCAAAGATAGAAATATTACAATTATTCCGGAGTTTGATATGCCCGGACATAGTAAAGCCGTAGTTGGGGCATATCCAAATGTAGGCTGCAATACTAAAACAGAATTTATAAGTTCAAACGGGGAGGTTAAAAATGTTTGGTGTGTTGGTAAAAAAGAAAATTATAAAATGCTTGAGAATATAGTAAAAGAAGTTGCAAGTCTTTTCCCGGGCAAAGTAATTCACATTGGTGGAGATGAGGTAAATTTGGATAATTGGAAAGAATGTCCTAATTGCCAAGCTCTTATGAAAGAAAAAGGAATGACAAAAGAGGTTGAATTACTTAATTATTTTGTACGCAAATTAGAATCTATAATAAATAAAAATGGCAAAGTAATGGCCGGTTGGGATGAAATTTTAGATGGAGGAAAACTTAACAAAAGTACAAATGTTTATGCTTGGAGAAGTGTTAAAACCGGTATTGAATCTGTAAAAAAAGGACAACCAACCATTATGCAAGTTGCTGAATTTTGTTATTATGATATGAAACAAACTCCTATTGAACGGGGACATAACTGGGCAGGAATAGTAACTTTAGAAAAAGCATATTCTTTTGACCCTATTGGAACTTTTGATGTTACTCCTAGTGAACAAAAATTAATTTTAGGCCCACAAGGAGCTCTTTGGGCAGAATTATTAAATAAGCCTGTTAGATTTTTAGAATATCAAAATTACCCAAGAACATGTGCTTTAGCAGAAATTGGATGGACAAATCAAGAACTTAGAAATTTTACTGATTTTAATTACCGATTAACAAAAACTCATTACGAACGATTGTTTAATATGGGAATAGCCTTCCGCCTCCCTTATCCAAGTGTTATTTATGATAATAATACATTAAAAGTTACTCTACCATACAATTGGGCAATTATAAGATATACAACAGATGGAACTGAACCTAACTCATCATCAAATATTTATACTGGTGATATTGTAACTTTTGAGCCGGAGAATTTTAGATTTGCAACTTTTTATAAAGATATTATTAAGAGCTCTACAGTTGGGGCTAAAAACATAGCTCTTGCAAATTATATTTCTCCTACAGTTTCAATTGAAACTTCTTTTGGAGAACACCCGCGATTCCCAATATCAAATATTACTACGTATGATTTTAAAAAATATTGGAGAACTAATAGAAAGGGAAAGGCTGGAGATTTTGTTATATATAACTTTGCAGAACCTGTAGAATGCAAAGAAATAACAATTGAAACAGGAATTCCTAATATAGATTTTTATGGTGTTACCAATGGGTACGTAGAATATTCATATGATGGAATTAACTACATTAAGGGAGATTATTTTGTGGAAAATATTGCTGTTATAACTCCTAAAAATAAGGTGAAATCTGTAAAAATTGTAATAACAGATTTATCTGATGCTCTTACTGTTTGCTTTCAGAATTTAAAAATTAAAAGATAATAATAAAATATGCCACTTATATGTAATATCTACACATATAGTGGCGTATTTTAATTTAATTGTTTTATTACGATAATAAAATTGATAATCTATTTTTTAATTTCGTTTTCAATAAAAGAGTAAACTTCATTTATTTTTTGAGCATTAAACCCTGTTGTTCTAAATTCTTCAATTAAAGGATTTGCCATATTAAATACATTACTTTCAATTTTTTTGCTTTTTTGCATATAACCATTGCAATCTTTATTATATAATAAGTTGAAATTAAAATATTTAGCTCCATTACCCCGTTTAATAGGAAAAACTTTATGTACTTTCTCTAAAACCCAATCACACATTTGTGCGTTATTAGAATCTTTTGTTTTTAACATAAATGTAGGTTGATTTTCTCCTGCTGCAACAAACATAGGAACTGCAATACCAATTGGCGGATAACCTAGTATTGTCCATGTAACAACATTTAGTGGATTTTCTCCCTTTTTAACTCCATAAATAACTATAGAAGCACTTGATTCTTTACGTGGAATAAAATCTTGTTCTACAAACCAACCACTTCCTTTTTGTAAAATATCATTATCTTTTACTAAATCTATATCCATTACAGAATTATAAAAACTTTTTGATAAATTATTTAATATCCACTCTGGGGTAATTGCCCCCGCTTGTCCTATATATTCACTTATTATTTTACTTGCGGTTGTGTATCTTATATATCCAAGTCCTTCATTTAGTCTGCCTGTATAAGAAAAATTAGTATATACAATATATCCATGAGGGGCTACTTTAACATCATTAACATCAATTTTTGTCCAACTATTATTATTTACTTCGTAATATGCAGCACCTCCCTCTGCATCTATAACTCCAAAATTTGCTTCAACTCCAATAGGACGTTTAAAATTATCTAGCATTTTTTCAAAATCTGCCAGATTACTACATGTAGAAAGAGCTTGAAACATAACAACCCCTTCTTTATTCATAAAATTATCTGAAATATTATCATTTTTAAGATTATAAGAGGCTGTATTCATTATTGAAAACCCGGCAGAGTTTGTTCCTGTCCAAGCGTCTTTAATTTTAGAAGGGGAATTCATTAATGCAATAAAGTTGTATTTTTCTCCTTTAAAATATTCCATTCTATTATTTCTTTCATCTGTATCTCTATGTTTCCACATAAGAGGTCTTCCATCGGGAGTCATCTTTCCGGTAAATATTGCCGATGTACAAGCAAAAATATCATCACAAAATAGTAAAGATATTGCTATTAAAAGTATTGAAATTTTTTTTAAGTGCATTGTTTATAGTATTTTATATTAAGTTTAAAATAATGATTCTTCATTACTATATTTGGGTATTCCAAGGTGCTTATAAGCAAGATCTGTTACTTCTCTTCCCCTTGGCGTTCTGTGGATAAATCCCTCTTTTATAAGAAAAGGTTCATATACTTCTTCTAGTGTACCTGAATCTTCTCCAACAGCGGTTGCTATTGTTCCTAAACCTACCGGCCCTCCTTTAAATTTATTTATTATTGTAGTAAGTATCTTATTATCCATTAAATCTAATCCTCGCTTATCTATATTTAAAGCATCAAGAGAGTATTTAGTAATATTAAGATCTATTCTTCCGGTTCCTTCTACTTGCGCAAAATCTCTTACTCTGCGCAAAAGTGCATTAGCTACACGCGGAGTTCCACGGCTACGACACGCTATTTCATAGGCAGCCTCGGTATCTATCCCAATATTTAGTATTTTAGAGCTTCTTTCAACTATTTTTTGCAGCACAAGGGAATCGTAGTACTCCAAATGACATTGTATTCCAAAACGGGCTCTTAAAGGTGATGTAAGCAAACCACTACGTGTTGTTGCACCAACTAATGTAAAAGGATTAAGAGAAATTTGAACAGAACGGGCACCTGGTCCTTTATCTATCATAATATCTATTCTATAATCTTCCATAGCAGAATATAAATATTCCTCTACAATTGGAGAAAGACGGTGTATTTCATCTATAAATAACACATCTCCTTGGTCTAAACTAGTTAGTAGCCCGGCAAGATCGCCGGGTTTATCTAAAATAGGGCCTGATGTTATTTTCATAGAAACTCCTAACTCATTTGCTATAATACTTGCAAGTGTAGTTTTTCCAAGGCCCGGAGGACCATGTAATAAAACATGATCTAATGATTCACCTCTTTTTTTTGCAGCTTTTACAAAAACTTTAAGGTTTTTTAATATTTTCTCTTGGCCAGAGAAATCTTCAAATTCTATGGGTCTTATTGCCCCTTCTATATCTGTTTCTTGTTCTTCAATAACCTCTCTAGGATTGAAAGAATTTTCTTCTTTATTCATAATACAAATATAATATTTTATATATACTTATTACTTGTTTATTATTATTGCTTGTTAATATGTTTATAAGTATTCTTATTAACACACATGTTTATATATATAGTTGTTATTAACATATTATTAACCTTTTAATTGTTATTAATTAATTGATTATTAGTATATTTTATTAAGTTATAAACACATGTTAATAACTCTGTTTTATAGTTGTAAACATTATGTATTTGTTAAAAACTTATTATTAAAAAAAATAAAAATAAATTCCTTTACTATTGTTTGTTTAGAAAAATGTAACATATATAAAAAGAATATTAAATAAAGCAATTTTAATATTATTAGTTATAAACAGAGTTATTAGTGGTTTTTCAACAACTTTTTTTGCTGTTTGTTAAAAACTTGTTTTATTTTGTATCCAATAATGGATAACTACGTAATACAAAACATTTTTTCTCAACAACCTGCTCAAAAAGAGCTTGTTGAGTTTTTAGAAAATAAAAATTCTAAAAAGATAGAGCTTGTTGGTCTCTATGGATCTTCTAAGGCTTACGCTTTTTCCTCTGTTGTTGATAAGGGGATACATATAGTTGTAATGAATAGTAAAGAGGAGGCACAATTTTTCTCAAACGATTTGTACAATCTTTTAGGGGATGAAAATGTGTTTTTCTTTCCAACATCGGTAACTCAGGTTTCTAGAATAAGTACTATTAAGGAGTCTACACAAAAAGTGCAGCGTAGTGCGGCATTAAGTGCTATTAATAATTTTAAGGATAAACAGCTTAAAAATAAATTTCTTATATTGGTAACTTATCCGGCCGCAATTTATGAAAAAATCCTAAATCGTAAAGATCTTGTTAATAACATTCTTAAAATATCAAAAGGGGATTTGCTTTCTCATGAGTTTATAAAAGAGACTTTGCTAGCATATAATTTTGAGAAGGTTGATTTTGTTAGTGAGCCGGGGCAGTTTGCTTTGCGTGGAGGAATAATTGATCTTTTTTCTTATTCAGATAATAAACCTTATAGATTAGATTTTTTTGGTAATGAGGTAGAGAGTATAAGGGAATTTGATATAAATACACAACGTTCTATTAATGAGCTTAATAATATTGAAATATTTCCAAATATTTATGATAATGAACAGTTTAGTAAAGAAGAGAGCGTAAATTTATTTGAATATATTGGGAGAGAAATTAGTGCTATTTGGATAGAAGATTTTTATTATCTTGTAGATCAATTAGAGCTGTTAAATAAAGAAGAGACGCAAAATATTATTTTAAATAAAATTGCAGAATATAAACTTATTTATTTTTCACATAGTAAAACTATGGAAGGGGAGAAGTGTGTTGAGTTTAAGATAGCTCCTCACCCCTCTTTTAATAAGAATTTTAATTTATTGCTAAATGATTTAAAAGATAAAATTAAATTAGGCTATACTATATTTATAAGTAGCGATAATAAAAAGCAGTTTGAGCGGCTTAAAAGTATTTTTGCACATAATGAGGGGGATAATGAGAACCAAATACCAAAGTTTGAGGAATTAAATTATTCTGTTCATTGCGGATTTATAGATAATATTTCTAAATTATGTCTTTATACAGATCATCAAATTTTTGACAGGTTTCACAGAGTTAAGGTAAAGAGAGAGGTTGCAAGGAGTGAACGGCTTACATTAAACGAGCTAAATGCGTTTCAGATAGGTGATTATATTGTACATATAGATCATGGTGTTGGTATTTTTGGAGGGTTGGTAAAGACAAATATTAACGGGAATGTGCAAGAGGCAATAAAACTTATATATAAGGATAATGATGTTATTTTTGTTTCAATACATGGTATTCATAGAATTTCTAAATATAAGAGTAAAGAGGGGGCTGCTCCAAAAATTTATAAACTTGGAACTGGGGCGTGGGAGAAACTTAAAACACAAACAAAGAATAAGGTTAAGGATATTGCAAAAGATCTTATAAAACTTTATGCAGAGCGGAGACAAGCAAGAGGGTTTGCATTTTCTGGAGATAGTTATATGCAGCACGAGCTTGAGGCTTCATTTATATATGAGGATACGCCGGATCAGCTAAAAACCACACAGGCAGTTAAGGAAGATATGGAAAAGGATTATCCAATGGATAGGCTTGTGTGTGGAGATGTTGGTTTTGGTAAAACAGAAATAGCAATTAGGGCTGCATTTAAAGCTGTGGCCGATAGTAAACAGGTTGCTTTATTAGTTCCTACTACTATTTTAGCGTTGCAACATTATAAAACATTTAAAGGGAGACTAAAAGAATTTCCTTGTAATATAGAGTATTTAAGTAGGCTTAAAACAACAAAAGAGATACAAAAAATTGCGGAAAATCTTAAAAGTGGGAAAACAGATATTGTTATTGGTACCCATAGATTGTTAAATAAAGAGATTACATTTAAGGATTTAGGGCTTTTAATTATTGATGAAGAGCAAAAATTTGGTGTTGCGGCAAAAGAGCGTCTGCGCCAATTTAAATTAGATGTAGATACACTTACTCTTACGGCAACCCCAATTCCACGTACTTTGCAGTTTTCTTTATTAGGAGCAAGAGATCTTTCAATTATAAATACACCGCCGCCAAATAGGTTGCCTATACAAACAGAAATTATAGATTTTAACGAAGAATATATTAGAGATGTTATAAAGTTTGAAATTGATAGGGGAGGGCAGGTGTTTTTTGTGCATAACAAAGTAGAAGATATTATTGCTGTTGAGGATATTATAAAGAGAATCTGCCCCGGAGTTAAAACATGTATAGGTCATGGACAAATGGATCCAAAAGAATTAGAAGGGAAGATATTAGATTTTATGGCAGGAGATTATGATGTTCTTGTTGCAACTACAATTGTTGAGAACGGAATTGACATTCCTAATGCTAATACTATTATTATAAATCAAGCGCAAAATTTTGGCTTAAGCGATTTACATCAATTACGAGGCAGGGTAGGAAGATCTAATCAAAAGGCTTTTTGTTATTTAATTGTTCCTCCAATGATTTCTATTTCGGATGATGCGCGCCGCAGGTTAAGGGCAATTGAGGCTTTTTCAGATTTAGGAAGTGGATTTAATATAGCTATGCAAGATTTGGATATAAGGGGAGCCGGTAATTTATTAGGAGGAGAGCAAAGCGGTTTTATTGCAGATATGGGTTTTGAAACATATCAAAGAATTTTGGCAGAAGCTTTTATGGAAATTAAACAAGAGCAAGATTCATTATCGGCCCAAGAGGGGATGAGTATAAGAAAAGAGGCAATAAAAGAGAATAAATTGGAAAGGCTAGAAGCCGAGAAGGGAAACAAAAATGATGAAAATTATAGGGAAGCATTAGAAAATAATAAAAAAGAGGAGCTTTACATTACAGATTGTACCATTGATACAGATTTGGAACTTCTTATTCCCGATAGTTATATTCCACAGGTTGCAGAGAAAATACGCCTTTATAAAGAGCTTGATACTATTACAAAAGAGGAAGATCTTGATAAATTTATTGCAGATCTTAAAGATAGATTTGGAGAACTTCCGCCACAATTAGTTCAACTTACTTATGTAGTGAGATTAAGAAGAGAAGCCATAAAGTTAGGCTTTGAGAGAATAGTTATAAAGAATGGAATAACGCTTGCATATTTTGTGAATAACCAAGTTTCCCCATATTATAAAAGCGAGTTATTTACACAAATTCTCACATATCTTAATAATAATCCGGCAAAATTTAGAGTTAAAGAGCAAAATAATAAATTATTATTGAGGATAGACAAGGCAGATAGCATAGAAAAAGTGTATAATCTTGTAATTCAAATGAGATTTACTATATTTGCACTTTTGTAAGTAAAAACGCGTGGTAAACTTTTTAATTGACATAGGAAATTCAAATAGTAAAGTTGCTTTTGAAGAAAATGGAAAAATTGGGGAAATTGCAAAGAACTCAGAGTTAGATATTCTTAGTTTTATACTCTCCGTTATTAAAGAGACTTCTATTAATATTATTGTTCTCTCTAATGTACGAGAAGATGATGCTAATATGGAGCGAGTTTTAAAAAGAAAATGTAAGAAACTCATTGTGCTTAATAATACAACAAAGCTTCCTATTAATTTAAAATATGGCTTTTCCGCTAACACGCTTGGAGCGGATAGAATAGCCGCTGCGTTAGCAATTGCAATGTTGTTTCCAAATAAAGACTGTATAAAATTTGATTTTGGAACAGCACTTACAATAGATTACATAGATAAAAATGGAGAATATAAGGGGGGGAATATATCTTTAGGATTACAAAGCAGGTTTAAGGCACTTAACGCTTTTACCAAACGTCTTCCTTTAATAAATCCCGATACTATTTTTCCTGAAATAGGGACTACTACAACAGGGGCTATAACAGCCGGTGTTGTTTTAGGCCTAATATTTGAAGTAGAGGGATATATTAAAAAAAGTTCCAATTATACAGTTATTTTTACAGGAGGAGATGCTTTTTATTTTGCAAAAAAATTGAAAAACACCATCTTTGTGGTTCAAAATCTTGTATTAATTGGGTTAGCTCAAATTGCGGATTATTATGCAGACTGTAACAAAAATTAAAAGTTTTTTACTCCTTGTAACATTGTTTATTAGTGTTGGAGTGCTTAAAGCTCAAAATACCGATGCTTTGGGAACCTATACGCCATATTCTCTTTTTGGAATAGGCGAAATAGAGAAGCAGGGAACCTCTCTCAATAGGGGAATGGGTGGCATTGGCGTTGGGGTAAGAGACAATAGATTTATTAACTATCTTAATCCTGCTGCAATTACAGAGCGAGATACTCTCTCTTTTATGATAGATTTTGGAGTAAATCAGAAGAATTTTTATAATTCCGGTAATAAAACAAATTCAGACGGAACTATTAATAAAATAAGCTCTGCATATAACACATTTAATATGCACAATATTGTTTTAACAGCCCCAATTTATAAAAAATCGGCTTTAATTATAGGAATTACACCGTATAGTAACATAGGTTATAAATTTGAGGCTACCGAAAACGACCGGGCATTAGTTGCCAAATACGGGGATATTAAATATCAGAAATATGGAGAGGGAAGTATAAATCAATTTTTTGTTGGAGCAGCAATGAATCTTTTTAAGAACTTTTCTCTTGGAGCCGAGTTTATATATTATTTTGGAGCTCTTGATAGATATAGCAATGTTGTATTTACTACAGATCCTTCTGCAAGAAACTTAGAGACAGGTTGGGATTATGCACTTGGGGCTGTTTCTTCTAGGATAGGGATACAATATTTTGGAAACGTGGGCAAAGATTTAACGTTAACAGCTGGGGCAACATATAGAATGAAAACAAATCTTAAGGGGGATCTTACAAGATTTGCATACGCTACCTCAAGTACGGGAGTTGATACAATAAAGAATGATTTAAACTCAAAGGAAAAGATTACTATTCCCGCAGATTTTTCTGTAGGAATATCTATTAAGAAAAAAGATAAATGGCTTTTTGGAGCAGATTATATGAGGCAAGATTGGGGTAAATCTACATTTGCAGAGACTTCGGGATTAGATTTTACACCTGCAGCCGCAAACTATTATAAGATTGGCTTTGAATTTGTTCCTAATAAGTATGATATAAGATATTATATGAAAAGGGTTACATATAGGTTTGGTGCATATTATGAAAATTCATATATAAAACTTGGTAATAAGCAAGTTAATGCAGCGGGTTTTACTTTTGGTATGTCTTTTCCAATATATAAATGGTATAATGCATTAAATTTTGCTGTCGATTTTGGGCAAAGAGGGACTATGAAGAATGGTATGGTAAGAGAAAGATATGTACAGTTTATTGTAAATATAAGTTTGCATGATATTTGGTTTAAAAAATACAGATATGAATAATAAAATTTTATTAAAATACTTAAATATATAACTATTATGAGAAAAATGCGCTTATTAATTTTATTAGCAACGGCATTCCTTTTCATGGGGTCTGTAAGTTCTTGGGCTCAGGGAAAATATGGTAAAGACAGTGCCAACTGTGTTAGTTATTTGAACTTTTACAGAGATTATTTTAAACAAGGTAATTTAAAAGAGGCTATTCCATTATGGAGAAAGGCAATGCAATCTTGTCCTCCTACAGCAAGTCAAAATATGCTTATAGAAGGGAGAAAAATTATGCATTCTATGATAGAAAATTACAAAGGAGCTCCAGAGGGGAAACAAAAACTTATAGATTCTCTATTAATGATAAGTGATTTAAGGATAAAATATTATCCTAGATATGCTTTAGCTGCAAGCGAGAATAAAGTTTTTGACATGTTGGAATTTTCATCTGGTAACGAAAAACAGATTTTTGACCAAGTTGATGCCATTATTAAACAATCGGGAGTAAAGACAAGTCCGGCAATTTTAATTACTGCTATGGATAAGGCTAAAGCTCTTTATCAGGCTAAAGTGATGAACGAGGCTGATGTATTAGCTGTATACTCAGAGTTATCTCCTATTATGGATGCTAAAGTAACAAAAAATCCTACTGATGATAATAAAGGAGCACAAAAAGCTTTTGAAAATGCTTTTATAACAAGTGGTGTTGCAAATTGCGACAATCTTATTACTGTTTTTGCACCAAGGTTTGAGGCTAATCCAAAAGATATAGATCTTGTAAAAACAATAGTGAATTTATTATCAAATAATGATTGTCTTCAAACAGAGTTGTTCCTTAAATCTGTGACAGCTCTTAATCAACTTGAGCCATCATACAACTCTTCTTATTTTCTTTACAGATTACATAGCAGCAAGGATAATAATGTTGAGGCTTTAAAATTTCTTCAAGAAGCTATAGATAGTCCAGAGTCTGATGCCACTAAAGATGGTGAACTTTTAATGGAAATGGCGGCTTACTATTTTAAAAAGGCAGCTAATTCGGGTAAAGCAGTTCAAATGGCAAAACAAGCAGCAGAATTAAATCCTGCTATGGCGGGCAAAGCATACTTCCTTATTGGTACTATTTGGGCAAATCAAAGATGTGGTGGAAACGAAATAGATCAAAGGGCTAAGTATTGGGTAGCAGTTGATTTTCTTGTAAAAGCTAAGGCAGCGGATCCTTCTGTAGCCGAAGAGGCAGACAGATTAATTGGATCGTATCGTCAGTATTTTCCAAAAATAGAAGATGCATTTATGTATGATGTAACAGATGGTAAATCTTACTCTATATCGTGTGGAGGAATGAGTGCTTCAACAATAGTAAGAACACTTAAATAACATATGTTAAGGAGACATCCTAATACTAAGTATAAATATTTGGTAGTAATTGCTTTTGCAGTTGCTACCTTTGTTGTATCTTGCGGTAAGGAAAAAACTTTTGCCCCTATAGATCTTAATAAGGTTCCAAGGCAAACCGTAAAAGATATGTATGCTGTTAAAACACAGGATGGTATGCTCCAAATGAGAATGCAGGCAAGTCTCATGTTAAGGTATGAAAACAAAATTGAATCGTATGAATTATTTCCCAACGGGTTTGATGTATATGCTTATAATAATGAAGGACTTTTAGAGACACAAATAAGCTCTAATGCCGCAAAGCATACTACAACAAGAGATGATGAAAAATGGGAAGCCTATGGTAATGTTATAATAAAAAATTTTATAAAAGGAGAAAGGATGGAAACCGATACACTGTATTGGGATAGGGAGCAAAAAAAAATTTATACAAAATGTTTTGTGAAAATGTTTTCTCCAGAGGGTTTTATGCAGGGATATGGAATGGAGAGTGATGAAATGGCAAGAAATGCAAATATAATTAAGCCATTTGATAGTTTTGGCGTTGTACGCGATTCAACAGATGTGGGATATATTGATACAACTAATTTTATAGGTCCTATTATAAAATTTAAAACTAAATAATGGGAACAGAGATTTTTATCACCATATTGGCGTTATTATTTTCTGCGGCTTTTTCGGCATATGAAATAGCTTTTTTTTCTAGCAATAAATTAAAAATAGAGTTAGATAGGAAGCAGGGAAAAAAATATGCTTTGGTTATGAATAGGTTTATTCAACACCCCGAAGAGCTTATTTCGTGTTTGCTTATGGGAAATAATGTTGCTATAGTTATTTATGGTATTTCTATTGCAAAAATTTTGAATCCTATTATTGAACAACACATTACTACTTTATTAGGCGCAATTTTAGCTATAGAGACATTTATAGCTACAATTATTGTATTGGTAACAGCAGAGTTTCTTCCTAAAGCTTTAAGTAGGCTTAATCCAAATGGCTTATTTTCTTCGCTTTATTGGCTTATTCTCTTTTTTTATTATATTTTATATCCATTAACATATATTACAAATATTATTTCTAAATGGATGATAGGTAGATGGCCCGGATTTAAGGGAGCTAAAGAAGTTAAGGGGACTCTTTTTGATAAAAGTGATCTTATGCACCTTTCAAATGAGGTTAGTGGGGCACAGGAGCAAGAGAATGAGCATATGCATGATATACTTATTTTCCAAAATGCTCTTAATTTTTCATCAGTTAAGCTTAAAGAATGTATGGTTCCAAGGACAGAAATAGCGGCTATAGATATGGAGGATAATATAGAGGAACTTACAAAATTGTTTGTAGAATCTGGATTTTCTCGATTAATGGTTTATCGGGATAATATAGATAATATAATTGGTTATATTCATTCAAAGGATTTGTTTAAGAGTGATAAAAAAACTGTAAGTGAGCTTTTGAGAAGTGTAAATTATGTTCCACAAGAGATGAGTGCTCAAGCGTTATTAGCTTTTTTTACAAAAAATAGAAAGTCGGTTGCAGTTGTAAGAGATGAGTATGGGGGCACAGGCGGTATTGTTACTTTGGAGGATTTAATTGAGGAAATTTTTGGCGATATTGGTGATGAGCTTGATGAAGAAGAATTTATTGAGAAAAAAGTTTCAAATAATGAGTATTTTTTTTCTGCGCGGCTAGATATTAAAGAAATTAATAGAAAATTTGCAATAAATTTGCCGGAATCAGATGATTATGAAACACTTGCTGGGCTAATAATGCATTATCACGAGAATATTCCTAAGGAGAAAGAGATACTTCAATTTGGAGTTTTTTCGTTTACAATAGTTAAAACAACAAAAAATAGAATAGAAACAGTTAACCTTAAGATTTTGGGAGAATAGTTTTTTTGGTGTATTTTACAGAAAATTACTATCTTCGCACTTCGCAAAGAAAATTATTTAAATTATTATAAAAATGGCAGTTCTAGAGAAAATACGCGTAAAAATGGGAGCGTTTATTACGGTTCTTATTGCGGTTGCGTTATTATCGTTTATTATTGATCCTGATACACTTCAGTCGGCTATGTCTATGTTTTCCTCAAAGTATGATGTTGGAACCATAAATGGAGATCGCGTGTCGTATCAGAATTATCAGAAAAAAGTAGATTATTTTACTCAAATTTATCAAATGACGGCGGGGTCGTCTGCTAATGACGAAAAAACCCAAGAAATGATTAATAATACTGCTTGGCAGGATGAGATTACCGAAAAAATCATAATCCCAGCAGCAAATAATGCCGGTGTAAGATTAGGTAATGATGAGCTTCTAGATTTAAGTCAGGGGAAAAATATTTCTCCCGTATTGGCAAATGAGGCTTCATTTAAAAATGCACAAGGAGCATTTGATAGAACAAAACTTGTACAATTTGTGCAAGCTATTCAGCAAGATGAAACCGGTAATTTAAAAACTTACTGGAAATATCTAGAGGACAACATGGTTAAAGACCAAATGTTTACAAAGTATTTATCATTATTAGAAAAGAGCAATGTAATGAGTCCTGTTGAACTTACAAGAGCTATAGCTAATAATAATAATACCTATAATGTTAATTTTGTAGTTAAACCTTTTGGCTTTTCTGCGGATACAACAATTGCAGTTTCGGGCCAAGATATAAAGGCTTACTACGATAAAAATAAAAATAATTTTAAACAGCAATCTTCTAAGGATTTAGATTATGTAGTGTTTGATGTTTTGCCTTCAACTGAAGATATTAATTTAGCAGAAAAGGATATAGAAAAATTCTTTGGGGAATTTCAAACGGTTGCTAATATGAAAGCTTTTCTTGCAAGAAATTCAGATAAGCCGTTTAATCCTTATTTTTACAAAGAGGGAGATTTAAGTTCTATTTCTGCCGAGCTTGAGGATTTTGCAAAAAATGCAAAAGTTGGTGATGTATTAAATCCTTTTAAAATGGATAATACTTTTCTTGCAGCAAGATTGATGGATATAAAACAAATGCCAGATTCTGTATTTGTAAAGCATATACTTTTACAAGGTGATGACGAGAAAAAAGCGGATAGCCTTTTACATGTTGCACAAAGTGGAGCAGATTTTATACAATTGGCACAAACATATTCCGCAGATAAAAATCCTAATGTAGCAGAAGTGGGAGATATTGGATGGATGACACAGCAATATATAATTCCGGGAATGGAAGAGGTGTTTAGTGCATCAAAAGGGAGTATCATTAAAATTAAGACTTCATATGGGATGCATATTGTAAAGATTAAGGATGTTACTAAACCTATTAGAAAAGTTCAAGTTGCTCTTTTAGCTAAAGATGCTGTAGCAAGTAAGCAAACTTATGCAGATTATTATGCTAAGGCTAATGATTTTGTAACAAAGTGTGGTAGTGATTTAAGTAAGTTTGCATCATCGGCAAAGGAACTTAATTTAGGCGTTTATCCTGCATTAAGGGTTGCTCCTAGTGCAAAAACGCTTGCAAATTATCAAAATACAAAAGAAATTACCAGATGGGTAAATGAGAATAAGAAAGGAGCTGTATCTCCAATAATTACAGTGGATAATAAATATTTCTTTGTTGTTGCGGTAACAGGTGTTCATGAGGAAGGGTATGCATCTTTAGACGAAATGGCTCCACAAATAAAAAATATACTTATGATGGAGAAGAAGGGTGAAAAAGTTGCGGCAGATACAAAAGCTTTAGTTGCAGGTGCTACTACATTAGAGCAAATTGCCGAGAAGTTAGGTACTACAGTTAGTTCTCAAACAGGTATAGCTTTTTCTTCTTTAACATCTCAGCAATTAGATCCTAAATTTATAGGTGCAATTGCAGGTTCAAAAGAGGGGACTCTTGTTGGTCCTATTGTTGGAGAAATTGGAGTTTATTACTTTACAATTACAGGTAAAGAAACTGGCGCTTTTTATACAGAAGACGATGCAAAACAGAGGAAAAATCAAGAGTTTATGTATATTACTAGAGTTCTTCCTGCTATTATGAGCGAGAGTGCTAATGTAAAAGACGAGCGTTATAAATTCTATTAGAAGTTTTATATAAAGTATTTTGAATTTATTTCTGAAATAGAAAAAGGTGACTAAAAATTTTTAGTCACCTTCTTTTTTATCCTTAAAAAAATTAGTGGCTATTCTATTTTTGCTTACCTTTGAAACTTACCTAATAAAAAACTAACACGGAATAGCTATGAAAAAATTATCTTTTTTCTTTATTTTCAGTTTATTAATGATGCCATTTGGCAACGATGTTGCAGCACAGCCGCAAAAAAAACTGCGTATTGGTGTTGCCGGGATACAAATTGAGAACAGTGTTTTTATGCCTAACCGACAGGCGATAGTTGGTAGTCCGCTTTCTTTGCCGGATTATTTAAGTAAAGATTCTACTATGGGAAAGGCTGCAATATGGCTCCCCTCTTTAATGGGACGAAGTGGTGGCCGCGGACCCGTTACGCGCGAATCTTATGAATTATTTGTTAAAAATGCTCTTGAAATAATTAGAGCAAACATGCCTTACGATGCTTTTTGGTTTTATAATCACGGAGCATGTAGTGTTGATGGAGTTAAGGATCCCGAGGGAGATTTTATGGAGAGGGTTAGAGGTGTAATTGGAAATGACGTTCTTGTTACCACTACAATGGATTTGCATGGTAATGTTTCTTGGCGCGTAGCCTTGTATTCCGATATAATTACCACATATCGTAAAGCTCCTCACGATGATAGCAGGGAATCGCACCGCCGTGGTGTGGTAAATCTCCTTAATCGTATCTCTTCTGGCAAGGGACGTCCTGCTTATAAAGCGTGGGTAGCAGTTCCTGTGCTACTTTCGGGCGAGTGGACAAGTACTAGAGTTGAGCCGGCAAAATCGCTCTATGCTATGGTTCCAGAAGTGGAGGCAATGCCGGGAGTACTTGATGCAGGTATTTGGATTGGTTATGTTTGGGGAAATGAGCCTCGTAACCAAGGTACGGTTATGGTTGTAGGTGATGATAAACAACAAGTGGAGATGGGGGCAAAAAAACTTGCTCAGAAATTTTGGGATGTTCGTCGTCAATTTACGTTAGAAGCGCCGGGGTATCCGCTTGAAAAATGTCTTGATTTGGCTATTGCAAGTGATAAAAAACCTTTCTTTATAAGTGATATGGGGGATAATCCGGGTGGCGGCGGATCGGGTGAGGTAACATGGACTTTGGCAAGGGTGTTAAAGCGTCCCGAGTTTCAATCTCCAAACGGAAAAAGCTTACTTTATTGTTCTATCCCGGGAAGTGAAATGGTTGCTGTAGCGCGAAAAGCCGGTGTTGGTAGCCATGTAGAGGCTTACGTAGGGGCTATGACAGATAATTCTTACGAACCTCCTATCTTGTTGTCTGGCACAGTGGTTTATGTAAGCCCTGCTCCCAAACAAATTAAAGCAGATGAAAATAAGTCAGCTCAAAGCAGATGGCGCAGTGATATAGCAATTATTAAAAAAGGAAGTATTTATGTAGTTGTGGGAACTTCTTCTCCTACACCCAATCTTAAGGATACCGGAATAGATCCTAGTAAAATGGATATTGTAATGGTTAAACAGGGGTATTTAGTGAATCAATGGCATAGTATGCAGGCAGATTGGGTTATGGCCCAAACTCGTGGTGGAGTTGATCAAGATTTTAAGACGCTTCCATATACAGGTATTATTAGGCCTATCTTTCCTTTAGATCCTAATATGCCAGATCCTAAACTTAATGTAATATTTGTCCCTTCTGCAATACAAATGTATGGTAGATAAGTAAGAGTTTTATTTCTTTTCTTAGGGTTAGTACGCTATTTTTTGTGTACCTACTAAGAAGAGGATCTTAAACAATGACCAAAAACTTTATAATTATGAGTATAAAAAAACTATTTAATGGGTTAAAAGTTTTATTATTTTTAGCTCTGTTGGTGTTTCCTTTATTACTGGAAGCGCAACAAATTAATCTTACATTAAAAGATGTAACAATTAAGGAGGCTTTAAAGGGAGTGACGGAACAAACAGGATATAAGTTTGTTTATTCCGATGCTCTTAAAGAAATTAACTCTAAAGTAACGGTAAATATTACAAACGCAACTTTAGAAAATTGTTTAAATAAAATTTTGGCAAACCAAAATGTGGTTTATAAAATTGAAGGTAAGCAAGTTTTACTTTCTTCAAAAGAGATTTCGGTATCTGCACCCGAGGGTAAAGAAAATGCACCTATTTCTATTAAGGGAAAAGTTATAGATAAGGAGACGGGAGAACCAATTTCGTTTGCCTCAATATATGTAAAGGAGAATAAAAGTATTGGAATTGAAACGGATCTTGATGGTAATTATAGTCTTAGAGCAAGCCCTAATCAAACATTAGTGGTAAGCTTTATAGGGTATTCTACTATTGAGATGCCTATTTTAGGTAAAACAGTTATTAACGCATCACTTAAATCAGATAATGTAATGCTTAATGATGTTGTAGTGGTTGGATTTGGTACTCAAAAAAGGGCAAATTTAACAGGAGCTGTCTCTACGGTTGATACCAAAGATTTGGAAACAAGGCCACTTGCAGATTTAAACCAAGGGTTGCAAGGTATTTCTCCCGGTTTAACAATACAGTATGAATCGGGTCAACTTAATAGTTCTCCTTCTATTAATGTACGCGGTACCGGTACAATTATAGATGGGGTTGCTAGTGGCGGGCCACTAATTCTTGTTGATGGAATTCCAACTAGTCTTAATATGGTTAATCCCGACGATGTTGAAAGTATATCTGTATTAAAAGATGCTGCGTCTGCATCTATTTATGGTGCTCGTGCTGCATTTGGTGTTGTTCTTATTACAACTAAAAAAGGGGATAATACAGAAAAAATAAAATTTTCTTATACAGGAAGAATGGGATGGAGTAATCCTACAAAATTACTTCAGCACATGGATCCTATAGATGAACTTAATGCTATAATTGGAGCTGCAGATGCTAGAGGAGAGGAATCGGAGTCGTGGGGTGCATATCATAAGATAACATTGCCGGGTGTGCAGAGATGGGTAGATAAATATAAATCACAGAGAGATCCTATGGATTTAAATATGGTTTATGGTGAGGATTGGGAGAATGTAAATGGAACTACTTATTTTTACCGTGTGTGGGATGTTGAGAAGTTAATGTTTGGTGAGAATGTTCCTAATATGTCACATTCGCTAAATCTATCGGGGAAGCTGGGGGCTAATTCTTCTATTATGGCGTCTTTGGGCTATAATCAGAAAGATGGTGTTATGAGAGATAATCCCGAGGATATGAGCAGATATAATGCTACTGTAAATATTAATACTAAGTTGTCTAAATGGCTTACGGCAGATATTCGTATTATGGCTTCGCGTCAAGATTATAAGGAACCTTATAACTATATGGGGAGTGGATTCTCGGGAGCAGGGTCAAATGGATATTTTGGCCATATATATCGTTATGGTGCCTATGCTCCTTATGGAACGTATAAAGGGATAGGATTTGGTTTTGCTCCTAGTTATTTAAGGAATGCCAATTATAATAAAAAAAGAACGGATTACCTTCGTTTGTCGGTTAATCTAAAGGCACAAATTACAAAAGATATTTCTTTGGTTGGGGAGTATAGTATTGGGAGTAGTTACTTAAATTGGAAGATGAATGGTGGGGTTCTAAATTTATGGAGGTATCAGGGAGCTATGGTTGATCCTAATGGGAAGCCTGTTCCTCAAGGGGCAACTCCGGGTTCAAAAAATGATGCAGTTAAGGTGGTTAAATCTTCTGAACAAACACAGGTGTTTAATGCTTATGCCAGATATAACAAGACTTTTGGTAGGGATCATAATGTTGGAGCGCAACTTGGTGTAAATACGGAATGGAATGAGTTTGAAAGGACATATAGTGCCCGCCTTTCTTTATTGGATAATGATAAACCAGAATTTGCTCTTGCAACGGGGACTCAATATTCTACAGATGCTAATAGACAACTTATTCCGGGACATTCAAAATATGCTATTGCAGGTGTGTTTTTAAGGTTGAATTATGATTATAAAGGAAAGTATCTTGTAGAGTTTAATGCTCGTTATGATGGGTCATCAAAATTTCCAACAGATAGTCAATGGGGAGTGTTCCCTTCTGCATCAATAGGATGGCGTGTTTCCGAAGAAAAATTTATGGAAAAGGCAAGGAAGTATGTTAATAATCTTAAATTACGTTTATCGGCAGGTGCTATAGGTAATCAGAATGTTATGGCTAATGCTTTTGAGCCGTTAATGTTATCGGGTAATGCATATTGGTTAGGAAATAATTCTAGTACACAAAATTCTACTTATGGCCTTCCTGCTTTAACTAGTGCTGCTTTAACTTGGGAAAAAGTAACTACATACGATATAGGGTTGGATTTTGGGCTATTTAATATGTTTACTTTTAGTGGCGATATTTATCAGCGTAATACAAATGGAATGTTGGCAAGGGGTGAGGCATTGCCAGAAGTATTTGGAGCGTCTGCACCACTAACAAATAATGGTAATTTACGCACACGCGGATACGAATTATCATTATCGTTTAATAAAATTATAAATAATAACATCTCTTTGTTTGCATCTGTAGGGCTTTCTAATGCAGAATCGGTTGTAACATCGTGGAAAAGTGCAGGGACATTAAATGCTCTTTATGAAGGGATGGTTATTGGTGAGATATGGGGATTAACTTCTGATAGATTACTCCAAACCGGAGATTTTACAAATGGTAAAATGAATGCTGAGTTGCCAGATCAATCATTATTACAAAAGGGTGTATTTAAATTTGGTCCTGGAGATATGTTGTATAAGGATGTTACCGGGGATGGAAAAATAACAGGAGGTAAAGGAACAATAGAGGATCACGGAGATTTAACTAGAATAGGTAATAATCTTCCAAAATATGAGTATAATTTTAGATTAGGCGGCGAGATTTATGGATTTGATCTTAGTATTTTATTCCAAGGGGTAGGTAAGAGAGATTTATGGGCAACCGGATCTGATGTTTTTCTCCCATTCCAAAGAGGTTATTATGACCTTTTATATGCTCACCAAGCAGATTATTGGAGACCCGATAATACCGATGCACATTACACTAGGTTATGGAGATATTATGGTGTTTCTGATGCTTTCTCTGGCGTTAGTGGTTCTTGTAATTCTGTTCAGCAAACAAGATATTTGCTTAATATGTCTTATTTACGGCTTAAAAATCTAACTGTTGGATATACTTTACCCAAGCATATTACCAGTAAAATAAGGATTGATAAAGTACGTGTATATTTTAGTGGTGAAAACCTATTTACAATTCAGGATAAAAAATTACCTGTTGACCCGGAGGTTACACAAACGGAGCATATGATTGGGCGTAGTTTCCCGTTGCAACGTACTCTCTCCATTGGCCTTCAAGTTAACTTCTAAAACTATAAACATATGATACTTAAGAAATTTTATAATAAAATAGCATTAATACTTACAACTGTAAGTTTATTGTTTGGCCAAGGTTGCTCTGATTTTTTATCAACCCCGCCTTTAACCGATTTTACAGATAATGATTTTTGGGAATCGGAATCAAGTATGAGATCTTACGCATGGGGATTTTATGATCAATTTTATGGATATGGACGTGGAGGTAACCAATATGCAGAATTTTATTGGCAGACAGAGGGAGATAATGATAGTGAAATGAAATACACCGAAGATTTATTAAATAGTGTTTTTTTGGGATTTCCTAATAATGCTTATACGTCAAATGATATGTGGGAGGAGTATTTTGCTAATGTTCGTAAATCTAATTTATTATTGTCTCGTGTAAAAGATATGCCTGTTATTGATGAGATAAAAAATCACTGGACTGGTGTTGGTTTATTTTTTAGGGCAAATACTTATTTTGCATTGTTGAGCTCTTGGGGTAGCGTCCCTCTTGTTACCGAATATGTTTATCCCGAAGATCTTGATAAAGTATATGCTCCTCGTGCAGATAGAAAAGTTGTGGCAGATCAGATAATAAAAGATTTAAATGATGCTATAAAAATGCTACGGACAAACGATGGTGCATGTGCTGTTAACAAAGATGCCGCAAGTGCTTTACTTGCCCGTGTTGCATTGTTTGAGGGGACTTTTCGTAAATATCATGGATTAGGAGATTATGAAACTTATTTAAAAACAGCAGCCGATGCTGCAAAAACATTAATAGCAAATGGTAAATATCATGTTTCAGGTAAATTTAAATCTAAATATTGTTCAGATGATCTTGCCGGTAATTCCGAAATTATTTTTTATAAACATTATGAGAAAAATGTGATGATGCATACTTTACAAGCCTATACGCATAGTTCTTCTCCTGCTGTTCACGGTTTAACAAAATATGCTGTTGAAAGTTATGTTTGTAATGATGGTTTACCTATTACTCAATCGCCGTTATATAAGGGAGATAGGGGAATAGATAATGTAAGAGCTAATAGGGACAATAGACTAAATGAATCTATGTTTGATAAGTTGGGTTATTATGGTAAACCATATGCAGATCTTATAGTTTCTTCTACCGGTTATGTTACTTCTTTATGGGATAATCCCGAAAAGGATATTAAAAATCCCGATGTTACAATGGATGCTAAAAACCACATAGATGCTCCAATTTTTACTATTAGTGAAATGTATCTTATATATGCAGAGGCTCTTGCTGAACTTGGCAAATTAACACAAGATGATTTGAATATTTCAATAAACAATCTTCGTACTAGAGCAGGTGTTGCCCCGTTACAACTATCGGGAACCAACGCCATGGCTAGCGGAGTTGTTATAAATGATCCCAAAAGAATTTCTCCTCTTGAGTCGGCCACTAAGGGGGGAATTGTGAATTCTATTATATGGGAGATACGTCGTGAAAGGAGGGCAGAATTGCTGGGTTGGTTATTACTACGCCATCAAGATATAGATCGTTGGGCTAAGGGTGAATATATGTCATCTAATTTAAATCCCGACGTACTTCTTGGTGCTTGGATAGGAAAAGTCCCCGATGGAAGTACTGTTAAAGTAAATTCAGAAGGGTATATAAATAATTATCCTGGTAACGCAAGGGTATTTAATGAAAAATATTATTTGGATCCTATTCCGTTAGATGAAAAAATTCTTTACGAGGCCAAAGGATATAAATTGGAGCAAAATCCAGGGTGGTAATTTAAGATAGAATTATAAATTAAAATAGTGTAAATATATTTAAACATGAATTTTAGAATTATTTTAGGTTTATTCTTAGTTTTAAGTTTAAGCAGTTTTAGGCAGAGTTCTAATTACGATATAAGTAATCAAACTCTTAAAGACCTTAAAGCAAAGGTAGAGCTCTTAAAAAAAGCTGATGCGTTTTCGGGTGCAGCAAAACTTGCAATAAAAATTGAAGATAACTTGCTTGGTAATTCTATGTGCAATGGTTTGTCAAAAGAAGAGGTTGAAAGTTTGCGTTTCCTTTTTGCTTATATGCCTATAAACGATATGGCAGAAATGTCTTATGATTATTTTGTGAAAGTAACAAAAGAGGCATATGCAACTAAATCCCTCCCTTGGGGAACTAAAGTAAATGATGAATTATTTAGACATTTTGTACTACCTCCAAGGGTTAATAATGAAACTTTGGACAATTCAAGGGAGCTTTTTGCCAAAGAATTATTGCCAAGAATAAAGAATTTAAATATGTATGATGCGGTAATAGAGGTAAATCACTGGTGCCGCGAAAAAATAGTGTACGAACCAACCGATGGTAGAACTACCCCTCCCGCACAAACCGTAAATAGAGCTTATGGTAGGTGTGGGGAGGAATCTACTGTAGCGGTGGCTGCTCTTAGAAGTATTGGAATTCCTTCTAGACAAGTATATGTACCTCGCTGGGCTCATACTAATTCAAATCATGCGTGGGTTGAGGTATGGGTTAATGGGCAATGGTATTATTTAGGGGCATGTGAACCCGAACCTTTTCTTGATAGAGGTTGGTTTACAGCATCGGCTTCTCGCGCAATGCTAGTAAATACTTATGCTTATGGACCATTAAATCCGGCTAAAGATTCTCAAAATAAAGGAGAAATAATATCGCAAAATTCTTGCTTTACAGAAGTTAGTAATACGTCAACTTATGCTCCTGTTAAAAAAGCTGTAGTTAAGGTTGTTGATGCAGATAATAATCCTATTGAAAAAGCATTTGTTTCTTTTCAGATTTTTAATGGAAATAGTTTGAGTTCTATGGCCGATAGATATACTAATAATAATGGTATTGCGTATTTAACCACCGGCTTGGGGACTTTTATAATTGAAACGTATGCAAAGAAAGGTGAAAAGGAATATTATGCTGCAAGAGTGTATTCTGTTCCTAATATTGATACTTTAACAATAGTATTAAATAAGGATGAGCGTGTTGTGAAAAAAGCTGTAGTTGCTGATTTTCGTATTACACCCCCTGCCGAGACACGATTCCCTGTATCATTGGATAAAAGTATGCAAAAAGTTCATGATATTTGTTGCATACAAGATGATTCAATTAGAATGGCACATATTGCAAAATTTAGGTTTAATAATGTGAATGTTGCAAAAGAGTTTAGTGCCACGGTGGTTAAGGCCGGGCTTCCTAAAAATATGGAGGGAAAACTTACTATGCTCCTAACTCAATCTCTAAGTAATGGTTTTGAAATTGAAAAGTTTCTTAATTCAACAAAACCGGAACAACTTGTTTTGGCTGTACAACTTATGGAAAATGTGCGGATAAAAGATTTACAAGAAATTACTGCCGAAACATTTAAAGATTATCTTTATGGGGTTACAAGGCTTGGAAGCGTATATATGGATAATGATATTTTTAAACAAACTATCTTAAATCCCAGATTAGGAAATGAAGTTCCTTTGAGTTATAAATCTAAATTATGGGATATCTTAATTGCTAATGGAATGAATACTCCCGGGGGAAACAAGGAGACAATAGATGCGGTAACAGCTGCTCTTTCAAAAATTTACATAGCAGACCAGGCTAGTGTAAATCCACGCAATTATTCTATAGCTCCTGCTTGTATTGCCTCTTTTGGAATAGCAGATGCCAGCTCGTATACAACCTATGCAAGAGCGTTATTTCATACTGCAGGGATTCCTACAAAATTAAACTTTTTAAGTGGCAGCCTGCAATTATTTATTAATGGCACTTGGCAACCATATAAATTAATTACATCAAAGGAGGAAATATCGGCTTTTAAAGGTACGGCAATTTTAAAAATAGACAATACGAGTGGAGAAAAACATGGGCGCAGATATAGTTTACAACGTTGGGTTAACGGAGGGTATAAGCAAATAAAAGAGGATATAACAGTAGAGCCCGGTTTATATAGGCTTCTTACAGGGATACGTGCTGCAGACGGCTCTATATTAGCCAGAATAAAAACATTTGTAGTTGAACCCAATAGTAATCAAACAGTTGTAGCTGAATATACTCCTATTAAAGAAGACGAATTGGTTGTTATAGGAGCTATGGATGCTGAGTGGAAATACACGGCTAAATCTAACAAGGCAGAGTTAGAGCCTGTATCAATACTACAAACCGTTGGACGAAATTTTTTTATGCTAGCCTTTTTAGAACCAACTAAAGAACCATCACAGCACTTTATAAGAGAGCTATCAAGCATTGGAGAAGCTATAAAATTACCCACTGTTATTTTATTTAATAACAAAGATTTAATGGACTTTTTCTTTAAACAATCTTATAAATTAGGAGATAAGATAAACTATGGATTTGACTCACAAGATATTATTTTAAAGGGATTAGAAAAATCGTTAAAGACAGAACATTTAGATGCACGTCTTCCGGTTATAATAGTTGCCGACTCTTTTGGTAATATTTATTACAAATCTATAGGTTATAGCATAGGAATACCTCAAACGGTATCAAAATTGAGATTACCTTAAAAATTGTTGTTAAAGTGTTAATTGTAAAAACATGAATTCTAATATTAAAAAAATAAAGTTTGGAGTAATAGGGACAAGCAGCATTACAAATTTGTTCTTAACAGGTGCTCTTTTGGATCCAAGATTTGAACTTGTTGCCGTTTACTCAAGATCACATGAAAGGGGAAAAGCGTTTGCAGATAAATACGGAGTAAAAAATGTATTTACTAATTTAATTTCTATGGTAAATTGTATTAATGCAATTTATATAGCATCTCCCAACTCTTGCCATGCCGAACAAGCGATATTTTTTCTTAATAAAGGAATTCATGTCCTTTGCGAGAAGCCATTATGTTCAAACAAAAAAGAGGCAGAAAAAATGATAAAAGCCTCTAAAGAAAATAATGTAATTTTAATGGAAGCAATGATTTCTACCCTAAATCCAAATTTTTTAAAATTAAGAGATAATATTAAAAAGGTTGGGAAAGTAAGGAAATATTTTGCTTCGTATTGTCAATACTCATCTAGATATGATAAATACAAAAACGGAATAATTGAGAATGCGTTTAATCCTAAGTTATCAAATGGAGCACTAGTAGATATTGGCGTGTATGCCATTTATCCTATGGTTGTATTACTGGGGAAACCAAAATCAATTAAAGCTATAGGGTATATTTTGGATTCAGGTATAGATGGTGCAGGAACAGTTATCTTTGAATATGAGCAAGGAATACAAGCTACAATAATATATTCAAAAATATCTTCATCTAATTTAAGCTCCGAGGTACAAGGCGAGGAGGGGACACTTGTAATGGAAAAAATTAATATTCCCCGACAATTGTTTTTTAAGCCACTATTAGGAAAAGAACAAAATTTATCGGCAGAACATTGTGGCAATGATTACTTTTATGAAGTAAGAGATTTTATAGATTTAATTGAAACTAAAAAAATTGAGCATAGAATAAATACACATTCAAATTCTTTAATTGTAATTGAGATAATGGATGAAATTAGGAGACAGATAGGATTATCCTATCCTGCGGATGAATTTTAATTATATAAATATGTATTAACTTTTTGATATATTTGCTTATATCTCGTACATTTGAGATATTTTATAAAGATTTGGAACGTTATACAAAACATATCTTTGAGCAGATTTACAAAGAAAACCGCAAGAAGGTGATATACTTTGCCCAATACTATTTAAATAGTAAAGAAGAGGCTGAGGGTGTTGCACAGGAGGTTTTCATTATATTATGGAATAAAATGGAAGAGCTTAATTTAGAGAAGGATATTCTACCATATTTAATCACTTTAACGCGGAACAAGTGTCTTAATATTTTAAGTTCAAAGAAGAAACAATTTATAAAATACTCATCTGTGCAAGTTGAAAAAAATGAGATAAATTATATTTCCTTAGATTCGGCAGACTCTTCAATGATAGCAGCGGAGCTAAATTCTATTTTGGAACGAACTTTGGAAGAGATGTCTCCTAAAGTGAAGAAGGTATTTTTATTAAGCAGAAATGATAAACTTAAGTATAGTGATATTGCAAAACTAGAGGGAGTTTCTGTTAAAACAATAGAATATAGGATGATGAGTGCTCTTAGAGTATTTAGACAAAATTGTAAAGGTTTTTTTAATTTTAAAATATGACAAAACATCTTTTAATAAAATATATATGTGGTGATACTTCTGAGGACGAAGATATTTTAATTCATAAGTGGCTAAAAAGTGATACAATGAATTTGAAATATTATATTGAACTAAAGAGTGCTTGGATTTTTGAAAATATGCCCCAAGAAAAGAGTAATGAAGATATTTCTGATATTAGGTTAATTTATAGAAAATCCAAAGAAAATATTTTCCTAAAAAAGCTCCCAATTGTTGCGGTAATTATAGCTCTTTTAGGTTTTAATCTATATCTATTAATTGATAGATACTCAAATAAAACTATAACACCTCAGACACAAGTATTACTAAGAGACTTACCCGCAGAATATAAACACACAATTTACACAAACAAAGGAGCTAAAGCACAAGTAGATTTGCCAGATGGTTCAAAGGTTTGGCTAAATTCAGATTCAAAAATTATTTTTCCCGATAAATTTTTAGGATTAACTCGCGAGGTATTAATATCGGGAGAAGCATTTTTTAGTGTGGTAAAAGATTCCCTTAAACCTATGATTGTTTCTACCAATAAGAATTTTAAGATAAGGGTATTAGGTACAAAGTTTAATATAAAATCATACGATAATGACCAAGAATCAAAAACCACTTTAGTATCGGGGAGCGTTGAGCTTATAGATGTTAAACCAAATATTGGAGAGATTGTTTTAGCAAAACTTGTTAATGCACAAACATATACAATTAAAAATAATGCTCCAATTGGGATAATTGAAAAATTGGATACTACAAAACAGATAGCATGGAAAAATGGATATCTAATTTTTGATTCAACTCCATTAAGTGAAATAATAAAGCAATTAGAGAGGTGGCATGGTATTAAATTTAAGGTAGAAGATACCACAATACTAAATTACAAATACACAGCTAACTTTAATTCTGAATCTATAATACAAATAATGGAGATGTTTAAGTTCACATCAAAAATAGATTATTTTATAAAAGATAATACTATATGTTTAAAGCGTAAAGAGCTAGACTAAAATATTGTTTTTATTTACACATTAAACAAAAAATGCATAATATCACCGTCTTGTACTACGTATTCTTTTCCCTCTACACCTAGTTTACCGGCAGTGCGACAATTTGCTTCGGAGCCGTATTTTACAAAATCATCATATTTTATAACCTCTGCACGGATAAATCCTTTTTCAAAGTCTGAGTGGATTACCCCGGCAGCTTGAGGGGCTTTATCTCCTTTATTGTAGGTCCAAGCTCTTACCTCTTGTATTCCTGCTGTAAAGTAGGTTTCTAGGTTTAAAAGGGCAAAAGCTGAGCGGATAAGCCTTACAACACCCGATTTTTGAAGGCCAATTTCTTCTAAAAACATTTGGCGCTCTTCGTAATTATCTAATTCTGCAATTTCGGATTCTATTTTAGCCGCAATTACAAGTATCTGAGCATCTTCGTTTTTTACAGCATCGCGTACCATATCTACATATTTGTTGCCGTCTTTGGCGCTGTTTTCGTCTACGTTGCAAACGTACATAACAGGCTTATTGGTAAGGAGAAAAAGTTCTTTTGCAAGTTTTTCATCTTCTGCACTATCAAAAGTTACTGTTCTAGCAGATTTTCCCTGTATAAGAGCTTCTTTATATCTCACTAATATGTCACAAAGTTTTTTTGCTACCTTATCACCTCCTGTTTGGGCTTGTTTTTGAACCTTGCTTAGGCGACTCTCTACAGTGTCTAAATCTTTTAGTTGCAATTCTGTATCTATAATCTCTTTATCTCTTACCGGGTTTACACTACCATCTACATGCACAATATTTGGATCATCAAAACATCTAAGAACGTGTAATACGGCGTCTGTTTCTCTAATATTTGCAAGGAACTGGTTTCCTAATCCTTCACCTTTACTAGCTCCTTTTACAAGCCCGGCAATGTCTACAATCTCAACTGTAGCCGGTACAACTCTGTGCGGTTTTACAATATTTTCGAGAACTTGTAGCCTATCGTCAGGCACAATTGTGGATCCTATATTTGGTTCAATTGTACAAAAAGGAAAATTTGCAGCCTGTGCTTTTCCCGAACTTATACAGTTAAAGAGAGTTGATTTTCCTACATTTGGTAGGCCTACTATTCCACATCTAAGTGCCATTTCCTTAAAATTTAATTTTACAGTGTGCAAAAATACGGAAAAAAGCCGAAATATAGAATTTAAAAAAACGGAAGAGTAAATTTTACTTTTTGTCAGAGGTTTATAGTAGTAATATTGTAAAATTGCAATGAATAATTTTTAGTTTATGAAAGAGATTTTATTGTTGCTTATAATGTTTTGGAATGTGGAAAATTATTTTGATCCATTTGATGATAAAACGGTTAATGATAATGAATTTACTCCGCGTGGTGGAAAATTTTGGAACTGGAAAAAATTTATTAAAAAAAGGGATGATTTAGCAAAGGTTATTATGCTTGTTAAAGAAGAGAATGGCTTATTTCCTGCAATAATTGGGGTTTGTGAAATTGAGAATAGATTTGTGTTAAATCAACTTCTTTTACATACCCCTCTGGCCGGGTTAGGATATAAAATTATTCATAAAGATTCTCCCGATAGCAGAGGAATTGATGTTGCAATGCTTTATAATCCGCATTTATTTAAGATACTAAAAACTAAGTTTTTCCCACTTAAATATAATAAAGATTCTGTAATGGCTTCTAGATTTATTTTATATGCCAAAGGAGTTGTAAATGGCCTTGATACCTTGCATTGTTTTGTAAATCATTGGCCGTCAAAATTAGGCGGAGCTAGGAGGTCGTTACCTAGGAGAATGTTGGCATCTAATATTTTAAAAGCTAAAACAGATTCTATTTTGGTGGAAAACAGTAGTGCAAATATTGTGTTAATGGGCGATTTTAACGATACTCCAAATTCGCCACCGCTAACAAATTTAGATAAGTTTGTTAATATGACAAAAGGATTGGTTAGAGGTAATGCACCGCCAGGTACTCATAAGTACAAAGAAAAGTGGGAGCAGATAGATCAATTTTTAGTTTCTTCTAATTTATCTCCTCAAGGGAATTTAAAATGGATTTATTGCAGAAAAGAGAGTATGGAAATTTTTACTCATGCTTTTTTGTTGCAGCGAGATGATGTGTATTTGGGGGAAAAATTGAGAAAAACACTATCGGGACCCAAATATTTAGGGGGAGTAAGTGATCATTTGCCTGTGATATTAAAAATATATGGTAAGGATTATTAATTTTTATTACTTTTACAAACATATTTATTTATAAAAAATATAAAGAAAGGTAATGAGGCAATATTTAGATCTTCTTAAAAAAATTATGGAAGATGGGGCTGTAAAAGGAGATAGAACCGGGACAGGGACAAAAAGTATTTTTGGATATCAGATGAGGTTTAATCTTAATGATGGCTTTCCACTTCTTACTACTAAAAAAGTGCATCTTAAATCTATTATTTATGAACTTTTGTGGTTTATAAATGGAGATACTAATATTAAATATCTTAATGATAATGGGGTTACTATATGGGATGAGTGGGCAGATGAGCAGGGTGAGTTAGGGCCTGTTTATGGGGCGCAGTGGAGACATTGGAAAACAGCAGATGGGAGAGAGATTGATCAGCTTGCTAATCTTATGGAACAGCTTAAAAAGAATCCTAATTCGCGTAGACATATAATATCGGCATGGAATGTTGCGCAGGTTGATAATATGGCACTTCCACCTTGTCACTCGTTGTTTCAGTTTTATGTGGCAGGAGGAAAATTATCCTGTCAGTTATATCAAAGGAGTGCAGATGTGTTTTTGGGGGTTCCGTTTAATATAGCTTCGTATGCCCTTTTAACAATGATGGTGGCTAAAGTATGCGGGTATGAGTTGGGCGATTTTGTACATACTTTTGGCGATACCCATATTTATCTTAATCATTTTGAACAGGTAAAGAAGCAATTGGATAGAGTGCCAAGACCTCTTCCAAAAATGGTAATTCATGGAGATCAAAAGGATATTTTTAGCTTTAAATACGAGGATTTTGAACTTATAAATTATAATCCTTATCCTGGAATTAAGGCACCAATAGCTATATAGTTAAACTAATAAAAATTATTTTAGTCTAAAAAAGAGTAAGATGTTATCACTTATAGTGGCAGTAGCCAAAAATAATGCAATAGGGAGAAAGAATGAATTGCTCTGGCATATTTCACAAGATTTGAAATATTTTAAAGCAACTACTACAGGGCATCCGGTTATTATGGGGCGTAAAACGTATGAATCAGTTGGCCGGCCATTGCCCGGAAGGCGGAATATTGTTGTAACAAGGGGGAGTGAAGTTACCGGTGCAATTAAAAACAAGGAGGTTACTACGTTAGAAACTATTAATAGTTTGGATAGGGTTATAGATATTGCACGGGGTAAAGAAGAGTTTTTTGTTATGGGAGGGGGGCAACTTTATAAACAAACTTTTGCAAAGGCAGATAGATTGTATGTTACAAAAATTTATGCTGAGGCAACGGATGCAGATACTTTTTTTCCTGAAATAAAAGAAGAAGAGTGGGGGGTTATAAATTCTAGTGAAATACATACAGATGAGGAAAATGGAGTGAATTTTCAATTTATTGTATATGAAAAAATAAAATAAACTATAACTATAACGTAAACAAACTATGAGTAGGGACAATTTTGGAAGCAGATTTGGTGTATTGGTTGCAATGGCAGGTTCTGCAGTAGGTTTGGGAAATCTTTGGAGATTCCCTTATTTGGTTGGCACTAACGGAGGTGCAGCATTTATAATTATTTATTTAGTATTTGTTTTTTTGCTGTGTATTCCAATTATGTATGCAGAATTTATAATTGGGAGGAGAAGTGAAGCAAATGCTTTTGGTGCTTTTAGGGTATTGGCTCCGGGGAGTAAGTGGAGTGTAATAGGATTGTTGGGGGTATTCGCTGCAATATCTATTTTGGCATTTTACAGTGTAGTTGGGGGGTGGACTATAGATTATATAGCAAAAGCTTTTATGTTTAAGTTTGATATTACAAACACAGCAGAGCTGGAGACCATGTTTTCTAACAGTGTGTCTTCCACTTTTGAGCCTATTTTGTATATGTCTATATTTTTAATTCTTACAGGATTAATTGTTATAGCAGGAGTAAAGCAAGGGATAGAAAAATATACAAAGCTTATGATGCCATTACTGTTTTTCTTGGTAATTATTATAGCTGTTAGGTCTGTTACTCTTCCAAATTCTATGGAGGGACTTTCGTTTCTTTTTAAACCAGATTTTTCTAAAGTTACTGCAAGTACATTTTTAGATGCACTAGGGCAGGCATTTTTCTCATTGAGTTTAGGCTGTGGATGTATTCTTACTTATGGTTCTTATGTTAAGAAAGACGAAAATATTGTAAAAACATCGGTGTATACATCTGTTGCTGATACTTTGTTTGCAATTATTGCCGGATTAGCTATTATGCCGGCCGTATTTTCCTTTGGAATTTCTCCAAGTGAGGGGCCAGGATTGGTCTTTGTAACATTGCCTCTTGTTTTTGCTCAAATTCCTATGGGGGGGCTGCTAGCAATATTATTTTTCTTTATTTTGTTTTTTGCAGCAATTACATCTTCTATTTCTTTATTAGAAGTTATTGTAGCATATATGATTGAGGAGCTGAAAATTAAAAGGATCCCTTCAGTTATAATATCCCTTATTTTCATTTTTTTCTTAAGTAGTCTTTGTTCTCTTTCTCAAGGAACACTTGCAGATGTTAAAATACTTGGGGTTACATTTTTTGATTTTTTTGACGGATTATCAGCAAATGTTCTTATGCCCGTGGGTGGTTTTCTTACTGTTGTTTTTGTTGGATGGCGTTTGGGAAAGGCTAATTTTAAGGATGAAATTACTAGTAAAGGCTATGTTAGATTGCAGGAGTGGTTTGTTAATTTTACATATTTTACAATAAAATACATTGCTCCAATTGTAATTAGTGTAATATTAGTAAGGGGATTTATATAAAATAGGATTCTAATTTTTTATATCTTTGCCCCCGTTATGTTTAAAAACTTATTAGAAGAGTCTGAAACTATTGCATTATTTGAAAAGGCATACTCGTCTTATTTACATAGGATAGAGTATTATGCCTATAGTTTTGTGCCTAATTATGATGAAGCCAAGAATATTGCACAAGATTCTTTTGTAAAGTTGTGGGAAAAGCGAAACGAAATAGATTTTTCAAAAGAAATATTACCATATCTATTTGTAATTACTAAAAATAATTGTCTTAATATCCTTAGACGTCAAAAGATTAAGAATAAACACGAAGATTTTACTGTGTATAGCAAAACTCAATTTAATATTGATGTATTGGAGCATCCGGCTTCTGTAAATGTATACAGTAATGAGGTTCAGAAGCTTATAAGAGACGCTTACGAGGCAATGCCCGAGAAAGTGAAAGAAACGTTTATTCTTAGCAGGGATAAAAATTTTAAGAATAAGGAAATTGCTCAGATACAAGAGATAGGAATAAGCACAGTTGAGTTTAGAATATCTTGCGCATTTAAGATTTTTAGAAAATATTTAAAGGATTATTTGCCAATTTTATTGTGGTTTTTACCCACTAATGTTTGATTATAGTAGCAGAAGGAATTATGAATAAAAATTTATTACTAAAATATGTTGCCAATGAAGCAACCAAAGAGGAACAGGTAAAAGTTTTGGACTGGGCAGGTAAGTGTGAGGAAAATAAACAATATTTGATTTCGCTAAAGCTCTCTTATATAGCAACTATGCTACCAGAAAAAAAGGCTACTGAGCAGGAGATGTCCCGTATGAGGGAGACAATTATACGAGGTAAATGTGTTACTAAAACCTCTTTTTACAAAACACTTTCCATAATTACCTCAGCGGCAGCAGTTATTGCTATTATTGGATTTATCTTAAAACCATCGGTGAACAATGAAAAAAATATTTTGCGAATAAGAGAAGGGATCGTAGCGGAGCTCAAACAGGAGCAGATACGGATTAGCTTGGCGGAGATTCCGGTGGAAAAGCTGCATACTATTTACACAGAAAAGGGGGTAAAATCTACTGTGCAGCTCCCCGATGGTAGTACGGTGCAACTTAATTCCGATACAAAAATTACTTTTCCCGATAAATTTATAGGGGGAACTCGTGAGGTGGAGTTGAGCGGAGAAGCTTATTTTAAAGTACAGAGCGACTCTTCCAAACCTATGATTGTTAATACAAACAAAGGCTTTCAAATAAAAGTATTAGGGACTGAGTTTAATGTAAAGAGCTATGATAATGATAACACGGCGCAGGCAACATTATATGAAGGGTCTATTAACCTTATTACCCCAACGGCAACTACTGTTGTAAAACCAAATGAACAAGTGGTTATTCAGAAAAATAATAGTGTAAAATTATTTGTCCCCGAAACCATTTCTGATACTAAGGCATGGACAGAGGGACGGCTTGTTTTTGAGGAGACAAAAATGAGCGAAGTTGTAAAAATGCTTGAACGGTGGCATGGCGTAAATATAATTGTTAAGGAACCTAAAATATTAAACTACACAATTACTGCCAATTTTAATTCGGAATCTATATATCAAATCATGTATATAATAAAGAACTGTTCTTTAATAGATTACAAGATTGCAGATAATATTGTTACTTTATTTTCTAGATAAAAATTAAAAAATCTATTTTTTTGTTAAGGTTTTTTCCGGTAAGAGTGTGCTTTAATAAACTTAAAAACTTTTAAAGTATGCATTTAACCTATTTTAATAACTTTGGGGGAAGAGTGGTATTACTGCTTATTTCCTGTATTTTTCTTTGTTCATTTGCGTTGCATGCCCAGCAACTAAAACTATTGTGCAAAGATACTCCGTTAAAAACGGTACTAAAGGAGATAACCAAACAAACCGGATATTCCTTTGCTTATTCTAATGCACTTAAGCAGGTTAACACCAATATAACCTGTGATATTAATTCAAATGAACCTATAAATAAAGTGCTTAAAACTCTTTTAGATGGTAAAGGGATAACTTTTACCATTACCGGAAAGCAAATTATTTTGGCTCCCGATAGTATTGCTATTAAAGAAGCAGAAAAAGCACAACCGCAACGCGCTGTAAAAGTTAGCGGAAAGGTAACAGATGAATTAGGAGAACCATTACCGGGGGTAACAGTTTTAAATAAAAAAACCGGAAAATTTTCGGCATCTGAACTTAGCGGAGACTATTCAATAGAAGCACAAGAAGGAAATATCCTCTCTTTTGCTTCTATTGGGATGGCCAACTACGAAGTTGTTGTTGGCAAAGGAAATATCTTAAATATAACAATGGCTCCCAATGCAATTTCGCTAAATGATGTAGTTGTAACGGGTTACCAAACTATTTCCAAAGAAAGGGCTGCCGGTTCCTATGCCGTTGTAACAACGGAGAAAATTGGGAAAAAGTTACAACTTAATATTATGGACAGATTAGAGGGAATGGTAGTAGGTATGACAATGTACAAAGGAGTTCCTGTAATTAGGGGAACATCTACACTTTATGCCGAAAAAGCCCCATTATATGTTGTTGACGGCGTTCCTTTTGAGGGAGATATAAAAACAATTAATCCTAATGATATAGCAAATGTCTCTGTGCTTAAAGATGCAACGGCATCTTCAATTTATGGAGCACGTTCAACAAATGGAGTAATTGTTATTACAACAAAAACAGGCTCAACCGGCAAATTAAATATAAATTATAATGGCACAGTTAGCCTTACGCCTCTTCCAAATAGAGATTATGCAAATTTAATGTCCAGCTCTCAATTTATAGATTATCAAATGTATATGTTTGATAAGGGGGTTAAACCAACAACAAAACCATCCAAAGGATACTCTTTAAACGAGGTTTACGGATTGCTCTTTAATAAAAGAGATGGCAAAATTAGCGAGGAACAATTTAATAGTAGGATTAACACATTAAAAGGATTTGATAGATATGACCAAGTAAAGGATGAATTTTTAAATGCTTTAGATGTTACTCATCAACACAATCTTTCTTTTAGTGGAGGCTCTGATTTTTATAAATACTCACTTTCTCTTAATTATGAAGGAACTAGTCCTTACGAAAAGGGAAAATACTCAGATAGGCTTGGCTTTAATGTTAAAAATAATTTTAATTTAACAAAATGGTTACAAGTAGATTTTGGTATTATGGGAAATGAAACGGCATACGATTATAATGATGGAGTATCAGGTATGGGTATGTTGGATAGTGGAGAAGCTTCATATTATATGCTAAGAGAACAAAATGGTTCTCCTGTAAGATGGGAACAAGGAAAAAACATGCAAGAGATAGAACGCCTTAGAGGAATAGGACTATTTGATGAAGCGTATTATGCGGTTAAAGAAAGTGATAAAATTAGACGTTCCGGCAAAGGTCAATATATAAATGTAAATATAGGTGCTAAGATTAAGATTTTAGAATCTTTAAATGCAGAGGTTAGATACCAAACAGAGAGAGGTTGGGGCTATGCAAAAACATATTGGACAAAAGATTCATGGAAAGTAAAAAATATGGTTAATGATGCAACTCAAATTAATAGAGACGGTACATTTAAACATAATATTCCGGGAGGGGGACAGGTTGAGGAGATTAACGATAATAATAAATCATACACGCTAAGAGGGCAGATTAATTATTCTAAACTATTTGCAGAAAAACATGATGTTAAAATATTAGTTGGAGCAGAGAGAAGAAAAGTAATGAGGGAGCGTAATGGCCATTACAGATTTGGATATGATGATTACAATCTTTCATTTAAAAATGTAAATGAAGTTGATCTACGTGCAGGCATAAGGGGAACTCAAGCATTGGACGGATACTATAAATTATATAAGAGTCAACCAAAATACGAAAGCATAGATGATAGGTATATCTCATTCTATGGTAATGCATCGTATGTATTTAATAATAGGTTGGGAGTAAATGCAAGTATCCGAATGGATCAATCTAACTTATTTGGTACAGATCCTAAATATCAGTATCGTCCGTTGTGGTCGGTAGGGGCAAATTATTCAATTTTTAAAGAGGGAAAAGTTAAGTGGTTAGACAGATTATCTGCAAGGGCAACCTATGGTATTAATGGTAACGTTTACAAAAAAAGCGGGCCATATATTATAGCACAAGTTTCCAGATACCCTAATTGGAGTACTAATGAAATATTTGGAGAGATAACAAGTCCCCCCAACTCTGCTTTAAGATGGGAAAAAACCAAAACTTTGAATATTGGAATAGATTTTAGTATGTTTGCTCATAGACTATCGGGAAGTGTGGATTTTTATAATAAAAAAACCACCGATTTACTAGGTTATCGCTCTGCAGATCCTACTATTGGTTGGGATCAATTAATGACGAATTATGCTTCAATGAAAAACACCGGTATTGAGATTGTGTTGGAAAGTAATAATATTGTAAAGAAAGATTTCAATTGGAGTACTAACGTTGTTTTTAGTTATAATAAAAATAAAATTTCAGATTTGGAAAATCCTCAAACATCTGCATTTTCTTATATATTTGATTTACAGGTGCGAGAAGGTAAACCACTTAATAGTTTATATAGTGTTAGATACGCCGGCTTAGATGAAAACGGAGAACCCATGGCATATAAGGCAGATGGTACAACAGTAAAAAACACAAGTAAACTTACGCCCGAAGATTTAGTTTACTCAGGAACATACGATCCTCCGTATAATGCTGCCATAACAAATTCTTTTGTATACAAAGGATTTGAGCTTTCTTTTATGTTCATTTATTATGGCGGGCATGTAATGAGGGATATTGCTGCAGCATATTATCCAAGTACAATTAAACCTCATCAATCGGTTTTGTCTAATATGGATAAGGTACACGGTAATTTTTGGAGACAACCGGGTGATGAAAAAGATTTAGATAAATCTCCCGGATACAAAATTGGTGCTCAAAATTCTTTGACCTATATATGGGGAGCGGCTAATAAACATATTCAAAAAGCCGATTATATTAAATTACGCGATATTAGTTTGGCCTACTCATTACCTAAAGCATTGGTTGCAAAAGCTAGACTATCGGGAGTGAGATTTACATTCCAAGCACAAAATGTGTGGAGATGGAGTGCAAATGATAATAATCTTGATCCCGAAGTTTGGAAAAGTGGGCAAGTGCAATCTATAAGCAGAGGAACAGCTATTCCCCCCACATTTATTTTTGGTCTTAATTTAATTTTTTAATAAAGAGTATGAGAAAGAATATATTAAATACAATTATATTGGCAATGTTCTCTTTAACATTAATTTCGTGTAATGATTATTTGAGTAACAAGCCCAAAGGATATTCGATACCAGAATATTATGATGATTATGCGGTTCTGCTTAATGGGATGGTTTTGCCTTTTTTAGGAGTAAATTATCCGGCACTTCTAACCGATGATATAGTAATTGGAGGAACAGAAGGAGTGCCCGCTTCTGCATCAATAACTTCTAAACAAGAATATGAGCAAAGATCCTATACATTTAAAAAAGGAGATTTATTTCCGCTTGGATCTGAAGACTCTTTTTATGCTAAAGCTTATAAGGGTATCTATACATATAATGTAGTTATTAATAATATATTAAATGTTCCCGATGGCGTGGAAGAAGATAAACATAAACTAAGAGCAGAGGCCCTCACCCATAGAGCATTTACCTATTTACAACTTGTAAACGTTTATGCAAAACACTATGATAAAAATAGTGCAGCAACAGATTATGGTGTTCCAATTATATTAACCGAAGACATTAATAGCACTTATGAGAGGAATACGGTACAAGAAGTATATAACCTTATTTTGGCTGACCTAAAAGAAGCAGTTATTTATTTGGCAGATGCAACAAATAACTCTTTTCATCCAAATAAAACTACAGCTTATGGACTACTTGCAAGAACATATCTTTATATGGGCGAATATGAACTAGCATTAGAGAGTGCAAAAACAGCTTTAAAATTAAATAAGACTAATGCTTTAATTGACTATAAAAAATATCATGCTATGCCTGAGGGATATTGGGATAGAATTGTAGATAATGAGGGGCAAACTTTTCCACAAAGAGGAGAAAATATAGAGAATTTATTTGTTAAATTACCGCCAAACGATATGGCTAGCGAATATTTTGCAAGTGATGATTTACTAAGTTTATTCCCTAAAAATTTGCCTAAAGGGGCAATAGATAAACGCTTTGAGATGTTTTATGCAAAAGACAGGGCAAATACTGTTGAGGATATGTTGTTCCCAGGATATACAATGTATATAGCTCATGTAATGCCTAATTTAGGAGTTACTTTACAGGAAATATACCTTACATTAGCCGAGTGTGAAGCAAGGATTGTAGCAGGAACTGCTACGCAAGCTACAGCATACCTAGATATCCTTAGAAACAATAGAATTGTAAATAATAAACCTCTCGTTGCTGTATCTAAAGACGATGCATTGTGTATGGCCTTGGACGAAAGACGTAAGGAGATGGCTTTTTGGGCTCAGATGAGATATATAGATTTAAAAAGACTTAACAAAGAAGAGAAATTTGCAAAAACAATCGTTCACACTTTAGAGGGAAAAACGTACACCCTTCCGGCAAACGATAACAGATGGATAATGCCTCTACCTCACTCTGTAAGAGAGTTTAATCCCTCAATTCCTCAATATGAGAGATAAAAAAATTAATTTTTAATAAATAGAAATATACAAAATGAAAAAAATAATATTATGTGCATTAGCTGCCATTATGGCTCTTTCTTGCGCAACAGCCCAACAAAAAGGGAATCTTAATATTACCGGAGATATTACCGGAATGGAGAGCGGAGCTGCAGAGGTTTATTTGGCATCAATTTTTGATAAGAAAGCAGATTCAGTAGCAGTGGAAAAGGGAAAATTCACCTTATCCTGCAATATTGATATGCCTATAGAAATCTATCTTTATATAAAAGA
>JAVXCW010000007.1:0-6218 GCA_036659275.1 Bacteroidales bacterium | reverse complement strand
TTAAGATAAATGAATTATCGGCAAAAAAAATGGAAGAGACAAAAAAGATAATAGACTCAATATTATCATGGAAGGGCAATGCTTTAACAAGCCAAGTAGCAATATATTATGTTTGTGAATACGCATCATCTCTTTCTTTGGAAGATCAAATAGCTATTTCCAATAAATTTCCTTCAGAAAAAAAGGACTCCTACTATCTTAATGAGTTTAGAAAGGACCTCGAAAATGAGAAAAAAGTAGCAATTGGATGTGTGGCTCCTAATTTTAAGGTTAAAGATTTAGCCGGTAAGGAGTATACGATGAACGATTTTAAAGGTAAATACTTGTTTTTAGAATTTAGCGCATCGTGGTGTGGTTGGTGTAAAAAAGAAATTCCTTTTGTTAGGAGTGCTTATACAGCTTTAAAAGATAAAAATATTGTTTTTGTTACTATGAACATGGACGATAAAAGAGAAAAATGGGAGAAAGATGTTACCAAAGAAAATATTGAATGGCTTTGTTTATCAAACCTTGAGGGGATGAAATCGAAACTTGCTCAATCATATAATATCCATGGTATTCCCGCTTGTTATGTAATAGATCCAAACGGAGTTATTATTAAAAGAGATATAAGGGGGAACGAAGTCCTTGAATATTTGTCGTCCTTGGTGCGCTAACACACCTAAATTTATTATTGCCCAACATTATTAAATAGAAAAATGGCTACATTTGCTAACAAAAATGTATTAGCCAAACTATTAAATATGTTTGGCAATTGTTATATGAGAAAATTAACCACTATATTAATATTGCTATTATTATTTCATCTTTTTAGTTGTGAAAGGGGTGAATCAACAGAAGAAGGAGAAAAATTTTTAAAAAAGATAGAATGTCTTCCCGATAGTTGTAAGGTGCAACCCGATTATCACTTAACCTTATTAGAATCTGAAGATAAGTATTGTTTTACTGTTGAACAGCTTTTAAGGCTTAAAAAATTGCAGCTAACTATTCTCAATTCCGTCTTAACTAAAGATGATAAAGAGGAGATATATAATGAAATAGAAAAACTTGCTGTAAAAACCGGGAATGACTCAATACTTATAAATTACAGAGCCTTTGTTTTTCATGCAATGTGTTGGAATTTTACAGATAATGCAGATTTAGTTAAAATATTAGAACGAGATAAGGCCCTTCTTGTTAAGAATAAAAAATTTGACATACTTGGAACCACCTACTATTTGGGGATATCAATGAATTATAGGTGGAATATGAACTATGAAATGGCTAATTATTACGCTTTTAAAAACAGACCATATACTAAAAATATTGAAACGTGGTATTTATATGTTGCAGAAAATATGCTAGATGCAAAACGCTATTCTTTGGCAATCGCATATGCAGATAGTGCTATTATTACAAAGAATATTAATGCTTACAGCATAAAATGTAGAGCTTTGGTAGAAGTTGGGAAAAAGGCTGAAGCATTGTCTTTATATAAAAACACAGAAAATTTAATTGAAAACTGTAGAGATACTTATAAAAAGTTGAGATTGCAAAATAAAATATCTAAAGAAATAAATTATTCTTTTAGAGATTGTTATGTTTTGTATAATTATGCGTTATTACTAAAACAGGCCGGGGACATAAAAGAATCGATACGTGTATTAAATAAAATATCATTTTTTATACAGTATGAAGATTTTACTAATAATACCAAAAATATAGCTAAAGAAACTAGTATAAACATACCGCGTTTGTTATCTGAATGTTATAATTTATTGGGAGATATAAAGCAATCAAAGAAATACTCCTTACGAGCAGATTCTATCTTGGTAGAGGCTAAGAGGATTGAAGTAAATAGAGTTATTAATGGTAATTCTCAAAAATTATCCCGGTTACAATTATCTAATGTTCTTGCAAAAAATGACGTTAAACTAGTAAGGGCGAATATTGCGCAATATGTGATGATTTCTGTAATTATCTTATTGTTAACATTAATTGTATTAGGATGGTTATGGTGGAAGGAACGTAGTAAGCGTATTCAAAAATTATTTGAGCAAATACTTTATAAACATAAAATTTGGAGCAATTTACAACTTTCTGCTCCTAATATTGTTGAAGAGGAACTACCCAAGGGATTATCTAAACATAATATTATCCCCCCACATTATCCCGGCATTTACAGAAAATTAAATTTTATTATGAAAGACAAGGCTTTGTTTCTCAATCCC
This sequence comes from Bacteroidales bacterium, assembly GCA_036659275.1. Lineage (GTDB taxonomy): Bacteria > Bacteroidota > Bacteroidia > Bacteroidales > UBA932 > Egerieousia. Next base: position 4,008 of record JAVXCW010000007.1, on the reverse strand, counting down.
CAATTTGAGTTAGCAACATTGTCGTATCATGCCGGAATAAACAGAACTTTACTTTCAAATATACTTAATTGCTGCACCGGCATGAATTTTAAAGATTGGTTAGCAGAATATAGAGTAAATTATCTTTTAGAACAGATTAAAATTAATCCCAATAAAGAGATAAGTGAGCTTTATTTGCAAGCAGGATTTACATCACGTGCTACATTCTTTAGACAATTCCGTAATGTAACAGGTCTTACACCCAAGCAATATATGAGTAAACTTAGTTATAATGATTGTCACAATTAATATTAGTCTCAAAACGTACATTTTAATCCTAAAACGTACATTTATTTTATTGAATTAGGTTTTTTAGTGAATGGAGTATTTACTTTTGTAAACGTACCGTTCTATTACTTTAATAACTAATTTATACGAATATGAAAAAAATGAAAAACTGGGCATTAATCTTAGTTGCCGTTTTATTTAGCAGCGCAGCAATGGCGCAAGGAACATCACTTTCCACTGTTGATTGTGAACTACCAAATTTTGTAACTAGCAATTTTGTAAAATTAGCTAGCAGTGCCGGTCCTTTTGTCCAATTACAAAGTGACGAAGTTGGAATGATGAAAATAGGCTCTGGTAAAACACTAGGAGGATATACTATTAGATGCGAAAAATTTACAGATATGGCTACCGGTAAATCTGCAAAAGCAATAAAGCTTATTCCTAATTCAGCAACAGGTTTTGGTAAGATTATAAGCGGAGCAACAGGCATTGGATCTGCAACACAATGTTATTATATAGATTTTGAAGAAATTCCGGCATTGGTTGCTGCAATAGAAAAAATAAAGAAAGCTTGTGAAACAGAACCTACAGTTAACACTACATATACGTATAATACTAGAGGGGGTTTCTCTATCTCTTTAGGCTATGTAGTAAATGCAAAAAAGGCTGTTAAACTAGGTCAAATAAGCCAAACCGGAGAGATGGCATTTATAGATTTTTTAGAAGAAATTATGGAGTCTATAAACGAAGCAAAAGCAGGCTTTGCAAATCTTAAGTAAGAATTTAATTTTTTGAGAGATTCCGTAAAAACCTATACTATCTCAAGTCGCTCTTTTAGTTTTGAATAGCAGCGGCGTGAGATAGTAAAATCTAAATCTTGGAACGGAGGCAGCAGTATACATTTAAGTGAGCCGTTCTCTATTGTGGCAAGATACTCCAGATTTAAAATACAAGTGGGGGTAATCTGTGCAAATGTGTTACTAAGTTTAAGCAACTCTCCTGCTTTGGTTGTAGTACGCAATTTATGTTTTATTGCTGTAGCAAGCACAATCTGCCAGCAGCGGAGTTCGGGTTGGTACTGGAAACAAAACACCTCGTTTTGTTTTACCAATAATAATCCGGTTAGGGTTTGCACGGCAAACTTGTCATTAGCAAGCATACGCCGGATGGATTGTTCAAAGTTAAGGGGACACTGCTGATTTTTTTTATCTTTTATTCTATTAATAATTGCCACTAGTTCCTCTTGCTGATATGGTTTTAATAAATAATCAAATGCAGAAGCCCTTATAGCATCAATCATATATTTATCAAACGCACTGTAAAAGACTACCTGCATTCCCAGATGTACATCTTTGCTTATATCATTTAATAATTCAATCCCGTTTTTTTCCGGCATTTCAATATCAAGAAATAATACATCGGGCTGCAATTTTACAATCATCTGTTCTGCTTTTATCGCAGATGTAACGGTTACCATAATCTTGATAAAAGGGAATATAGCTAAATCGTTTACAAGATTTAAGATACAAGAGGGTTCGTCATCTACAATCATTACATTTATAACATTTTCCATAGCATTAAATATTATAATTATATGTAATAGGTACAGTTATTTCTACACGTGTACCGGTGTTATTTTTAGGTAAAAAGGAGCGGCCTATGATTTTCATCTCAATTTTTGATAGATTTTTCATATTTAATATAGCAATGGTGCGGAGCAAAATTTTTATTCCGGTACCTGTGCTCTCTGCAGAGGTAGAATGTTTTAGCGGCTGGGCACTTCCTTCCCCTACCGCTGATAGTTTGTTTTCCGGTATATATCCTATTCCGTTGTCCTCTATAATAATTTTAAAATAATCGCTTTCTAACGCATCTATAGAGATGGTTATCTGCGGAGGGGATGCTAATTCTTTATCGGGAGGAAAAGCATGCTTTATGGCGTTTTCAAGAGGAATTTGGATGCACATTGTTGGCAACTGCCATTGGTGATCTACCTCTTTTGCAATATGCCAGATAATTTGCGGAAGGGTAGAGTTCATGCTACGACGCAGATATATATAGCCGGTAGCCATTTCTACCTCTTCTTTAATTGAGAGAGCTATTTTATCCGCATTTATTAAATTGTAACGCAACAACTGTACTAATTGCTGCATAGGGAGAATTTCTTTTTCATATTGACGTAGAGATGAAATAGCCACATTTAAAACATTAAAAATAAAATGTGGCGAGAAACGATTTCTCACATTTTCCATACGAAGTTTTGCAATAGTTGTCAATTGTTCCCTACGCCGTTTTTCCGCTTTAATTTTATTATATCTGTACCAGAGGGTAATGCCCACTAACAATAGTCCCAAAATAGTAATACCTAGTATAGAAATCCATTGTAATTTAGCAATTCTTGCTTTAGCTGTGGTAATCATTGCATTCCGTCTTAATAATGTTGTATCGCGGGAGTAGCGCAATCCTATTTCAGCCACATTATTTTGATTGGTAATATTACGCAACGAATCATCATATCTTGTAACCTCTTCTTTATAGAAAAGTGCATTTTTATAATCACCTTTTTTCTTGTAATATGTTAACAGATTATTGTTATAATTATACAAATAACTTGGTGGCATTGCATTCTTATTGTACGGCTGCATTAGATAATGCTCTGCCTCTTTCATATTCCCCATTTCCAATGCTAAAGATGCATATAATCCATTCATATAAAATGTAACAGCATTATCTTTTAAATCTCCTTTAAAATACGGACTACCCAAATCCAAATAATACTTTGACGAATCAAGTTGCCCTAATTTTAAAAACACTTCTCCCATATTTAACTCAATGGTAGATTTGCATGCTGCATATTTTATAGTTTTGGCAACAGAATATCCTTTCCTAAAATATTTTAATGCTTCAAAATAGTTTTCAGCACTATAATAACTTGTACCGCGGCTATTATAATAAAAATATTGCTCATAATCTGTCTGAGGAGGATATAATGTCTCGGCCATAGAAAAATATTCCTGCGACTTCTCAAAATTTCGTAAATCTGAATATACTTGTCCCAACCCAACAAAAATTGAATGTTTAGTTGATGATTTATTTAGCGAATCTGCTAAAGAAAGCGATTGCCTAAGCCATTCTGCCGATTCAGGCAATTTGCCCAGAAATCTGCACATATCGGCGGCATTAATACAGACATCCAACAATCCATGCCTATAAGTTGTATGATAACAATTGTTGCGGGCATTTGTAAAACAAATGAGGGCGGAATCACGTTTATTTATATTACCAAAAATAAGTCCTCTCAAATTCTCATTTGTACCGGCAAGAATATATTTCCCCGAAACATCTTTGGAATTAGAATCACAGAAACGTTTTACTTTTTTATAATACCATAAAGCCGAATCCAGACGGTTACCCACAAAAAAACACATACCTATCCGCACATCATAATAGTATTTTAAAATACTATCGGAAACTACACCTTGTTTTTTACGTAACAACATTCTTGCAGAATCGGGCTTTTGCCAGACTAATTGCACATTAGCCATAAATAAAGAATCCATTTTATTCGCCGCAATAACGTATATATCATCTTGATATGTAGTTTTACATGACATAAAACTCACCATTGCAACAACACAATACAGTAAGCACGGTATTTTTGCCAACATAATTTTAGTTTTAGAATAAGTTGGGGCAAATATATTTATTTTAAAGCATAAAATCAAGAATTGGTAAGCAAAA
>JAVXCW010000006.1:0-77743 GCA_036659275.1 Bacteroidales bacterium | reverse complement strand
CTTATTGCACAATGTACCGGCCTAACAGTTGAGCAGGTGGAGGCGCTTTAAGTAATAAATATATTTTATCTTTGTGCCTTAAATAAAAGTTATGGTACAAAAGACACAGCTGCTTATTGGAGCGACAGCATCTGGTAGCGGGAAAACTACTTTTACACTAGGCCTATTAAGATGCTTACGTAATAGAGGCATTATTGTTCAGCCATTTAAGTGTGGTCCCGATTATATAGATACTAAATTTCACACAATGGCGGTAGGAGATAAAAATGGGGAGACAGAATCTGTAAATCTTGATAGTTATCTATCATCTACACAACATATTAAAGAGATATATAGTAAATATGGAGCAAATGCCGATGCTTGTATAGTTGAAGGCGTAATGGGGCTATTTGACGGATATAATAAAATGGATGGGAGTAGTGCACAAATAGCCGAGATGCTTAATATACCTGTTTTATTAATTATAAATGCTAAAGCTTGCGCCTATTCTGTTGCTCCAATAATTTATGGCTATAAAAACTTTTATAGAGGAATAAATATTGCCGGAGTTGTGTTTAATATGGTTGGAAGTGAGTCTCATTACCAACTCCTTAAACAAGCTTGTAAAGATGTTGGAATTACTGCTTTAGGATATATCCCAAACTGTAAAGAAATTGAGATTCCATCTCGTCATCTTGGCCTCACATTAGATGAAAAATTTAGGTTTAACGCTTTTACACAACGTATTGCTAACATTTTAGAGCTTCATGTAGATATTGATAAAATTCTCAATATTTTTAAAAGTAATTTTTGTATCTGTAATAATATAAGTTCACCTAAATTGGAAACTACAGCCTCCTTGTCACCTTTAATTGCAGTAGCAAAAGACGAGGCTTTTAATTTTATCTATCGGGAAAATATTGAGCAATTAAAAAAAGTAGGAAATATTATTTTTTTTAGCCCAATAAATGATACCCAAATACCAATAGGGGCAAATTTTGTATATTTACCGGGAGGCTATCCGGAGTTATTTATTAAAAAAATTGCAGCAAATATTTCAATGAAGGAATCTATAAAAAAACATGTAGAGGGTGGGGGAAAACTTCTTGCAGAATGTGGAGGAATGATGTACTTATGTAATTCCATTATAGGAATTGATGGTAAAGAATATTCTATGTGCAACGTTTTACCATTACAAGTTACTATGGAAGAGATGAAATTACATATTGGATATAGAAAATTTACATATAATGAAATAGAAGTGCGCGGACACGAATTCCACTATTCTAAAATTAGAGAAAATAAAATAGAACTGTGTTCTGTTGCCCAATTATATACAGCATTAGGTAAAAAGATTGACACACCGCTATACAAATATAAAAATGCTATTGCAGGATATACTCATTTATATTGGGGAGAATTTAATATTATGAATTTGTATTAATTATGAGAAAAATTTATACTAAGGGGGGAGATAAAGGGACAACTAAAATTAACGGAGGTAAAAGAGTCCCTAAGGATGATATTAGGATTGAAGCGAATGGAACACTTGATGAACTTAATGCTGCAATTGGCGTTGCACGCGCTTATTTGCAAGGTGATGATGTTCTACAAGAAATTTTACTAAAAATACAGATAGAGCTTATGACGGTTATGAGTTTGATTGCAACACCGGCAGCAAATAGAGAACAAAATCCAAATAAATTGAACTTGGAAATTGTAGAGTATTGCGAAAATAAAATTGATTTAATTACAGCACAAACTAAAGATAACGGCTATTTTATTTTACCTGGTGGAAGTTTAGCATCTTCGCATCTTCAGCTTGCAAGAGCTATTGCAAGAAGGGCCGAAAGGAGGTTGTGCACATTATGTAAATTAGATCCTGTACCAAACGAAATTATGCTCTTTATAAACAGATTATCCGATTTATTATTTGTAATGGCTCGGCTTAACATGCAACAACAAAATTGCAGTGAAAACAAATGGAAATTGTTTAACGAAAATAATTTTTAACTATATTTGTAAATAATTTCTAATTAAAGGATTTATGAAAATTGCACACAAATACCCCACTAAATTTAAGCTGGAAAAAATTTAATTCGGCATAAGTATAATAATATAAAGTAACATGAGCAAAATAAACGATAAGCTGTTTAGGCAACAATCATTGGATGGTTTATCTGGAACCGAACAAATAACAGAGCATTTACGGGTAACACATCCGTCGCTTATCTTATTACTTGCCGGCTTATTCGCATGCTGTATTTCGGTTACAATTTGGGTTATTTACGGTACTATTACAGATCAAGTACAAATTCATGGTGTTGTATTTCCTCACAATGGTATTACTAGAATTAGCACACCATATGATGGAGTAGTTTCGGAAAGCTATGTTAAAAGGGGTAAATTTGTAAGACAAGGAGACCCACTACTGCGCATAATGTGTAACGGTGTTCCCGGAATTGTAAGAGCACAAGTTCCCGGCGTTGTTCTTTCATTTAAGGCTGAAAATGAACATTTTAGCGCACTTGAGCCCACCGTTTATCTTTTGTTTCAAGAACAAGCCATGATTAACAGAGAGTTAATTGCTTATGTCCCGTTTATAGAATTACGCAAATTAAAAGTGGGACAACAGGTACAAGTTACTCCAAGCGATCTTAAACGAGAAGAATACGGTTATATGATTGGGCATATTACCTCAATTGCAAATTACCCTACAACAAAAGAAGAGGCTATTTCACAATTTAAAGTTCAGCAATTTGCATCCGAAATTTTCCCTACATCCACTGCATATGAAGTAAAAATAACATTAGATAACGATGAATTACATCCTAATAAAATACACTGGTCGCGTAATAAAAGCAAGGACATTGCAATATCTGTGGGAACATTCTGTAATTTGCAAATTATAACCGATCGCAAGCCAATTTATGAGTTAGTATTTAAAACTAATAATTTATTTTCTAATATAAAAGGGGAGTAATGTCTAGAATAAAAAGAGTCCCAATGATTATGCAATTAGAAATAGCAGAGTGCGGAGCCGCTTCGCTTGGGATGATTTTGGCATATTATGGGAAATGGCTGCCTTTGGAAAAGTTGCGTAAAGATTGTGGAGTTTCTAGAGATGGCAGCAATGCCAAAAGCTTATTACAAGCTGCTAGAGAATATGGATTGGAGGCTCAAGGAATGCGCATTGAACCTGGAGAACTCGCAACAATTGCACCGGCAATTATTCATTGGGAATTTAATCATTTTTTAGTTTTTAAGGGATTTAAAAGGAAACTAGCATATTTAAATGACCCGGCTAAGGGGCCTATTGTTGTATCACTAGAGGAATTTGATAGGTCTTTTACAGGAATAGCCCTTGCATTTAAAAAAGGACCTAATTTTGTAGCAGAAGGACATGCTCCAGCCATAGGTACCTTTATTCACTCTAGGCTTGCAGGAGCTAAAGAAGCCTTTGCTTTTGCATTAATTTTTGGGGTACTCACAGCTTTTATTGGGCTAATTTTTCCATTCTTTTCTCAAGTTTTCATAGATTCTATTCTAACAGGAAAAGATCCAAACATAATTACACCGTTTTTATTAATTATTGGTGGAGCCGTATTATTTAGTTTTATTGTAAATGCCGTAAAAAGTATTTATTCAGACAAGTATGAAGCTACTATAGCTATTAAGGCAAACAGCAATTTTTTATTGCATGCACTTCATTTGCCAATGGATTTCTTTGCACAAAGATATGCAGGCGACCTTATCTTTAGACAAGGACTTAATCAATCTATTACCTCTACACTTGTAAGCAGGCTTGGGCCTTTATTGGTAAATATTATATTATTAGTACTTTATCTGTTTTTTATGCTTAGCTATAGCGTTTTTTTAACAGGAGTAGGTATTGCAGTAATATTCATAAATATATTTTTGGTACATTATATTTCAAAAAAGCAAATAAATATTGGGCGTACGGTAGAGATTGCCAATAGTAAATATTACGGAGTAACAATGTCTTGTCTAGATAACATAGAGACTGTAAAAGCCGTAGGAGGAGAGAGAGGTTTTTTTGAGTATTGGGCAGGATGCTTTACAGCACTAAACAATGCAATGGTAAAAAGTAGTTTATATTCTGCAAAAATGAATATTATTCCTCAGATATTTCTTCAATTAACCAATATACTTGTATTGATTTTAGGAGCAAGATTAATTTTAAGCGGTGAGTTTACCATAGGAATGTTACTTGCTTTTCAAGGATTTATGGGATCATTTCTACAACCTATACAATCTTTACAAAGTGCAGGAACAACCATTGTTACAATGCGTTCTCAGATGGAGCGTGTAGAAGATGTTTTTCAATATCCATTAAATATATCCAAACAAGCCATTAGACCTAGGGAGAGCGGAAAACTCGGTGGCCATTTAGAGATGAAAAATGTAACATTTGGGTATAACGAACGAGCTGCACCTCTAATAGAAAATTTTTCGTTAGATTTACCGGAAGGAAAAAGTGTGGCCTTTGTAGGGACATCGGGGTGCGGAAAGAGTACACTAGCAAAACTTATATCGGGTTTATATAAACCATGGAAAGGAGAAATACTGTTTAACGGGTACTCTTTAGATGAAATTAGCCATAGCGAGTTTGTTAATTCAGTAGCTGTAATTGATCAAAATGTTGTATTATTTGATGATACTATTTCTGCAAATATTAAAATGTGGGATGCCTCAATTGAAGATTTCTCAATGATATTGGCTTGTAATGATGCTCAGATAAGGGAAGATATTATTGCACGGCCTAATGGATTTAATGCAAAACTTATGCACGATGGGCAGAATTTTTCGGGTGGGCAAAGACAAAGGATAGAAATTGCTACAGCTCTAGCGCGAGAACCAACTATTCTTATTATGGATGAAGCTACAAGTGCTTTGGATGTAAACACAGAGAATAATGTAATGAAAGCTATTAAATCTAGTAGAATAACGTTGGTTATAGTTGCTCATAGGCTAAGTACTATACGAGATTGCGATGAAATTATTGTTATGGATAAAGGGAAAATAGCAGAAAGGGGAACACATGAGAGTTTAATGGCTTACCAAGGTGTGTATTATGAGTTAATGAAAAGTAATTAAGGGCTAATAAACAAGTAAGTATGTTATTTAAAGACCAAATAGAAAAAAGAATAGAGCTAGAGCAGGCTGCATTTGAGGAAGCTGTTAATGATATAGCTTTGGCTTCGGGGTGCAATACAAAACATAAATTACCTAAAATAACAGATAATACAGTAATTAAGCAGTTACTTAGTGCATTAAAAATTAACGATTACACCCTAGAAGAGAATGATTTTCTAACTGTAGAAGAACAGTTAGAAAAGATTTTTATATCCAACGGTATTATGCAACGCCATATTAGACTTAATAATAAATGGTGGCGCGAAACAATAGGGCCTATTTTGGGGGAAGATAAGGAGGGGCATCCCGTAGCCCTAATTCAATCACGTTGGAGCCGTAACTATACATATATTAATAAGAAGGGAAAGAAGATTGCAATAAACAAGAAACTAATGAAAGAAGAATTCAATTTAGATGCTTCTTGTTTTTATCCTACGCTGCCACGGCGTGCAATTACATATAAAGATTTATTTGTATTCATTGCCTCTATTATTCGCTTCCCACAAGTTATTTTACTTATTAGCGCTTGCTTAGTAATGACTTTGTTTGGAATGTTTACTCCATTTATTAATAAACAAATATTTTACACTGTAATTCCTAATGGAATTATGCAAGATTTATATCCAATTGCCGGATTATTAGTGGGAGCAGCCGTAGGTGCTATTTTATTTGGAATCACACGCGATTTTATTCTTTTTCAAATTAAGGATTCTGTTAATATTTATGTACAAAACGCCTTTATGGCAAGAACATTTAGTTTACCTGCTAATTTTTTTAGGGAATGTCCATCGGGAGAAATAAGTAGCCATATAACAGGTATTTATCAATTATGTGTTTTATTGAATAATACTATTTTTAGTTCTTTGCTAGCTGTAATATTTTCCCTTCTTTATGTATGGCAAATCACATTATATGCAGGGGCTTTGCTTGTTCCGTCTTTATTAATCTTTTTTTGTCAAACATTATTAATGACATTAAATCTATGGTTTTCAAATAGTAATCGTCATGCTTATTTATTAAGCACTTCTAAACTAAGCGGCTTTACTTATAAATTATTTACAGGTATCCAAAAAATTAAGCTCACAGGATCTGAGAAACGAGGATTTACTCGTTGGCTCCATCTATACAAAACATGTGTCTCATTTAGGTACAAACCTATGCTATTTTTAGCATTAGCCCCAGCTCTCATTGGAGCGTTTTCTTTGGGAGGAACTGCATTTCTTTATTACTGCACTATAAAAAACGACATAATAGTTTCTGATTATATTGCATTTATTTCGGCCTATGGAATGGTTAATGGTGTAATAATTTCCTTAATTGAGACTATCCCAGCTTTAGCAGAGGCTAGGCAGCATTTAAAAATGGTAGAACCTATAATGAATGCTGTACCTGAAGTTTCCAACGATAAATTACAAATATCTTTTTTAACAGGAGCAATAGAGGTATCCAACTTATCTTTCCGCTATTCATTAGATAACCCGTGGATATTTAAAAACTTAAATTTTAAAATAAACCCGGGTGAGTATGTAGGTATTGTAGGCAAATCGGGTTGTGGAAAGAGCACATTACTTAGGATTTTATTAGGATTTGATACTCCACAAATAGGAGCTATATACTATGGCGATTATGACCTATCTAAAATAGATAAATCTAGTTTGCGCCGTTGCATAGGAAGTTGCTTACAAGGAGGAAGTCTCTTCCCGGGTTCTATATTAAGTAACATTACCATTACCGCACCTCGTAGTAGCATAGATGATGCGTGGAATGCCGCAAGATTAGCCGGCATTGATAAGGAAATTGAAGAGATGCCAATGGGCATGCAGACATTAATTAGTGAAGGAGGCGGCGGAATTAGCGGCGGTCAAAAACAAAGGATTCTTATTGCCCGTGCATTAATTAATAGGCCAAATCTTATTTTATTTGACGAAGCAACAAGTGCGCTAGACAACATTAGTCAAAAACTAGTATCAAATAACCTAACTACACTAAAATGCACTAGAATTATAATTGCACATAGACTTAGCACCATTGTTAATTGTGGCCGCATAATTGTGTTAGATAATGGTGGAATTGCAGAAGAAGGCAGTGTTGAGGAATTAATGAATAAAAAGGGGCTCTTTTATGAAATGAGTCTAAGACAACAGTAAAAAACATGAATAATAAATTAGCCTCCATAATGTTTGTTGGAACAGGGAGTGATGTTGGTAAAAGTGTAATTGCTGCCGGATTTTGCAGAATATTTAAACAAGACGGATATAGCCCGGCTCCATTTAAGGCACAAAATATGGCTCTTAATTCTTTTGCAACTCCCGATGGACTTGAAATTGGACGAGCACAAGCGGTACAAGCAGAAGCAGCGGGAGTTCAATGCTCTACCGATATGAATCCACTCCTTCTTAAACCAAACTCAGATCACACATCACAAGTAGTATTAAATGGAAAACCACATGGCAACAGCAGTGCCTATGATTATTTTAGGAAAGAAGGGCGCGAAGAATTGCGAGCAGAGGTAAATAAAGCTTTTAATAGGCTGGCGGCAAAATATAATCCAATAGTTATGGAGGGGGCCGGGAGCGTTTCAGAAATAAATTTAAGAGAAGTAGATTTAGTAAATATGCCAATGGCAATTTATGCCAATGCAGATGTTATTTTAGTAGCAGACATTGAGAGAGGAGGGGTTTTTGCAAGTGTATATGGCTCAATTATGCTTATGACGCAACAAGAAAGAGAACGAGTTAAAGGAATAATAATAAATAAATTTAGAGGAGATATAAGATTATTTAAAGAGGGAATAAAAATTATTGAAAATTTATGCAATGTCCCTGTCCTTGGAGTTATACCATATTTTAAAGATATTTATATTGAAGAAGAAGATTCGGTTGCACTTGCAAATAAGCACACTAGTGCATTGGTATACAATAATATAGAAGAATCTATAAGAAAGATAAATATTGCAGTTATTTTGCTGCGACACCTCTCTAATTTTACCGATTTTAATGTTCTGGAGCAGGACACCAGAGTACACCTATACTATACAAATAATATTAATGAAATTAAAAAAGCCGATATTATTATTGTGCCGGGGAGCAAAAGTACACTAGACGATTTATACGAACTTAGAAAAAACGGAGTAGCCGTAGCAATAATAAATGCTCACAAAAATGGGGCAACAGTACTGGGAATATGCGGCGGATATCAAATTATGGGAATTGAGGTTTGCGATCCTAATAATATTGAAGGGTCTATAGAAAAATTACCAGGCTTGGGACTTCTACCAATTACAACCACTATGAGTGGAGAAAAAATAACCCGACAAGTACAATTTAAACTTGCAAAAGAGAGCGGTTTATTTAAATGTAGCGGATATGAAATACACATGGGAGAAACAATCCCATACAAAGGGGCAGAAGCCTCACCGTTAACTATTTTGGAAGGAGGAAACAATGACGGATATTTTGTTGACAACAAATGTATGGGAACATATATACATGGCATCCTTGATAATTCTTCTTTTATAAATTTTCTATTAGAACCCTACTTAGAAAAATTAGAACAAACAGAATTTGATTATACATCCTTTAAAGAGGAACAATATAATAAACTGGCCAACCATATCCGCAAATATTGTAACATTGAAAAAATATATGAAATTATAAAACAACAATAAAATGATTGAAGGACACGGAGACGATTTATATAAATACAGTCATAAAATTGTTGCAAACTTTAGCTCTAATGTTTATAACGCTATCGATTTAAGCGGATTAAAAAAAAGACTTGCAGAACGGATAAACTCAATATCATCTTATCCCGAGCCGCAACCTTACACTTTAGAGGCTCTTTTAGCAGAAAAACTTATGTGCCAATCTAAAAATATTTGCGTTACAAATGGAGCTACAGAGGCTATATACCTAATTGCACAAACATTTATGGGGGCAGTATCTGCTATTTTTGTTCCAACATTTAGCGAATATGAAGACGCATGCAGGATAAATAATCACACTATAATTCATATCACCAATTTTAATATTATAAATAACGCAGATATTATATGGATATGCAATCCAAACAACCCTACCGGATTAGTACTTAACAAAGAATATCTAGTACAACTTATTAAAAACAATCCACAAAAAACCTTTATAATTGATCAATCTTACGAATACTTTACCCTTAAACCAACAATAAGTGCAGCACAAGGTGTAGAATACAATAATGTAATAATGCTCCATTCTATGACAAAGCGTTACGCTATTCCGGGATTAAGACTAGGTTATATTACAGCATCGCCGGTACTACTAGAAAAATTAAAAAAAAATAAAATGCCTTGGTCAGTAAATGCCCTTGCCATTGAAGCCGGTTTATATTTACTAAACAATGGAATGCCTAACTCATTAGATATGAAGGAATATCTTAATCAAAGTCTCCATTTAGCACACACATTGGATAATATGGGAGTTACACAAATAAATGGGAAAATTGCAGGAGCTCCATTTTTTAAAACACTCCCCTCCCACACTCACTATATGCTTATAAAAATACTAAAACCCATTAGTTATCCAAATGGAATTATTTCGCAACAAGCCTCAGTATTAAAAGATTATCTTGCTAATAACTATGGAATACTTATCCGTGATGCCTCAAATTTTGCCACATTAAACAGTACCTATTTTAGAATAGCAACTCAAACCAAAGAAGAAAATTGCTTACTTATAAAAAAAATTGCCCTTCTTTTACAAAAAATTTAACTTCTCTATAGTATATGACACTTATTTTAGGTTGGATATTAGACAAACTTTTTGGAGACCCGCAATGGCTGCCCCACCCAATTATATGGTTTGGACAAATTATTTCTAAATGCGAAAAAATATTAAACAAAAAGCCCAAGAATAATAATAGCAATAATGGCAATGCCCCCGATTTTAGATTTATATATGGCTCTATTATGACTATATGCCTTACAATTGGAGTATTTGCAATAGTTTATTACATAACCTATTATGCATATATTGTAAACATTTGGTTAGGAACTGCAATAACAGTTATTGGCATTTTTTACTGTTTGGCCGGAGAAACTTTAATAAGAGAAGTTAAGCTGGTTTTTAAAGCTGTTGACAACTCATTAGAAGAAGGACGCTTGCAAGTTGCACGCATAGTTGGAAGAGACACAAGCAACCTTTCTTCTAAAGAGATAAGAGCCGCTGCATTAGAAACCCTTGCAGAAAATTTAAGCGATGGCGTTATAGCTCCTATATTTTGGTTTGCAGTATTAGGTGTCCCTGGAATGTGTGCTTATAAAATGATAAATACAATGGATTCAATGATAGGGTATAAAAACGAACGCTATCTTAAATTTGGATGTTTTGCAGCAAAACTAGACGATATAGTAAATTACATTCCGGCAAGAATAACTGCTCTACTTATGATACTAGTTGCTCCAACACATAATAAAATACATTTACTTAAATTTGTATACTTATACGGTAATAAACATGCAAGCCCAAACTCTGGTTACCCCGAGTCTGCCCTTGCCGGTATTTTAAATTGTAGATTTGGGGGAACACATAACTATTTTGGAGAGGCTGTTTACAAACCATATATAGGAGAAAACTATAAAGAATTTACAACAGCAGATATGCAAACTGCAATACAAGTAAATTTTTGGGCAGAAATACTTATGATAATATTGGTAGTAATATATACAATAATTTATTGAATTTATGTATAAAATTTCATTTTTAGACAGAACAAGTAGTTTGCCATACATTTCACAGTTACAAACAGATGATATTAGTAATATTCTACATAGTTATTTAAATATATGTAAAGAAAAAGGAACTATTATAGGCTGTAGCAAATATATACATAAATCCATAAAATTAATCTGCTTTGATATGGATTCTACTCTTATTAAAATTGAGATTCTAGATGAACTTGCAGATATAATGGGCATTGGAGAACAAATGCGCAAAATAACCGCTCAAACAATGTATGGAGAACTTAACTTTAAAGACAGTTTTTTACAGAGGGTACGGCTATTAAAAGGATTATCTATAAATTCTTTAAACAACCTTGCCCAAAATATGCCTATTGCAGATGGATTGCAAATTTTAATGGAACAACTTAAAGAAAAGAGGATTAAGACAGCTATTATTACCGGAAATTTTTCTTGTTTTGGTAAATTTTTGCAATTAAAGTATGGTTTTGATTATATATTTACCACCGAAGCTGAAATAGAACAGAATAAATTTCTATCGGGGAACATAAAAGGGGAAATAATTGATGGTCCAGGCAAAGCCGAGATTTTATTAGCGCTATGCAAAAAAGAAAATATTACCCCATCCCAATGTATTGCCGTTGGAGATGGAGCAAATGATATTCCAATGCTAATTGCAGCCGGTACCGGAATAATTTATAATGCAACCGTGTGTGGAGACATTACGCGAATTATGGATTAGCAACCATAACTCGCACAAAAAATTAAACAGAATATTTGTCATAAAATTTAAGAAAAAATAGCCGACACCCCTAACAAAATAGAGGGTCGGCCATTTTTAATGGATTGCAATTTGAGAGACTATTTTAGCCTTATTCCGTCCATGCAAAAGTAAGGGGCAGTTTTTAACTTACCATTAGCAGCTTTTTCTGAACCATCTAATGTAAATATAACTTTATCAACCTCCCCAAGTGATGATAAATCCCACTTAGCCCAAAAGTTTTGAATAATATCCCATTTGTCATAGGGGGCTACTGTTGCAACACCTGGCCTTACGGCAAGGTAATATTCAGATTTTGCAGTCATTTTGCCGGCATTATAACCAATAGCAATAACTTTAAAATAACCGTTACCTTTACCTGTCGCTTTATCTTTAGGCGCCATTCTAGAATATGCTTCCCCTTGTCCAAAGTTATAATAATCGGGAAGGTTCCAAACATCATATTTTTTTGTACTTGGATCTGGCAAATTGGGGTTTCTAACTACAGACAACTTCCCATTTTTCATAGGCTCATAAATATTGGTAGCCTCATTAAGATTACCGGAGAATACAGAGCCATAAGTCATTGCTAAATAATTAAATGTACAGTTAGCAATAATAACATGTTCAACTACTCTTGGACGATCTATTGTAAAGAAAGCCTCTTCTCCCTCTACCCTTACAACTGTAAAGTTTTTTAATTGATTTGGGTAAGAACCAGAATAAACAGAAAATAGCGAAGAATCTGTAGCCTCCTGTAATAACTGTTTAGTTGGATTTTTAACTCCATGATTTATAGATATACACCAAGGATAAGACCTATAATTCTTATTTGAAAGGGCAAATCCGGTATGTGTTCCATCGGCATTTTTTTTGGCGTTAAATGTTATAGCACCATCATTATAAGCACGTGCTGTAAACGGAGCGTCTAATTGAACAAATTGCAGTTCGGGCACCTCTATATCAATGCTATTCTCTTCTTTGTTAAAAGTAACATCATTAGGAAAATCTAACGTTTTCTTTTTCACCTCATCACTGCAAGAAGATAATACTATGCATCCAAAAGCCAATAATGTAAATATTTTATTTAGTTTCATTTTATTCATATTTTAATTTGTACTCCAAATTATATTAATCTTGTCCCGGATTTTGCATTCCGGCTATAGCCTGATTATTAATCATTTCTGTATGTGGAATAGGAAATTGGCGTTTAGTTTTATCATAGTGGAAATCTGGCCCTTTTATCTCTTCCATATATGAATGGCCGTTTTTATTTATCCTTAACGAAGCATAGTATTCACATCCATTTTCAAAAATAAGCTCTTTGCAATACTCTTGAAAAAGTATATCCCAAAACTCTTGTGCATTAGCCGGAGTTGATATTTTATCTAATTTAGGAGTAGTTCTCTTAGCTCTAAACATATTAATTGGAGCAATAGATTCTGCCAAAGAGGCGCCTGTCCTAGCACGTAATTCTGCTTGCATAAGATAAAGTTCGGGAACGCGCATTAAATATACAGCATATTTTTCATCTATAGGATCTATTTTACCGGCATACTTTCCTTTTCTATAAATTTTTGTCCATGTCCATGTATAAGTATTGTCCCAAGTCTCAGATTTTCTGGCCTTACCTGTTGCAATATACCATCTTGGATCTTCTCGCATCCACTCAACACCGTATTTTAATCCACATACCGCATCTGCTTGTGATACCACCACGCCATCTACAATAAAATTTGTAAAGTAGTTATATCCCGGATTATAACAACAAGCATATCCTGCTCTATCAGTTCTATTAGCATCATCTTCCAAATACCGCACAAAAATATTTTCCTTAGAATCCCACGATTGAGCAAAATGTTCTACCATACTTCCTTGTACAGCTACGTCTGAAGGGAGCGAAGAGATACATTCATCAATTAATGTTTTTGCTGTTTTAATATCATCGGCAGAATTCCTTTCTGCACCCCTAATTAAAAGAAGTTTTGCTTTATAGGCTTTTGCAAAAAATTTAGAGGCAGTTTTTGCCGAATTAAATTTATCAGACATATTTGCGATAGCATAATCTATATCTTCAAAAATTTTCTTCCAACTCTCCCCAACACTTATCCTTGGTTGATTAGTATTTTCAACATCTGTAGTTTTATCTCTATAAACCACTCCGTATTTACTATCATCGGTATCCCACCATAATCCATAGTTTAGTAATAAAATAGAGTAAGCGTAGCCTCTTAACAATTTTGCCTCTCCTATTAACTCGTTTTTTGTAGTGGCGGTTGGAAATGCTGCATCTGGAACATTAGGAATTCCATTTATAGCCAAATTTGCTGCATTAATCATTTTATAAGCTGTCCCCCAATAGTTTACAGGGGAATCACTTTGAGTATACTCATACCTATTATCCTTTTCCAATTTATCAAATAATCCAGACCTATTTGTATAAGAAGTACTTAATGCCATATTAAAGTCGTCTCCGGGCATAAAAATCCCATAAATTCCGTTTACAGACTGTACAGCATTTGAATATGTTGTCATTGCTTTGTCAACATCCCATTGATGTCTAGGAGATTCGTTTAAAAAATCGCCACAAGAGAAGTGAGTTAAAGCTACGACCAATAATATTATAAAATTTATTTTTTTCATATTTAATCTCTATTTAAAAGTAAATTTAATCCCTAATGTAAATGTCCTTGCAGATGGATATGTACTATTGTCTACCCCGGGAGTAGATGTAAGACTTGTATTAGATGAAAAGTTTCCTTGCGGATCAAATCCCGGATATTTGGTTAATGTAAACAAATTTCCCGCATTAAAATTAATCTCAATATTATCAACAATAGAATTGCCAAAATATTGTTTACCAAATCTATAACTTGCATTTAAGGTACTTAATCTAACATATGAACCATCATATAACCAATAATCGGGAATAAAAGTTACACCCCCATTATAAACAGAACCATTTTTGCCGTGCCCATATGGAGTTGCATTAGGGAGCGTAGATGCATTATACGGAGAATTATATACAGCAGACATTCCTGCAATTTTGTTTGATTGATTATAGTTTCCTGTATTTCCAACATCGGACATTGGCATTGCCCATAGCCTTTTATTTCCAAGAGAATAGGTAAAGGTAGCTCCTAAACTAAAACTAGAACCTATATAAATTTGTAATCCAAAACCTCCAAATAGTTTTGGCATACTAGATCCTAATACTGCAGCGTCATCTGCAGTTATTTTACCATCTCCATTTAAATCTTGTACATATATATCTCCATCCGACTCCTTAGTATCTCTATATGCTATTTGCCCACCGGTTTCAGTTCTGTCTTTTAATGCAGTAACTTCTTCTGCAGAGCCAAATAACCTATTATTAGTTTTATAACCCCACCACTCTCCAATAGCTCCACCAGCCACTATTCTTGAATATCTTGGGTAAAGTACTTCTAATGTATTATTAAAACTTTTTACTTTAGACTTATTATTTGAACCATTAGCATTTAAAGATAATTGCCATCTATCGTTTTTTACAACATCAACGTCTATCGAAAACTCAATTCCAGAAGATCTTGTAACAGCTATATTTGAATTCATTTCAGAAAAGGCTGAACTAGAAGGCAAAGTTTGTGAATAAATTAAATCTTCCGAATCTTTCATATAATATCCCAAAGTAGCTCTAATTCTAGATTCCCAAAATTCCATCTCTAAAGCTAAATCAGTCATATATGATTCTTCCCATTTAAGGCCATTATTTCCTATATTACTTGGATATATTCCCGGGTTACCATTATATTTATTTGAGCCCACCATTGTCATCCAATCATAGTATCCCAAATTTTGAGAACCGGATTTACCGTAGCTTGCCCTTAATTTTAAATGGTTAATATTCCTTCCAACCCAGCCCTTTTTCATAAATTTTTCATTACTTATGGTCCATCCTATACCTCCCGATGGAAACCAACCCCATTTACTATCGGGACCAAATCTAGAAGAACCGTCGTGCCTTACAGTAAATGTAGCAAGATATCTATCATCATATTTATATTGTATACGAGCTAATTGAGAAAGCATTGAATTTGCATAATAATTTTCTCCCATATACCCCATATCCGCTGCATCATCAAAACTATTTAAAACATCATCATCGGGGAAATTAGCTGCAGACATCTTATATTGTAATTTTTGGAAGCGCTCCATAGAAACGGTACCACTTGCACTTAAATCATGCTTTCCAAATTGTTTTGCGTATACTAATGTATTATCCCAAATTTTAGTATCCGATTTAGGCCTGCTCCAATTACGTTTACCGGTAGTATTAAAATTAGATCCTCTTCTCATATAAGATAATGATTCACTATTTGAATAGTTAATACTCCCTCTAGAGGTAAATATGAGTCCCGGAATAATTGTCCATTCTAACTCTGCTCCACCCTGTATTGATTCTCCCGTAGAATATACTTTATTTGCTAAAGTAGTATATGGATTTTCTGTATATTGGTCTTTTGTGTATAATGTTCCATCTTCGTTATATGCGGGAAAATCGGGCCTAACTTTTTTGAGGACATCCAACATGTAATCTTTATCTGAAGAATTTCTAGTAGAACCACTAGCATTTACTCTAAATTTTAAAGCCTTACTAATTCTGGCCTCTAATCTAATCCTGCCACTAAACATTCTACTATAACCGGTTCTTACAATGCCATTCATATCTTGATATGATGCAGAAGCTAAATAGCTTATATCTTTTGTTCCACCACGTAATGTTAAATCATATTGCTGTTGAATTGGAGTTTGAGTCATTTCATCCATCCAAGGAGTATCATTGTCATAATATACATTAGGTAAATCCTTTAACATACTCTTTTTAAACTCACTTGTGTTAAGATTAAAAAATGCTTGTTCATCTAAATATTGCCTTGTAAAATAATCCCCTTTGCCAATATTATAAAATTCTTTTCTCATAGCAGCACGTGTAAACTCTTTGTACTGTTCTGCATCAAAATAATCATATCCATTCATATTCATAAGTTGAAAACCAACTTTTGCAGAGAATTCCAAAGTTGGTTTCATCCCCTCTTTACCACTTTTTGTTGTTACCACAATAACACCATTAGCAGCACGAGAACCGTAAATTGCAGTTGAGGAGGCATCTTTTAATATATCAATACTCTCAACATCATTAAGATTTAAAGAGTATAGTACATTAGATACACTCCCCGATACTCCTGCATTATATTCCGGAATACCATCTATAACCCATAACGGTTGGTTATCACCGCTCAACGATGATTGTCCTCTAATAATAACAGACACAGGAGAGGTTGGAGATGCCGATTGTATCTGTACATTTACACCGGCAGCCTTACCTTGTAACATTGAGGAAACATTAGCCCCCATTGCTGCGGCCTTAATATCTTTATTTCCCATATGTGAAATAGATCCTGTTACATCTTTTATTTTCTGTGTATTACCATATCCAATAACAACAGCACCCTCCAATGCAATTGCATCTTCTGTCATTACAATATTGGTTAAATTTGATATATTCTTTGTAACCTCCTTCTGCTCTGTTTTAAAACCAATAAAGGAATATTTTAACTTCTGTCCAATTTTTACATCAATTGAATAATTTCCGTCAAAATCGGTAGATGTACCACCATTAGTATTTAAGACAGCAACATATACTCCCATTAATGGTTCTCCTTCGTTATCTGTAACTTTACCTCTTATTTTAACTTTAGCATTAGGTTGTTCTTCCTGTTTTGTTTGTTTTTGAATATTTGTACTCAATGAAACCATTTTGCCAACAACTTTATAGCTTATCCCTATCGTTGGGAAAAAAGCGTTAAAAAAAGAATTTATGTCTTGGTCTTTTACATTTACATTTACTTTAATGTCATTAACCTTTAAAGCATCAGAATACGCAAATTCAAAACCGGTTTGTTTGGTAATATTTTTCAATACTCCCTTAAGTGGGACATTGTTAGCACTTACTGTTACATTTTGTGCTAAAACATGCCCGCTAAAGGCTAATGATACCATGCACAATAGCACAAAGAATCTTAGCCCTTTTTTAATAGCTCTTAAATTCATAAAAATAAAAATTAGGTTATTTTTTAATAAAATTAGGTTTAGATTTTTAATAAAATCTATTTTTCGGGTTTATATGTCTCTGCTAATTTTGCATAATTCTCAGCAGATTTTTTTGTAGAAGCAGCCATTGACCTGTAATAACTATAAATTATTTTAGGGTCCACTTTATCTTTAATAGCAATTACAATACGCTCTACTGTATTTCTATCATTCTGAGATAATACCGATAAGTAATATGGTTGAAAAATATTGGATATATTACTGTAATCGCCACATACTGCACAATTTGCTATCTCGGCCAGCATATTAGATAATTTATCATTGTTGTTTACAAAAGCTAAAATATCTAATCTTTTTTGTAAATCAACTATTGTAGCCCCCTCAATTTTATTTGAGAAATATGCAATTATATATTGCTTAATATTTTGTGCCAAAAGGGTATTAACTTTATCTTTTCCAAAAGCCTCAGATGCTTTTGTCATATCTTTAGTAACACATTCAAAAAGTCCTGATTTATAACTTTTAAGAGATGTGCTTATAAATGGCAACATTTCATGAGAATACTTTTCATACCATTTAAAAGAATCAAAATTTTTATCTAAAAACTCATTCTGCTCTGCAGTCATATATGAATCTTGTAATACTTCTAAATATGCAAAAGCATTATTAAAGTTTTTATCTGCATTATACGTTGCTAATCTTGCTTGTGGTGTATTATCGGGATTCATTGCTTTTTTTACTCTAGTAATAAAGCCGTCTGCATCTCCACCGCCTACAACTCTACTAATTTCTTTTCCATCTAAAGATAAAATAAGAAAAGTTGGATATGCCTTAACATTAAATCTTTTAGCAAGCTCTGGGCCCTCTCCTTTTTCCATATCTATTTTTATATTTACAAAATTAGAATTGAAAAAAGCTCCTACTTTCTCCATAGGAAATATTTTTTCGGACATATTTTTACAAGGACCACACCATGTAGTAAAACAATCTAGGAATACTAATTTAGGCCCTTTTTTATTTTTCGATGCCTTAGCTAAAGCTTCTGCCAAAGTACCGTGCTCAAAAATTGTCCCTATTGGTTGTTGTGCAAATACAACAACTGAAAGAAATAAAAATAAAACTAATGATTTTAGCTTTTTCATAATTAGGTATAATTTATTTTTGTTAATAGTTTATGAGAACTGCTCTCTACTAAACTACACCTAATGTTTAAATGCCCCTAAACAATAAAATATTATTTTTTATAAAAAAGCGTAACTTTGTTCTCCTCTAAGCTATAATCTACATTAGAACAGAACTTTATAATTTCTAAAATTTGTATTAGAGATTCTTGTTTAAAACTTGCACTAAATTTTAAGTTATATATAGATTTATCTTTTACATTAAATTCAGCACCATGCCATCTCTCAAGTTCTCTTATCACCTCGTCCATTGGAGTTAAATCGAACAATAAATTGCCATGCCTCCATGCCCCCTGTTTTAGAGTATCGGCCTTAACAACTAGCACAGGGCGTTCCTTATCTTTTACCACAAAAGCCTCATTTGGCTTAAGCACAGCCAATACTTTTTCTCCTCTAATCCCTTTGGTTAACAAATCTATCTTCCCTTTAAATAGGGTGGTTCTGGCATTATGCTCATTTAAATAAGATCTTATATTAAACTCGGTACCATATACTTTAACTAAAAAATTTCTATTGGTACTTACAATCATTGGAGTATCGGGATTTGTAACTACATTAAAATATGCCTCTCCCGATAGGTATACCTCTCTTGTTTGGCCGGAAAAATTATCGGGAAAAATTATTTTTGTATCGGAGTTAAGTTCAACAATAGACCCATCGGGAAGCTCAACAGTCCCTTTTACCCCTTTATTTGTATAGATTGTATGAAGATAATTTGCAGGTACCTCTGTTAACAATTGTCTGTCAAATTTTTCCTTTCCATCCTTTGCCCCGGTAATTAAAAAAATATTAACACAAAGAGCAATAAATACTGCCGCTGCTACAGCGTAATAAGTAATTTTTGAGATAATCTTTTTTTTGTTAACGGTATTATTATTACTGTTGCTATATTTAAAATTGTTTCCAAGTATAATATCCTCTGCAATTGTCATCTCATCCTTAGTAGCCTCATTCTGCGGCAAGGATGAAACAACATACATATCTTTAACAGCAGAAAAATACACTGCATTATTTGGATTTTCTTTAATCCACATCAACAGCATCTCCTTCTCTTGAGAAGTAGCATTTCCCTCTATGTATTTTATTATAATCTTCTTATCCATATATCCTCCTTTATTAGTACACATAATAAAACAGTATCCCTAAATATACAGGTAAAAATTCCTGCAAATTTATTCGCAATATACGCAGCGCACTCATAATCCTATATTCTATATTTTTTGCTGAAACTCCTTGAATATTTGCAATTTCTTTATAAGTAAGATTTTTAAACCTATTAAGGCAGAAAGCCTCTTTGGTTTTTTGAGGCATTAAATCTAATGTCTCTTTAAATATTTTATTAACCTCCGATTCTAATAAGTTCTCAATACATGAGTCTCTTAGAGCAAGGTAACTAATCTCTCTATCAATAGTATTTCCGGCTATAAATTCTTTATGTTCTGCTTTATATTTTTCTCGCCTAATTGTATTTAAGCACCTCCGTTTTGCAAGGACAAATAAATAAGGTTGTATTTCTTCTTCTAGCTTATCTATATTTTCCCAAACAGAGGCAAAAACCTCTTGCGCAATTCCTTTTGCTTTTTCTTCGTTATGAAGGAAACTCATTGCATAGTATACAATTTTAGCATAGTGCTGTTTAAATATGGCCCTAAAACGCACCTGATTTTGTTGAAACGCAATTTGAGAATCCTTCATTAGTTTTGTTAAGTTTTGCGCTAAAGTACAAAAAAATTAATAACTCTATAATTAATTCTTAAATTACATGCAATAACTCTACGGTAAACACTAGAGTTGCATAAGGAGGAATTGATTGGCCAGCCCCTTTATCTCCGTATGCAAGGTTGTATGGAATATATAATTCCCATTTAGAACCCTCGTTCATAAGTTGAAGTGCTTCAACCCAGCCGGGTATAACTTGTGTAACTCCAAAAGTAGCAGGCTCATTTCTATCGTAAGAACTATCAAACTTAACTCCGCTTAAAAGTTTTCCTTCATAGTGACACTCAACGCTATTTTTTGCTGTTGGTTTTACCCCTTTACCTTCGTTTATAATTTTATATTGAAGACCGCTAGGGAGGGTTATAACACCGTCTTTTTTAGAATTTTCTGCAAGAAAAGCTACGCCTTCCTCTTTAAATCCGGCCGATTGTTCTTCTTGTAGTTTAGTAAAAAACTCATTAAGAACCTGCTGAGCTTCGCCAATACTAAGTTCGGGTTTACTGTTAGATAAAACAGCATTAACAGCCTTTGTAAAATCTTCTACATTTAAATCTTTAACACCACTGGCCAAAATATTATTGGCAATGCTCATTCCTAGAGCGTAACTAACTTTATTCATCTTGTTTGTTTATTTGTTTATATAATACTGTTCTTAAGATTATTAAGAGCCTGCACTAACACTTCTCTTCCACATCCTACATTTAAGCGCATAAAACCAAGTCCTCCCGGGCCAAACGCAGCTCCGTCATTAAGAGCCAATCCTGCCCTATTTATAAATAAATCTACTAATAATTTCTGTTTCTCTTCATCTGTAATATCCTTATTATCATATTTAACAGCCAATTTTTTACATAGCTCAGTACAATCTAGCCATACTAAAAACGAACTTTTAGGGCGCATTGGGATAATAAGTTTACCAAAATTTTCTTTACAAAATTGCTCTACAAAATTTACATTTTCACCTATATATTCCAACATCTCATTTCTCCAAGGCAGTCCGTTTGTATATGCAGCTATAGTTGATAGCGTTGCAAATATTGTAGGACTGTTAAGTTCATTTACCTGCATCCAATTATAAAACGGTTCCCGCAATTTTTCATTTGGAACAATTGCATAAGAACTAACTATTCCGGCCATATTAAACGTTTTGGACGGAGCTCCAAATGTAATACTTATATTGTTAGCTTCCTTAGATACTAGTGCAAATGGAAGATGTTTTCCACCATACAAAGGCATATCTGCATGAATTTCATCCGATACAACAAGTGTGTTATATTTATAACATAACTGAGCTAACTTTACAAGTGTTTCCCTATCCCAAGCTACTCCGCCAGGATTATGAGGATTACACAGAATAAGCATTTTACTCTCTCCACTTAACAAAATTTGTTCTAAATTATCAAAATCCATTCTATATCCGCACTCTTCTTTTATTAGCGGATTAAAAATTATACGTCTATTATTGCCTTTAGGCACATTTATAAATGGAGGATATACAGGAGGTTGTACAATAATACCATCTCCCTCTTTTGTAAAAAAATTAACTGCATAGCCTATGCCTTTTACAATTCCGGGGATAAATGAGAGCCATTTCTGCTCTACTCTCCACTCTTGTTGTGCTAAAAGCCAGCTGGATATTGTGGAAAAATAATTATCGGGAATAAAATTATACCCGTATACTTTTTTATCTATTATTTCTTGCAAGGCATTACGTACACATGCCGGAGTTTCAAAATCCATGTCGGCTACCCATAAGGGAAGTAGATTTTCTTTACCGTAATATTTATTTAAGGCATCTACTTTTATAGAATAACTGCCATATCTATTAATCTGTTGCATAATAATTACATTATTACTTATAAAAAAGAAAATGCCATCCTTATAAATAAGTATGGCCTCTCCTTCTTAACCTAAATTTAACCTATGAAAAACTGTATTAGTAATAAACAAAGCTCGTGCCATAAATATTTTCTATAATACTTTTTTTTATCTATTTTTACAAAAAATTAAAAAACTCCGAGTATGAAAAAACTATTCACATTATTAATTTCTGCTACATTAGTGTTTTGGTCGTGTGGCGTTGATTTTAATGAGACTAAAGTTCCTGTTAATACAACACTTCCTTTGGCAGATTTTAATATTTCAGAATCTATGTTGCTTTCTTGGGGTGGTGTTAAGGAAGATATACTTTCTAGAGGAGATGATGATATTCTCCAAATTAGAAAATCTCAAGAGATAGAAATAGGAAGCTCGGCAGATCTTAAAGATTTGTTTAATATTTCAAATCAGAAATTTTTAATTCCTTATAACTTTGGAGGCATTGTTCCTGCTCCAATTGAAATTAATATTAATCCAATAATAAAATTGTCTCACAATTTTGTGTTTGAAGATAATTACACTATTAGTAATGCTACCCTTAATAATGGAGAAATTAGTTTTAATGTACTAAATACAGTATCAGATTTTAAAAATGTTTCTTGTACAATTGAGCAACTTACAAAAAATAATAATCCTTTAGTTATTAAGTCTGGTGAAACTATTTCTCTTGCAGGATATGAGCTTAAACTAGATAATAAAAGCACTCTAAATTTTTATTTATCGGGAAAAATATCAGCAAAAGCAGGAGATAATTTATCAAATATAAATTTAAATATAGCATTTTCAAATTTGGAAATATTGCAGGCTAAAGGTTTTTTTGGGCGAAAAGAAATTGATCCCGTTAATGAATTTACAATTAATATAGACCCCTCAATTATAGACTTTTTTAAAGATTGCGACTATTATTTAAATAACCCACAAATAAAGCTTCAATTAAGTAATGCGTATAATTTACCTATACTTGTTAAAATAAGTAAACTTAAAATAGGCGATAAGGAGATTAAATTAAAGGATGGTATTGGAAATTCTAGCATACTATTAAAGCCTGAATATATTACAGATTATGTGTTAAACAACTCCTCAACGCTAGGAGGAAAAGAGTTATCTGAAGCAATATCAAGCAATATTTCTTCTTGTACAATAGCATTTACTATAATAACCAATCCCACAAAAGAGGATGTTGGAGATGCTGCATATATTGCGCCAACTACTAATGCTATTGCCCTAAATAAGAGTATTAAAATACAGGAAGATTTACTTATTCCATTTGATGGAATGTTTACCAATGTTGCTTTTAATCAAGAGTTTAATATGGACTTAGATAATTCTAATGGTAATATATATGAATATTTAAAATTAGGAATAACATGTGCAAATGAAATGCCTCTCAATTTAAATTTTACATTGGTAGCAGTGTCAAATGATAATACTGAATCTATTTTACTAGAGGAGCCTGTTAATATACCGGCTTCAAATGGGCTTAGGCCCGCCAGCCCTAATTTTAAGGCAGGTATAATTGATAATGCTAATGCAATAATTAGAACAATTCCGGGAGAAAAAGTACAAGCGATGATAACCGCTAAGACACTCAAATTTGTATTTAAAGGCTCCATGCCTAAGCAGGCAAATGGAGAGTATTCAAAGTTATACTCGCCATCTTCACTTAATCTAAAATTAATAGGCAACTTAAAAGGAGAATTTTAATAATGGAATCTAATTTAAAAATTATATTTAAAGTTGCTCTTGTTTTTACAATGTTAATTTTAGGAAGCAACGTATACTCACAAGACAACATGATATTTTTGGGAAGAAATACCCCGCAAAAATTTGTTGCCAATCCCGCTCTTACTCCCGATAATGCTCGGCTTTTTTTAGCAATGCCAATATTAGGAGGTATGGGAGCAAACATATCGGGAAACATAAATTATTCCAACATTTTTAGTCTTTCTTCAAAAAAGGCGATAATTGATCCAAAACATCTATTGGAGAATTTAAATGAAACAAATAATATAAGGAGCATAATTAATTTAGATATTCTTAATATGGGATTCCGTATTTCTAATACCGGCTTTATGGGAATTACTTTAAGGGCTAGAACCTCTATAGATGCGTCGTTTTCAAAAGATGCTGTCTCTTTTCTTATGGATAATCCACTCGAAAGAACAGGATTATTTAACATTATGGTTTCGCCAGATGCATTATCTTGGGGAGAATTAGGCATTTCATATACTCAAAAAGTTTCTAAAAACTTTACCATTGGGGCAAGGGTAAAAGGGTTAATTGGTGGTGTTTCCGCTCAAAGTGATAACATGACTCTTATTGCAGATAAAAAATTTGACAGCTATTCATTACAAGGCAATATTAATATGACAACCGGCAATCTTAATTTAAGCGACGACGGAGAGGATAAGTTTAATATTAAGAACATTAGTCCCGGATTTGGTATAGATTTGGGAGTTAGCTATCTCTCCGATAATAAGCAGTTAAACATTTACGCATCTGCCACCGATTTTGGAAGAATTTTTTGGAATAAGAAAAGCTCTACAAAAATTGCTTCAAGCAGCACTACTGCAAAATACAATTGGGTTGGAATTAAAGACTTAGATAATTTAATTAACGGTAATAAAAGCTTTAAAGATGTATTTGACGATACATTTGACGAAATGACTTCGGCAATGGAAATTGATACCGTAAAAACATCTTTTACATCAAACCTTCCTCTTACAATACAAGCAGGCGGTAAATATGCGTTTGACCCCGAACTTAAACACAACATCTCTTTAAATACGCTTTGCATCATTCCGCAATTTGCTAAAGTATACTATGAATTTACTGCCGGCTATACCTATAGTACCAAAAGCAAACGTTGGGATATTATGGCCGCCTATACCTATAAATCTCTAAACCCATTTAACATAGGGGTGGGAGGATTATACCGTGGTCGCGGATTTGAAATATTTCTTATGACCGATAGCATAAATTCATACTTTAATTACAAAAGCGCCAAATCTGCCAACTTTAGGTTTGGAATGAATTTTTATTGGCCAATTAAATATAAGCTAAAAGGCTCCATGATTTGGTAATAATACCACCTGTATTTATGCAACTTATACTATAGCTCAAACTCTTGGCTTTGTTGTGGAATTTCTATGTTTTTAAATTGTGCCTCTTCCAAATGGGTTTTAAAAGATTCCTGTGTGCTATACTCTCCGTGAACCAAAAATATTTTTTTAAGCAGTTCCTTATCTTGACAACTCATAAAAGAAATAATTTCTTTATAATCTGCATGTCCCGATAGAGCTTCAATTTTTTGAATTTTAGCCTTTATTTGGTGCATTTCTCCAAAAATTGAAATTTCCTTTAACCCCGGGGCCTGAATTCTTGCACCAAGAGACGATGGAGTACAATAACCTACAATGAGAATTGTATTTTTGGGATTAGAAACATTATTAGCAACATGATGCTTAATACGCCCTGCCTCCATCATACCCGAAGATGAAATTATTATACAAGGCTTATCATATTCATTTAAAGCTTTTGATTCGTTTACATCTTTTACATACGTAAGAGAATTAAAGCCAAACGGATCCTCGTCATATTTAAGCACCTCTTTTACCTCTTTATTCATGTATTCTGTATGAAGCTTAAAAACCTCAGTAACATTTACAGAAAGGGGACTATCAACAAAAACATCAATATGAGGAATTTTTCCCTCATTATAAAAGTTATTTAACATAAAAACTATTTCCTGAGTTCTTCCTACAGAAAAAGACGGAATAATAAGTTTCCCCTTTCTCTCCATACACGTTTCCCTAATAATTTGCAAGAACTCCTCTTTTGTAGCTTTTTCCTCTGCATGCAATCTATTACCATACGTAGACTCTGTAATTAAATAATCACACTGCGGAAACTTTGCCGGCGGAGAAATAATTCTATTATTAGGCCTTCCTATATCTCCTGTAAAAGCTATGTGCTTTTTAACACCATCTTCTTTTATTTCCAAATTAACTACAGCACTCCCAAGCATGTGTCCGCTATTAGTAAATTTTACATTAATATCATCATTAATATAAAATCTTCTATTATAATCTATACTAATAAAAAGATTCATACACTTTTCTGCATCATCTGTTGTATATATAGGATTAATATATGGCAATCCCCTTTTTGCTGCTTTCTTATTATAAAATTTAGCATCTAACTGTTGTATAAAAGCACTATCAAGCAACATTATAGAACATAAATCTCTTGTAGCACTTGTTGTAATAATAGAGCCTGTAAATCCGTTTTTATATAAATATGGAATTAACCCCGAATGATCTATATGTGCATGCGATAAAATAAGATAATCTAACTCTTGCGGCTCAAACATTAAGTTACGGTTCATAGCATCGGTTTCGAGTCCTTTGCCCTGAAACATGCCACAATCTAACAATATTTTTTTACCTTTATTTGTGGTTATCAGATGTTTACTCCCTGTAACCTCTCTAGCTGCTCCAATAAATTTTATTTTCATGCTATTCTAATTATTCTTATTTATTACAAAGCTAATAAAAAAAAGCACTTGCGTTAATTCGCAAGTGCTTTTTTAAGTAGCGCGACCCAGGATTGAACTGGGGACCTCATGATTATGAATCATGCGCTCTAACCAGCTGAGCTATCGCGCCATTTGTTGAGATATTAGGATTCGAACCCAAACCGAGAGAGCCAGAATCTCTAGTGCTACCATTACACCATATCTCAGAATGAATACGCAACTAGCTACATACATAACCGTTGTTGCGGCTGCAAATGTAGTTATATTTTTGAATACTACAATAACTTAATAAAAAATATTAGCTTTTCTCAATTAGAACGGTTGCATATACCGCTATAGCTTCCTCTCTCCCTACAAAGCCAACCCCCTCTGTAGTTGTTGCCTTTACAGAAATTCTATCGGGATCTACATTAAGAATATTGGCTAAGCATTGGCGCATTACAAGTATGTAAGGGGCAATTTTTGGCTTTTGCAAAAGTATTGTACAATCTGCATTTACCAATTTATATCCCCGCTCCAAAATTAATGAATATGTACGTTGCAAAAGAATTTTACTATCAATTCCCTTAAACTCCAAAGAAGTATCGGGAAAATGTTTGCCTATATCGCCCAAAGCCAAAGTTCCAAGCAAAGCATCACATAAAGCATGTATAAGAGTATCGCCGTCGGAATAAGCTACACAGCCCTTTGTATGTTTTATAAGCACACCACCTAACCAAAAAGGAAGTTCATCTGCCAACAAGTGTACATCGTACCCATTACCTATTCTTATATCCATGTTTTTTTATATTTGAATGCAAATTTAACATAATTATTTTATCTTTGTTTTTTAAATTATATACTAATTATTTTATTATGGGCTTAAATTTAGGTATGTTCAAAACACCTCGTCATAGGGTATTTGATTACCAACCTTTATATTACGATGAACGTAAAGAGGCTCTTGACGAAAAAATAGAGAATGCACGTCGGAAAAAATCTGGAGAATACGTACCCGGTGAGGGTATTAGAGGGTCTTTTAAGAGAATAAATATAGATGTAAAAAGGAGTAAGAGTAATGATCCGGTAAAACGAATTATTACACTTATTACATTGGCAATCTTTATGATGGCCCTTGTTTTTATAGCTAGACACTTAGGGCTATTATTCTAAGAAAAATCGTTTCTAATATTTAACCTTTATAATGTTAAAAGTTTTACCAAGTTATATATCAAATCTTATTGCAGCCGGGGAGGTTGTGCAGAGGCCTGCAAGTGTGGTTAAAGAACTAATGGAAAATGCTGTTGATGCAGGCGCCACTAGTATTGTGGTTATTATAAATGATTGCGGTAGAACTCTTATACAGGTTATAGACAATGGTTGTGGCATTACAAAGCAAGATGCTGCTCTTGCATTTGAAAGGCACGCAACATCTAAAATTGAAAAAGCAGAAGATTTATACTCTATAAATACATACGGATTTAGAGGTGAGGCTTTAGCATCTATCGCAGCATGCTCCGACGTTACTTTAAAAACTCGTAAAGAAGGGGAAGAATGTGGAACAGAAGTACATATTGCAGAATCAAATATAATCTCTATAACAGAAACGGCGTGCCAAGTAGGATGCAATTTTGCGGCTAGAAATATATTTTATAATATCCCGGCCAGAAGAAAATTTTTAAAGTCAGATAATGTAGAATATAGACAAATAGTCTCTGAATTTATTCGCATAGCCCTTACACGTTTAAATATAGAATTCCGTCTCATACATAACTCAAAAGACATATTCCACATCTCTCCAGTACAAAATATTAAGCAACGAATTATTCAAATTGGCGGAAAAGACATTGCCAAAGATTTAGTTGATATACAAACAGATACAAGTGTAATAAGTATCCGAGGATTTATAGGCAGACCCGAGTTTGCAAAGAAAAGCCAACCCAATCAATACCTCTTTGTAAACGGCCGTTTTTTTAAAAGTCCGGCACTGCATAAAGCAATTATAAAAGCATATACCAATCTTATTCCCGATAGTACTTCACCATCATATTTTATTTTCTTAAACATTGAACCTCAAAACCTTGATGTAAACATACACCCTGCAAAAACAGAAATTAAATTTGAAAATGAAGGGGTAATATTTGAAATACTAAATGCGGCAGTAAAAGAATCAATAGGAGGAAATTCATTTGTTCCCGGAATAGATTTTGATACCGAAGGGGCACCAGAAATGCCGGTTATAGCCACAGGTTTTGAAAACAGATATGTAGCTCCTCCTAAAATAAATTACGATCCTCTTTTTAACCCGTTTGAAGAAGAAAAAAAGATAGGAAACAGCAAATGGAATTCATCTGGAGAATGGGAAACCAATAGCTTTGGACAGGCAGATGCTTGGGAAAAAGGAGAGAAAGAAAACGAAATAGATGAAAAAGGATATCCCGGAGTTCTTAATGAAGAAACGTGTGGCAGCAGACCTATATTACAACTACATGGAAGATATATAATAACACCTGTAAAATCGGGATTATTAATTATTGATATTTACAAAGCAAAAGAAAGAATTTTATATGAAAGATATTTAAATTCTATTACAAACACAACCCCGGTAATTCAGGAAAATCTTTTTCCGCAAACAATAGATTTAGATCATAATTCATATTCTATACTAATAGATAAAGCCCCAATACTTAAATTGCTAGGATTTGACATTCGCTCATTTGGCAAAGATTGCATTGTAGTATATGGGATACCCGACACTTTGTCACACGAACAACTATCTATAAATGAATGCATTGATTCACTAATAGCAGATCTCACAGATGTTGGCAGGAATTTTGAGCAAGAATTTAGAGAAAAAGTTGCGCTAAATATGGTAAAGCACAGTGGAATATACTCAAATAAAAACATAAACAATAATATACAGTCTCAAGAACTTGTAGATGCCCTTTTTGCATGTAAAGAACCTTATACAGCACCAAATGGGGGAAAATGTATGACTATAATTCCGCTCGAAGAACTTATAAAAAAATTATAAAAAGATATAAAATGTATTTTGGAAACAGATCTATATTGGGAGATATACCTCCAGTAGTAAAAAACCTAATTATCCTTAATGTAATAATGTATATTATTACAGCATTAACAGGTAATTTTATGTATGAGAAATTCGCTCTCTTCTACTTTCAATCTCCTTTTTTTAAACCATATCAACTTGTAACTCATATGTTTATGCATGGAGGGTTTTTACATATTTTCTTTAATATGTATACACTATTTATATTTGGAAGTGTATTAGAAAGAGTGTGGGGAGGGCAAAAATTACTATTTTACTATTTTGTAACAGGAATAGGTGCAGCTCTTATGCATCTTGGCGTAATGTATATAGAAATAAATAGCCTTACAAATGCACTGCAAGCAGGAGATTTTATGGCTAGCGCAAAAATACAACAAATTTTAATGACACCAACAGTTGGAGCATCGGGCGCAATATACGGGCTACTACTTGCATACGGAATGCTATTCCCTAACAATGTAATGCAACTTATATTCCCCCCTATTGCATTAAAAGCTAAATATTTTGTAATGATATTTGGCGGACTAGAGTTAGTGTTAGGTCTCTCAAATACCGGTAGCAATATTGCCCACTTTGCACACCTTGGTGGAATGATATTTGGTTACTTCCTTATAATTTATTGGAAGAAAAATAATAAAATGTATTATTAACAACATATAATGTCTGTAAAGAAACATAATGGGAGTAGAAAAAAAGCTCCTCTTTTATTTGGATTAACATTCAGACTTATTCTTATTATGGCAGGAATTGCCATGATACTCTCTTATATATCAGTATTTATAAATCCATCTCAAATTAGCCTTCCGCTCTTTTTTGGCCTTTATTTTATTCCTATACTTATAACAAACTTAGTTTTACTTATACTAGCACTAATACGCAGAAGCAAAAGTGCATGGATCCCAATTATGGTATTATTGCCTGCCCTTATGTTTACCGATTTATTCTACAAAATAGGAGGTGATAACAGTTCAGATATAGAGGGAATAAAACTAAAAATAGAGAGCTATAACGTAGGAATGTTCTCATCCTCAAAGCTTAAATACACAAAAGAAGAATGTAGGATAAAAGTAATAAACCACATAACAGAAAGCAACCCCGATATTGCCTGTTTTCAAGAGTTTCACGTAAACACTAAAGCTCAGATGGACAGCATTTTGCCACAATATAAATACAGATATTATCACGTGTTTAAAATACAAAATGGAAAATACTTTGGAAACCTTATACTAAGCCGCTTCCCTATAGTTTCAAAAGGCAAATTAAGTTTTAGAAGAAGCACTAATCTCTCAATTTATGTAGATATAGAACACTTTGGACGTATAATAAGAATCTACAATAATCACTTAGAATCGTATAATATTTCATTTACGGCACTTGTTCAAAAACTTAATAAACGAGAAAAGGTATTGGGAGACGAAATAAAAAACGATATAAAAGAGGTGCATGAAAAGGTTTTAGGAACATTTATAAAACGCTCCGATCAAGTAAATAAAATAATGGAGAATATTACGCAAAGTTCGCACCCGGCAATAATTTGTGGAGACTTTAACGATACACCTATGTCATTTACGTACCATAGGCTTTCAAAAAACAGGAAAGACTCTTTTAGAGAATCGGGTAGCGGATTTGGGGCCTCATTTATTCCATTATGGCCTTTGCTAAGGATAGATTACATTCTGTTTCCAAAGGAATTTGGATGTATAAGTCATAAAACACATAAAATAAAGTTATCAGATCATTACCCTATAAGTTCCGAGATAATAATTTAACACTACGATAAAATGGCAAACATTGGAATAGACGCAAAAAGAGCTTTTAGAAATTTCTCAGGATTGGGAAATTACAGCCGCGCACTCATACATGGGTTAAGCCACATTTATCCATACAACCAATATTTCCTTTACACCCCCAATTACGATGAAGATGGAAAATGGTTAGATTTTTCAAAAGGAGAAAACATAACAATAGTTAAGCCAAGCGGCATTTATCAAGCACTACCACATGCAATATGGAGAAGTGCAGGTATTTCCACAGATATTAAAAAAAATAAAATAGACTTATTTCACGGTCTTAGCGGAGAATTACCAATAATAAACTTTAATATTCCTAAAGTTGTTACAATGCACGATGTAATATTTTTAAGATATCCCCAATATTACAAATCATTGGACAGAATTTTATACGAGAAAAAGTTTAGACAGGCGTGCAAAACAGCAGATAAAATTATAGCAATAAGCAAACAAACGGCAGATGACATTATAAATATGCTTGGCGCAGATCCGGCAAAAATAGAGATAGTATACCAAGGTTGCGATAAAATATTTTACAAGCAACCTACTTTAGAGCAAATGCAGTTTGTAAAAGAAAAATATAATCTTCCCAACAGATTTATTGTAAACGTTGGAACTATAGAAACTCGCAAAAATCTTGTTAACGTAGTAAAGGCTTTAGCAGAACTGCCAAAAGATATAAATTTAATTGCACTTGGACGAGCAACTCCATATATAAAAGAGGTTGATAACGCTATAAGGGAGTTGGGGCTGCAAGAAAGAGTGAAACTTATACATAATGCTAGCTTTACAGATTTCCCGGCAATATATAAGCAAGCAATAGCTCTTACTTATGTCTCATTATTTGAGGGATTTGGAATACCTGTACTTGAGGGATTAACAATTGGAACACCGGTAATTACATCAAACTTATCATCAATGCCAGAGGCCGGAGGAGATGCAGCACTATATGCAAATCCGCACAACCCAAAAGAAATAGCATCTCACATAAATATGCTAATAAGTTCCCCAACAATTGTAAAATCAATTATTGAAAAGGGGAAAATGCACGCAGAAAAATTTAAGGAAAAAGAGGTTGTAAAAAACGTTCGCGAGATTTACGCATCTTTATTAAAATAGAAACAATTAACACAATTAAAATAAATCATTAATTACTATTTAATTTAAGAATCCAACAATGAATTCGCAAATTGATGCAGCTATCAAAGTATTAAAAGAGGGGGGAATAATATTATACCCTACAGACACCATTTGGGGTCTTGGCTGCGATGCTACAAACGCAGAAGCTGTAGAGAAAATCTACAAAATTAAACAACGTCCCGATAGTAAAAGTCTTATTATCCTTGCAGCAAATATTGATATGGTTTGCAAGTACGTTAAACACATGCCCGAAATAGCAATATCGCTAATGGAGGTTAACGATAAACCAATGACTATTATCTATCCGGGAGCAATAGGGCTTGCAAAAAATGTTATTGCAGAAGATGGCACTATTGGCATAAGAGTTCCGCAAAGTGAATTTTGCACAAAACTCATTTCACGTTTTCATAAGCCAATTGTATCAACATCTGCCAACATATCGGGACAATCATCTCCGGCATCTTACGATGACATTCCCGATGAGATACTAGATCTGGTTGATTTAGTTGTAGACCCTCAATTTGAGGACGGCACACACAAAGCTTCTCAAATTATTAAAGTTGGGCTAAAAAACGAAATAGAAATAATACGAGAGTGATTTTCTATTAACCCAACATAAAATACGCACAACTAACAGCCGCAATTGCGGCTGTTTCTGTCCTTAAACGAGAACTGCCTAAATTAATAGGTTTAAAACCATTATCTAAAGCAAACTCAATCTCTTCATTTGAGAAATCTCCCTCTGGGCCAATAAGAATTATTATTTGCGGATAATACTTATCCATTGTTATAGTTTTTAAATATTCTCTATAACCGTTAATTGCTTGCGTTAAAGAAATTTTTTGAACATTTCCACAATATGCAATGAGTTTTAACACAGGCGCATTTGCTGTAATATCATCATTCTTATGTAAAAAAATATTATCTGCCCTTTTAATAAAAGAAAATACACTTTCTGTCTCATCTAAAGACGGAATAGTCCCTTTAAGCGATTGTTTAGCCGCCGACACAAGTATTTTACACAGTCTATCGGGCTTAACAATTTTCCGTTCAGAATGCTCCCCAATTACAGGAACAACACAATCAACCCCTATCTCTGTTGCCTTTTCTAAAAACAACTCATATCTGTCAATATTTTTTGTTGGAGCAACAGCCATAACAAGGCTATAATTATGACCTCCAAATTTTTCAATTTTAGCAACAACCTCACATACAACCTCCTTCCCTGCCTCAACAATTTTACAATCATACATTCCTCCGGCACCATCAATCACATTAATTACATCCCCAATGGCATGTCTAAGTACTTTTATGCAGTGCCTGCTCTCCTCCTCATTTAGGATACAAATTGCATTTTTAATATTTTTTGAATAAAAAAGTTCCATTTTAGTAAAATAGATTGTTATAAGACTGCAAATATATCAACAAAATATGTAAATTTGTCAAACCTAAAAACGGTATATAAATTATTAGTATGACACAAGTGAAATTTAACCGTTATGTAGCCCTTGATGTTTTAAGGGGTATGACTGTAGCCGGAATGATTTTGGTTAATAATCCGGGGTCATGGGGGCACATTTTTCCGCCATTAGAACATGCTCCATGGGCAGGTTGTACCCCCACGGATCTTGTTTTTCCATTTTTCCTTTTTGTAGTTGGAGCTGCAATGGCATTTTCTTTTGCAAAATACAATGAAAGTCTCACGCCCGATAGTTTAAAAAAACTTCTAAAACGAGGAGCTTTAATTTTTATTGTAGGGTTTGGACTTAATGCTTTTCCGTTTTATCCATATTCTCCAAACGCAGACCTTGGATTTTGGGGAAATATTGTTGATCATTTTGCAAACGTAAGAATCTTTGGGGTACTGCAAAGAATTGCAATGTGTTATATTATAGGTGGTTTTGTAGCTTTATGGCTTAAAAAGCCTGGGAGAATAATATGGGCAATGGTTGTTCTTATGGGCTTACACTGGTTAATACTATGGTTAATAGGTAATTCCGCAGCTAGTCTTATAAATGGGGCAAGTGGAATATTCTCGTTACAAGGACAGGGAGCCGGCAATATTGATATAGCCTTAATAGGGGAAAATCATATTTACAAAGGATTTGGGCAGCCATTCGATCCAGAGGGCATTTTAGGAGCTCTATCGGGAGCCTGCACTGTATTATTAGGGTTTTTAATTGGAAATAAAATACGACTAAATAATAGTAAAATTGATGTTGTTGCACAATTGTACACTATAGGATTATGTTGTTTGGCAGCAGGAATAATATGGAGCATAGAGATGCCTATTATAAAAGCCTTATGGACAGGTTCTTATGTGCTATATACTGGAGGTTGGAGTATTATAATGCTTGCATTCTTTATATACTTTATTGATATTAAAGGCAAAGAAAAAATTTTCACTCCATTTAAAGCAATGGGAATGAATCCTCTTTTTGCATTTGTAATGGCAGCACTTTTTGCAAAAATATTAGGACGTGTAATTACTTGGCAAACTGAAATAATTCTTTCAGATGGCACAATAGCAGAAAAACAATGGAGCGTGCTATCGTGGTTCTACAATAATATTTGTGTAGCAATTATTGGTGATAATAACAACGTATCTTCCCTTATATTTGCACTAATTTATGTGGCCATATTTACTCTTATGGCAATGTGGCTTTATAAAAAGAGGATAATTATAAAACTTTAGTAAAAAATTATGGCTTATATAGGATTAATTTCTGATACACATTGCATTTTTGATGATAAATTAAGGGCTTTTTTAGAACCCGTAGACTGTGTATGGCATGCAGGTGATTTTGGAAATATCCAAACAGTTGATGCCATTTCTGCTTTTAAGCCATTATATGGAGTGCACGGCAATTGCGACGATCAGCAAATTAGACTTTGTCAACCGTTAACGCGTGTAGGAACAATTGGAGGAATGAAAATTCTTATGACACATATAGGTGGGTATCCGGGCAGATATGATTATAAAGCATTGCAACTCATAGAAGCGCATCGCCCAAATATCTTTATTTGCGGACACTCTCATATACTTAAAATCATAAACGATAAAAAAAGAAATATGCTAACAATAAACCCGGGAGCGGCGGGAGTACAGGGGTTCCACAACGTTAGAACAGCGCTCCGGTTTAGGATAGAAAACGGCAATATTAAAGACATGGAAGTTGGAGAATGGGAAAGGACCCTTTAAAGAAAGAATTTTAAAAATTAGACTAAAACTTATAAACGAATTAAAACAAATGTATAATGAAAAAACTATTTATCATACTGGCGTTTATGGCAGCAACTACGGTTTATGCCCAGCAAACTCCGGTAACAAAGGCTAATTACAATTTAGCCGAGCAGTTTTCTGCCAAAAAGTTAAGTAATACAGTATTTACTACCTCTATTTCTCCTAATTGGTTTAAGAACTCTAATAAATTTTGGTACATCTATAAAACCACAAACGGTCTGGAATATTACATTGTAGATCCCGTTTTAAAATCGAAAAGAAAAATATGGGATATGGGCAAATTAGCTTCTCAAATTACTGAGATTACAAAAGATCCATTTGATGCACAGCATCTTCCTATACAGGGACTAGAACTAAAAGATGACAAAACATTTGAGTTTGAAATAAGCACATCGCTTATGGTTCCTAAAAAAATTAAAAAAAGCGATAAAAAAAGTGATAAACCCGTAGGAAAAGAGAATAAAGTATTTCGTTTTTCTTGGGATATAGCAACAAACACATTAACAGATATTACAGATATTGAGGAAGAAAAGAATTATCCAAGATGGGTCAATCTTTCTCCCGATGGTAAATACGCTATATTCTGCAAAAACTTTGATATATGGTATATGGATTTGGATAATCTAAAAAAAGCTATTGAAGACGATAAAGATTCAACTATCATAGAGTTTCAATTAACAAAAGATGGAACTAAAAATTTTCCTTACGGAAATGGTAATGCAGATCCTTATGCTACAAAAAAAGATCTTGCAAAACGAACAAGGTGTTACGCAGCTTGGTCGCCCGATTCAAAATACTTTGCATTAACTAGAAGTAATGATAGTATTGTTAAAGATTTATGGGTTATTGACATATTAGCTAATCCGCGTCCAAAACTAGAAACATATAAATATCAAATGCCTGGTGATCCAGGGCCTACAGAATACGTTTATTTATTTGATTTTACCGCAAAAACTTCAAAACAAATAAAGGTTAATGCATTTAAAGATCAATCTATAGGCATTAATACAGTACCTCCAAAACAAAAAGACTTATATAGTAAGTGTCCCCCATTAATATGGCAGGGAGATAATAGCAAATTCTATTTTACCAGAACAAGTAGAGACCTTAAAAGAGTTGATATTTGTACAGTTAATGTAAATTCAGATACATGTAATGTTGTAATAGAAGAACGCTTAAACACATACATAGAAAGCAGAAACTTACATCTAGTAAACAATGGTAATGAGCTTATTCAATGGTCAGAAAGAGATGGATGGGCACACTTATATTTATATTCTGCAGATGGTAAACTTAAAAATAGAATTACCCAAGGCGAATATCATGTTGAGGCGATAGAAGGGATAGATGAAGCAAAAAGAGTTATTTATTTTACAGCAAATGGCAAAGAAAACGGAATTAATCCTTATTACTCATATTTGTACAGCGTAAATTTTGACGGCAGCAATCTTAAACTTTTAAACAAGGGAGATTATGACAACAGTGTTGCAGTTTGTGACGATGCAAAATATTTTGTTAATAACTATTCTCGCGTAGATTGCATCCCTAAATCAGATTTATACGATCAATTTGGAAATAAAATTATGAATTTAGAAACAGCAGATTTTAGCCAACTATTTGCAAAAGGATATAAATTTCCAGAAATTTTTAAGGTAAAAGCAGGTGATGGTATAACAGATATTTACGGAGTAATGTATAAACCTTACGATTTTGACTCTACTAAATTATATCCTATTATAGAATATGTATACCCCGGCCCTCAAACAGAGGCTAACAACAGCTCATGGAGCAAAGGAATGGATAGAACAGACCGTCTTGCACAAGTTGGATTTGTTGTTATTACCCTTGGAAACAGAGGCGGACACCCTAACCGTTCTAAATGGTATCATAACTTTGGATACGGGAACCTAAGAGATTATGGATTAGAGGATAAAAAAGTAGCTATACAACAATTAGCTGCAAAATATAAATATATAGATGGAACCAAAGTTGGTATACACGGCCACTCAGGTGGAGGATTTATGTCTACGGCAGCCATCCTTAAATACCCAGATTTCTTTACCGCAGCAGTTTCATGCGCCGGCAACCACGATAATAATATTTACAACCGTTGGTGGAGTGAACAACACCATGGCATATTAGAAGAAATTAGCGAAAAAGGTGATACTACATTTAAATATAGTATAAAAACAAATCAACAAATTGCCGGCGATCTTAAAGGTCACCTTCTCCTTATATGCGGCGACATTGATAACAACGTGCATCCGGGTAACACATTAAGAGTAGTAGATGCCCTTATAAAAGCAAACAAGAGATTTGATATGCTTATTCTTCCCGGCCAACGCCACGGGTTTGGAAATATGACCGAGTACTTCTTTTGGAAAATGGCCGACCATTTTAGCAAATATCTTCTTGGAGATAAGGAAGATAGGCCTATTGACATTAAACAAATGAACAATAATTAAGCAAACATTTGCTAACAGCAATATAATTTAGAGGATGACTATAATTTGGTCATCCTCTTTTTATTTATACCGTACTATATTTTTAGTGTAAAATTATATAATTGATAATCAAAGCGTTTACCTAATGAATAATATATTTGGTGTATTAAAATATTTTTACATATCTTTGTCGCCGTTTTTAATAGAAGAATAAACATGATCAAAAAGAATCTTGGAAATTTAGCAACACTGGCAAAAAAAAGCTTAATGGTTGCTGCAATTGCCTCTTCGGCTATAATTGGAACAGCAATAAATGCCAATGCAGAAGGGTATCAAATTAACTCACAAAGTGCAAGGCAATTAGGTATGGGACATACTGGTGTTGCTCTTAAATTAGGTGCTGAGAGTATGCTTTTTAACCCTGCCGGCATGGCATTTATGGAGAATAAGTTTGATATATCATTAGGACTTACCGGAGTTAAGACATATGCAAAATACACAAACGGAGCTTATTGTGCAAAAACAGACAATCCAGTAGGGACCCCCTTATTTGGATATATTGGGTACAAACCTATGAAAAATCTCGCATTTGGCATAAGTATTACAAACCCTGTGGGTAACTCATTAAAATGGCCGGATAACTGGCAAGGCTCGTCCCTTGTTGAAGAGATTAGTCTTAAAGGATTCTCTATACAACCAACCGTTTCATATAAATTTGGAAATTTTGTTAGTATTGGAGCAGGCCTTATGATTGATTATGGTAATTTTAGCCTTTCAAGAGCTCTTATTCCAGTTGGCGGCTTTGATGCTATAGGACAGATGATTCCTGCACTTAAACCAGCAATAAAAAGTTTTGAAGGACAAATTCCTCTATCTGCAAAGCTAGGTGGAGACGCAAAAGTTGGTTTTGGATACAACATTGGTGTATTGGTAAATGTTAGTAAAAAAATTAGTATAGGGGCATCTTACCGTTCAAAAATAGATTTTACAGTTGGCAAAGGAACAGCAGAACTTAACTACGCCAGCGATGCTGTTAAAAATATAATAAA
The DNA here is from genome assembly GCA_036659275.1 of Bacteroidales bacterium. Taxonomy (GTDB): domain Bacteria; phylum Bacteroidota; class Bacteroidia; order Bacteroidales; family UBA932; genus Egerieousia. Next base: position 38,004 of record JAVXCW010000006.1, on the reverse strand, counting down.
AACAGTTAATAGTGTAAAACCGGGAACTATAGTGGTTCCGCCAATTGATGAAGGAACTTTTGAGGCAACACTCCCTGCACCAAGTAATTTTAATGTAGGTATTGCTTACAAACCAATTAAGGATTTAACTCTAACCGCCGAACTCCAATTTGTTGGATGGAAAGCTTATGACACCCTTACAATCCAATTTGAAGAAAAGGTACTTAATGGATACTCTTTACAAGCAGAGAAAAATTACAAAAGCACCATAATATACAGAATTGGTGGAGAATATAACATAAGTAAACTAGCAACAGTAAGACTTGGTGCATATTACGATACTACCCCTGTAAGAACTGAGCTTTATAATCCTGAGACACCGGGGTCCAATAAATTTTGTATTACGGCAGGCGCCTCTATCCGCCCACTAAAATTTATGTCAATAGACATTGCTTTTGGGTATATGAATGGAGAAAAGACCCATGGCACTTATCCTATAAACGAAACTTCCTTATTTGAAGGAGACTACAAATCATACGCATTTATGCCATCATTAGGAGTTTCATTTAAGTTTTAGAATTCCTAAATAAATAAGTTTTAGAATTTCCATATAAAAAAGAGGTCAACTAAGCAGCAAACTTAGTTGACCTCTTTTTTTACTTTATAATTACAGAAAATTATTGCAGCGGATACAACAAATACGGCTTGCGCTGCTCCTTAAATTTAGCAACATCATCTGCCCACATGGCCTTAATTTTAGCAGCAGACTTTCCCTCTTTAATCATTGTTCTTACATACGCTTGGCCAAGCTCTAATTCAAAAAATGAGCGAAAGAAATGATCATCTAAATTAAGATTATTATAAGCATCAATAATATACTCTAAATTAATTCCGCTTTCATTTATTTGTTCAACACTTGGAGTAATTCTTAAATCTACGCCAAAGCACTCTTTATTGTGTTGCGGAGGAGTTTTAGCCCCTTTAATATTACGGGGAATAAAACTAAAATTATACCCTTTCATATTAGGATGCCCATACATCTGAAACGCTTTATCTGTTCCTCTACCTAAACTCACAGGAGTAGCCTCAAAATAACAAGTAGATGGATAAAGATAAATTGCACGCATATCGGGTAAATTGGGAGATGGTTTTATGGGAAGTCTGTAAAGCTTAGCATGAGTATAATTTTTACATTTTATTACCGTAAGTTTACATTTTAATCCATCTGCTTTAACATTGCCATACTTAAGCCAATTCTCCCCATTAGCCATTTGAGCCAACTCACCCAATGTCATACCATGTACGGTTGTAATAGGCAACCCTCCTACACCCGATTTATATTTCATATCTAAGATAGGCCCATCTACATAAAACCCTATTGGATTAGGTCTATCGAGCACCATAAAATCTATATCCTCCATTGCACAGGCAGCCATCATTTTAACCATGGTAACATAATATGTGTAAAATCTTACGCCAACATCTTGTAAATCAAACACTATTATATCTATATCTTTAAGGAGTTCATTATTAGCTCTCCCTTTAGCTCCATAAAGCGAACGAATTGGAATGCCTGTTTTTGAATCAACCGAGTTGCCTACATGTTCGCCGGCATCGGCATCGCCCCTAAAGCCATGCTCTGGAGACATAATACATGTTACGTTTACACCCAGAGCAACAAGAGTATCTAGCACATGACTCTTTTTACTAATCATCCCCGATTGATTAGATAAAACACAAACCTTCTTTCCCTTTAGCAAAGGCAGATATTCATTTATATTTTGTGCTCCGGTTAAAATATCCTTAGCATAATTTATTTTTTCCTCTCCGGGAAATGATCCAATTGTAATATTAAGTGCCGATAAAGAATCAATGGCAGCAGCTCCAAAACTACCGGCTACATTCACATCCAATCTGTTTTTTTTAGCAATTATTTCATTTTGCGCGCGAACACCGCAACTAACCGAACACAACAAAATTGTTCCGATAAATAATAAAGATAGTTTTTTTATTATCATAAATTTATTCTCCTATTGCAACATCTCTGCTACCATTATCATTAACAATAATATGCACGGGGAGATAATCTTTGGGCAAAATTTCTTTAATTTTCTCGGGCCATTCAATAAGGCACAATCCATTCCCTCCAAAATATTCATTAATTCCTATATCATATACCTCTTGTATATTATTTATTCTATAAAAATCGAAATGATATACCGGAAACCCCTTAGCAGATTTATACTCATTTACAATTGTGAATGTAGGGCTATTTACTGTATCCTTAACACCAAGCACGTTACATATAGCTGTTATAAATGTAGTTTTACCAGCTCCCATTTGTCCATAAAAAGCAAAAATATTGCTCTCTATTTCCGATTTAGAAATATAATCTACAAACTCTTGTGCAGCACTAATTATATTCTCTATTTTGTTTATTTTAATAATTTTTGACATACCATTTTAGATATATTCATTTATTTTTAACTTAAATTGTATTGCTCTAGAAATATGGCTCAAAGATATAAAATCATCGCCATCTAAGTCTGCAATTGTGCGAGATATTTTTAATATTCTGCTATAACCCCTTGCAGAAATATTTAATTGCGATATAACTCTCTTTAAATATTCCATCTCAGGTACTCCTATTTTGCAATATTTTCTAATAAGAGAGGGGGGAATTTGGGCATTAGTATAAAAATTTTCATTAGCATATCTTTTTAACTGCAACATCCTTGCTTTTTCTACCCTTTTAGCAATAATGCAACTGGGTTCCTCATTAATATCATTTCCTCCAACAATATCTTCCGCCGGCACAGGTGCAACATTTAATTGAATATCAATTCTATCCATAAGCGGCCCCGATACTTTGGCAGAATAGCGCATAATTGCAGACGAACTACATGTACATTGTTCCCTAGAATCATAAAGATATCCGCACGGACATGGATTCATTGCAGCAACAAGCATAAATGAGGCCGGATAGCAATATCTGGTACGAGCTCTACATATCTGAATTATTCTGTCCTCCAGCGGTTGCCGCAATATTTCTAAAGTGTGTCTGCTAAACTCCGCAAACTCATCTAAAAAAAGGACACCATTATGTGCAAGAGAAATCTCCCCGGGTAACCCGTATACACCCGATCCTGCCAATGCTTGAACTGTAGACGTATGATGAGGCTGTCTAAATGGTCTTTCTCTTATGAGTCCGTTTTTTGCAATAAATAGCCCTGCAACAGAGTAAATTTTACTTGTTTCTATAGCCTCATCTTTACTCATAATAGGCAATATTGAAGGAAGACATTTTGCCATAAATGTTTTTCCCGATCCGGGACTCCCAACCATAATTACATTATGCCCCCCTGCAGCTGCAATCTCAAGCCCTTTCTTTGCCAACCGTTGCCCCCTTACATCTCCAAAATCATAAGGATATTTACAGTTATCTGTTAAATACTTAACATCACTATTCTTAGTATTATAATTATATTGCACTACCTTATCTGCTGCCAGCTCGGGTTCTTTAAGTATATTAATTACATCTCCTATATTATTAGCACCAAAAATTGTTATTCCATCTATCTCTGCCCCCTCCATTGCCGATTGAGCCGGAAATATACACCCTTTATAACCACATTCTTTAGCATAAAGAGCAATGGGGAGTGCTCCTGTTATAGGACGGAGCGAACCATCTAGCGCAAGCTCCCCTAGTATTAAAAAATCCTCCAATCCATTAAAAGTAATTTGTTGGGAAGCACTTATTATTCCTATTGCAATAGCAACATCAAATGCCGATCCCTCTTTTTTTATATTAGCCGGAGCCAAATTTATAACAATCCTTTTCCCGGGAATTCTATAACCGTACTTTAATAAAGCACTGCTAATCCGTTGTTGACTCTCTTTTATAGCATTATCGGGAAGCCCAACAAGAAAAAAGGAGATGCCGTCGCAAACATCAACTTCCACCGTAACTGTAATAGCATCCAAGCCCTTACAACACGCACAAAACACCTTACATAACATAGCCTTTATATTATAATTTATAACGTTTTAGGCTTGCCAATATATAGAATTATTTTTTTGTATACTATGTAAAATAGTACAAAGTTTAATAACAGTGAAAAATATATACGATTTTACAAATTTGAAATAACTTTTTGTGTTGCACCAAGATTTTGCTTAACATATCCTCCACAAATACTGCCTTTTTGGGTACAAACATCTCTATTACTAACATATTTATCAAGAATATCGTAAAAATAAGATTTATCAGAAATAGAAATTGCACCGCCAAGTTCAATAAGATCTTTAGCTTCCTTAAATTTTTGATAATTAGGGCCAAATACAACCGGGATAGAATAAGTTGCCGCTTCCAATATGTTATGAATACCAACCCCAAAACCTCCACCAATATATGCTAATTGTCCATATCTATATATAGATGAGAGTATCCCAAGACAATCAATTATAACCACATTAGACTCCAACAATGCGCTATCTAAATGCGCAAGAATATCTGTTGAAGAGTACTTATCATTTGTAAATTTTTTGTCAAAACTCGAAAATCTTAACACCTTCATATCTACAAATGTTTTTTCCAGTTCATCTATACGCGCTTTGTGTATTTCGTGTGGAGCAATAACTAATTTTACACTAGAAAAATTCTTAATAACCGCAGCTAAAATTGCCTCATCGGGTTCCCATGTACTCCCTGCAACTATAGTAAAATGATTCTCGCTAAATTTTTTTATAAGGGGAAATTCCTTGCTGCTATGCGTAATTTGATATACTCTGTCAAAACGAGTATCGCCGCAAATAAGAACATTATTTTGTATCCCGATAGAAGATAGGAGATCTCTAGATTGATTATCTTGAACAAATATTTTAGTATAGCATTTTAACATTCTCCTAAAAAAGAAGCCATACCATTTAAAAAACATTTGTGTGGGGCGGAAAATAGCCGATACAATATATATTTGAGAACCGCTATTACTAAGCTCTGCAAGATAATTATACCAAAATTCATATTTAATAAAAATTGCTTTAACCGGTTTAACTGTTTGCACAAATACGCGAGCATTTTTTTGAGTATCCACGGGCATATAATATATCCAATCTGCAAGTTCATAATTTTTTCTAAGCTCATAGCCGCTTGGCGAAAAAAAGGTAAGAAGTATTTTGTACTTTGGCTTCTCTTTTTTATACCACTCAATAATTGGCCTAGCCTGCTCAAACTCCCCAACAGATGAACAATGAAACCAAATTATAGGATCCTTATGACTAATTTCTCTCTTAATTCTTTGTAAGAGGCCCTTTCTGCCATTGTAAAATAATTTAGCCTTAGGGTTAAACATAGAAACTATCCTAACCAAAAAGACATACGAACAAAGTCCTATGTTATATAAAAATCTCAAAATATATGTGCAATTGTAAATATTGAGCGAAATTAACAATTATTTATAAATAAAAAAAATGTGTAACTTGCACAAAAATTTTTTTGATATGAGAAAGACCTTAGAGTCAATAGGGCAATACTATATTCTTATGAGGCGCGTTTTTCAGAAACCAGAAAAATGGCAGATTTTTTTGAAGCAGTATACAACTGAAGCTCAAAAACTTATAATAGATTCAATCCCAATAATAAGTCTTATCTCCATATTTATAGGGGCAGTAATTGTATTACAAACCGCAAATAATATGGAAAGCCCTTTTATTCCAAAAATGTATGTAGGATACATGGCACGAGAGAGTTTAGTATTAGAATTTTGCTCAACTATGATTGCCCTTATTCTTGCAGGCAAAATAGGATCTAACATAGCATCTGAAATAGGCAGCATGAGAATAACAGAACAAATTGATGCAATGGAAATTATGGGGGTAAACTCTGCAAACTACCTTATCCTTCCAAAAATTCTTTCATCAACAACATTAAGTCCATTCCTTATGCTACTAAGTTTTATGCTTGGATTAGCAGGAGGTGCAATTATAATATTATTTACAGGAGTAATAACTATGGCACAATATATAGATGGGCTACAATTTACGTTTAAAGCATATTACATATACTACAGTATGACAAAAATGGCTGTGTTTGCCTTTATAATAACATCCGTTTCATCATTTTTTGGATATAATGCAATAGGAGGATCACTAGGAGTAGGACGCTCTAGCACAAAAGCCATTGTAATAAGCAGTGGTCTTATTCTTGTATTTAACTTAATCATTACCAAACTAATGCTATAGGAGAAATAAAATGATTACAGTAAAAAATCTATATAAAGAATTTGATGGTAAAGATGTATTAAAAGACATTTCAATACAATATAAGCCGGGTGAATGTTCACTTATTATTGGAGCAAGCGGAAGCGGAAAAACCGTTCTGCTAAAGTGCCTTGTAGGCCTTCATCAACCCAATAGCGGAGAGATATGGTATGATAATATTCTGTTTAATAAACTTAAATTAAACGAAAAAAAAGAAGTTAGAAAACAGATTGGAATGTTGTTCCAAGGCAGTGCGTTGTTCGACTTTGCCTCAGTAGAGGATAATGTTATGTTTCCAATGGATTTTTTCACCAATTGGAGCTACGAGGAAAAATTGGAAAGGGCAAATTTTTGCTTAAAAAGAGTTAATCTAGAAAATTCAAATAAAAAAATTCCGGCAGAACTTAGCGGAGGTATGCAAAAAAGAGTTGGTATAGCGCGTGCAATAGCCCTTAACCCCAAATATCTATTTTGCGATGAACCAAACTCCGGGCTAGATCCAACAACATCAATACTAATAGACCGTCTTATTCAAGAAATTACACAAGAGTACAATATAACCACTGTAGTAAATACCCATGATATGAACTCAGTTATGGAAATAGGTGATAAAATAGCATTCATTTATCATGGAGTTAAACTTTGGGAAGGAAGTAATAGCGATATATTACACTCAACCTGCAAAGAGTTAAACAACCTAGTATTTGCCTCAAAAATGGCAAAACAATTAAAATCTTATTTATAATAAAATATTTACAGATGGAATCTAAATCCAATTTCTGCTTTTAGCTGAAAAGGCTGATCTGTTCTTATACTATTTGAAATTTTTGAGTTAAAGAAATAAACTGCATTGGGCTCCAAATAAATACCCATATATTTTACAAATTGATATTCAACACCAATACCTGCGTTTATAGAACCTTGAACTCCTTTTATTGATGAATTATAATCTCCTTGATTATCATAGCTCTTAATTTTATAAACAGCCCTTACCCCTTTTTCCACACTTCCACCTACATTTGCATAAAGAGAAAACCCTTTTTTCTGTAATATAGTTCCATAGAAATTTATTGGAACACCTATATAATGTAAGGTTTGCTTTACAGAATGCATTTTTTTATTTATAAGACCATCATATTTACTTTTGAGCATTGTGTAATTTACTCCAACACCAACCGATAAAAATGAATTTAACTTTACCTGTAATTGTAATCCAAAATTAAGTGGTAGAGAATATTTTGCCTCAGAAACTTGCTCTATACTAGGAATACCATTTGGTGTTACACTTCCGCCCGATGCCATCATGGCCTCTTTTAATGCTCTTGGAGAGGCATTTATATTATCACCGGATATTATATTTGAAGCTAAGGCAAGAGTAACTCTAGATGTTTTATTTGCTGTAGGATACTCTTCTTTGTACAAGTCATCAAAATTATTAAAATTGCTAAATTGTTCAACTTTTTTATTTTTTTTATCTTCCACGTCATTTTTTTTACTCACTGTTGTTATGGTGGAATCACCAACTTCAGCCACATATAAAGATTTGATAATAATAGAAGAAGTAGAGTCTTGCGGTTGTTCTGTTGAAGTTTTAATAATTAAAGTTTGTGTTTTGGTTAATGCAGCGACATAGTCCTGCTTTTTCTCAATAGGTTGAACTTGAGCTAAAACAGATTCTTCATTAGTATCCTTTATATATGGCTCTTGTGAATTTGGTGCAAATAAGAAATAAGCTGCAATTACAATTGCAGCAATAGAAGCTACAGAATAGAAAACCTTTCTCCTAAAAACTTTTTTAGCGCCAACTTTATTATCTAAAGAAGACGATATTGAGTTCCATAACTCATCACTCCCATTAACCGGAGTAGAGTAAGAATCAAGCTTTTCTCTAAATAATTTATCTAACTGTTTACTATCCATAATCTGATAAAATTTTACTCAAAATCTTTAAGTTTACCCTTAAGCCACACTCTTGCCCTGCTTAATTGAGATCTTGACCCCCCCTCAGTAATATTTAACTCTTTTGCAATTTCGCTATGAGTAAATTCCTCTATTACAAAAAGATTAAATACTGTTCTAAACCCTATTGGCATCTGTTCAATGAGTTTCATTAACCTAGATGCATCTAACTTTTCGGCAACTGTTGAACTTATCTGCAAATCTACCCCCGGAGCATCAAGTTCTTCCGTCCTTTTTAACACATCTGCTTTTCTAAGATACATTAATGCCGTAGTAACAAATATTCTTCTAGCCCACCCTTCAAAGGAACCATCACCTCTAAATGTCCCAAGTTTTGAGAATAAGGTTATAAATCCATCATGAAGAATATCTTTAGCACACTCTTTATCACCAACATACCGCAAACAAACAGAAAACATACGAGAAGATAACCTCTCATACATCTCTTTTTGTGCCAATCTGTTATTTTGCAAACATTCGGCTATCAATTCCTCATCGGTATATTGAAATGATAAATTTTGTACCATTCGCTATTTATATAGATGCAAAAATGGCAATAAAAGTTGCAAAAAGAAAATTAAAATTAAAATAACTCTTATATTTGTGCATACCTTTAATTTTAATAGGAGATTATACAAATGAGATTTACTCAATCATTCAAAATATTTGCAACCACACTTTTGGTTCTTTTACTTACTAATAATTTACTTGCGCAAACAAAATTAGACAAAGAAAAGGACAGTTTACTTATTAACGGAATAAAACATTATAACAATAAAAACATTGATTCCTCTAAACTATACTTTACCAAACTACTTGCAGCAGACCCAAAAAGTGATGTTGCTTATTATTATATGGCAAATTTGGCTTTACAAAATAATGACACCGAATTAGGAGAAATGTTTCTAAAAAAGGGAATTGAGCTAGATTCTACAAACTATTGGTATAAAAACCTATTAGGGCAGATTTATATAAAAACAAATAAAATAGAGAATGCCATAGAAATTTATGAAAAATTAATTACTAAGTATCCTAAAAAAACAGACAACTATTACAGTTTAGTTAACCTATACCTAAATAAGCAAAACATTGAAAAATCTAATGAAATTTTAAATAAAATTGAAAAAATATCGGGACAAAGTGAAGCAATAGCAATGACTCGATTTAATTTATTTAGGATGGAGCAAAATTGGGAAGGAGCACTAAAATATCTTGTAAATTTTGATAAAGAAATACAATCCTCACGTATAGAGACTATTATAGCCGATATGTATGCAGATAGATTCCGCGACACAATTGCAATTGAATATTACAATAAAGCATTGGCAGCAGATCCGCAGTATGCCCCGGCAATGTACGGAAGAGCAGAAGTTTATAGGATGAAAGGCAATTACGTCCAATTTTTTAAGGACATAAACCCTTTCTTTGCAAATAAATTTATTGATCCGCAAATGAAAGGAGAATATATAAAACAACTTTTCCAAACACCTAATTTTATACAACGTTTTAGGCCGCAAGTAGACACAATTGTTATGAATTTTGAAAGTGCAAATGGATCGGATTCAACATCTCTTTCGCTCATTGCAGCATACTACTCCCAAGGAGGGGATCAAAAAAAATGTTTAGAAATCCTTAAGCGTAACTCTAATTTGTATCCCGATAGTTTTGATGCTATGTTCCAATATGTAACTTATATATACTATATTAAAGATTGGGAATATTTAAAAAAAGAGGCAAAAAGCGCATTAGAAAAATATCCAAATAACACAGACTTACTTCAATTAATAGGTATTGCGCAATTTCAAACAAAAAAAATAGAAGAAGCCATAAATACTTATAAACAAATAGAAGTTATAACCTCTGCAACAAAAGATACAGTAACTCTTCTTTCATCTTATGCTCTATTAGGAGATCTTTACGCCGAAATAAATAACAAAACACTAGCTTACAACAATTACAAAAAGGCCCTAAAATTGGATCCTAATTACAATGCTGTATTAAATAATTACGCATATTATTTATCATTAGACGGTAAAAAAATTAAGGCAGCATACGAAATGAGCAAAAAGACAATTGAATCGGAACCCGATAATCCAACATACTTAGATACTTTTGGATGGATATTATATCTTATGAATAAACCAATTGAAGCAAAAGCACAATTTAAACACGCAATGCTTTACGGAGGAAAAGACAGTGCTGCAATACTAGATCATTATGCAGAAGTGTTATATACGCTTAAAGAATTTGATCTTGCATTCATATATTGGGAACAAGCAAAAACAATTGATAAAACCCTAAATATTGAGGCAAAAATAAAATTACGAAGAGAACAAATACAAAAGTAATGTTCCAAAAAACACATCATATCATTTTTCTTACGGTATTTTGCCTATTTATGGTGATGCCACTTGTCACTTATTCCCAAACTGCTATTGATATACAAAAAGAGCGGGTAAAGCGGCTGGAGAGTGATATTAAATTTTTAGATAAACAAATTGAGCTCACTCAATCTCAACAAAAAAGCACCTTAAACGAATTAATTCTACTTCAAAAAAAAGTTATTAATCGTAGAATTTTGCTAGAAGAGTTAGATAAAGAAATTAATATCCAAGATAAAGATATTAGACATAAAGCCAATAGTATAAGAAGCCTCGAACAAAGATTAGACACTCTTAAACATTATTACAAACGTCTAATTATGAGCACATATAAAAGCAGGGATACTCGTACTTGGTTTTTATATATTATGGCAAGTAAAAATATTGAACAAGGGTACAGAAGATGGAATTACCTTAAGAATTATTCTAAATCTATTAGCAAACAAGTTGAAAAAATAAAAAACACTAAAAGTGAAATACTTGCTCAACAAGTACAACTTATGCAACTTAAGTCTAATAATATTAAAATTAAAGAAAATAGAGAGAAAGAATACTTGGGTTTAACAAAAGAGGAGCAACACTCACGCATATACTCAAAGTCTCTTGCTAATAAACAAAAAGAATATAAAGCTCAACTACGAAAAAAGAAAGGTGAAGCCGATAGACTTAATAAAGAGGTTGAAAGGATGATTGCCGAAGCTATTAGACAAGAGGAACTAAGAAAGCAAAAAGAGGCGGCAAAACTTGCAAATAATACCGGAAATAAAGCTCCTGCAATTGAGCCTAAGACACCGGAGGCAGATATAAAACTATCGGGAGACTTTACATCTAACAAAGGAAAATTACCATGGCCGGTAGCTCAAGGGGTAATAATTGAATCTTTTGGAGAACATAACCACCCAACCTTACCTAATGTAAAATTGCCTTTTAATAATGGAATAAATATATCTGCTCCAAAGAACAGCTATGTAACCGTTATATTTGATGGAGTTGTAAAACAAATAATTGCAATGCCGGGATACAACCAATGTATTCTTGTACAGCATGGGTCATACTTTACATTTTACTGCAAATTGGGAAGTGTTTCTGTAAAAGTAGGCGATAAAATAAAAATAGGTACGATTTTAGGTACATTGGAAGATAGCCAAAACACATCTGTCCTTCATTTTGAACTTTGGAACGGTACTACAAAACAAAACCCAGAATTTTGGCTAAAGTGAATGTAAAATACAAATAATACTATTATGGAAAAAATTAGAATACACTGCAAAAACACCAATAACTACTATGCAGTTTACCCGGGAACTAAATTAGTTGATTTTCTTAATGAAATTAATATTAAAAGTGAATACCCCATATTGGCTGCATTTGTAGACAATCAACTTAAAGAGTTAGGCTTTCCGCTATATATGGCTCACAATGTTGAGTTTATTGATATTTCACATGCCGACGGAAGGAGAACATATACCCGTTCATTAAATTTTGTATTACAAAAAGCAGTACTAGATTTGTATAAGAAATACCAACTTATTTTAGATTATTCCCTTCCAATTGGGTTATATGGAAAACTAGTTGAGCTCAATAATAATACAGAAAAAATATTTCCCCTTACTGTGTCCGATATTGAAAAAATAAAAGAGAGGATGTCTCAAATTATTAAGGCCAATTTCCCTATTATTAAAACAAAAATGAATAATGACGAGGCTGTTGCACTATTTAATTCGCACGGGCAATTAGATAAGGCCGGCCTATTTAAAAACCTTGGAAATTTCTTTATTCCCGTTTATTTTTTAGATGGATACGGAGATACATTTTACGGACCTCAATTATATTCAACCGGAGCCATTGATAAATTTGATCTTATAAAATACAATGATGGTTTTTGTCTGCAATCTCCTTCTGCCCAACCTCCTTTTAATATAGCAGCGGCTAAATATCAAGAGAAATTATCCGATGTTTTTAAAGAAAATTCCGATTGGTGTAATATTATAGGCGTTAAAGATATAGGAACAGTAAATAAAGCCATAACAAATGGTTATGCTTCTAAGGTAATCCAAATAGCAGAAGCGCTACATGAAAGAAAATACGCTGCAATAGCAGATAAAATACACGAAAGAAAAGGAAGAGTTAAACTAGTTCTTATTGCCGGTCCGTCTAGTAGTGGAAAAACTACTACATCTAAAAGGATTGCTCTACAACTAAAAGTACTAGGATTAAATCCGGTTGTAATTGCCATGGATAATTATTTTTTAAACCGTGATGATACTCCAAAAGATGCAAATGGCAATTATGATTTTGAATGTTTAGAAGCAATGGATCTTAGCTTTTTAAACAAACAACTAAACCAACTTTTTAATGGAGAAGAAGTAGAACTTCCTAAATTTAATTTTACATTAGGGAAACGTTATTTTGATGGTACAAAAATAAGACTTAATCCTAATGATGTTTTAATAATGGAAGGAATTCACGCCCTAAATCCTAATCTTACATTGGAAATAGATAATGAGATAAAATATAAAATCTACGTCTCGGCTCTTACGTCTTTATCAATTGATGAAAACAATTATATTTCAACAACAGATGGCCGATTGCTCCGCAGAATGGTACGCGATAATAATTTCCGTGGCACATCGGCAGAACAAACTATATTACGTTGGCAAAGTGTAATGGATGGAGAATATAAAAACATATTTCCATATCAAGAGAACGCCGATATTATGTTTAATTCCTCCCTAATATATGAGTTGCCAATGCTTAAGCATTATGCCGATCCGCTTTTAAGAAGAATTCCACCACTCTCTAGCGCCTATGCGGAGAGCTTAAGGCTTCTTAAATTTCTATCATATATAATTGAGCTAAACCCAAAAGAGCAAGCCGGCATACCACCAACATCGGTTATGCGCGAATTTATAGGCGGCAGTACTTTGGAATATTAAAATAAGGAAAATATACAAAGCCTAACCTAATATCTCATTTAGGAACTGCCCGGTAAATGATTGCGGATTTTGGGACACTTCTTCGGGGGTTCCGGTGGCAATGATACGGCCACCGCCAACACCCCCATTAGGGCCTAAATCTATTAGATAGTCTACCGATTTTAGAACATCTAAGTTGTGCTCTATTATTACTACAGTATTGCCTTGGTCAACTATTTTTTGTAGAACGCCCAAGAGAATTTTTATATCATGAAAATGTAAGCCGGTAGTTGGTTCATCTAAGATATATATAGAATTACCCGTTCCTCTCTTTGATAGCTCTGTTGCTAATTTTACTCGCTGGCTCTCTCCTCCGCTAAGGGTGGTAGATGGCTGTCCAAGTTTTATATACCCAAGTCCTACATCATTAAGTGCATGTAATCGTTGTGCTATTAAAGGAATAGGTTCAAAAAATTCTACTGCCTCTGCTATTGTCATCTCCAGTACATCATTTATACTCTTCCCCTTATATTTTACAGCAAGAGTTTCGGGATTATACCGTTTACCATTACACTCTTTGCAGTGTACATATACACTTGGCAAAAAATTCATCTCTATGGTTTCTACCCCGGCACCCCGGCATTTTTCGCAGCGTCCCCCTTTTACATTAAATGAAAAACGGCCTGCCTTAAAACCACGTATTTTGGCATCGGGAGTACTCTCAAATAGTTTGCGAATTTCTCCAAATACATTAGTATACGTTGCAGGATTACTACGTGGAGTACGCCCAATGGGACTTTGATCTACCTCTATTAATTTATCTACGTTATCTAATCCTACTATCTCTTTATATGGAAGCGGCGTTGCCAACGAACGATAAAAATACTTACTTAATATTGGCATAAGTGTTTCATTTATAAGAGTAGATTTCCCACTGCCGCTCACTCCACTTATCCCTACAAATACCCCTAAAGGAATTTTTACATCTACATTTTTAAGATTATTTCCGGTTGCCCCTTTTAATTCTAAAAATAATCCGTTGCCAACACGTCTTTGTGCCGGAATCTCAATTTTTCTTATTCCACGTAAATAATCTGCAGTGTAACTATGCAGCAATTTAATCTTTTCTAAAGGCATATTAATAAGTTCTTGGGGTTTGCCATTAAATAGCAACTTACCTCCATTAACTCCTGCTCCCGGTCCTAAATCTACAAGCCAATCGCTCTCTGTTATCATCTCTTGATCGTGCTCTACAACCATTACCGAATTACCCTCGTCACGTAATTTTTTAAGAGAATTTATAAGTTTACGATTATCTCTTTGGTGTAATCCAATACTAGGCTCATCTAAAATATAAAGAACGTTTACAAGTTTACTTCCAATTTGTGTAGCAAGCCTAATTCTCTGACTTTCTCCACCGCTAAGAGAACGAGTTGCTCTATCTAACGAAAGATAATTAAGCCCTACCGCTTGCAAAAAACCAATTCTGTCGGTAAGCTCCTTTATTATATCTTGCGCAATAAGACTCTGTTTTTTATTTAGTTTCCCCAATAGCTGAGCAACCCACTTAGCTAAAGTATCAATATCCATTGCAGAAACTTCGGCTATATTTTTATTATCTATTTTAAAATAAAGAGCCTCTTTTTTAAGTCTATTACCGTTACACTCGGGGCAAATACACTCCTCCACAAAGCGCTCTTTTTTTGCAAGTAGCTCATCACTTTCATTTCCATTTTGTTCAAGTTTTGCAATTACACCTGCAAAAGGAGCCAACAATGTACCATCGCTAAGATTTACTCTAAATAGCTCATCTGTTCCATGAATAATCATATTAAGAACATCCTCAGGAAGATTTTTTATAGGATCGTTAAGCGAAAATTCATACACCTTAGCCATACTCTCCAAAATTCTAAACCAATTATTATCTTTTTGTGCGCCAAGTGGTTCAATACCACCGGCAGCAATAGATTTTGATGTATTGGGAATTATTTTGCTAATATCAATCTTAGAAATATATCCTAATCCTTTGCATTTTGGGCAAGCTCCTTGCGGAGAATTAAATGAAAATGTATGAGGGGCCGGTTCGGGAAATGAAAGGCCACTATCGGGACACATAAGATGTTTACTAAAATAGCGAAGCGGTATATTTGCAGTGTCTGTATTATTTTGCTTTTCAAAATCTAAAATTGCAAGAGTTCCTTTTCCCTGTTCTAGCGCAGAAACAACAGAATCTGAAATACGTTTATAATCGCCCTCACTAGGAATAAGTTTATCAACAATAAGTTCTATAAAATGAGATTTGTATCTATCTAAGGGGCTTACATCTGCCACATTGTATATTTTGCCATCTATGCGCACTTGCTGATATCCTTTTTTAAGGAGCGTCTCAAAAAGCTCTTTATAATGTCCTTTACGTCCAACAATAAGGGGAGAAAGGACTATACATTTTTTTCCATGGTATTCATCGAGTATAAGAGCAACAATTTTTTCATTTGTATATTTTACCATCTCCTTACCTGTTACCGGCGAATACGCATTTGATGCACGAGCATAAAGGAGCCTCATAAAATCGTAAATTTCGGTAATAGTTCCAACGGTAGAACGGGGGTTTTTTCCTGTGGTTTTCTGTTCAATTGCAATAATAGGACTAAGTCCGGTAATTGAGTCCACCGCCGGCCGCTCCAAAATTCCTATAAACTGCCGTGCATAGGCCGATAATGTTTCCATATAGCGACGTTGCCCCTCTGCATATATGGTATCAAAAGCCAAAGATGATTTACCACTTCCGCTAAGCCCTGTTACAACCACAAGTTTGTTACGCGGAATTGTTACATTAACCCCTTTTAGATTATGTTCTCTTGCACCTATTACCTCAATTTTATCCATTTTTTAAATATTAAAGAGGTTGTTTTCTACTCCCCTCAACAGGAACCCACACTTTGTAAGTTCTTCCCATTTTATTAATTAACTTGTTAGATTTAATCCACTCATTATACATTTTTATCATCTTAAAATTAGTGCTGTGTTTTGCAGCAAAATCGCTCCAATTTAATATAGGACCTTTAACCTCAACAATATTATATTTAAGTGGCTTATATTTATCTTCTTCTTTTATATTAAACCCGTAATCTTTAAGATTATTCATAATTATCTTAAAAGCCACAGCCCTATATACATACCTCGACGTTTCTAAAGGCAATTGCATATCATAATAACTATTAACCGATTGCAAATCAGAACGATTATCTATACTATTCATTCCAACATTATATGATGCAGCAGCAAGTGTCCACGACCCATACTTTGCAAAAGCCTTTTTAAAGTATTTACACGCAGCCCGTGTAGATTTTTCCCAATTATACCGCTCATCAACTTCGCCTGTTATCTCAAGCCCATACTCTTTTCCGGTTGTCCCCAAAAATTGCCAATATCCCCTAGCATTGGCAGATGACGTAAGTGGTTGTAATGAACTTTCTGCAACGCACAAATAAAAAAAATCTAAAGGAACACCTTCTTCTTTAAGAATTTGATCAATCATCTCTTTATATCTTCCCGATAGTTGCACTATATAAGAAAGGCTTGCGTGCCAATAATTTATTACCGTCATTTCTCGCTGCAAGCTCTCTCTAACATCAAAATACTCTAGCGGCATAGCCTCCCCCGCAAAAGAAGCCTCATTTGGTATTACCGGAATTGTTATATTTTGCGGAGCAATTTGCTCATCCCCAATACATACTGTTTTTACTGTATCTTGTTCTATCTTACTTACACCATTACTACAAAAAGTTATAAATGGCAGACACAACATAAAACCTAAAAATCCAAATTTCATATCTGTATATTATTATTCGTACCTAAGAAATGGGTTAGTATTAAGTTCTTGTGCAATTGTGGTTTCGGGGCCATGGCCGGGTAAAACACGGCTAGCCGGGTCTACTTTACAAATTTTGCTTAAAAGGCTCTCCATTAATGCATCATAATCTCCACCCGGCAAATCTGTCCGCCCTATACTGCCTGCAAAAAGGGAATCGCCGGTAATAATAAATTTATCGGGAGCCGAATAAAACGAAACGCCACCTCTAGTATGCCCCGGAGTATGTAACACATCCAAGCTCGATTTTCCAAATGTTACTTTGCCGCCATCTTCTAAATTGATAGTATTAAATGGAGGCTGCTCAATTGTATATCCAAACATTTGACAATACTGTTGGGCCCTCTCCATTTGCCCCTTATCGGCAGGATGAATATAAGTTGGAATATTCCATTTTCTTGTAACAAAGGCATTACCCATAATGTGATCGAAATGGCCATGAGTACAAAGCAATTTTACCGGTTTTAGCTCATTACTCTCAATAAATTTTGCAATGCGCTCCTGCTCATTTACATTCTGACAACCCGGATCTATAATTACGCACTCTTTTGTCTCATCATAAAGCACATAACAACATTCTCTTAAATCGTTAAGATAAAATATTTTAATCTGTATCATATATTATTTTAGTTATTTCTAATTTTATAATTTACTTATTTACAACACCATGCAACATTGGAACAAAACTACATTTGCCATGAATTACTTTATCAAACTCCAATTCGCTTTTTCTGGTTATTACAGAAAGCTGTTGTCCATTATTTTGCTCCCCAATAGGAATCACCATTTTTCCCCCTATCTCTAACTGCAATAGAAGTTCCTGTGGTATTTCTGTGGCACCACATGTAACCAAAATTGCCTTAAATGGAGCAAATTTAGGGAGACCTGCATAACCATCACCAAAAAAAATAAGCGGCTTATCATACCCTATTTTAGCAAGATTTTTTTGTGCTGCAATATATAATTCTTTTTGCCTCTCAATACTATATACTCTCAAACCAATTTCGGCCAAAATAGCCGTTTGGTACCCACAGCCGGTTCCTATCTCCAACACCTTGTCCCACTTTTTTACATTAAGCAAATGTGTTTGTATTGCAACCGTAGAAGGCTGGGATATTGTCTGTTTTGCAGCAATGGGGAGTGGTTTATCCTCATAAGCCAAATGCTCTAATCCAGAATCTATAAACAAATGCCGCGGAACAACGTTCATTGCTCTAAGTACCTCATTTTCATAAGCAAAATTAGCTGAAATTTCTTTTATCAGTTTTGCCCTCTTTCCTTTTTGTAGTAATGAATCTAACATTTCACAAAAATACTAAACTATAAGCAATTTTTTGTAATTTTGTTCGTTAAAAATAAAGATATTATGCATGTAGCAATAGCCGGAAATATAGGTAGCGGCAAAACTACCCTTACAAGATTACTCGCCAAAAATTACGGATGGGAACCTAAATACGAAGATGTTGATGTTAATCCATACCTAAGCGATTTCTATAATGATATGCAACGATGGTCGTTCAACTTGCAAATTTATTTTTTAAATAAGAGGTTTAAAGGGATTGTAGAGATAGAAAAATCTAATTTGTGTGTTGTACAAGATAGAACAATTTATGAAGATGCACGCATATTTGCCCCTAATTTACATGCTATGGGGCTTATGACAACCAGAGACTTTGAAAATTACAAATCACTGTTCGATCTTATGCTCTCACTTGTAAAACCTCCCGATTTGCTAATATATCTTAAATCTTCTATCCCAAATCTTGTAAGTCAAATACAGAAAAGAGGCCGTGAATATGAGTCTGGCATAAGATTGGATTACCTAAAAGGTCTTAACGAAAGATATGACGAGTGGATTATGAATTACAATGACGGTAAAAAACTTATTCTTAATGTAGATGAGCTAAAATTTGAAGATAATCCTAAGGATTTAAGTTTTGTAATAGATGCCATTAACGGGCAATTTAACGGTTTATTTTAATTAATATTAAATAATAACAATGAAGAAAAGACAAATAGTAATTTTAGTAATGATGGGTGCGGCAATGTTATCGTTGTCATCATGTGGCAGTAGTAAAGCAGCAGGTAATTCAATAGAGTCTGCTCAATGGAAATTGGAGAGTATGAATGGCGAAAAAAACAAAGCTTTTGCAGAGAGTGATAGCTTTACATTAGAATTCCTAAAAAAAGAAGGAAGAATAGCAGGAGTTGGAGCATGCAACCGCTTTTTTGGAAATTACGAACTTGCTAAAAAAGGAGAAATTGATATTAAAATGGGAGGGGCAACAATGATGGCCTGCCCAAATCTAAACCTAGAGGCTCCTTATTTTAAAATGTTGGACGAGGCAGATAAATATAAAATAGAAAAAGAAAAATTGCTATTATATATAGGCGATAAAGTAACAGCTGTATTTACACAATACACCAAACCCGCTGCTTTAGAGATGCACAATGCCCAAAATTCATTAGACTACGTTGGTAAATACGCCGGGACTCTGCCGGCAGCCGATTGTCCCGGAATTAAAACAACAGTAACTCTTAATAAAGATAATACCTGCACTGTAGTAATGGATTATATAGATAGAGATACAAAATTTACAGAACAAGGTAAATACTCAATTGCAGGAAATTTAATAACAGTAGAAACAAGTGACGGCAAAGCATATTATAAAGTTGGCGAAAACACCATTACCAGACTCGATAACGAGTGCAATCCCATTACAGGAGATTTAGCCTCTATGTACGTACTAAACAAACTTTAAAAAATTGTTGTATATAAATACAGCAGAGTTACTACTTCATTTCTACTATACCATTTGAAATGGCGTAGAAAGTTAATCCGGAGACTGTTTTTACCCCCAATTTGGAGGTTATATTTTTGCGGTGGCTTAAAACGGTTTGGAAACTTATATTAAGGTCTCCGGCAATTTCTTTATTAAGTTTTCCGGCAACTACTAAACGCAATACTTCTATCTCGCGCGGAGTAAGTTCTCGGCTAACCTCTGTAATTTTATGAAGCACCCTTTTACGTATTCTAATATGTTTTACTATATCAAGCTCTAAACTGTGCATAGCAAAAATTGTAGCGTAACAAAGGTTATGATTGTAGTTTCCTTGTAAAAATTTTATGAGTACCTCCTGCATATCCTGCAAAATTTGATGTGGCTGAAGGCTATCGGTATTTTCTAAATCATTATTATTTTCGTCAACTAAAAGGGAAGCTTTAAAATTATCGAGAAGTTTTTTTAGCAACATAAGAGGATTATTTGCATTATTACCTCCTATGGCCATACTCATTCCTATAAAAGCATTTAGATGTTTCTCAATATTAGGAAGTTGCACCTCTAAATAATATTTGCGTGTTTTAGAAAGATACTGCGCTACCATATTAGAATTAAGCCCTTTTAACTCCATTTGGGGATAATAATCTTCGTTAAGGTATGTATTAAGAACAAGAAGAAAAAAATCGGTATCCAAATTATACTTCTCAGTTACTTCACTTACGCTCATATCACCTAATCCAAGAGATATTCCAAAGCGACTAAGGATAGGAATTATAGTGGGATTTTTATATACCACCTCGCTAAGTATCATGGATTTATATATCTGCATAAATTATTTTATTTTAGATGAAATAACCTCGCCTGTATTATGATTTAGCTCAGATCCTCTCATACTATGAGGAATAGAAAATACCACAAACATAATAAGTACAGCCGCAATAGCAACCCAACGATTCCATAAATATTTTTTTGTTAAAACAGCTGCTAATAAAGCAATTGTAGCAAATAGCGTTTTATTATCAGTTAAATCACTTCCAAAAGGAAATCCGCTCCAATAAATATCAAATGCATATTTTTGAACTAGTGGACCAAGTATAAACCCTCCAACTACTATTATCCAAAAAGCTATTGTAATATATTTTTTATATTGGGGCATTTTACCTATTGCACATAATAGCGCATATGCAGCAAAAAGCATTGAAAGAAACATGCAAAAAATATGAGGAATAAGAACCCATGCAGGCACATCTCCCTTAAACCTTATAATAAGCGGTTCATCGTTAAAGTAGTAATTATTAGTTGCTAATATACCATCGGGACCGGTAACTTTTGTTCCTATAGATAAATAATATTCCAATTTTCCGGCAGCAGGCTGTACCGGAAGAGCAGCAGTAAGCCCATTGGGAGTGGGTTGCATTTCAATTTTTGAAAATGGCTCTTGTGAAGGATATTTTCTCCAATATAATGCAGCCTCTGTTTGCATTTCATTAGTACTTTTAACCGCAATATTACTGTCTCCCTTTCCAAGTCCTTTAAGAACAATAGGACAATCTTTTTCTCCACCACTACGAATAAGTTTAAAAGAATATTCTACTCCGTTTATATTAGCAGTAAGATTTTTAGGATGTGTTGGCCCTGTCATTCGCTGATAAACACTTGCACCAAGTGTAATTACCACAGCTAAAGTCCAAAAAAGTATTTTTTTAAACATATCTTTATTTTTTCTATAATTGAACATTAAACAAAAGCTCTTCGCCACCTCTTTTAACCTTAATTTTTGCAATCTCCCCTGCTTTAAGCGTTGCTAAACATTTCATATAACTCTCAATGTCTGTTACAGTAAGCTCATTTATGCTAGTAATTATATCACCGTTTTTAAGACCGGCATTATATGCAGGCTTGCCTTTAATAACAATATCTGCACGCAACCCATTCTCAACCTGCCCGGTAACATCGGGCATAAGTCCTAAAGTTACCTTAAATGAAGCACGCATTGGCCCCATATTTGGCGACCCGCACTCGGTAAAAGTAAGAGACGGTTGCTCAATTATATAATTAAGCAATACGCCGGCAAAGTTAGCAACAGAATCTATACCTGCATAATTTAATTTATAAGCATCATCGCCTGGTGTGTGATAATCTAACGTTGCCCCTGTAGAAAAATAGGCCACAGGAATATTTTTGGCATAAAAAGCAGAATGATCAGACGGTCCCACCCCTTCTTTAGATTTTTTTAATTTTATAGGAGTTCCTGCTAGAGTTTGTTTTAAAAGTTTATCGGGATTATTGTATGTAATTAATGCTTTATCTATGAGTGAATCTAGTTCTTTTGCTGTACCTGTTCCACCAATTGATATTGCACCACCCCTTAAATATCCAACCATATCAAAATTAAACATGGCAACAATTTTTTTACGCTCAACCAAAGGATTAGCTGCAAACTCTTTTGAACCAATAACTCCCTTCTCCTCTGCCCCAAAAGCAACAAAAATAATTCCTTTTTTAGGCTTCTCCCCAAAAGAATATTTCTTAGCCAAATACAACATTGCAGCAATGCCAGACGCATTATCATCTGCCCCATTATGAATTGCAACAGTATCGGGTTGGCGCGATCCGCTATTTGCTCCCCCATAACCTAAATGGTCGTAATGTGCCCCAACAACAATATACTTCTCCTCTTGCCCTTTTAAAATTCCAATAACATTAAAGGTGGTACAACTATCTTTTTTTATTCCAAATGGCTGCAAAGAAGATTCCAATCCCAATTTTTTAAACTGCCCCTTAATAAATAAAGAGGCAAGAGTATCCCCTTTTGTTCCGGGGTAACGCCCCTCTAGTGCATCAGATGCAAGGTACTCTACAACCTGCCTTGATGTTAAATTTTTGCCCTGCTTAGGCATTTTTATTTGTTGGGCATGTGCAGATATTATTCCACTGCACATATATAATACAAAAACCCAAAATATAGATATTTTCATTCTTTTTTGTAAACTAAGGGTACAAATATAAAGTTAATTTATAATTATTCAAAATTACAGACTATTTTTTAGAAAACATTTCATCCAAAGCTATAAAGATTCCTCCAACAAAAGTAATTCCTCTAGTAATTCCGGCATTATAGGTAACAACAGACGGTTTGTAATTAAACAAGTTATTTACTCCAATATTAACTCTCATGCCATAAGGAAGCCTTCCAACAGCATTTATTTTCCAAATAGAATATCCATTATAGTGCGTTTGAGCATATTCATTATTATTAACTTGGCTCCATGTATCCACACTACTAAGCCAACGGCCATTAAGGCCCAATGTTACAGGACATTTCCAAGCCTTAAAATTATACTCAAACCTTACAGTTGCAGAATGAGGTCTTGTAGCAGAAGTATTAAAACCATCTACCAATTGCCTATCATTTACATAAGCATATCCGGCTTTAATAGCAAAATTATTAAGAAATTGCATACGTAAATTAACATCTGCCCCATAAATTTTTGAGTTATCTATATTACTATAAAAACTTGTATCCTGCGCCACGTTCCACACTGTGGCTATTTTATCATAAATATAATTATAAAATCCATTTGCAGACACGTTTAACTTTCCTTTTGTAAACTCAACCGATGCCTGAAAATTATGACTTTTCTCCGGTTTAAGATTGGGATTCCCTATAAGTTCAAACATTCCTTGATGATCCCATGTTGTATAAAGTTCTTTTAATGTTGGTGTTCTAAAACCGGACGCATAGCCCACTCTAAACGACCATGAATGTAATTTATACATAACAGAGATTTTAGGGGTTGCATAAACCCCGTTATACCCGTTATTATAATCTAGCCTTACGCCGGCTTGTATAGAAAACTTGTTATTTATTGCATAATCATCCTGCACAAATGCCGCTACTTGATTTACGCTCCGGGTAGAATCGGCAAATTGATACGATTGCAACCCCTCATTAAGAAACTCAATTCCGGCAACAAGTGTATTTCTACGAATAACATTAGTTGAGAAAAAAACTTTGGGATTATGAATAATGTCCCGATAGTTTCTTTCCGTCTCTCCCAATTTTAAATATTTTGCATACTTGCTATAATCATCAAAATTATAAGAAACCTCAATCCTGTTTTTAGAATTTATATCATACTCACCCTTTAAAAGAAAATTCCAATCATAATACAAATCGTGAGTAAGTTTCCCAACCAAACCGGCATTATATCGCTCGTGAGTATAAAAAGTACCCCTTGCATTTATCTTAAATTTATCTGGCGCCGAATATCCTAATTTTTGCGTAACCGAAACATTACGATATCCCTCAATCTCTGTATCTTCAAAAAAATATTTTTGCTTAAAATTTGCAACAGCAGATGTATATGTAGAAAATCCATTATTTGTTTTTGCTCCAATATTTATTCCGGCTCTCTGCTCCCCCTCTCCATTATAAAGCCCCTCTATTCCGGCTTCAAACGGTTTTGATGCTTCTTTTGTTATAATATTTATTACTCCGGCAACGGCTCCAGATCCATATAAAGTTGACATGGCCCCCTTTACAATCTCTATTCGCTCTACGTTATCTATATCTATCCTATTAAAATCGGGATTACTCCGTTGTGTTTCTCCTGCCATTCGTTCACCATCTATTAATATAAGAAGATAATTTGCCCCCATTCCCTGAAACGTAATAGAGTTACTAACCCCCTCTGTCCTTGTAAATTCAATTCCGGGGAGCTCTGTCTCTAGTAAATTGGCAAGAGAACCGGGCGACTCTTTTTTTATTTCATCGGCCGTAATAAGACGAGTGATTACCGGAACATCTTTAAGCGCCCTACGGGTACGGGTACCCGTAACTACAATTTGTTCTAAATAATCTTTTTTTAAAAGTAAAGTATCCGATTGCTGAGCTATTACGCTTTCTGCAATTAACAAAAACGATGCTGCAACAAATATTTTAAAAACCATTCCCTTAAATATTTTCACTTTATATAAGAATAAAATTAATCTAAAGGATATATATAATCAAAATTTACATATCCCTTTACAGCTTTATCATTCATATAATTAGTAAATGAAATAGCTGCATGTTTTCCATTTGCGGTACGTACAACAAAAGCCTTATTTAAAAGTGCATATTTAGGTGGAATACTTGTCATTACAACTGTTAACCACTTTGCAAGTATTGTGTTTGCAGGAACAATAACTCTTTGGTCTGCACCATCTTCACTATTCATATTTGGTATTGCCATATAAGTTTTTATACTTGCATCTGTAATAAATTCTCCCTTCGATGGCATTGTACTCCACATATCAACTTTTAAATCTCCCCCATAATTAGTTAAAAACGCGCCCCCTTTTCCTATTCCACTCTCTCCCGAATTTGTTCTTATATCCCATCTATGAAAAGCAATATCCCAAGTTGTATTATTCTTATAATTAAACTCTCCCTCTTTGTATGTCCCTATTACCCCTTTCTCAAAAGAAAAATAAGTCCATGTTTCATAAGATTTTGTTTCAATTACAATAGTTTTTTTTGGAGGAAACGAGCTTCCGTTTTCCCCTTTAATATCATCTTTTGAACACGATGTAATGTTTAATGTTACAAGCACAACCATTATTATTGTCCCAAACACATATTTGTTTCTTTTCATTGCATTTATTTTTATGCAAAAAAAGCGGTTTTTCTCCCCTCCTGCAATCCCTACTTATAGGGATGCAAAATATAATTTACTTTTGCATGTGCATTAGTTCTCTAATTTCTTGTTTAGCAGATTTCCAACGCAAGATGTCTACTTTTGGGCCTATTACTTCCACAACTTTGGCCGAGATTATAGATCCAACTTCACCACAAATTTTTATAGGCATATTGTTGGCATGGGCAAAAAGGAATCCGGCAGCATAAATGTCTCCGGCCCCTGTTGCATCAATTGTATTAGCAGGCCATGGCTCTATTTTATAAAACTCATCTCCACTTTTAATTATCGACCCATCGGGACCTAATTTTACGACAGCAATTTTACACATTTTAGACATTTCATCTAAAGCCTCCATTGGTTCTTTGTTGGTAAACGATTTTGCCTCAGTATCATTTGCAAATACTATATCTACATAGTTCTCTACTATATCGTGTAAAAAAGCATAATTACTTTCTACAACATTATAGCTTGCCATATCAATTGAAATAATCATTCCCGCTTCTTTTGCCAATATAACAGCTCTGCGTACCAATTCTTGATTTTGAACAAGATACCCCTCTATATGAAAATAGTCATATCCTTTAAAATATTCTAGTTTAAGATCTTGAGGAACAAGTTCTATTGCAGCTCCAAGGTACACGGCAAATGTTCTCTCTGCATTTGGAGCAGTAATAAATACCATTGCTCTGCCACTTGCCGCTTTGCCTTTTAAAAGGATAGGCTTTATTCCATTTGCCTCTTGCCCTGTTTTAAATAACGATCCCAACTCATCGTCTCCAACTTTTCCTATAAAGCCACTTGGCATTCCAAAAATTGAAGTGCCGGTTACAGTATTAGCCGCCGAACCACCGGGAACATATTGCACCCCCATAGGTTTAAGCATCTGCCATATTTTATTTCCTGTAGATTCATCTACATGTTGCATGCTCCCTTTTGGAAGATGAAAAGTTTTTAATAAATCATCATTTGGCAACACGGCCAATATATCGGTAAGGGCATTACCAATCCCAAGTATAGACTTCATTCCCTGAATTATTGATTATTTTGCAAAGATAATTTTTATTTTTCGTAGGTTTGCATTCTATTTTTAACTGACCTATTTCAAAATAAACAGAAAATGATAGTAACAAAGACATTGTCCGAGTTTAACAAAGCGTATAACAACCTGGAGGACAAACAAAATATTGGATTTATACCAACAATGGGAGCACTCCACGCAGGGCATATTTCGTTGGTAAAACAATCGGTTGCAAAATGCCGCCATACAATAGTAAGCGTATTTGTAAATCCCACACAATTTAATAATAAAAAAGATCTTGAATGTTACCCCAGAACATTGGATAATGACTGTGCCCTTTTAGAAAAAAACGGCGTAGATATTGTATTTGCCCCTAGGGTAATAGATATTTATCCAAAAGAGGATACAAGAATTTTTAATTTGGGAGGTCTCGATAGTTTTGGAGAAGGGCCACGTCGCCCCGGACATTTTAATGGAGTAGCACAAGTGGTTACACGGTTATTTGATATTGTAAAGCCAACATTTGCATTTTTTGGAGAAAAAGATTTTCAACAAGTTGCAATTATAAAATATTTTGTAAAACAACTAAACTATCCGCTAGAAATTGTACAGTGCCCTATAATGAGAGAAGAGGACGGGTTAGCAAAAAGTTCTAGGAATACATTACTTACTCCGGCACAAAGAAAAATTGCTCCACATATCTACAAATGTATATGTAAAGCAAAAGAATATACAACCACAATGACTCCGGCACAAGTAATTGCCAATGTTATAAAGGACATTAACAGTAATACAGAGCTAGAAACCGAATATGTAGAAATTGTGGATGCAATAATGCTTAAACCTATTACCAAATGGAGCGATGCAGAGCATATTCAACTATGGTGTGCAGTATATGCTAGTCCTGTAAGACTTATTGATAATATAAAATTAAAATAAAACTTTTTATGCTTTTGGAAATATTAAAATCAAAAATACATAGGGTTAAAGTAACAGAGGCTAACCTCAACTATATAGGGAGTATAACAATTGATACTAACTTAGTTGAAGCAGCCGGGCTTTATGAAAACGAAAAAGTTTCTATTGTAAATATAAATAACGGAGAAAGAATTGACACTTACGTTATAAAAGGAGAACGTGGAAGTGGTAAAATATGTTTAAACGGCGCTGCCGCTCGCAAATTTGCAGTAGGAGACCTTGTTATAATAATGGCTTATGCACAAATGACTCCACAAGAAGCAGAAACATTTAAGCCCAAAGTTGTGTTCCCCGATTCTGTAACAAATAAATTAATTTAAAAATTATAATGGTTGCAAAAATAACCATAGGGAAATTTATAAAGTATATATTACTTTTAGGCCTTGCCTTTGCATTGCTCTATGCCTCATTTAAAGGGGTAAAATGGAATGATTTTGTAAGTGGACTTAAAAGTTGTAATTATTACTGGATTTTTATCTCAATGGTCGTTGGCTTTCTAGGTTTTTTTATAAGGGCATTACGCTGGAGACTATTATTGCAGCAACTTAATAACAAGGTATCTCTACGCGAGTCGTACGACGGTGTAACTATTGCTTACCTTACAAACTTTATCCTTCCGCGCGCCGGAGAAATAGCAAGATGTGGCGTAATTGCAAAAACTAAAAAAGCAACATTTGAAGGAGCTTTAGGCACTGTTGTACTAGAGCGCGGATTCGATCTTATATGTCTTTTATGTTGGGTTGCATTATTGCTCATTTTTAAATGGAGCGAATTTGGCACTTTTATAAGCAGAGAGCTTTTTGAACCTTTAATAAGCAATTTCTCTTTAAATTTAATTTATGTTGCAATAGGTATTCTCTTCTTTTTTATTGCTACATTTGTTCTAATATGGCGCCTAAGAAAAAAAATACTCAAATTAAAGTTCTTTAGAAAGATTGCAGATATAATAAAAGGACTTTTGGACGGATTATTTACGGCATTTAAGATGAAACATAAATGGCTGTTCCTTTTGTATACTCTATTACTTTGGGGCACTTATTGGCTTACAAGTTATACAACAATACAAGCATTCCCATCGGTTGGTGAACTTGGGGTAATAGACGCATTATTCCTTATGATTATAGGCGGACTTGGCTGGGTAGTACCGGTACAGGGAGGTTTAGGAGCATATCATTTTATTGTAAGCCTTGCCCTTGCCAGTGTTTATGCAATTCCACAAACTACAGGTGTTATATTTGCAACTATTTCGCATGAATCTCAAGCTCTTACAATGATAATATGCGGATTATTATCATTAATTAGTATTAGTATATGGAATAAGAAAAATATTAAACCAAAACATAACCACACAAATTTATAAATCTATGAAAAAATTTATATTCATATTTCTGTGCTTTTTATTCTCCCTGCCAATATTAGTAACAGCAAAGAATAACAAAAAACATACGGCCGGTTATAGGGAAGACTATAGCTATATCGATTATAAAAAAAGTGAAATTTATATTCAATATGGCGCTCCCTCAATTTTGGAATTAACAAATGATTTAGATAATAATACATTCAAAGATAAAAACGGAGTAGTTCATAAATTTAAAGAATATGGGCAAAAATATACCGGAGTTGGAGCTATAGGATACAATTATTACATAAACCCTTATTTATGTTTAGGAGCATATTTTGGCATAAGTGAAGCCGACATAAAAATAAAAGAAGAGGCCTCAGATAAAGATGTGTACACCAATCACACCAGAAGCTACACAGGAATGTTGGAATTTAGATGGATTTATTTTCGCCAAGGAATATGGGAAGCATCGTGCGGATGTTCTTTGGGTGTAGCAGGCAAAGATGAAGAACAAACAGAATTAGACACTAAAAACAATATAATTCCCGCAGAAAACGACCGTGTTGCTTTTGCGTATAATCTTACTGCAACAAGAGTAAGAATTGGCGGTACTGTAGGAGGTTTTATTGAGCTTGGGTTTGGATATAAAGGGCTTGTAAATGCAGGTCTATCGGTTAAATTTTAATTTTTATTAATATGACAATACGCTTTTCTATTCATTTCAACACAAAATGGGGTGAGGAATTATTTATAACAGGGTCCTCTGCCGAATTTGGGAACCAAGAAATTGAAAATGCTTTTAAACTTAACTACATAGGCAACTCTATATGGGAAGGCGAAATAAAACTAAATGCACTTAAAGAAAGAATAATATCATATAGGTATTTTGTAAAGAATAATGACGGCCTTATTTATTATGAAACTGGAAAAGGCCGTTCTATTGCCCTTAATACAGCAACAAAAGATATAATAACATACGACCAATGGCAAGGCAATACAGTAGCATCTCCGTTTTTATCGGCTCCTTTTTCCGAAGTCTTTTTTGCAAACGAAAATGCCTCTTATACCCAACTCCACAAGCATAATAATGAGCTTATTATACGGGCTACAATTCCTAATATAACAAAAACAACGCAGGTCCTTATTTGCGGAAACACAAAAAATACAGGAGAATGGGATGTTGAAAAAGCTGTACCAATGGACAAGGTTGAAGGGCTAAAATGGGAAGCAAATTTTAATATAGAAAAGAAAGAAGGGAAAATATTACTATACAAATTTGTATTAAAAGATAACATTACAGGCAAATACACTTGGGAAGATGGTGATAATAGAACCATTGTATTTCCTAAAATTCCTAAAAACAACACCGTAATAATAGAACACTCATCGGCCAATTTTAAATCTATAAATCCAAAGTTTGCAGGATTAGTAGTTCCCCTATTCTCTTTACGTTCAAAAAACAGTTTGGGTATAGGAGATTTATGCGATCTTAAACTTTTAATAGAGTGGGCAAAAACAACAGGACAATCAATTATACAATTACTCCCCATTAATGATACTGCTGCATATATAAACTGGAAAGATTCTTATCCTTACAATTGCATCTCCACACTTGCCTTACATCCAATATATGTTAGTTTAAGTGAAATTGGAACTATTAAAGACGTAAAACTAAACAAAGCATTAAACAAAGAGGGAGCATTATTAAACCATCAAGTATTTTTAGATTACGAAGATGTTTGGGATTTTAAAATGCGTTTTCTTAGGGCAATATATAACGAACAAAAAGAAAATACATTTGCAGAACCGGGGTGCTATACTTTTATAAAACAAAACAAAGAGTGGCTTTTCCCCTATGCCGCTTTTTGTGTACTACGAGATAAATATAAAACTCCTAATTTTAGAGAATGGGGAGATAACGCAATATTTTCTGGAGATTTAATAACCGGTTTAACTTCAAAGCCAAGTGAATATCGCAACGACATATTATTTTATGTATTTATTCAATATCACTTGCACAAACAGATGACAAGTGTAAAAGAATTTGCCCACGCAAACAGAGTAGCACTAAAAGGAGATATTCCAATTGGCATATCACGCAATAGTGTAGAGGCTTGGCAATATCCTACACTATTTAATTTTGGCCAACAAGCAGGTGCACCACCCGACTCTTTTTCAAAAGAGGGACAAAACTGGGGCTTTCCAACATATAATTGGAAAGAAATGGAGAAAAATAATTATGCTTGGTGGAAAGCTCGCTTTACTCACTTCTCTAATTACTTTGATGCATACCGCCTAGATCATATCCTTGGTTTTTTTAGAATATGGGAAATACCTATAGAATATAGCAGTAGCCTTATGGGACATTTTAGCCCTGCCCTTCCATTATCCCCTAGTGAAATAGCACAATGCGGACTTGCAGAAATAAATTATTCCGGGCTCTTTTTGGAAGACCCATACAAAAAGGGGACCTTTCATCCTAAAATTGGAGCGCAAAACCAAGCCGAATACAAATCTCTTCCTCCTTATAAAAAAGAAGCCTATAACAAACTCTATAACTCATATTTTTACGAAAGGCATAACAATTTTTGGTACAAACAAGCCATTAAAAAGCTACAACAACTAATGGCCTCAACCAATATGCTAACATGTGGCGAAGACCTTGGAATGTTAAACGAATCTGTTTACCATTGCCTAAAAAATCTTAAAATTCTCTCTTTAGAATTACAACAAATGCCTAAACAGGCAGGTGTTAGTTGTGGAAATCCTAAGGAATACCCTTACTTAAGTGTTTGTACAACAAGCACACACGATATTGAGACATTAAGAATGTGGTTAGGGAAATTATATAATCAATTTAGCGATATGGTTGGCGAAAATGGTGAACAATATTACGATGCCACCCCAACTAGCTGCCTTAATATAATTAAAGAAAATTTGGCATCACCAAGCATGCTTGCTATTTTTCCATTACAAGACTGGCTCTCTATTGACAGTAAACGGAGAAATAAATATGCCGATAGCGAACGCATAAATAACCCCGAAAACCCACAACATCACTGGAGATACCGCATGCACTTAGACATTGAAGATTTGCTAGAGGCCACCGACTTTAATAAAACAATAAAAGATTTAATAGCAACAAGTAGTAGAACCCAAAGCTAAATGCGATTTTCTAATGCTTTATTAATTAAGTGCTTAAACACTCCAATAAACCTATCATCTCCCAATGAAACAAAACCCTCGGGATGAAATTGAACTCCCCATACTTTATCACTTCCAATCTTTTCAATAGCCTCAACTACACCATCTTTTGAATAAGCAGTTACCTTAAAACCGGGAGCAACATCTTTAACAGCTTGATGATGATAAGAATTTACAGTTATTGTTTCAACACCTAGTTGAGCATTAAGCATAGAACCTTTCTCTATTGTAATTGAATGTGAGCCGTGTCCACTTGGAGAATTTTGGTTATGCTGTACAAAAATATCTTTCTTTTGTGAAGGAAGATCTTGGTATAATGTCCCCCCAAAAGCTACATTCATTATTTGCTCTCCTCTACATACTCCAAGCACAGGAATTCCCTTTGCCACAGCCATTTTAATAAGTTTACAATCAAAAGCATCGCGTTGAGGGGCTACTTCACCTAAATTAAGGTTTGGCTCTTCGCCAAAATACAAAGGATCTAAATCCTCTCCACCGGTCATTACAATACCATCAACAACATTAAGGATTGCATTTAGCTGATCCTCATCGGCTGTCATTGGAATAACAATAGGAACACCCCCTGCCCTCTTTATTGAATTAATATACGTTAATGGAGCAGCAGCCATTCCACTCTCGGCTGTAGATGATACTCCAATTATTGGCTTAGCTGCTACCGCAGTAAGCTCTACTTTTAATGGCACATTACGTTTCCCTTGAGCGGTCACGCTTTGCTGTATACTAAATAATAATACAGCAGTAAATAACAATACAAAAAACTTTTTCATAAATATAATTATAATAATTTTATTTTCTAGTCCATCCTCCAAAATCCTTCTCCTCGCCATAATTAAACTCAACCACAAACCCTATAGCTTTTTCCCCTTTTTCATCCATAGTAAATTTAATAGGAAAAGCATGTCCATCACTCCTAAATTCATATTTTGTCCCTTGAATATTGGTCATTTTATTTTTAAACCCCATCTTTCCAATTGCAATATACAATTCTCCTTTTTCTAATGTAATTTTGGCATCTCCAAAAAGCTCATCCTTATCATATTTGCCAACAAGAGCCTTACTATTAGGAATAATAGGGAGCAACTTAAGCCCTTTAGCAATACTATCTGCAACTAAAGCCCCTTCTGCCTTCTCTTTATCCCAATCTTTTTTTGCAGTAGCATACCACTGCGTAAAATCTTCTTTACTATAATCTTTAAGAGTATCTATTCCTATAGTTAAATCAATTAGCCTCCTCATTATAGCATATCTGGGCGATGAATTTGCTTCACTATTTACAAGAATAACGCCACTTAAATTAAATTGCGGTACATAAAAGCAAAGAGCTGTCATACCCCACGTTGTACCGGTATGAAAATAAAGCCTGTACTTATTATTCTGCTCTACAAACCAACACGGAGCATAGAGTGTTGTGCGAGCATCTGTTTGAGAAGTAATTGTAACCCCTTTATGAAGTGTTCTCATAGCCTTAGTACTCATTACACGCACAGTATCTCCTGCATTATTTACATACCAACCATTATTATTATGCATTTGAGCATATTTAAGCATATCAGAAACACTTGAATTAACGCTTCCGGCAGGGCCAACAACGGTAAGCCAATTAAGTGCCTGCTCATTTGAATAAAGCGGAAGAGTAACTATGCCCCCTTTGTAGGAGTAATCGTGTGGAGTTGCAACATTTTTTGAATTTGCAAACCCTTGCGCATTAAGCGAAGTTGAATTCATTCCAAGAGGCTCTAAAATACGCTCTTTAACATTCTCCTCCCAGCTTTTGCCTGTAACTTTTTCTATAATTTTTTGAGCAATTATAAATGTTATATTATTGTATTCGTAAGAACCCCTAAAACTATACACAGGCTTTATAAGAGCTATCATTTTATAAACATCATCTCTACTATAACCTAAATTAGGAATATATGTTCCGGCTTGCCCGGCAAGCCCTGTACCATGAGTCATAACATCTTTTAGCTGCATATTTGCGGTAACCCAAGAATCGTACATTTTAAAATCAGATAAGATATTTTTAACAGTATCATCCCATTTTAATTTCCCCTCATCAATAAGAGTAGCAATAACCGTTGCAGTAAAAGACTTTGATATTGAGCCTATTTGGAATACAGTATTTTCATCTATTAAATCACCCGGTTTATTTACAACTCCCTTATATCCGCCACATGTAATATTAGTATCGGAAGCCAAAGAACCACTAAATCCAATTTCATTAGCAGAACGCAACTCCTTTACCCCAAACCCTTTTGCATACGCAGGTTTTCCGTTAATAGCAAACGCTGCTGCCATCCCCGGTAATTGCCACTCTTGCTGCACTTGCTTAATATATTTATCAATATTTTGTATTATAAATTTTTCTACACAAGTATCTTTACATTTTAAGCAATTATGTTCCTGCGCATTAGAGTAACACGGCATTAAAAAGGTCACAGCAGTTAATGCCAATAAAGCAGTGAATTTTTTCATTCTATTAAGTTATGTTAAATAGTTTGTACAAATATAATATTTTTAACTATTTTATTTGAATAAATAGTTATTTTTGTACCTATTGAAAGTAAAAAAGTTATGATAAAAATAAAAAAAGCGTGGTTTTGCAATTCATGCGGCAACGAGAGCCCTAAATGGATGGGGAAATGCCCTGCTTGTGGAGAGTGGAATACAATGGTAGAGGAGATTATAAGTAAAAGTCCTAATAGCACCCCAACATCTCGCAATCAAGCTTTTTTACAAAGCATAAACACTAAACCTCAGCCTCTTTCACAAATTGAAGCAGGGAGCGAGAGCCGTATTGTATTAGAAAAACAAGCAACTCAAAATAACGAGCAATTTTGCTCAATGGGAGAATTAGATAGAGTATTAGGAGGAGGACTTGTAACAGGGTCGGTTGTTCTTATAGGAGGTGAGCCCGGCATTGGAAAATCTACTCTATCATTACAAATTCCATTAGCCTGTAGTAATCTTAAAACATTATATGTATCGGGAGAAGAGAGTGCAAGACAAATAAAAATGCGTGGACAACGTATTGGCGGAGAGCACGATAATTGTCTTATTTTGTCCGAAACCTTATTAGAAAACATTCTTACTCAAGTAAATACAGTTGCTCCACAATTACTTATAATAGACTCTATTCAAACTATTTATTCACAAAATATAGAATCATCGGCAGGGAGCGTATCACAAGTTCGCGAGTGTGCCGCTTCACTCCTCCGCTATGCAAAAGAGAGTAATACTCCTGTAATTCTTATAGGGCATATAACAAAGGATGGAACTATAGCAGGACCAAAAGTTTTGGAGCACATAGTAGATGTAGTTTTACAATTTGAGGGCGATACTCGCCATTCTTACAGAATATTGCGAAGTATTAAAAATCGTTTTGGTTCAACAGCCGAACTTGCTGTTTATGAAATGACCGGTAGTGGATTAAGGGAAATTATAAATCCGTCCGAGATGTTTATTCCTATGCACGGCGAGGATTTAAGTGGTATTGCGGTTTCGGCCATGTTAGATGGCACACGTCCTTTTCTTATTGAAATACAAGCTCTTGTAAGCTCAGCAGCTTATGGAACGCCTCAGCGCTCTGCAACGGGATTTGATGTTAGAAGAATGAATATGCTCCTAGCCGTACTAGAAAAAAAGGTTGGCTTTAAGTTAGCCCAAAAAGACGTTTTTTTAAATGTTGCAGGAGGTCTTAAAGTTACAGATCCGGCATGTGACCTTGCAATTGTAGCCTCAATTTTATCATCAAACTTTGATATGCCTATCTCTACCCGTACGGCTTTTGCCGGTGAAGTTGGGTTGAGTGGCGAAATACGGCCTGTTAGCCAAGTTGAAAAAAGAATAACGGAAGCGGCTAAATTAGGTTTTAATAAAATATTTATCTCTTCGTTTAGTAAAATTCCCCCACAACTTAAAAAAACGCTATCGGGAAGTAAGTTGGGAGGAAATTTAGAAATTATTGAAGTGGCAAATGTGCCTGAATTAGTAAAAGGGATAAGCTAAATTGTATTTAAATACGCCTCATACGCACCTAAATCTAACAATCCGTGTCCCGATAGGTTAAATAATATAACCTCTTCTTTTCCATTTTCTTTTGCCTTTAGAGCCTCACGTATTGTAAGAGCTATGGCATGGCACGATTCAGGAGCCGGAATTATCCCCTCTGCACGGGCAAATAGCACACCGGCGGCTAACACTTCGCTTTGTTCAACGGCATAAGATTCAATTAAGCCATCTTGTTTAAGTTGACTTACAATTTGTCCACCACCGTGATACCTTAACCCGGCAGCATGAATATTATCGGGTTGAAAATTGTGTCCTAAAGTAAGCATTGGAATAAGTGGTGTAAGCCCTGCGGTATCGCCAAAATCATAATCCATTTTACCCATTGTAAGCTTTGGACACGCAGACGGTTCAGCAGCCATAAAACGAATTTTCTTTCTCCCCAATAAGCCATCGGGACCCCCTTCTCCTATTAAATTATGTCTCATAAATGGAAATGCTATTCCTCCAAAATTTGAGCCTCCACCAAAACAAGCAATTATTTTATTGGGATAGTCTCCGGTCATTTCCATTTGTTTTTCGGTTTCTAGCCCTATAATTGTTTGATGTAAAAGCACGTGATTTAATACACTTCCCAATGTATATCTGCAATTGGGGGTTTTAGTGGCCATTTCTACAGCCTCCGAAATTGCCATTCCAAGGCTACCTTGGCAATTTGGATCTGTGGCAAGAACATTACGCCCAAAAGAGGTAATATTAGAGGGAGAAGCATGTACTTGTGCACCATACGTACCCATAACTATTTTTCTGTAAGGCTTAGCATAATAACTGTTTTTAACCATAAAAACATTTAAATCTAGTCCAAAATGTTTACATGCAATACTCATAGAAGAGCCCCATTGTCCTGCTCCTGTTTCTGTTGTAATATGTTTAATCCCTTGTATTTTATTATAATAAGCCTGCGGTATAGCCGAATTAAGTTTATGCGAACCTACCGGACTTACACTCTCATTCTTAAAATAAATTTTAGCAGGAGTATCCAATGCTTTTTCTAATCCACTAGCCCTTACAAGTGGTGTTGGCCTGTAAATTTTAAGGAGTGTCCTTACATCGTTGGGAATATCAATAAATCTCTCTTTTGAAAATTCTTGTGCCACAAGTTCCTTGGCAAACAATCCCTCCATATCTTCTTTTTTTAGAGGTTCCCTTGTAATAGGATTTAAAAGTGGTTTTGGTTGATTTGGCATATCTGCCAAAATATTATACCATTGCTTGGGTATTTCGCTTTCTGGTAATGTGTATTTTTTTGTTGTTTTCATTTGTTTATAATTTCTATATTTTAAAATTTTTAGTAGCAATTTTTTCTTAGATGCTGTAAAATAAAAAAGCCCAATGCTTTTGTGAGCATTAGGCCATTTTAATTTTATTATTATGTATTAATTAATCTCTATAAAATATTTATTCAATTAAATACAACGCACGGCACGGCTCACAAAAAAATTTCTTGTGCACCACCACCAACGAATATTTAATATATAATTGTTCATCTCTTGTAATTATGACACAAAGGTGTAAACTTATTTTATAATAAACAAAAAAATAT